>JANQQC010000027.1 GCA_028285145.1 Hyphomonadaceae bacterium
ACAATCTCAAGGCAGAGCACCGGCCAGTAGAAGACGGGCACATAGTCAAACCATTCGGAGATCATCTGGCGATCCATGCATGGAGTATACGCCCAGCCATCTGGGGGTCGGATAAGATCTGGCGGGATTCCCAAGTTGCCTCACTTCGTTGCAGGCCAGGATCTGTTGCGGTTGCTTGGGAATACGCCGTGGGAGATCCCGGCCTGCGCCGGGATGAGCGGGTTCGAATTGCGGGGATAGCGCCACGCCTCTCCCGTCTTCCCAATCGCGTGATTGAGCTTGCATCGACAGGCCCTGTGGCCAGATGCTCGACACGCGCCGCAAGGAGGGCCGAACATGTCCGATCTGAAATCGCTTCCCGGCGAGAACCCGGTGGCGCTCTGCGCGAATAAGAGTTTCTGGCGGGCCGCTGGCGAGCGCGATACGGTCGTGCGGGCCCTGAAAGTGGCGGCTGTTGTCGGGCTGGTCCTGATCCTGATCAATCAGATCGATGTCCTCATCGCCGGCGGCTTGCCGCCAATCTGGAAAATCATCCTGACCTTCTGCGTGCCCTATAGCGTGTCCACCTACTCGGTCGCCTCCTTTAAAGTGATGCAGCGCTCAGGCTGACTTCACGCGCGCGCCCCGCCGGCCTATCGTCCTTCGAAATGGAGGATACAGCATGCCGATCGATTACGAGACCGCGAAGGCGCTTTCATCAACAGACCAGGCGTTTTCGCATACCGAGCGTGACACGATGCTCTACGCACTCGGCATCGGCATGGGCGACGATCCGCTGGATGAGAAAGAACTGCCCTTCGTTTATGAGAACGGGCTGAAAGTTGTCCCCACGCAGGCCACCGTGATGGCATGGGGCGCGGGCAAGACGACGGCGACCGGCATCAATTTCATGATGGTCGTCCATGGCGAGCAACGCCTGACCATTCACAAACCGTTGCCAGCCGAAGGCGGGATCCTCTCCGACTGGAGCATCGACGAGATCGTCGACAAGGGCGAAGGCAAGGGCGCGCTGATCTACAACACCACCGTGCTGAAGGACGCCAAGTCCGGAGACAAGCTCGCCACGCTGGGCTCGACCATTTTCGCGCGCGCCGATGGTGGCTTTGGCGGGCCGTCGAGCGGCGGTACGCCCGTGCATGAGCGCCCGGACCGGCCCGCCGACCGAACCGTCTCGCTTGCGACCAAGCCGGATCAGGCGCTGATCTACCGGCTGTCAGGCGATCGCAACCCGCTGCATTCAGACCCGAACTTCGCCAAGGCGGCCGGCTTTCCGCGCCCGATCCTGCATGGGCTCTGCACCTATGGCGTCTGCTGCCGGGCGGCGCTCAAAGCCTATGCGGATTATGATCCGACCCGCATCAGGCAGTTTGATGTGCGCTTCTCCTCGCCGGTTTTCCCGGGCGAGACGATTGATGTAGACTTTTGGGAAGACGGAGACACGCTGTCATTCGAAGCCCGGGTCGCCGCGCGCGATGTGACAGTCATTCGGAACGGGAAATGCGTGCTCGGCTAAGCAACCAAGGCGCGTAAAACCGCATCTAAGTGTGGAATATTGTCCCGCCTGACACGCATCATCTTGCGGGTAATATTCGTTTAAGACACTATATCTAGTGATCGAAGATATCACAGACACAGGGGCGAATCACATGGCCGATGGCATGACGCAAACACCAGGACTTCTTACGCCGAGCCGCGCTTACAAGCCGTTTCGCTACCCCTGGGCCTACGAGTTCTGGAAGAAGCAGCAGCAGGTCCACTGGATGCCGGAAGAGGTTCCGCTCGGCGAGGACTGCAAAGACTGGGCGGTCAAACTGACCGACAAGGAACGCAACCTGCTGACCCAGATCTTCCGCTTCTTCACGCAGTCAGACGTGGAAGTCGGCGCGAATTACATGGAACATTACATGCCTCTGTTCAAACCGACAGAGGTGTCGATGATGCTGTCATCCTTCTCCAATATGGAGACGATCCACATCGCCGCCTATGCGCTGCTGCTCGAGACGATCGGCATGCCGGACTCTGAATTCTCCGCTTTCATGGAGTATGAGGAGATGGCCGCCAAGCATGACTATCTCGGCCAGTTCGGCACCGACACGAACGAAGATATCGCCGTCTCGATGGCCGTGTTCGGCGCATTCACCGAGGGGCTCCAACTATTCGCCTCCTTCGCCATGCTGATGAACTTTCCGCGCTTCAACAAGATGAAGGGCATGGGCCAGATCGTGACCTGGTCGATCCGCGATGAGAGCCTTCACTGCGAAGGCATGATCAAGCTGTTCCACACCTTCTGCGCCGAAACCGGCGTGATGAATGACGAGCTGCGCGAGCGCATTCGCGAATGCTGCCGTACGGTGGTGGCGCTGGAAGACAAGTTCATCGAGCTGGCTTTCGAGGCCGGTGAAGTGGAAGGCATGACGCCCGAGGATATCCAGCAATACATCCGCTACATCGCCGACTGGCGGCTTGGCCAGCTGAAGCTTGAGCCGCTTTACGGCGTCACCGAGCATCCCCTGCCCTGGCTGACAGAGATCCTGAACGGCGTGGAGCACGCCAACTTCTTCGAAGCCCGTGCAACCGAATATTCCAAGGGCGCAACCAAGGGCGACTGGCACGGACAGGAAGGTGTCTGGGCGAAGTTCGACACGTCCGCCGCACGCCCGAGCGTTCCGGCTGAATAGCAGTCAGCCGCCCGGGAGTGGTACGGTCTCAAATTCAAGCGCGGCGCGGCGAACCCGCGCCCGCTCTGTTTCGGGCAGCGGGATCAGGCCCTTCTTGGCCAGATAACCCTCCGGGCCCCAGGCGTCTTCATCAGTAAAAGCCGCGACATAGGCGCGAAGGCCAGGCACGAGCGAGGCATTCTGCGCCTTCACGTAAAAATAGAGCGAGCGGGAGATCTTGTACTCTCCGTTCGCGATGTTCTCGAAGGATGGATCGACGCCATCAATGCGCGCCGCTTTCACCCGGTCGAGATTTTGATCCAGAAACGAAAAACCCAGCACGCCGAGCACATCGGGGTCCTTGATCAGGGTCTGGATGATGGCGGAGTCGTTCTCGCCGGAATCGATCCAGGCTCCATCGGTGCGGATCGTGCTCGCACGTCGGCGGAAGGCATCGAAGTCTGCTATGCGAAGCGCCTCAAGCTCGGGAAAGGTCGCAGCCCCCGTCTCAAGGGCGATCTGCGTGAAGGCGTCTCGCGTGCCAGAGGTTGGCGGCGGGCCGGAGACACGAATGGGCACATCCGGCAGGCGTTCATCGACATCCGACCAACGCCGATGCGGATTGGCTGTCCATCCGCCTGCGCCGTCAGGTAACTGATCTGCGAGCGCGATGAACAATTCCCGCTTGCTGAGATCGAAATCCGGACCGGGACGGGCATTGGCCAGCACAATCCCGTCAAAACCGAACAGAACTTCCACAAGGTCGGTCAGCCCGGCGCGCGCGCAGGCCGCCTGCTCAGACACGGTGACAGGTCGTGACGCGTTCACAATGGACGGCTCGTCCGGCCCGATGGCGCGGCAGAAGGTCTGGAAGCCGCCGCCCGTGCCCGTGATTTCAACAACGGGCGTGTCGAACTGAGTGGCTGCGCCAAAGTGTTCAGCAACCGTGGTCGAGAACGGCGCAACAGTGGAAGAGCCGACAATCTTGATCCGCTCGGCCTGACCGATTGGCGGCGGCGGCGGCACATCCTGACCGTCGAACCGGGACAACCCGCCATCGCCGCAAGCGGACAGAACAAACAGGAGCGGCAGGAGACAGCGGAGTGAGCCAGACATCCTCGAGCTATACCCAATCTGCAGGCGGCGCGTCCATAACCCGAGAATTGCACAAAAACGGCTTTACAGGCTGGAAAGTAGTCCTTATTTGCCCCTCAGATTGAGGCGGACCTCACGATCTCCCAAGGAGATCACGCACTAACGCCAACCGGGTTTAACAGACTTGGAGGATAGTGCGTTGGAAAGGCACCCATCTCCCCTCTCTTTTGTGTCCGAGGCACCGGCCCATGACCCGGTCATCTGCGCACGTCCTTCGAAAGCGGTCACCGCCGCGCAGTGGTTTCTGGAGAATTTCGACGGGGACACGCTTTACGCCGTCAAGGTGAACCCCGCCCCGTGGATGATCGACGCGCTTTATAAGGCGGGCGTGCGCTGGTTCGATGTTGCCTCCGAAGCGGAAATGGAACTTGTCGCCGCGCGCTGTCCGGACGCACGCATGGCCTACATGCATCCGGTGAAATCGCGCCGCGCCATCCACCGCGCCTATCACGAATTTGGCTGCAATATCTTCGCGCTCGACTGCCTCGAAGAACTTGAGAAGATTCTCGAGGAAACCGGCGGTGCGAAAGATCTTCAGCTGATCGTTCGCACATCGGTCTCCGGCGAGGGGTCGCTTCTGCCGCTCGTGGGCAAGTTCGGCGCACCCGATCAGGACGTGCCCGCCCTGCTTCAGGCCTGCCGCGCGCATGCCGACGAGCTTGGCATTGCCTTTCATGTCGGCAGCCAGTGCATGGACCCGAACGCCTTCCGGAAAGCGATGGTGCAGGCTTCTCATCTGATCGTCGAGGCTGGTGTGACGGTGGATATCGTGGATGTCGGCGGCGGTTTTCCGAGCGTCTATCCCGGCATGACCCCGCCACCGCTTAGCGCCTACATGGATGCGATCCATGAAGAGTTCGAAGAGATGATGGTGCTGGAGAATGCAGATCTCTGGTGCGAGCCCGGCAGGGCCATCGCAGCAGAAGGCGCGTCCCTGCTTACCCGCGTTGACCTCGTTCAGGGCGGGCGCGTTTTCCTAAACGATGGCGGCTACGGGGCGCTTTACGATGCTGTGCATGAGCGCTGGACTTATCCTGCCCGCGTGTTCGGGGCCGATGGCCGCCTGAAGGGTACCGGCACCGAAACAGCCTACACAGTCTATGGCCCGACCTGCGATTCGAGCGATGCGTTCCCAGAACCCATGATGTTTCCGGCAGACCTTGAAGAAGGCGACTATGTCGAGTTCGGAAACCTCGGGGCCTATGGCGCGGCCATGGCGAGCGGGTTCAACGGGTTTGGCAGGTACGAGACGATTGAAGTCTGCGATGCGCCTTTTGCGAGCGCTTATGCCACCTCCGGCGAGGTTGTCCCCTTCCGGCGTGTGGAAACCGGAACCGGCCGCCGGTAACCGAACCGGTTCAGCACATGCATCGTGCCGGGCTCGTCTGCGGGCTCGCTGGTGATGTAGGCTGCTTTCGGTCCGGTGGCTGCACCGCGATCTTCCAGAACGCGCAGGGTCTGGCGGGCGATCGCCTCCCCGCTGTCGATGTATCGCACCGGATGGGGCGCGGTGTCTGCCAGCATCTCTCGCAGGAGCGGGAAATGGGTGCAGGCCAGAACGACTGTATCGATCTTCGCGCCGTCCGGTCCCTCGAAAAGCGGGGCCTGCGCGGCGGCGACGGCGTCGCGTGAAACCTCCTCGCCAGCGGCAAAGGCCTCGGCCAGCCGGACAAGCTCAACACTGCCTAGTTTCACGATCTCCGTGTCGGCGGCAAACTCTTCAATCAGGCGCTGAGTGTAATCGCGGCGTATGGTGCCCGGCGTCGCCAGCAGGCCGATATGACCGGTCTGGCTGGTTTCAGCCGCAGGCTTGATCGCCGGGACGGTGCCGACGACCGGAATGTCCAGCACGGCACGAACCTCGGCCAATGCTAGCGTGCTCGCCGTATTGCAGGCGATCACGAAAACGTCCGGCCGGGCAACATGGACAAGTGCGCGCGCCACGACAGGCAATCGCCCACGTAAAGCATCGTCTGACTTATCGCCATAAGGGAAGAACCCGGTATCAGCTGCATAATCGACAATGAGCTTCGGCCCTATCGCGGTGATTTCCTGCGCCACGGTGACTCCGCCAATGCCGGAATCGAACACCAGCACACGGCCCGTCGCCGCCGGAAAGAAACCGCTTTCGCTCATCAGGCCCGCATAAACCTATTCGCACCGGGCGAAAATGAGGCCGTGCAGAGCCACCCGCTTTATTGTGCACTGCACCATTTTTTGCTATAAGGGTGTCAACCGAGGAGAGAAATGTGCCCGAGACGAGCTTTTCGACCGACGCCGTGAATACCTATGCCGAATTCATCAATGCGACGCTGGAAAACGCGCGAACGATGCAGGATTCCTACATCAATGCGCTGGAATCGATGGCCGAGGCGATGAAATCTCCAACCGAATGGGGCCCGGCAGATCAGACCCTCTCCAACATTCTGCCCGGTATGAGTGAAGACCGCATGCGCGAAGTGTTCCACCAGATGGCCAATGCCAATCTGCGAGGTTGGGAACAGGCCGCCAACATGTTGCAGGCCATGCCAGAATGGATGCGGTGGCCACACAAGGCCCCCGGCTCGCTCATGACCGAATGGTTCGATCAGCTGAACCGCGCCGCCGAAACCAGCGAAGCACCGGCGCAGGCCGCCCCAATGGCGGAGCCGATCAAAGGCAAACCGGACGATCTCACCGCCATCAAGGGGATCGGCAAAAAGCTCGCCGCCGCGCTGAACGATCTCGGCGTGACGCACTATTCCGACATTGCCGAATGGTCGAAAGAAGACGCCGACCGGATCTCCGAACAGGTTGGCTTTGCCGGACGCGCAACCCGCGACAAATGGCGGACCCAGGCCAAGAAGCTCGCGAAAGCGGGTGCTTAGAGAAAGACAACCGCGAACGCCTGCCGTGAGCCAAGAATAGATATCTGAATTTCGGGGCTAAAGCAGATTCGCAATGCCCGAAGTCGCGAGCTCACGCCCGCATTCAAATGCTTGGTGCTGGCTTCCACATACGCATTCAATCAGGGTCGACTTGATGGCTGGCCTATCCAACGAATGAGGACTGCTCGGGGTAGAAAGGCCTAAGAACAAACGAATTGATGGTATCCCAATCAAGCCATTCTCAGTGGCAATCGTTGGCGCTACGGAGCCTAGTCCTACAATATCCACAGCTGATCTGAGCCGTTCGGCTACGTGTCTCAGTTGAGAAAAGGACCAGCCATTCATCATGTACGATATCGCTCCAACTTTCCTGAACACTGCACTTTTGGAGGCTTGCGCCTAAGTAGAGCTGCCAGTAGCGTTCGGCTGAGGGCTGAAGTGTACGTAGATTTCTGCGGGTTTTGGGGCGATGGTCGGTTTTATATCGGATCCACTCGGCGATGGGGACGCCAACGGAAAACGTGGCCGCATCGATGAGTATTATCTGGACATCACCAGTCTGATCGAGCCCCAGGATATTGCGTCAGGGCGCGTCGAAAACTCGAAAATAATTTTTGGGGCGAAAGGGTCCGGCAAGACGCATCTCTTGCTGCATATAAGTAGCGTGGTTCAGGGCGAGCGTATACCGGTGTACTGCGCGCTGGCGGAACCCGATATCGTCGGGAACCTGAACGCCTATAGAGGCACGCAGACTGCCGAAGATAGGGTCCTCTTCTGGGCCAAGCTTTGGCGCGTCGCGATCAATCTCTCAATCCTGAGCAATTTTTGCCGCCGCCAACCGATCGCATGGAAGTCGATAAAGGGTTTCTGCAAGAAGCGCGTGACCGGCTACTTAGGAACTGAAGACCGGACCGCAACTCACAGACGCTTTTTGGAGTACTTCAAAAGAGAGTATCCTGAAATCGATGTGGTCTTCATCGATCCGATCACGCCATTCGAAGCACTGGATTACCTCACCACGCGTTACAAGAACCTAAACTCGATGCAGGCTAGTCTTATAGATCCACTGAACAGCACCAATCTAGAGAAAGACATAGGCCTGCTCCTTCAGGATTTCGACGATATCCATTTCCTAATCGACGGTCTGGACGAGTTCGCCTATGGCGATCCTTCTGGTTGGTCCGATATTCAATACGGCCTCTACAAGTGCATATTCCTGTTTCAGAAGGATCGTCAGTACAGCAACAAAATATATGTCTCTGTCGCACTACGGAACTACATGTACGACGTAGTGAGCCTGGACCCGCAATTTGACCGAGCTCACTCTTACGTCACTAAGCTACGTTGGAGCAAGAAAGCGGCGGAGCGGTTTCTACTTGAGAGCCTACATTCGATATCAGACGAACCCTTCGCTTATGCAGACCTGATGAACGGCGCGCGCCCGCTCGCGAACTGGTTAGGTTTTGATGCGATGCAAGTCGCCACTAGAGGAAGTGAGGAACGTGTGGAGTCGTATCTGCTGAGGCATACCCGATTGTCTCCGCGCCATATCGTGGAACGAATCAACGCGCTGGTAGCAAAACAGAATACGATCTTTGACGAGTCTGGAGGCGAAGAGCGAATGACGCCGGCAGACTTTCGAGACGTGATATCGGAAGGAGCACGAGACTACGGTCAAAAGATGCTGCAAACTACAGTCGAAGAGATTGCTGTACAGGTACCTGAAGTTCAGACCCAAGTGCGCAACGCTCAGTCTACAAATTCAAGGGTCCAAGCGCTTACAGCATATTTGTCGGACCTCCTTCGGGAACTGATCTCGGAATGCGAGGAGGAAGTTGTGTCGCGCGAGTTTTTTCGCACCGCGGTCATCGACGCCTTCATCGAAGATCTGCTGGGAGGAGTTGAGACCACGAACCTGCCTTTGATGCGGAAAAGAATTGAAAACGTGCTTTGGCGGAGCGGCGTCATCGCCTTCCAGCGTGTGTTGGACGGTGACAAGGCATGGGAGTTTTCTTGGGACGCAAGCGTCAGCATGGGGCCTGTTCTGTCTTCGAAAACGATTGGGTTTCACTCGACCCTGATCGACTATTGTAGTTTGAAAGCTTCACCAGATGGCCCAGTCTTTTAAAAGCAAGGATGGATTGTTTGCAGCCGTCGATTGTAGCAGCTGGCACGACTTCCGAGTTAAACTCTCTCTCACCCTCAATGGTGGACCGTCCAGCGACATCTACGAAAAGTACCTCTTTCGGGGGCAGGCTTGCAGCCAGTGGTCTTTGATCGCAGCGTTTGACAGAACGGCGAAAGAGCTCTCACCACTCCAGGCTGAACGCAAGTACGACGGAACAATCTCAAAATTCAGAGAAGGCTACCTGACGTACGGCCGCCAAGATGGATCGCTGGAATACCTTCCGAAGGTGAAAGAGCATGATGATACGACTGAGTTCGAGATGCTCGCCCAGCACTACGGCGTGCCGACTCGGCTGCTGGACTTTTCATATAGTCCTTACATTGCTGCCTTCTTTTCTTTCTCTAAACCGCATGAATGCGAAAGTACGCTCACATCGATCTGGGCGCTGAGCGCCGATGTCACCAAGGTGTTTGTCGACAGCCATGTTAAGATTGAAAGTGAATTCTATGCAGGTAACAGGCGCCGGCTCAATCAGCTCGGAGTGTTCATCAGAAATAATACTGAGACCCGCAATCTAGAAGCGGTTTTCTCATCTGAGGGCGCTGGAAAATACTATCGTGCGGATATGGTCGATCACCCACCGCTGCTCTACCGTTTCGATCTGCCAATCAGCGAGCACAAGACTGCACTGAATGATCTGAACCTCATGCGCATCAACAGTATGAGCGTATTTCCAGGCATTGAAGGTGTTGTTGGTTGGATCAACAAATCCTTAATCTGAGAGTGCCACGCTGATCAGATGAGTGAGGCGCGATTCAAACGGAGCGGTGTCGACCGGACACATCGGATCGATGAGTGGCTGGAAGAGTGCGCCGAGCATCAAGGTGGCTCAGCGAAAGATCGAATAGTTGCACGCGCGAAACACGCTATCTGTCAGCGCATCGAATCGATTGCGGATTTACGACGCTCGAACCGGCGCGGCGTGTTCCCAGATCTCGAGCGCTAATTGAGTTCACATCGTCTAGCACCAAATATCGCCTGCTCAAGTTCGGTCTCATCCAATCCTATTGGGCGGGGCACTTCTCGACGAAGAAAAGCAGGGAAGCGAAGCACATCGCGCCAATTCGATGAGAACTACCAAGCTGTGAACCGAATCCGGCATCGGCTGGGAGCTACAGATTAGAGTTCGCCTAAAACTACAGAGTCGGGGACATTTCTTCGATCGATCAGAATCTGGTTTCAGCCGCTCGACGCCAAGAGCAGATGTCGCAGCCAAGGACGAAGCTTGCCTCAACACTACGTTCACTTTCGGCGGCAAAGCCGATATCGACGCCGTATTAGGCCGCACCTCAATGGCGCTTTCCCCATCAAACATTGCAATCGAGGAAAATGCGACGGGCTGCCGCGCGGCGACCTGTTCGGGCGTTTCGCTTTATAAGTGTGTTAGTCCATACTCCTTGAAGGAGATGATGGATGGAATTCGACGCTCTGTTTCTGTCGCGGCTTCAGTTCGCATTCGTTATTGCCTTCCACATCCTGTTTCCGGCTTTCACGATCGGCCTCGCCGCTTTCCTGGCTGTTTGTGAAGGCCTTTGGCTGCGCACGCGCCGGACCGTCTTCAAGCGACTCTACCTGCACTGGGTGAAAATCTTCGCGCTCGCCTTTGCGATGGGCGTCGTGTCCGGCGTTGTGATGAGCTACCAGTTCGGCACGAACTGGAGCGTCTTCTCCGACAAGACCGGCAGCGTGCTGGGGCCCCTGCTCGGCTATGAAGTGCTCACCGCCTTCTTCCTGGAAGCCACCTTCCTCGGTGTGATGCTGTTCGGCTGGAACAAGGTCGGCGAGAAGTTGCACTTCGTGGCGACCTGCGCGGTCGCGATCGGGACCACGATTTCGGCGTTCTGGATCCTGTCAGCCAATAGCTGGATGCAGACCCCGCAGGGCTTTGCCATCGATGCGGAGACCGGAAATTTCTACGCCACCGATTGGATGGCGGTGATTTTCAATCCGAGCTTCCCTTCCCGCTATGTGCACATGATGCTGGCCGCGTTCATCACGACCGCTGCCGTGATCATGGCGGCCGGAGCCTGGCAGGTGATCCGCGGGCGGGTGACAGAGCCAACCAAATGGCAGATGCGCATGGCTGCCGGCACACTGACTATATTGATGCCCCTGCAAATCTGGGCCGGGCACTGGTCCGGCGAGGTGGCCCATCACTACCAACCGGCAAAAGTGGCGGCGCTGGAGGGCTGGTGCGAGACCCGCGATGTGCAGCCGACGGTTCTTGTGGCCTGGCCTAATCCGGAAGCGCCGTGCGGGCTATCGGGGATCGAAATTCCCGGCACCAGCACCTTCCTGTTTAAGCCGGGCGCGGAGCTGCAAGGCATCTCTCATTTCGCCGAGACTGAGCGCCCGCCGATGTGGATGACCTTCTGGAGCTTCCGCCTGATGGTGGGCGCAGGGCTTGGCCTGCTCGCCATAGGGCTTTGGGGGGTCTTCCTCTGGGCGCGCGACCGCATCGACAAGCCGGGACTGTTTCACTGGCTGGCCGTACCCGGCGGGACGCTTGGCTTTGTCGCCGTGATCACAGGCTGGATCGTCGCAGAAGTCGGGCGTCAGCCTTACACGGTCTATGGCTATCTTCGGACCGCCGACAGCGTCGCGCCTGTCAGCGCCGCACAGGTGGCAACCTCGCTTCTCGTCTTCATGATCGTCTATGCGATCATCTTCACTGCCGGTGTTGTCTACATGGCGCGCATCGCCACGCGCGGATTCGATGACGATCCGGAAGGCCCGCCATCCAAGGAACGCCGCGCGCCGGGCACGCCGCTTGGCTCGGTTGATGATCCGGCCAGCGTGCCCGACGATGTTGTTGCCGCCGAATAGGAGGACATGAGATGGACCTTCCCCTGATCTGGGCCGTGCTGATCGCCGTCGCCGTGATGCTTTATGTCCTTCTTGACGGCATGGACCTTGGCATCGGCATCCTGACCGGGCTCGTCAAATCCGACGAAGAACGCAACATGATGACCGCCACCATCGAGCCGGTCTGGGACGGAAACGAGACATGGCTTGTGCTCGGCGGAGGCGGCCTGTTTGCAGCCTTCCCACTCGCCTACGCCGTCATCATGCCGGCCTTTTACCTTCCCATCCTTGTCATGCTGGCCGCGCTGATCTTTCGCGGCGTCGCCTTTGAGTTCCGCCACAAGGCTGTGCGCGAGCCGACGCGGAAGTTCTGGAACGGTGCCTTCTTCGGTGGCTCGCTCGCCGCAGCGCTGTCGCAGGGGTTCGTGCTCGGCGGCTTTGTGAAGGGCATCGCCGTGGATGGCCGGTCCTTTGCCGGTGGCACGCTGGACTGGCTCTCGCCTTTCTCAATCTTGGTCGCGGTGTCTGTCGCGATTGGTTACACGCTGCTCGGCGCATGCTGGCTGGTTTTGAAGACGGAAGGCGACCTCTACGAAAAAGCCCGGCGCTGGGGACGTATAACGCTGGCCGGTGTGGCGCTCGCCTTTGCCGCGGTGAGCCTTGCCATGCTGTCGGTAGACCCGGACGTCACCGCGCGCTGGGGCTTCTCCATGACGGAAATCGATTTCGCAACGCTCGGCCCACTCGCGCCGATCCCGCTGGCCGGGATGCTGCTCACACTCTGGCTGTTCCGGGACCTGTCGATGACCAGCGGGCCGGGCGCAGCCCCGGACTGGCGGCCTTATCTTCTGGCAGCGGGCATCTTCCTGTCCGGCTATCTCGGCCTCGCGGTCAGCCTTTTCCCCTTCATCGTCCCCTTCCAGTTCACGATCTGGGATGCGGCCGCGCATGAGAGCGGGCTTGGCCTGATGCTGGTCGGCGCAGCGGTCATGCTGCCGATCATCCTGATCTACACCGCCTATGTCTATTCCCTGTTCTGGGGGAAGGTGGAACCGGGAGATGGCTATCATGGCTGACCGGTTCCCAGAGATTACCGGGCCGCCAGAGGGCGAGGAGAAGCGCCCGCTCTGGAAGAAACTCGCCTGGTTCGCCGCCCTGTCGCTCGGCGGTCTGCTCGCTGTGTCGGGGCTCGCCTATGTGCTGCGCGGCGCGCTGCTGATTGCGCAATAATCAGAGCAGCCGGCCGTACAGGTCGGTCCGGCGGTCGCGGAAGAAGCCCCAGGCGGCGCGTTCGGTCTCAATCTCATCGAGGTCGAAGCATGCAGTGATCACGCCTTCCTCGGTTCGGCCAAGCTCAGCCGCGATCTCTCCGGTCTGGTCGCAAATGAAGCTCGTCCCGTAGAAGACCTGCCCATCCTCATCGCCAACGCGGTTCGCCGCACAGACGGGGATCACGTTGGAGACGGCATGGCCCTGCATGGCCCGCCGCCAGCGGGCGGCTGTGTCGAGGGAGGGATCCTGAGGCTCGGCCCCGATCGCAGTCGGATAGAGGAGGACGTCCGCGCCCATGAGCGCCATGGCGCGGGCCGCCTCGGGGAACCACTGGTCCCAGCAAATGCCCGCGCCGACCCTGCCTTTCTTCGTGGCCCAGACCTTGAAGCCTGTATCGCCGGGCCGGAAGTAGAACTTCTCCTGATAGCCGGGACCGTCAGGGATATGGCTCTTGCGGTAGACGCCAAGCGCCGTGCCGTCAGCGTCCAGCATGACGAGCGAGTTGTAGGTGTGCGGGCCGTCACGCTCGAAAATCGAAACCGGGATGACAACACCAAGCTCCGCCGCAAGCGGGGCGAGCCGCGTCACGGCAGGATGGCTCTGCCACTCCCGCGCGCGCGCGAAGTGCGTCTCTTCCTGTGTCTTGCAGAAATAGGGCCCAGAAAAGAGTTCAGGCGGCAGGATGACATCCGCGCCCTGCCCTGCAGCGTCGCGGACAAGGTCTGCGACGCGGGCGATGTTTGTGTCTTCATCGCCCGTGAAAGAAGCCTGCAACGCGGCGAGGGTGATGGACCGGGTCATGGTGTCGACGCTCCTTCAAAGGATGCCCAATCGGGCACCTGCTGCGTCATGCAGTGAAACGCGCCTCCGCCGGACAGAACATGCCGAGCCGGAAGCGCGAGAACCTCTCGTCCCGGGAAAAGGTCAGCCAGAACGGCCGCAGCCTCGGTCGAGAACTCGTTTTCGAAGGCGGGCATGAGCACAGCTCCGTTCGTGATGAGGAAGTTCATATGGCTTGCCGGGGCAGCGCCGCCGGCCTCCTTGAGCACGCGGCCAGTCGATGGGAGCGTGGATACATCTAGCCCCGTGTCCCTGAGCGCACCCTCGATCTCAGCAAACACACGGGCGTTCGGATCATCGGGGCCGGACGCCGTCTGACAGAGGACGTGCCCCGGGGCGACAAAGCGGGCGATGTTGTCAATATGGCCATCTGTGTGATCGCCGGGGAGCCCCTCCTCCAGCCAGATCACACGCTGCACGCCGAATGCTTCTTTCAGAGCAGCTTCGGCGACATCCTCCGTCCAGTCCGGATTGCGGTTTTCGTTCAGCAGGCACTGGCGGGTGGTCAGCAGGACCCCTGCACCATCCTGCTCTACCGCGCCGCCTTCCAGGACGATGTCATGCGGGGTCGCGGGAATGCCTTCGACATCGCAAAGGGCAGCGGCGGTCTCAGTGTCTCCGTCCATCAGATACTTTCCGCCCCAGCCATTGAAGCGAAAGGTCAGCGCGGCTGGCACGCTGCCGACCACGCCAAATAGCGGGCCGGTGTCGCGCAGCCAGATATCGCCGCTCGGCACCCGATGTATCTCTAACGCATCGCCCAGTAAGGCGTAAGCCTCATCAGCGGCAGCATCGTCTCCAACAGCTAGTTTGACAGGTACAAACGGGCTGAGCGCGCGTACAAAACCGGCAATCTCCAGGCGGGCCATCGCGAAGGCGTCGCCCCATTCATGCTCGAGTCGCGGCCACCCCACCCAGACCGCGCTCTGAGGGGCCCATTCCGGCGGGCAGATGACGGTGCTTTCAGGCATGAGCGGGCCTTTGCCATAAGCCGGTGCAATGAGAAAGGGCGGCCCACATGGGACCGCCCTTCCTTGGTCTTGCTTCAAGCGCGAGCTTAGAACTCGTAGCGCACACCGAAACGAATTTCGTAGCGCGACTGGTCACCTCGGCGGCTCTCGCATGCCTGGGTTGGAACGCCCATGGCATCGACGATGCACTGTGGCGGGAAGTCCGGCTCGCGCAGGATACCCCACTCATCGTTCAGCAGGTTGGTGAAGTTGTCGATGACAACAAAGCCTGAGGCGATGTGATCGTTCGGCAGCAGGAATTCCTGCTCAACCTTCACATCCACTTTGCCCCACCAGGAACCCTCTTCACCGTTACGCTCAGCGCCAGCCGCGAGGAATGGATTGTCCTCAAGGAAAGGCGTGAAGCCAGTGATGTCGTTTGGATTGACGTCAGCCACGAAGCTATAAGGACGGCCCGAAACGGCCTGACCAAAAGCGGAGAACTTCGTGAGGTTGTCTCCGAAGAAGGCTCTCTCATAGCTCGCCAGAGCCGTGAAGCGGTGCTTAGTGTTATAGTCAGATGTCGCTGCGCTGACATCCTGCGGATCACCGAAGGAACGGTTCACATAGTTGGAAAAGGCAACCGAGGATGTCATCGGATGAACATCTTCCGCGTCGGAGTAAGCGTAACCCACCGTCCAATCGAGGCCGAAGTCGTGCGACTTCGAGATTGCACCGGAGATCAGCAGCGATTTCGCATCATCCGACGAGTTGGTGAGCACGAAAGCAGGCTCACGGACGCTGTCATAGGTAGGATAGACACGTCCATCTGGACCTGTCGTTGTACCGTCCTGCTCGAGATCTCCGCGAATCCAGACCGCGCTGTCCTGGGTGATCGCGTAAAGGATGTCGCCCGTCAGGATGTACTCTCCGCCCAGCGATGGAGCATTCGCGAAGTATGTACCACCGAGAGCGAATTTCCACTCACGGGGGATTTCGAAGTTCGGGTCAAGATAGTTGATTTCGAAGTTGGAACCGGTGCCAGAAGCTACGGCATCAATCAGGGATTGAGGCACGCAGTAACCAGGCCCTTCGGGTACACCGTCTTCACACTGGCCGTAAGGAATGTCGAACAGTGACGTCACGCCATCCTCAAGGCTCGGGTCAACGCCGCCGCCGTCAGCACCGAACTGAGCGGTGTTCGTGGCCTGGTACGTATTTGCCAGCCACACATTCGGGTTACCCCCCGAATAGAGACCAATACCGCCACGAAGGTCGAGATTGTCAGTTGCTTCCCATTGGAAGCCGAGGCGCGGCTGGATCAGCCCTTCCCCATCAATCGTCTGTGCGTTGGTGAAGCCATACGACGCCAGGAAGTCAGCGTTTTCATTTGGCTCATCGTCGGTCGTGTACCAATCGTAGCGCAGACCGGCGATCAGGGTGAAACCGTTGCCAAAATCGTACTCGTTTTGCGCGTAAAGAGAGTTCACGGAGTATTCGAACGCAGCCGCGGCAGCTGTTGGATCACCTGATGGCGAGTTATTGTAGTTGACGTTGTCTGCGAGGCCGAGTTCGAAGTTGACGATCGCAGGATCACGCGTGTCGTTAGGATCGACAACGGCCGGGTTCCGGTCGAAGTCAATCTCGGTTTCAACATGCTGAACGAAGAGGTTGAACACATCGAGCGTTTCACGCTCGTAACCGAAGCTGATATTGTTCTGGCCCGTTGTGTAGAAGCCCTTCAACGCGATATTGAAGGTGTCATACATCAGCCGGTTAGCCTGACGGCTGTCATCCCCACCAATGTAGACATCAACGTCATCGGTTTCGATGGTGATCTCACCGAAGTCGGTACCACCGATCGAGAGTTGGCGGTTTTTCAGCTCGGAGTAACCAATCCGGACTTCCGTGGAAAAGTTGTTCGTCCAGTCAGAGAACAGAGAGCCGACATAGGAATTCAGCTCGGCACCACGCTCATACAGGTGGTTGGAGAACTCAAGCTCATCATTGTCGCCATCAGACTCCGTGATGTTGAAGCCATCATTATAGTTGTAGGTGAACGAAGCCCGGTGATCGTTGGTAATGTTCCAGTCCAGCTTGATGAGCAGCTTCTCGTCCTCGTTCGGAAAGCTGGAAGGAATTTCGCCGGGATCGTAATTGTAGATGTCACGCGAGATGCGCAGAATCTCGTTGATCTCGTCCTGAGTAATGTCCACTTCGTTGACCGCACCCGAACCGATCGGGCCACGGTCGAAAAGGTTGGCCCCTTCGAGTTTCTCGTACGCCGCGAAGAAGAAGAGTTTGTCTTTGACGATCGGGCCGCCGATGCCGATGCCGTAGCGCGTCTCGTCAAAGCTTCCGGTCTCAATATCGTCGCCTTCAAGGCTGTCGCCGCGCAGACCATCATCTGTGTAGTCAGCGAAGGCATAGCCGTGGAACTCGTTGGTGCCCGACTTGGTCACGGCGTTGATATTACAGGCCGAGAAGCCACCATACTGGACATCGAATGGGGCGAGTTCGACGGCGACCTGCTCAATGGCGTCGAAGGAGAAGGGAATCCGCTCCGTTGGGAAGCCATTTCGATTGAGGCCGAAATTGTCGTTGAACCGGACGCCATCGACAGTCAGCGAGTTAAAGCGGGAGTTCTTACCGGCGCACTGCACGGCGTCATTGTCAGCTTCGTTGACGAAAACCCGGGGATCGATGCGAAGCACGTCAGTGATGCTGCGATTGATGGTTGGAGCGGTCTGAAGCGTTTCGAGATCGAAGCTTGCAGATGGGCCCACAGCAACCTGCGCCGCGTTGGTAGCAGAGGCTGTAACCACGACGGCGTCCAGCGTCCGCGTATCATCACTCGCAAGAACGAAGTTGAGGTCTGTCGTATCACCGAGGTTAAGCGAGATGCCTTCAATGCTCTGGCCTTGCAGATCCGGCGTGTCAGCCTGGACGACGTATCCGTCACCGACAGGAAGATTGCGAATGAAGAACTGGCCGCTTGCGGATGTAACCGCCGAACGCGACAAGCCGCTTTGCGTGTTGACGACCGTTACTTCAGCACCTGCCACAGGCGCGCCGGCTTCGTTTGTCACCTGACCGCGAATGCCGGAAGTCGTGACCTGCGCATGCGCGACAGGCATCGCTGCCATCGCCATGATCGAGACAGCTGCGCCGCTCGTTAGCGTCTTCCAATTGAACATATTCGTTCCCCTCGAATGTAAACGTGAACCGGCGCGACTCCGCTCGCACGACCGGAATGAAGCGGCCATAGCAACACATCACTGACTCGTGGACGAAACTTTTGTGACGCGCTGCACACGGCTTAAAACTGTTGTTGCTATGCAACATTACGCGACGCCAAACCGGCTAATGAATGGAGCAGAGAATCGGCCCCTCAACCGTTTCGTTTGCAAAACATAGCGCAATCGGCGCTTTATCCAAGCGCCATGATCGCCTAGACCGAAATCCCCCTTTTCAGATCACATCAGAGCCACGGACATGACCGAAGCGCCAGCGCCGCAGGATCGCATCACGCGCCTCTTCTTTGCCGCGCTCGCCATTCTGGTGATCATGCGGGTCGGTGGCCTGTTTCTCTCGCCCCTCAATCTGGGGCCTGACGAGGCCCAATACTGGCGCTGGGGGCAAACCTTCGACTGGGGCTATTTCTCCAAGCCGCCGCTGATTGCCTGGGTGATCGGGGCGACCACATCCGTGTTCGGGGATTCTGAAGCCGCCGTGCGGCTCGCCGCCCCCCTGCTCCATGCCATCGCAGCCAGCATGCTCTTCTTTCTGGGCCGCACCATGTATGGCGCGCAGGCCGGCCTGCTAGCGGGTCTCGGCTACGCGCTCATGCCGGGCGTCATCTTGTCATCGGCCGTGATCTCAACCGATGGTGTTCTTCTTCCCCTTTGGAGCACGGCGCTGTTTTGCCTCTGGCGGATGCGCCAGGGCGAAGCTGGCTGGGTCACCGCGCTGATCCTTGGCGTAGCGGTGGGAGCCGGATTCCTCGCCAAATACGCCATGATCTATTTTGGCATCGGTATCGCCCTGACATGCCTGTTCGATCCGCCAACGCGCAAAGCCATGCTCTCGTGGAAAGGCCTCGCCGCCCTCGGTCTGGCATTGGCCGTCTTCGCGCCACACCTTGTCTGGAACGCCGCCAACGACTTCAAGACGGTCGGCCACACAGTGGACAATGCCAATCTCGGCGGTCCGCTGCTCAATCCTGAGAATGCGGGTAAGTTCCTGACCGACCAGATGGCCGTGTTCGGGCCGGTGAGTTTCCTCGTCCTTCTGGGCGGAGCCTTTGCTATGCGAGGCTCGAAGGATGCCTCTGTCCTTGGACGCGATCGCTGGCTGCTCTGTTTTATCGTGCCCGTCCTCGTCATCATCATGGGTCAGGCAGTACTGTCGCGGGCGCACGCCAACTGGGCAGCAACCGCCTACCCTGCCGCCAGCATCCTGATCGCGGGCTGGATGACACGAGCCGGCCCCGCCCCACGGCTCTGGTTGGGCATCGCAGCTTTCACCTTCATCGCAGCGCAATTCATTCCTGACATGCCAACGCTAGGACGGCTTGCCATCGGCGGCGGGTTCGCATTTGCGATTCTGGCCTTTGCCAGAGGGTTCAGGAACCGCCCTATTGGCCTCCTCTGGGCCGGGATGGCGATTCACGCGGCGGTGGCCGTCGCGTTCACGTTGATCGCGATCGGTCCAGTCTCATGGTCGGAGGGGGCCGGGGTTGCGAACGCGTTCAAGCGGACGCGAGGCTGGGAAGAAACAATGGCCGCGCTGGCCGCCCGCGCGGAAGCGGAGGAGGCAACGGCAGTGCTCGTCGATGAACGCGAGAACTGGCATGGGCTCGATTATTATGGCCGGGATGGCTTCCCAGCGCCGGTTCTGGCCTGGCGGCGTCATGACGGTGCAAAGAGCTACTCTGAGGAAAACGAGCTTGTTCCCCCGCTCGACGAACGGGTTCTGGTGGCGAGTGTCCGCAAGGATTTCCGCCCGAGAATGCGCGCGGACTTCGAAACCTTCACGTCGGCCGGCACGATCGAAATTCCGCTCGGCGGCGGACGCTCGCGGCGGATGAAGCTTTACCTCACTTCCGGATTTGATCCGCTCGCGCGCACCCCGGAATGGGAAGCGCGTTTTGAAGGCTAGTCCTCGGACATGCCT
>JANQQC010000032.1 GCA_028285145.1 Hyphomonadaceae bacterium
CTGCTAGACGGAGACCGGCACACCGCCGGTGCCGGGCCGCCAGACCGCGACCTCGCCCCCCAAAGCCAGACGGCCGACCCGGCTCTTCAGGGGAGCGATCAGAGGATCATAGCTGTGGCACGCAGGAGGGGGATAAGTTTCTGCAAGCTGCAATGACTGCGGGCGAAAAGGCGGGGATTTGTCCAGTCAAACCGCGTTACCCGGAATGGGGCAGTTGTTGCATGTCGAGACGGAGCAGAGACGACAGATGCGGTGTTTCGCCATTTCAGTCTCCGGCAGATTGGTAAGGACCTTGGAGAGTAAGTCACCAAGCACCTGCCGCTCTTTAGCAGTGAACCCCTCGAGAGCTTCCTCCAGCGTATCCAGGCGTCGATCCATGAGTTGCTGACGTAGCTTACCGCCGCGTCGTGTGAGATGCAG
The DNA here is from genome assembly GCA_028285145.1 of Hyphomonadaceae bacterium. Taxonomy (GTDB): domain Bacteria; phylum Pseudomonadota; class Alphaproteobacteria; order Caulobacterales; family Hyphomonadaceae; genus JANQQC01. The sequence goes on from JANQQC010000032.1 coordinate 421, forward strand.
CGCCACAGCGCGGCCGTCTTCAGCCTTGCGTCGCACGACGAGGCCATCTTTCTCGAGGCGATCAATCAACCGCACGGTGCCCGGATGTGACCGATCGAGAACCTGGCGAAGAACTTCGACCGACAGACCGGGCGCGTAGCCAAGAACGATGATTGCCGCTGCGGACTCACCCGTCCGTTCCAACGCGTCTTTCATGCCGGACTGGATCCGGTCGGTGATGCCGAGGGCGAGTGCGCCAAGCAGGTTTGTCGTGCGGTCCATAGGAACAATATATGCGCGTCGCATAAAAATTTCGACCACGGCATTGACACAAATATATGCACTACGCATACGATTTATCAATCGGTCGATGGAGGCCTGGCAGTCGTTCATGAAGGCGTTGCAGAACACACAGTTGGATTTGGGCATGCCAAAGACCGAGCCGTCCCCAAGAGCGGCTTTCAACAACAGCAATCCGGAGAAGCGGGAATGCTTGATATTCTGAAATCTAACGAAGCAAACTGGGACGCCGATAGCCCTCCAGGTCTGGAATTCCTGTTCGAAGCCCGCGTGAAGCTGCACCTGCCGGCGATGGAGGTTGGACCAACGCCTGACGGCAATCGCGTCATCTTCTTTGTGAAGGGCGGTACTTTCGAAGGACCCCACATGAAGGGACGCGTGGTGCCAGATGCAGGTGCCGACTGGATCCGTCTCCGACCTGATGGGACGGGCCTGCTCGACGTGCGCTTCTGCCTTGAGACCAATGACAACGCCCTGATCTACGTTCACTGGCAAGGCCGAACCTGGTCAGCGCCGGAAGATGCCGAGTACGCGTTCGATGTCGAAAAGCCGGATGATCCGGCAGGCGCTTGGCGCTACTATTTCCGGGCGGCTCCGTTCTTCGAGACCAGCGATCCGCGCTATGGCTGGCTCAACAACATCGTTTCGGTGTCCAAGTCCCGGACGGGCGATGGCGGTCCGATTCATCGCGTGTTCGCTGTGATGTGAGACGGTTCTGTTCTCAACAATCGGCGCTAAGCTGCAGCGATGCTCCACACGAGTTGCTCCTCTGCAATCTCGCAATCGACATTCAGGAATACGCGACCTGAATGGATCGCGCCGCGCCAGAGCTCGACCCAGCACTCCAGAAGTGTATCGCGCTCTTGCGCCTCCAGCCCCCGAGTCACCCGGAGCCCGCTTTGCAGGATGCGCGCACCGGCATCTTCGCGGTGTTCAACCAGGCATTCATCGCCCATGCCGGTCATGATGCTTTGGATGAAGTCTGCCGCGCCGGCGACGCCGTCCTCACGCGCGTTCACGGCAGCCGCTAGCGCCGGATACTGTTGCAGCCCTGTTAGCCGCGCAGCGCGCCGGCCGAGCTCGACCGCGCGATCTCGACCAACAACTTCCACCAATGCCTGAATACCGTTCCGAATATACTCCACGGCGTAGTTCCGATTGGCTTTGGCGAGTCTGTCTTCATTCCAGTCCGCTGCCGGCGCGCTTGGCTGCGCCGACGGGTCGTATTCGGGAGGCCGCTCGTCTGGCGCGAAGACGAGGCGTTCATCCGCGCTGAGGTCACGGTCATACTCTTTGAAGTAGCCGCACAGCCCAAACTGACCGGTCACATCTTCCGATACGCAGACATAGCCAAGTCTTGGATTGCCGAGACTGACGCCGTTCTGGGCATACCAACCGTGCAGGAAACCGCGGCTCGCCTCGACCGGAATGCCGCAAATGGCCGGCCCGGCATACATCCAGCGCGGATAGCGAAAGCGCACCCAGGCTTTAGTGCTGCTTTCTTCCATATACTCAACCGCGACACCGCCCATGCCGTTTGAGAGAACATGATACTTTGCACAGGCGACCGCGTGAGGCTGGTCAGACAGGCCAAGCTTCTCGAAGCTTGAGAGGAACTTCTCTTCGTGCTGGCGTCGAAACAGCCGAAACATCCAATCGAATACCGTCTCCCGGCTCTCTTCGACCGCGACCATGAGCTGAAGTCCGAGAAAGTATTGGTGATGGAGCGAGGCCTGGGCTTCGATCGCGGGATGGGGCTGGCTCATGGATCTACGGCTTCCTTATCCGCAAGCGTGAGGACTTGGCGTATTATCGCGGTCCGGCAACAAAGCGCCAACCGTCTCGAAAACATGCCTGAGGCATTCTGCCGGTTGGGGGTGCCGTGCGCTGGGATGGAGTAAGTCTAAAGATCAGCCAGCTTCGGCGTTTCACCGTCAGCGCCCATCCATGCCTCATTGAAGAGTTCGCGCGCATAGGCTTCGGCGCTCTCGTCGCCTTTGGCTTTGAACGTTTCGGCCAGGCCGAAAAGGGCGTAGGCATTGTTCGGCGCATTGATCAGTGTCCGGAAGAACTCTCGTTCCGCGCGATCATGCTGGCCGTCCTGAAGGAGGTACATGCCAAGCGTCTGGCGTGTTGGATAATACCACCAGGTTGGCTCGAAATAGGGGATTTGCGCTTCGGCATCTGCGGCCGCGTCCAGGCTCGCAATTGCGGATGTCAGGTCTCCCCTGGCAGCGTGAATGCGCCCGTCCAGCGTCAGACGCGCAACCTCATGGATGCTCGTCATGGGCGCTGGGAATCCTTCCGAATAGGCGGCCATATGGGTGGAGCCGGACAGCGCTTCCATCTCGGTCAGTTCACGCTCCGCGCTCTCGATATCGCCCTGCCGGACATGGGTCACGCCTCGCGCATAGTGCCAGGCTGTCCGCATAAAGAGGTGCGCATCGGCGGGCTCAGGCAAGTCGAGAACCGTATCAGCGTCCGAGAACAGGAGGTGGGTGAAGACGGTCGACGCCGCGATATGTTCGGCCAGCGGGTTCGGTGCCTCAGGCGGGATTTGCACCATCTCGGCGAGCTTCGCCGACATCTCGAGTGCTGTGCCGCCGTCGCCGGCATATTGCGAGCTTGAGACGACGAAGTGGATATTGTGGGGATAATAGACCGCCCCATAATATGCCGCGTTCTCGCTGTTGGCGATGTAGGCTTCGTCGGCCTCAATCGCTGCGATGTTCGATTCCAGCGATTTCTGCCAGCGGCCCAGCCGCAGATAAATGTGGGAGGGCATGTGCAGAAGGTGTCCGACTCCCAGAGATTGATCCTTCAGGCGGTCGGCGAAGCTTTCGGCGCGAAACGGATCGACCGAAGACTCGGTTGTGTGGATGTAGAGATGGATCGCCGGCGCGAAATCGGGATCGATCTCTAGCGCGGTTTCAAGCAATTCAAGAGTTCGTCCCGCTCGCCCTGATGGAATCCTCGCGCCCGGCTCCCAATAGTCCCAGGGCTGGGTGTCCATGTTCGCTTCGGCCGCCAGAGACAGAATGAACTTGTCGTCTGGATAGGTGCGTGAGGCCGCGTCCATGGCATCTGCGAAGTCGTTGGCGTTCTCGATCGTTTCGCCGCCATCAGGCGCGCTATAGCGGGTGGCGAGCGCTTCAATCAAAGCGGCCTCTTTTTCGCTGGTGTTTTCAGCGAGCGAGCGCGCTTTTTCTGCAGCGATCAGCCCGGCGGTGCCCCGCGGAGCTTCGAAGGGCGCATTGATGTTGCTGCCGAAAGAGAGCCCTTCGCCCCAGAAACACATGGCGCAAGCCGGGTCGAGCGACTGCGCCTTCCGGAAGGCGGCGATCGCTTCATCGTGGTTGAAGTTCGCCATATGCGAGAGGCCGGTGTCGAACCAGAGTTGGGCCTCTTCATTTTCGGTCGAAACAGGATAGTGGAAATGGGCGATGACGTCGTCCGGCAGAGCGAAGGGTTCGCCGAAGACGAACTCTTTCGGCACCTCGCTGGTCGTCGTCGCGTTGACGGGCTTCTGGTCAACTCCGCCGCATCGGTTTTGGGACAGCGTGACTGGATCGATGAACGGCTTGGACTCGTTTTCCGCCGGCGCTTCCGCTTCGGTCTCTCCGAACCAACCAGTGTCTTGTATCATTTGACAGGATGCGAGGCTGAGCGCGCCAAGCGCAGCGCCAGCCATCCAGATTCTATGTTGTCCCATATCGTTGTCTCCTCTCCCTTATTGAGTATGCCACAGATTGGACGTGGGACCTATTGGGAGCGGGCTGGCAATCCTCGACCGACCCCCTGCAATCGCGCCGAAAGCGCGCTACATAACCCCCATGATTTATGCCGATTACAATGCCACCGCGCCGCTGCGGCCTGAGGCGCGCGACGCCATGCTCGCCGCGTTCGAGCTGGGGGCGAATCCGTCCTCGGTTCACGGGGCCGGACGCGCGGCGCGCAAAACGGTCGAACGGGCGCGTGAACAGATAGGCGGCGCGATTGGCTCACGGGCGCAGGACATCATCTTTACGAGCGGCGGAACCGAAGCGGCGGCGCTTGCTGTGCTCGGCAGTGTCTCAGCGCTCGGCGGCAAGGCGACTTTGCTCGTCTCTGCCATTGAGCATGAAGCGGTCATCAAGAATGTCGGGATTTCAGGTGCGCCGGTGGAGACGGTTTACGTGACGCCGGCCGGCGCGATCGATCTTGAGGCTTTGAAGGCTCGGATGGCTGGCTGGGACAGCGAGGCTTCGGGCAAGCCGATCCTTGTCCTGATGCTCGCCAACAATGAAACCGGCGTGATCCAGCCTGTCGCGGAGGCCGCCGCGATCGTGCGCGAGGCCGGCGGGCTGACGATTTGCGATGCCGTGCAGGGGCTTGGGAAGATTGCGGTCAATGTCGCTCTGCTTGGGGTCGATTACCTTACTCTGTCCGCGCACAAGGCGGGTGGGCCGCAGGGCGTCGGCGCGCTGTGGCTGCGGGCGGGTGCGCCCTTGAAGCCCGTCCTGTTGGGCGGCGGGCAGGAAAAATCGCTTCGCTCCGGCACGGAGAATGTCGCCGGGATTGCCGGGTTTGGCGCGGCGGCGGAGATGGCGGTGCGAGAACTCGACGCCTATGCCGGACTTTCCGCGCATCGCGACGCGATGGAGTCGCGCCTGAAAACCGAGGCTGGCGTAACAGTGGTCGGCGATGGCACCCCGCGTCTTGCGGGTGTTTCAAACTTCGCGCTGCCCGGTTTCAAGGCTGAAACGCAAGTCATGGCGATGGATCTGGCCGGGGTGGCGGTGTCGTCCGGATCGGCCTGCTCGTCGGGAAAGGTGAAACGATCGGTCGTTTTAGGCGCGATGGGGTATGATGACGCCCTTGCGGAATCCGCAATCCGCACCAGCTTTGGATGGAAGAGCGATGAAGCTGATTTCGAGCGCGTCGCCGATGCCTGGCTTGAGGCCGCGCGCCGGACGGTGCTGAAGGAGACCGCGTGATGATGGAATGCTGTGGCGGGATCGAGACGCATGATGAGGATTGCGACGAAGTGAAAGTAAAAGAGTCCATTGATGAGGGCACGGTCGCCGCCGCGAAGGCCCTGGAATCTGCTAACTATTCGGCGGGCTTCACGACCGATGTCGACACTGAGTTCGCACCGAAGGGGCTCGATGAGAGTACGGTCCGTTTCATCTCTGCCAAGAAGGAAGAGCCTGAATGGCTGCTGGATTGGCGGCTGAAAGCGTTTGAGCGCTGGCAGACCATGGAAGAACCGCGCTGGGCGATGGTTCGCTATCCCGAGATCGATTATCAGGACTACTATTACTACGCCGCGCCGAGCGCGGGGGCGAAATATGAGTCCATCGACGATGTGCCGCCGGAAATCCTCGCCGATTTCGAACGCCTCGGCATTCCACTTAAAGAAGCTGAAGTGCTGCTGGGCGTGGCCGGTGCAGCCGAGACCGCAGCCGAAGCTCGTGAGACGCCGCGTGTGGCGGTCGATGCCGTGTTTGACAGCGTGTCCGTCGCGACGACGTTCCAGAACGAGCTGAAGAAGGCCGGCGTGATCTTCATGTCGATCTCCGAAGCGGTTCAGGAACACCCGGAGTTGGTGAGGAAGTATCTCGGCACGGTGGTGCCGGCCTCAGACAATTTCTTTGCGACGTTGAACACAGCGGTCTTTTCCGACGGCACCTTTGTCTATGTGCCGCCGGGCGTGCGCTGCCCGATGGAGCTGTCCACCTATTTCCGGATGAATGCAGAAAATACCGGCCAGTTCGAGCGAACGCTGATCGTCGCCGACAAGGGCTCTTACGTGTCCTATCTGGAGGGCTGCACCGCGCCGATGCGGGACGAGAACCAACTGCATGCGGCGGTGGTCGAACTCGTCGCGCTGGAGGACGCCGAGATCAAATACTCGACAGTGCAGAACTGGTGGCCCGGCGATGAAGACGGCAATGGTGGCATCTACAACTTCGTGACCAAGCGCGGTGATTGTCGCGGGGCGCGCTCGAAGATTTCTTGGACGCAGGTTGAGACCGGCTCGGCGGTGACGTGGAAGTACCCTTCCTGCGTACTGCGCGGAGATGACAGCGTGGGCGAGTTCTACTCCATTGCTGTCACCAATGGCCGCCAGCAGGCCGACACCGGCACCAAGATGATCCATCTCGGCAAGCGCACCAAGTCGCGCATCATTTCCAAAGGGATCAGCGCCGGGAAATCCGACAACACGTATCGCGGGCTCGTCTCAGTGAACAAGAAGGCTGAGAAATCGCGCAATTTCACGCAGTGCGACAGTCTGCTGATTGGCGACCGCTGCGGCGCTCATACCGTACCTTATGTCGAGAACCGTCGCGCCGACGCGCAATTGGAGCATGAGGCGACGACGACCAAGCTGTCAGAAGACCAGATGTTCTATGTTCGCCAGCGCGGCATTGGCGAGGAAGAGGCGGTGGCCCTGCTCGTGAACGGCTTCGTGCGCGAAGTGTTGCAGGAGCTTCCGATGGAGTTCGCCGTCGAGGCGCAAAAGCTGCTTGAAGTGAGCCTTGAGGGCAGCGTTGGCTAACATGTCCGACGGAGATTTGAAGCTAGCTCACGAATACAGCTCTTCGCATCGAAATGAACTCGAAAGTAGTGCTCTATGCGGTTGTTTCTTTTGTAACGAAACATATCCGCCTACGGCAATCGAAGAGTGGGTCGATGACGGTCAAACAGCCATATGTCCGCGTTGTGGGATAGACGCCGTTTTGGGAGATGAATTGGGCTTTCCAATTACAGATGAGTTTCTGGATAAGATGAAGAAGTTTTGGTTCTAAGAGGTCTGAAGCCGTAAATGCTCCAGACCTATTCGGTTGAGTCTAGAGCGCAGATGCTCTTTCCGGGGAGCACGGAGTAGAACGTTGGCTAAACCCGTCTGGTTTCACAAACCGCCTTCGGCGAAGGGTCTTTCTTTCATCGCCAAGCCCGTGCGCTGGCAGGGCTGGGCGGTTCAGTTCGCTATGGTGTTTCTGTTCGCGTTTCTGGTTCAGGCGATCGGGCGCTGGGCCATTACGGGCTTTGCGCCGCTGGCTGCCGGGGTCTGGCTGCTTGCTGCGCTGTTCACCGTGCTCTGGGCCTACTTCGCACTGGTCAACCGGTTCTCAGATGCCTGATCCGGGTCTTTATCCTTCCAAACCCTGCTGAGGTGACACCATGCCTGCCATGATCATTCGCGCTTTCCTGACAGCCGGTCTCGCCGCAATCGCAACCGCCTGCGTGGCGGTGGAAGCCGGAGCGGACAAACCGACGCCGGATCCAGCGCTGTCAGACCCTGAATTCCTGATGGAGGCGGAAGAAGAGATCGAGGACAAGGAAGAAGAGGATGATGAGGGCGCGGTGCATTTTGGCTCGCTGAACGCGGGTGCGGGCAACCTGCCTTACTCGCCCATGGTGGTTTACGACGACCTGATCCATCTGGCGGGTGTGCTCGGTTTCGACCCGGATACGGGTGAGCTTGCTGAGGGCGTGGAAGCGCAAACAAGCTACGCCCTGAAAGCGATCGGCGCGACGCTGGCCCGGGCGGACGCCGAAATGTCAGACATCCTCTCCTGCACGTGCTATCTCGCCGATATCGACGACTTCGCCGCGTTCAACGCAGCCTATGCCCCGTTTTTCCCGGAAAACCCGCCGGCACGCACGACCGTCGGCGTGGCCGGACTGCCGCTTGGGGCGGCGGTGGAGATCAGCTGCGTGGCTGCCAATCCGGAAGACGACTAAGCTTTGCCAAGGCTGCGGGTCTGTCTGTTGGCAGCGGCTGTCGTCGCTCAATCTCCGCCGGCAAATGCGGAACTGATGACCCGCGAAGGTGTTGAGCGCCTGCTTGAGCACTCTGAGATCATCGCCGCTGCACCAGGTTTTTGGGCGATACCGGTCGGCGAAGACTTCAACAACATGACTTATGATTGTTCACAGCAAGCTCTGCAGATCTGGTTCGAGGAAGTTGATGGTCGGCTTCACTACTTCTCCCGCTATGTGCAGGGCGATGGGTTCACCGACCAATCGCCTGTCTATGTCGACGTGCAGTCTGACGGAACGGTTGGTCGATGGATTCGGGTGAGATACCTGGAAGAACGACGCACCGATGGTCAGGGTAACCTGCTCGAGTGGCGGCTGGTCATGCCTGACGTCAACACGTTTGCCTGGCAACGCTCGGATGACAATTACGGTGGGTACACCGTTGTTCGAAAACGTTGTCCGGCTCCGGGCGCTGTCGGTTAGCCCCGCGCTTTCTTTGCGCCTTGTGAGAAGGTGAAAGAGAAGGCGAGCGAGAGCAGGAGCGGAACCCAAAGCGGCAGCGTGCCGAGCCCCGGCGCATCAATCGCTGCCGCGAGATGATCGTCCACACACCACCAGAGTAAGAATAGCCACATCGTCATTGTTCCCTTTCCTTATTGATAAACAATAATAACTGATAAGGATCTTTTCAAGGGACGGCACGCTTTACCTTGGAATCCGGTCGGGCTCAGTCCATATGCCCCCCATCATGCTCAAACTGACAAATCTGCACGCCACAGTTGGCGACGAAGACGAAGCGAAAGCCATTATTCAGGGCCTCTCGCTGGAGGTGCCTGCGGGCGAAGTTCATGCGGTGATGGGGCCGAACGGGGCAGGGAAATCGACGCTCTCCTATATCCTCACCGGCCGGGACGGCTATGACGTCACAGATGGGTCGGCGACGCTGGACGGGGATGATGTTCTGGACATGGACCCTGAGGAACGCGCCGCGAAGGGTCTGTTCCTCTCCTTCCAATATCCGGTTGAGATTCCGGGTGTGCCAGTGATGACCTTTGTGCGCACGGCGATGAATTCCCAGCGCAAGGCGCGCGGCGAGGAGGAGATTTCCGCGCCGGACTTCATCAAGAAGGCGCGCGAGATTGGCGCGCAGCTGAACCTTGATGCGGACATGCTAAAGCGCCCGCTCAATGTTGGCTTTTCGGGCGGCGAGAAGAAACGGCTGGAAATCTTTCAGATGATGATGCTCGAGCCGCGCTTCGCGATTCTGGACGAGACTGATTCCGGCCTCGACATCGATGCGCTGAAAACGGTGGCCGACGGCGTAAACGCGCTGCGCAGCCCCGAGCGTGGCATGCTGGTCATCACCCACTATCAACGCCTGCTCGACCATATCCAGCCGGACAAGGTGCATGTCCTTGCCAAAGGACAGATCATCAAGACAGGCGGGCCGGATCTCGCCCAGCGTCTTGAGAAGGAAGGCTATGACGGCGTGATCGCGGAGGCGGCGTGACCGACCTTAGAAACGTAATCCCGAATGCCACGGCGGCGGAGCTCGAACTCGTCGCCCGCTATGCCATGCTGCCGGAAGATGGCCGGCGTGAACGGGCCTTTCAGGCGTTCGCCGCCAATGGCCTGCCGCACCGGCGCATGGAGGCGTGGAAGTGGACGGACTTTAAGGCCGCCCTGCCGCAGCTCGAGGTGCCGAAGGCGAAGGCTGGTGATGACCCGTTCGCCGATGCGCCCGCCTATCGCATCCATGTCGATCAGGGTCGGTTTGCGAAAGAGGGTGAGCCGCCCGCCGGCGTGCGCCTTTTCGAGAAGACCGACACGCAGAGCTTCGGGGCGGCCGAGGAAATGCCGCTCGGCGCGATGACAGCAGCGCTCGCTGGCCAGAAGGATGGCGTCAACACGCTGATGATC
>JANQQC010000056.1 GCA_028285145.1 Hyphomonadaceae bacterium
CTTCCGGATTTGATCCGCTCGCGCGCACCCCGGAATGGGAAGCGCGTTTTGAAGGCATGTCCGAGGACTAGCCGGCGTATCGCTGTTCCACCATCGCCCAGACGGCGCGCAGCCCGCACGCCGCGCCGCCCTGTGGCCGACCATAGCGTCCCTTGCGCCACGCCCAGACATCCAGATGGACCCAGCGCGTCGTATCCACAAACTCCTTCAGGAACAGTGCGGCTGTAATGGAGCCAGCCATCCGCCCGCCAGAATTCACAATGTCTGCGATCGGGCTTTTCAGGTCTTTTAGATAGGGAGCCCAGAGCGGCATCCGCCACACCGGATCGCCCGTCGCGTTTGAGCCCTCTTCAATGCCAGCGGCGACCGCCTCATCATCTGTATAGAACGGCGCAAGGTCCGGCCCGAGCGCCACTCGGGCGGCCCCGGTCAGCGTCGCAAAGTCGATGACGAGATCGGGCTCGCTCTCACAGGCCCGGGCCAGCGCATCCCCAAGAATAAGACGGCCCTCAGCATCGGTATTATCGATCTCAACGGTCAACCCCTTGCGGCTGCTGAGCACATCGCCGGGCCGGAAGGCGTCTCCCGAGATCGCGTTTTCGACAGCGGGAACATACAGCTTCAATCGCACAGGAAGGTTTGCCCCCATCACTAAACGCGCCAGCGCGACGGCATGAGCCGCCCCGCCCATATCCTTCTTCATGATGCGCATGCCGTCACCGGGCTTGATGTTCAGTCCGCCTGAATCAAAGGCAACGCCCTTCCCGACAATGGCGAGCTCGGGATGGTTCTCCTCCCCCCAGCTCAGCTCCATGATCCGTGGGGCCGCCTCTGCCGCCCGGCCGACCGCGTGCACCATCGGATAGTTTTCGTCGAGCAACGCATCGCCCGTCACAACGGATAATGACGCCCCGAACGCCTCTGCCATTTGCGAGATTTCTCCCTGGATAGCGGCCGGACCCATATCGGCGGCGGGGGTGTTGACCATGTCCCGCAGAATGCGGATGGCCTCCGCCTCCCGGCTGAGTTCGTCAGCTTCATCTTGCGGCACAACCAGTCTGGGCGGAGACGATGTCTCGGCCAAATACTTCTGGAAACGGTAGGCCCCGTCGGCCCATCCAGCCGCGATCTGTGACATCGGATACGATGCAGGAGCTTTCTCAACGGCGAACGATCCATCCGTCAGTGCACCCGAAAGGCGCGCCACGGCGAGCGCGTCGCGGCCATCGCCCAGCCCGAACAGGACCCCGTCCAGACCGCCGTCTTCACCCACGACTTTCACGATCTGGCCCGGCTCGCCCTTGAAACCAAGCGCAGCCGCATGGGCTTCGACTCGAGGCGGCAAGACATCGCCGCGAGCGCCCCAACTGTCCGTACTGAAGAGGTAAAGCGGGAGCGCGCCGCTGGCATCTGTGGTGAAGGCATCGTGCATCACTGCCTCCTTTCCTGAAAGGTTAAGATGCGTGCCGGTTTCGTTAACGCTTCCTTGACCGGGACAGGGCATCACAGAAGAGAGTTAGAATGACGGAGACGTATCGATGTCACGGTCCAAATCAAGGCTCTTTGCCGCAAGTGCGCTGGCCGCCCTTCTGGCCGCGTGCGCCACTCAGGGCGAGCAGACAAGCGAGGATGTCGACGCCGCCATTGCGGATGCGCGCGCAGAAACGCTTCCGGCGAGCGCCGAAGAGATCGAGGCTGCCTCACGCACTGATCCATTGACCAGGGCCAATTTCTGGTCGGGTGAGTACGAAAAGAACCCGGCCAGTCTCGAAACGGCAATCGCCTTTGCAAGGTCCCTGCGCGAGATCGGCAGCCATGACCGGGCGGTCGATATCGCGACCCGAACAGCCGTGCTGCACCCTGACAGTGATGAGCTCATGCTTGTTCTCGGCCAATCCCTGTTGAGTCTGGGGCGAGATGCCGAGGCCATTGAAGCGCTGACCCGGGTTCATGTCATCAATCCGCTGAACGCTGATGCATATGCAGCGCGAGGCCTCGCGCTTGACCGCCGGGAACAGCATCTGGATGCGCAGCGCGCCTATATACGCGCGCTCGAACTTGAGCCCGGCCGCATTGCCACCCGGTCAAACTACGCGATGTCCCTCGCTCTTGTCGGAAATCTGGTCGGCGCGGAAAGCGCCTTGCGCCAGGCCTATGAAGAGACAGACAAGCGCGACACACGTGTCCGCGAGAACCTCGCCCTCATCCTCGGACTGCAAGGCCGTTTCGACGAGATGCGGGCGCTCAGCGAAAACAACGCTCCGGCGGCAGCACTGGAGACGAACGAAGCGCTCCTGCGCCGGATGGTGTCGCCCGGGCGAACCTGGGACTCACTTGGTGGCGCGGACTACTCTTCCCTGATCGAGGATGACCTCGAAGAAGAGGAAGAGTCATCCCCCGTCTCCACAGAAGAAGCAGAGCCAAAGGCCTCCGTCGGATTGCGCGGCTCACTCTCAGAATAGGGCCTGTTTGATCAGGCGCTCTGTGCGGTGATTTTAATGTAGGCTGGTCCGAGGACGACGAGGAACAGGACAGGCAGGAAGAAAACGATCATCGGCACAGTCAGCTTCGCTGGCAGAGCTGCCGCCTTCTTTTCCGCCTCGGACATACGCATGTCGCGGTTTTCCTTCGCCATGACGCGCAGGGCATCACCAAGAGGCGTACCATATCGCTCGCCCTGAACCAGCGCCATACAAACGGATTTCACCCCTTCATGAGGCGTGCGTTTGGCAAGATTTTCATAGGCCATGCGGCGCTCGGGCAGATAGGACAGTTCAGCAACCGTCATCTGTAGCTCTTCGGCGAGTTCTGGCGATGCACCACCAATCTCGGCCCCGACCTTTGCGAAAGCCATTTCGATGGACATGCCTGACTCGACACAGATCAGCATCATGTCCAGCGCATCGGAGAAGGCCTTCATCACCGATTTCTGCCGGTTCTGCGCAACGTTGGAAACGTAAAGGTTTGGCGCATAGAAGCCGGCGGCCGCACCAAACAGGATCGAGGAGTACTTCATCATCGGCTGAAAGCCGAAATCGTTCACAAAGAAAATGTAGAAGAACACGACCCCGGCAAACACGAACGGCATTGTGAAACGCGCGAAGTAGAATGCCGCGATGGGACCTGGACCACGGAAACCCGCCTGAAGCAGCTTATCCTCGATATTGGGGTCTTCGAGCGCCTTCTTCAGATTGAATTTCTCTGTAATCGTATTCGCTACGCCCTTGGACTCACGCTTCAGACCACGCTGTTCAAGTTCCGCGCGGCTTTGCCGCCGCAGCTTCTCTCGCTGATCTGCAACAGATTTGAGACGCGCTTCGAGCTTGTCACCCCGCAGGGCCGGCAACATGACGGACGTTACCGTCGCGAACATGGCAACCGCCGCGAGAAGGGCGGCAAGCGATGCGGGTGAAAGCAAACCTTCCATCGTGCTCCCCTAGATCTCGAAATTGATCATGCGGCGCATGACCATGATACCGGTAAACATAAGACCTGCCGCACCAGCGAGAATCATGTGTCCGGTGGAGGTGAGCCAAAGCTCTGAAATGTATTCAGGCGTTGTTGCATAAACCATCCCGCCAACCGCGAAAGGCAGCGACGCAATGATCATCGCGGAGGCTTTCGCCTCAGATGACATGGCCTTGATCTTCTCACGCATCATCTTCCGAGAACGGATAATATTGGATAGGTTGCCAAGCGCCTCGGACAGGTTCCCGCCAGACTTTGCCTGGATCGTCAAAACAATGACGAAGAAGTTCACTTCAGGCAGCGGAACACGCTGGTAGAATTTCTGGAGAGACCGTTCCACCGATGTCCCCATGGCAATATTATCCGTAAGCGTCTCGAATTCTTCTCCGAGCGGCGCAGGGCTTTCCTTTGCGATAATACGAAGACATTCCGTCAGCGGAAGGCCGGACTTCACACCCCGGACGATCACATCGATCGCGTCCGCAAACTGGTTGGTCATTTTCTTCGCGCGCATCTTTGCCAGCATACCAAGAACCCAGCGCGGCAGTCCGAAGAACCCGGCGATACCCGCCGCAATCATGATGAATGGGCCAGGAATGAAGATGCCTCGTACACTTGCGCCGGTCACCCCTGCCCCCGACAGGAAGACAAGGACCGCGCCAGCAAGCCCCGAGATCGCGCAAATGATCCAGAATGCGGATACCGGAAGATCCAGACCTGCCTGACTGATCAAGCTAGCTGTGTCTTTTGGAATGAGCGAGCTCTGGCGCTGCTTGCCCTCCTTGCGGAGTTGATCCAACATTTGCTGGGTCTGGCGGCTGCGCTTTTGAACATCAGCGTCACCGCCCCGGCGCTTGGTGGACTTCTGCTCGCCGCGCCCAATCTCCCGGGCGCGCTTGGCGGCTGCACCGCCGCCAGAACCGGTCATGGCGAGACCAACACCCACAACGGCGAGGAAACAGAGCCCGCCGAACAGGTAGATCATCATGGACTCGTTCACTCGCCAGCCTCCAGCCTGTCCAGCGCCTTGGCGAGATCATTTTCGAGGTTGTAGTAGGTTGCCCGCTCCCAGAACTTCGGACGACCAATCCCGGTACCACGATGCTTGCCAGCGACGCTGCCGCTGTCATCTTCACCGTCAATCTCGAAGTTCATCACATCCTGAAGGACGATTGTGTCGCCCTCCATGCCCATGACCTCTGTCACGTTCATGATCTTCCGCGAGCCGTCGCGAAGACGGGATGCCTGCACCACGACATCGATCGAACCGACAATCATTTCACGGATTGTGCGTGCGGGGAGAGCAAAGCCGCCCATCGTGATCATCGACTCAACCCGTGACAGTGCTTCGCGCGGGCTGTTGGCGTGCAGCGTTCCCATGGAGCCGTCGTGACCCGTGTTCATTGCCTGCAGCAGGTCAAATGCCTCAGGACCACGAACCTCGCCAACGATAATCCGTTCAGGACGCATCCGCAGACAGTTCTTTACGAGCTCGCGCATCGTGACTTCGCCCGACCCCTCAATGTTTGGCGGGCGGGTCTCAAGGCGCACAACATGAGGCTGCTGGAGCTGGAGTTCGGCGGAGTCTTCACAGGTGATGACGCGTTCGCCGGGATCAATAAAGCCCGTGAGACAGTTGAGAAGTGTGGTTTTTCCTGAACCTGTACCGCCGGAGATCAGGACGTTGCACCGAGAATGCCCGATAATGCGCAGCACTTCGGCCCCAGAAGGTGAAATGGATCCGAAGTTCACAAGATCGTTGAGCTTGAGCTTGTCCTTCTTAAACTTTCGGATGGTAAGCGTTGGGCCGTCAATTGCGAGCGGCGGCGCGATAACGTTCACACGCGAGCCATCCAGAAGACGCGCGTCACAAATTGGCGAACTCTCATCAACACGGCGGCCAACCTGGCTCACAATACGCTGACAGATGTTCATCAGCTGCGAATTGTCGCGAAACCGAATATTGGTTCGTTCGATCTTGCCGTTGACTTCGATGTAGGTCGTGTCAGCACCATTGACCATGATATCAGCGATGTCGTCGCGAGCGAGCAGCGGCTCCAGCGGGCCATAACCCAGAACATCATTACAGATATCATCGAGCAGTTGTTCCTGCTCGGAGATCGACATCACAACATTCTTGATACTGATGATTTCAACAACAATATCGCGAATCTCGTCACGGGCGCTCTCGGGGTCGAGCTGTGCGAGCTGCGACAGGTCGATCGTGTCGATCAGCGCATTGAAGATGGTCGACTTGGTCTCGTAATACTGAGACGAGCGATCGTCGATGCGCAGCGTCGTCTCCTCGGCCGGCTTGGGCGGCTTAACCTTGACGGGCTTCGCCTCAGGCGCAGCTTCCGCCTTTGGTGGCTCGGGCTTTGGTGGTGGCGGCGCGGCCTTCGCAGCCGGCTTGGGCTGCGGTTTTGCCGCCGGCTTTGGCGCTCCCGTTGGCGCAGATGTGCGTTTGCCGAATGCCATGGTGGCCCAGCGCCTCCCCTACTTGCCCAAGAGCTTCTGAATCAGGCTCTTCGGCGCAGCTTGAACAGTCCGGCCAGTTAACGTGGACGCCAGGTGATCAAGAGCCAGAGATGGTTTCGACTCCGGGTCCGCTTCCGACAGCATCTGACCATTATTGGCCGCCGTGCCGAACAGCTGCGGATCGAATGGCAGGATAATGTCAGGCTCGACGCCGATTGCGCCTGCGAAATCCTTGATCGGGATTTCCGGTCGCTTCGGCACACCCGCCATGTTCATGACCACTCGTGGCGGCAAATCATTGGACCGTTCCGCCGCCAGACGATCAATCAGATTCTTGCCATTCCGAAGGGAGGCCAGGTCCGGCTGGCAGACGACGATAACGTCATTCGCCGCCATCAACGTATTCTCCATCCAGTCGCTCCAGAGGTGCGGCAGGTCGAGAACGACGAAGGGAACATTTCGCCGAACCCCCTCAATGACCATGTCATAAGCATCGGTCGGAATCTCATGCGGGCGGTCGATCGTCGCCGGTGCCGTGAAGAGCGACAGGTGAGACGTCGGTTTGGAGAGCAGTTTCTCGATGACTGTATCGTCGGCGCGATCAGGGTCTGTCAGCGCATCAAGGACAGTCTGTGCATTGTCATCGTTGAAATCGAGCGCCGTCGTCCCGAACGAAAGGTCAAGATCGACCAGCGTCGTGTTTACGCGAGCGTTCTCTGCCAGCGACCAGGCAAGGTTATGCGCAATGGTCGAGGCTCCAACGCCGCCCTTGGCTCCGATCACGCCAACCGTCCGTCCAAGGAAGGGCTGATCCGGATCTGCGAAAAGGGTCGCGATCGACTGGATAACCTGCATCGGCTGAACGGGAGGGACGAGGTATTCGCTGACGCCACGCGCAACGAGCTGCCGATACAGCTGGATGTCATTCGTCGCACCAATGACCATCACTTCGACGCCTTCCTCGCAGAACTCGGCAAGTGCATCGATCTGCTCGATCAACTCTGCCGATGGCGCGCGCGACTCAATCAAAAGAAGGTTTGGCGTCGGATTATCCTTGAGATGCTCCATCGCCGCCGGCAGACCGCCCTCCTGCACCTCAATGGTCGCGCGGCTGAGGCGGCGGTCACTGGCAACCCGGTCGATGGCCTGACGGGCATCATCACTCTCATAGAAGGCCAGCACAGTGATGGCCGGAATAGGGCGCTCTTCGAACTGGGCCGTCGGGCTTCCGAAGATCTGCTCTTCCGGCGAGACATCTGCGACCTCGGGAGGCAGATCTTCCACGACGTCCTCTTGCGGCGCAGCTTCACCGAAGATCGACTCACTCGCCTCCAGCGCCGTTTCGATATCTTCTTCGATATCGTCGTCGAATTGTTCAAAGAGTGCGTTCTTCTGAGACATGGCGTTTGACCCTCTGGGTTCGTTCTCTTTGTTACTGACCAAGCGTGGCGTTGACCGAACTGGCCGATTCGATTGCGTCACCAGCCTGATAGCGCTGCGTCTTGTCGTCGGAGCGCGTCGTATCGGTGGCAGTTATTTCTCGGTCACCGCGCAGATCAGCCGGATCGGCGATCATGGCCGCCAGGTTCGCATTCACAGCGCAACCGATGGTCGACAACTCGGCATTGTTCGCAACGTCAGACATGTCGATTTGCGACAGGAGCGGACAGTCCGGCGCGATGGCTTCGTACCGCTTGAAGGCAAGCATCATTGGAGCGGCCGCAACACCGTCGGCATCATAGGTGCGGACAGAAACCTGATCGTATTCCACTCCGCGGGAGTGCGCGATGCGCCGGATGTCGGCGACGGATTTGAGCGCCTGCTGCGCGTTAGCGCCACCAGCTGGCGATGTGACAATCAGCTCACCGCGACCAACATCCTCGTAACGGGACACGAAGTGCTCGACCGCGCGTTTGTCGACAGCGGTCAGACCGTTGCGCGTAGCTGGCAGGTCGACCTTGAGGACATCCGTGGTCATCTGGACAGAGGCCGGGTTCGTGTCGACAGGTGAGGTGTCGTAGTCCGAAATCGGCCCGTTTTGACAGCCGACAAGAGCGAGGGCTGCCGCACTAAGGCCAGCTGACAGGATGCGCTTTCGATACAACGGGAAGGTCATTCTGCTATTCCTCGATAAAGCCGACAGGTGCCTGATAGGCGGCTGGGTCTATGCGCTCGCCGCGGCTGTACATGTCGTTCAGTTTGCCGAACAAGAACGCTTCAAGATCAGATGCCAGCGAGTAACCGGCATCTGGCGAACGCAAGTCCGAAGGCTGGCTGGGGTCGACGAGATACGGCGTCACCACCACAACGAGCTCGGTTTCACTGTTCACGAAATCGCGGCTCTGAAACAGTGCACCAAGGACCGGTACTTCATTGATACCCGGCAATTGGTCCATACCCTGACGGCTGGTGGACTGGATTAGCCCTGCAAGCATCATGGAAGAGCCAGACGGGATCTCAACGGCGGAGGTTACCCGCCGCGTCGACAAGCCGGGAATCGTCAAGCCGTTGATGTTCACCGATCCCTGTGCGGACAGTTCCGACACCTCGGTGGAAACTTTTAAATGGATACGCCCTTCGGACAGAACGACAGGCGTGAAGGCGAGGCTCACACCAAATCTCTTGAACTCGATGCCCAGCCGCCCCTGATCATCCACAGACACCGGGATAGGAAACTCGCCACCCGCGAGAAAGTCTCCGGTCTCGCCCGAAATGGCGACAATGTTGGGTTCAGCCAGCGTGCGCGACAGGCCAATCCGCTCCAGCGCACTGAAAGACGCATCAAGCGTCAGTTGCGGAACACCAGCCGCACGGTTCAACACAGCCGAGGCTGATCCGACAAGCCCGCCCTGCGATCCGCCTGTGGCGTTGAAGCCAAGCACCGTCCCGATGGAACTGGTGATGTCGTCATTCACCGATGTACCGGTGAGATTGATGCCGAGCTGCTTGGTTACGCCACGCTGCATTTCAACAATCTTCACGCGCAGGAGAACCTGATCCTTCGCAGCGATCTCGACAAGATTCAGAATGTCATCCATGCCGGTAGGTGCATAAAGTCCGATGATTTCCCGCACCTGGTCCATCTGGCTGGCATCATCGACAAAGCCGCTGACAAGCATCCTACCATTCGCTGACTCAACCTCGACCCGTGCGTCTGGGACGTGCTTTTTGATCAGCGCTTCCAACTCAGACGTCTTCAGCTCGACATTGAGATCGAGGTTGGCGAGTTGCCGGCCGCCCGCATCAAAGATGATCGCATTGGTCTGACCGACGGAGACGCCGCGGAAAATGATCCGCTTTGAGGTCTGTACGACGGCATCCGCAATCGCCGGGTTGGTGATGACAACGTCCGATGCTGGCGTTTCCAGCTCTACGACGGTCGACTTGTTCAGGCCAAGTTCGACACGTGTCGAGGCGTAGGAGCCGCCTGGGTCTGTGATCGTAACGCCCATCGGAGGAACACTCTGCGCCAAGGCCGGACCCACAAAGGCTCCGGCAAGCGCGATCGCACCAATGAGACGGCAAACAGGTGTCATGATCCTGTGCCTCCAACATTTGAAATTGTGGGTTCGCCGTTTCGCAAGATGACAACCTGCCCTGCGCCAACGCCTCCCGCATCCGGCAATAGGAAGTCATCCCGGCGGGAAACAACTTCTTCACCAGACGATAGAGCATCGCCAAGGCTGCGAAGCGCCAGTGTCAGATTGCCCTTTCGGCCAGCAAGTGTAATCAGCTCCGCATCATCAGGGCTCAATTCGAGTGTTGCGACCCTGCCAACGACCGACTCACCTGTGTCGGTGGTCCGGAATGCCTGATCGATTGCAAGCACACGGACATTTTCGAGAATGGTCAGGATTGCCTGAACCGCTTCTTCAGTGACCGGGTCTTCCTGTGTGAAAGTCAAAATGACATCGACCTTGTCGTTTGGAAGGATAAAGCCGCCGGACGCGGACTCTGCGGATATCTGAACGGACATGGCGCGCATGCCGGGCTTCAGCAGCGCAGCCATGTATCCGGTATCGCCTTTTTGAACGATCTTCTGCGGCAGAATTGGCTCGTTCTCATAGAACGGCGTGCGCACGACACTGCCTGAGACATCTTCGATCGCCGTTGGTTGAAGCTCTTCTGTGAAAAATTCAAGGTTCATGTAGCCGGAAGGCCAGTCGGCCCATTCGAGGTCTTCCGGTGTCAGAAGCTCGCCGACGACAAGATCCCTGTTGGTCACAAGAACCTTTGCAGAAGCGACTTCTACTTCCTTCTCCACAATGATCGGCTCGTCATTGGCCGAGTTGGCAGACAGGTTCCTGACAAGGAGCGCCGCGGCGATCGCAGCTCCGGCTGCGATGGCCAGGATAATCAGACGCATAGGCGACATGCCGTGTCCTCTCTCTAAGCGCGCGCCACGCAAAAAGCAGCGCCTCTACAAGGTCAGTGCTCTCATAGCGGAGCTAACCCATGGTTAATGATGCCGGCCCAATTAGCCGGCGATTACGGCCAGCAACGGGGCCTGCCCAATCGTAAAAAAGAGACCTGCCGCGATCGCAACGGCATAGGGGGCCCCTGCCCCGGCTTGAAGCGACGCAAACTGCCGTCCAGCCACATATCCCCCGGGCGCAACGGAACGGATTGGCAAAAGCAACACCGCCAGCACGCCACCAAAAATGGCCGTCCAGAGAATAAAGGACAGCGCACCTGCCGGCCCTACCCAAATGAGAACAGCCGGGATCATCTTGGCATCCCCGCCTCCGAAGACGCCGGTGAAAAAGAGAGCCATGCAAATGGCCAGCGCGATGAGTGCAATCAGGAGGTGCCAACCCATCGTCATAAGCGGCAGGCCCGAAAAGATCAGTGCAACAAGACCAAGTCCCGCAATCGAGGCATTCACCCAATTGGGGATGGTGAGTGTGGTGATGTCCTTAATGGCTGCGAAGAAGCAAAGGGCGACACACGCGGCGGCGAGAGCGAGACTGATCATGTCATATCCTGTTGAAGGTCTGCCGCGAGGCTCACATGAATTTCCTAAGAGGGGCTTAGCAGCGGTAGTACCTCGGAAGGCATGTGATCCTCATACAGAAAGGGCCGCCAGGTTTCCCTGGCGGCCCAGCCTGTCAATAAAGACAAGTCCGGCTTAGGCAGAAGCCATCTGACCGGCAACGGCGTTAAACGTCGAAGCGGCGTTCGTACCAAGCGAGGTAACAGCCGTAATGATCGCAACAGCGATCAGAGCAGCGATCAGGCCGTATTCAATAGCCGTAGCGCCAGATTCGTCTTTGAAGAAACGAGCAAGGTTTTGCATTGGAAACTCCCATCATGCGTTACAATTTAGTCCCGAGCTCGGGTTTTTTTTCCCGGAACAACGCCTTTCTACAGGAACGACCTAAATACCGCGTAAAGCGAAACAGATAATTCTATAATGTATGGTCGTTATTCGTTTACGTTTTAAACCCCGGAAATTTCAGGCCTTTTTGATCAACCCGGATTCAATCCGGAAAAGCCTTTGCAGCGACCATGATGAAGCATGTCGGGCATTAAGAACCGCTCAACTTTCTTGGCCGATTTTGGCGGCTGACAGACAGGAGATGCGCCATGTCCAACCAACTTCTCAAAGCTGCGGCGCTCGCAGTGATCGCCGGCGCGTTCGCGATGTCAGCCTTTGCCAGCCAGCTGACCGTGGAAATCAACAAGACGAAGCCGCTGACAGTGGCTGGCCAGGCGTCCAGTATTGTTCTTGGAAACCCGGATGTCGCGGACGTGACCGTGACAGATGCCAATCGCTTATTCATTACTGGCAAGGCGTTCGGGACAACAAACCTGATCATCTACAATATTGACGGACGCCAGATTTACAGCGCCGATGTCGTTGTCACGACCAACTCCTCAAACCTTGTCAGCGTCGTCCGCGCCGGCAATGCTGAGGTGGTAGATTGCTCTCCCAGTTGCGGTCCCATGGTCGGCACCGAGTAGCGGCGCACGAATTTCAAGAAAATTCGCTTTAGGGGGCTTACGGATCACGCACAAAAGCGTGTGATCATCCGTGTATGGCGACCAACCAACCCTTCCTTACTAGTCGTATCGCTCGCAGCCGCGCTGCCAGAGATACGCGCGGCGCAGCAGCCGTCGAGTTTGCACTGCTCGGTGCTCCTTTCTTTCTGATGATCATGGGGCTCATCGAAATCAGCCTCATGTTCATTGCCAGTAGCATGCTGGACAACGCCGCTGGGGAAGCCGCTCGCCAGATCCGCACGGGCGAGGTTCAGCAGCGCGGCGATGATGCCACCGCTTTCCGGACCCTGGTCTGTGATGAACTCGCCGCCGTCGTGAAATGCGATTCCGGACTGAAGATTGATGTCAGGACGTTCGGCTCGTTCTCTGCAACGACTTTCGTCGACCCCATAGATGAAGACACGGGCGAGTTTGCCGAGACCGAGACCTTCCAAGCCGGAACCTCAAGCCAGATTGTGGTCGTTCGCGTTTTTTATGAGTGGAAGCTGATCACGCCAATGATTGGTGTGCCGCTCGGTAATATGTCGAACAATCGCCGCCTGCTTCAGTCGACCGTCGTATTCCGAAACGAGCCGTTCTGAGGCCGAGCGATGCGGAAAGCTCCCTTCTCCCTCTTCGTCCGCGATGAACGTGGGCTTTCTGCGATTGAGTTTGCCCTCATCGCACCCTTCCTGATTCTGGCGTTTCTTGGTGCAATGGAATTGTCAGCGATGACCAGCATGGACCGCAAGGTCAGTGCGGCCGCTGCAACCCTCGGGGATTTGACCTCCCGGGACGACGAAATCGACAATTGCGAACTGAACGAGATGTTCGCTGCCACAAGCCTGATCTTCCAGCCGGAAAGCACGGCCAATGCCCAGCTTCGGCTGACAAGCATCCTCAACGACGCAGGCACGCTTGAAATTGCGTGGAGCGAGGCCCGCGGCCCGAACGATGTCGCCGGTGAACCCCTCATTTCACCGATGACAGATGCCGAGCTCACTGCTCTTGGCCTGTCAGCAGGCCTCATCCCCGATGGGGAAGCAGCAATTTACACCGAAGTGCTCTGGCCGCATCAGAGCCTGTTCAATGCCTTTGGTCGGGTCGACTTCAATGGAAACCTGACTGACGACTTCCTGATCCGCCCACGCAAAGCGACCGAGATCACGCGCGATACCACTTCGACCTGCTAGTCTGAGGCGCGCTCAAGCACAGACTTATCATCCCTCACGCCCAGCAGAATGATCAGGCCGATCAGGAACATGAAACCAATTCCGCTCATGCCGATGCGCTGGTTGCCCGTTAGCCAGGTCAACAGGCTGACAACGCCGGGGCCCATCCAGACGGTCACTGTTCCCGCAATGGCGTAAAGGCCGAAGAACTCACCGATCCGCTTTGGCGGCGCAATGTGGACCAGCATGTAACGACTGGAGCTGATCGAGGCGACAACAAAGATCGCGACGGGAATGATGAAGCTGAGATAGACAACGTCTGCCAGCGTATCGAAGAATGGGCTGGCCCAGATGGACTCCCCTGCTGGCACGAGCCCGAACCACAATGAGTTCGGCGTGATCGATAGCTGCGCGAAGAGCAGCACAACCAGCATGGTGATTTCGATGATCAGCGCGCGGCGTGGCCCGAATGTGCGATCCAGTAATCCTCCTACAAAGCCGCCAATCGCTCCGAAGATGAGCCCCATCAGGCCAAAAATTAGAATCTCGACGCTCGACCAGCCAAAGAACGTGCCGGCGAATACAGCGCCCAGCGTCAACAAGGCCGCCATCGCGTCAGCATAGATTGTCCGCGCCACGAGATAGCGCATCACATTGGGATGCTCGCGGAACAGGCCGACGAGATAGGACAGGAAGACTTCGATGCGCTGGCCAATGCTCTGCCGCCCCTCCGACGCGCGCGCCTCGCCCTGGAACAGGTCCGCCGCCGAGCTTTTCCAGCTTTTGCCGGTGGAGACGTTGTCCGGCATGTACAAAAAAAACGGAATAATCAGCACCGCCATCCAGACGGCGATGAACGGCCCGGCAAATCGCTGGGCTTCATGCGCCTCGCGGTCGAGCGGCAGGATCGGCTCCTCCGGAATGAACGGAAGGTCCAACTGACCGGGCAGCAGCAGGCCAATCAGGAAGAACAGAATGATGCCGACACTGAGCACATTACCCATGGCGAGCCCAAGCCCGGAAATATAGGGTAAGGCCTCCGGCCGGCCGGCATTTGGCAGCATCGCATTGTGCAGCACTTCGGAATAGCCGTAGCAGCAATAGGCGGCCGCGAGGATCGCCATGGTTGACCAGATCCTGAAAGGACCATCCGGTGTCGACCACCACAGCAGCGCCGAGCACATGACAAGCATAGCGATAAACGCAGCGATGGGCGGCTTTCGCCGCCCGGCCTTGTCTGCGATCACGCCGAGGAATGGAGCCGTCAGAGCCGTCACAATGCCGGCAAGAGTGATGGTCAGTCCGGAAAGCGTCAGCCCTCGTGCGTCTCCGCCAACGATCACATCTGCGAAGTACGGCGCGAAGATGTAGATGACAATCATATTGTAGTACGGGTTGCGCGCGCCCTCGAAGATCGCCCAAGCCAGCCCCTTTATGCCGAAAGGGCCGCCCGTCACGGTCGGCAGATCAGGATCGGCGGTTTCCGCGCGCAGCGGATCGTCGGCAAGGACCGGCGGTTGGCTCATCAGGTTTCCTCCCGTCGCCCGGGAGTCCACGAGCGTTCAACTGAACCCTGCGATATTCATCGCGGGATGAAAAGTCTGCCGCACAGGCAAGCCCGGTTTAGCGACACCAGTCCGGACGCATACCATTCTCAGCCTTGCGCTGCGCCAACCCCTCCCCTGCGAGCCGCCAACCGATATGCGTTCCGTCGAGCCAGACATGGGCGCGTGTCCGCCCATAAGGGTCTGTGCCCTCTGGCAGGAACGTGACCGTCTTCCCGGCAGCGAACAGATCCTGAGCGCGGGCCTCGACGGCAAGACCCAGCGCATTCTCCTCCGAGCATTGCGCCGCTTCGCCGCTTTCGGGAGAATCCCATCCGATCAGCCTGAGGCGAATGCGCTGCAAACCGCGATCGGTCAGCCTTTGCAGTTCGAATGTGTCACCATCGACCGCGAAGACATCCCGGGCCGGGGCGGACACACATCTGGAATTACCAAGACAGAGATCTTCAGGCTCTGGTCCGGCAGTGCTCTCCGCGCCCCCACACGCGGCGAGGCCAGCAAGAACAGGCATGATTAGGGTGAATCGCATGCCCAGATGCTTCGGCTGCTGCCGGAACAAGTCAACCAATGACTGAGTTCTCCCCTGGCAAGGCCCAACCATTCCACAGACGAGCGATACTTGTGGAATACTTCGCGAATCGAGCGAATCAATCCCGACTCCCTCTCGACTCAAGGGAAAAGCGAATCAATAGTTAACAGACCGCAGCAGAGGTCGGGAGCAAACCCGGAAGACGCGGCGGGAAGCACATTGCGTCCGGAGGGACCAGACAGGAACGCAGACGCCAGCAATGACAGAAGCGGGACAGGACGGAAACAAAGGGATCAAAACGCGCAATGTCCGACGCGACAGGCTAGACTGGCGCGAAGGGGCCGTAACTGCGACCGGGGCGCGATCCGAAACGCAGCGTGGGCGGTGCGATCTTTGATCAGCCGGCCTCGAGAAGCCGGAAAGTCCTTCGGGATCGTATGGCTCGGTGTCAGTAAGGACCGACAGTCGAGTGCTAGCACAAGGACTTGGTTAGTCTGATTCGAACTGAAACCAAACGGGAGCGCGGGCAGCAATGCCCGCGTTCTTGCGTTTGGGAGCATGCTTGAGGGGGTGCGAGCGCGGATAAGCGCGATTAGCCGTCTTTCAGCTCTGCTTCCCACCAGGCCAGCAATGCAAGACGGGCCGGGGTATCAGGCAATTGATCAACGGCTGTCTTGAACGTGTTGGCCGTGCAGGCCCGAATGATCACGGTCTGCATCGCGGATGAGCCATGATTGCGCCGGCACAGATCGCGACTGACCTCGCGCAGGGCGGCCGCAGACTCAGCCAGCTGCGCCTCGCTTTCGAATACTTCCGGCACGGACACGGCCTTGCTCAAGGTCGACTGCGTAGATCTCGCCGCCGTGTCATAAGTAAACCGGTCAGCCACGGCTGGAGCCGCAGATACGGCCAGCGCCAGTGTGGAGGCGGCGATTAGCTTGCGCATGGTGTTCTCCCTATCCGATCAGGGAACCATAGCGCGCGTCCAGCCGCTCGTGAAATCACACCCGCGCGAGATCGGCAGGGTCAGGCTTTCAGCTTGTAGCCGGACCTGAACATCCACCACACAGCGGCACAGGACAGAAAGGCGAGCGCGGCTGTCACCCAGACGCCGACGAAAATGTCGGAGTTCGAAACACCGAGGAAGCCGTACCGGAAGCCGTCGATCAGATAGAAGAACGGATCGAACAGCGCGAGCGACCGGAACGGCTCAACCAGCACCTTGATGTCGTAAAACGTCCCCGAGAGGAATGTCAGCGGTACGATGACAAAATTGGTGACAGCGGCGAGATGATCGAACTTGTCTGCCCAGATCCCGCCCATGGCTCCGAGTGCGCCGAGCATGATCGACGCCATCAGCGAAAACCAGATCACCGCCCACACATGCGCAATGTCGAGACTGGCAAGACCCGACAGATGAATCGCCACGCCCGAAATGAGCCCCACGATCAACCCCCGCGTCGCTGCCCCGGCGACAAATCCGATTGTTAGCTCCAATGGAGAGAGCGGCGGCATGAGAAAATCGACCTGACTGCCCTGCACTTTCGAAATAGTCAGACTGGAAGAGGAGTTCTGGAAGGCGTTCTGCAGCACGCCCATCACAACGAGGCCAGGCGCGAGGAAACTATTATAGTTCAGGCCGGCAAAATCTCCGGTCAGTTGCCCCCTGTCGCCAAAGGCGAGCTTGAAGACGGTCATGAACAAAAGTGTCGTCACCACCGGAGCAAAGAGGGTCTGCATCCACACTTTGAAAAAGCGGCCGACTTCCCGCTTGTAAAGCGTCCAGAGACCCAGCCCATTGATCACACCATAAGTACGCGGCTCGCCGAGACTGGCGGCAACGGTCTGGAATGCGGGCTTTTCGGTGAGTTCGGCGGCTGTATCAGGCATTTCCCCTAGATAAGCCTGTTGCGGAGACTTGGCGAGAGCCGGTCTTCCACAGGTTTTGACCCACAATATATAGAATCGGCTGTGGAACTTTCCGTCTGCATGTTGTGGTTAACTTCTCAGTAAGTACGATATGTTGAGTTTTGAGGGGCTGGCAGCGGGCCGCCACCACAACATATAGGGGCTGAAGGAGCGAAACATGGCTTGGACAGATGAACGCGTGGAAACGCTGAAAAAGTTATGGTCCGAGGGGCATTCTGCCTCGCAGATCGCGAAACAATTGGGCGGCGTGACCCGCAATGCTGTTATCGGAAAAGTGCACCGTCTTGGCCTGTCCGGTCGTGCGACCCCGTCGCGCCCCGTCAAGCGCCCCCCTCGCCTGGCCCGGCCAAAGCCGCGCGTGCAGGCCGATGGATCAGTGGTCACACCAAAACCGGCGGCCCCGAAGGTGGCTGTTACAACAGCAGCGGAAAAAGAAGCCGTCGTTTCGCTTCCACCGATGCCGCTCGCCGATGGTGAAGCTGCTACGATCGTCACGCTTCGTGACTCTATGTGCAAGTGGCCAATCGGCGATCCGGCAGACCCCAAATTCGCATTCTGCGGCCGCAAGGCCACCAGCGGCCCCTACTGCGCGGAGCATGCGAGGGTAGCGTTTCAACCCGCAAAAAAGCGGCAGCGCAAAAAGGCTGAGTACGACTATGTGAGGCGTATCGCAGGCTAAACCCCCTTAATCAGACACCACACCTTGCCCGCCCCGGACCCATCTCCGCGGCGGGCTTCTTTTTTACACACCCCGATCACACATGCGCGAGATGCCTTCCCGCGAGCGGATCGGTAGTGATAGCTGCGCTTATGCCCGATACAGATTACCCAGCGACGAAGTTCATATCGCCCGACACGACGGCCACCGGCGAGCGTCGCGCGAGCGTGGACTGGCGCGGCCTGAAGACGCTGTGGCTGAACACGGGCACGCTCTGCAATATCGAGTGCACAAACTGTTACATTGAAAGCTCGCCGACGAATGACCGGCTTGTCTATCTGTCGCTGTCAGACATCACACCCTTTCTCGATGAGATCGATGAGTTGGGAAGTGGGCCCATTGAGATCGGTGTCACAGGCGGCGAGCCCTTCATGGCACCGGAGATTATCGACATTCTGAAGGCCTGCCTTTCCCGTGGGCATTCCCTCCTCGTCCTGACAAATGCCATGCGCCCGATGATGCGCCCGCACATCCAGGACGGACTGCTTCGTCTCAGGAACTTGGCCGGCGACCGGCTTTGCCTGCGGATCAGTCTCGACCACCACACCGAGGCACTGCACGACACCGAACGCGGGAAGGGCAGCTTCGCCATCGCCATGGAAGGTATTTCATGGCTCGCGGCCAACCGGTTCGATGTTTCTCTCGCGGGTCGGATGGCGCTGACAGACAATGAAGCAGACGCCCGCGCCGCTTATGGCGAGCTTGCCCGTGACACCGGCCTCATCCTTGACCCTTCAGACGCCCGCCAACTCGTCCTGTTTCCCGAAATGATCCCCGGAGACGATCCACCGGAGATCACCACGGCCTGCTGGAATCTCCTCGACAAGGATCCGGCGGACATCATGTGCGCCAGCCAGCGTATGGTCGTCCGGCGCAAAGGCGCGGGCCGCGCCAGCGTCACAGCGTGCACGCTCCTACCCTATCATCCGGAATTCGAGCTCGGACACACACTGAAAGAGGCAACCGCTGATCCGGTCAAACTCAATCACCCCTGGTGTGCGAGTTTCTGCGTGCTCGGCGGCGGCAGCTGTTCAGCCTGAACTTATTCAGCCGCTTCGACATCACTTGCTGCGTCGTCGATGAAAATCTCCTCAATCGGGCGATTGAAAAGCCGGGCGATGGCGAAAGCAAGCGGCAGGGACGGGTCGTACTTGCCGGTCTCAATCGCGTTGATCGACTGACGCGAGACGTCAAGCCGATCCGCCAGCTCCGCCTGGCTCCAACCGCGTTCGGCCCGCAGATCGCGCAGGATCGTCTTCACCCGATATTTCCACTGCGCAGGGATCGCAGGCAGAACGCAGCCGCGTAGGCCGCAAAAAACATCGGCCCAAACCAGAACACGTTAAGCGCTGGCAGGACGTCAAAGATCTGCAAGAAACCAACAACCAGTATGGCTCCAACAGTAATGGCCGCCCCTTCCGAGAAAGCCTTCAATTGGCGAAGGCGCGTATACTCATCGGTTTCGTTGAAGTATCGCAGGGTTAACCACAGCACGAACAATAATGGCGCAGCTGTCGCAACAGCAATGCTTGCGGCAATCCAAACCGGTGTCGTGCCTTCGTCGACATAAGCCGCGCCAGCGAAGCAGGCAGCAACATAGATTACCATGATCGGCCAGTACAGACGATGATACCGTCGGCTCGCCGCCTTGAATCCCTGCTGGGCCATTGAAATCTCCATATCAAGTGTCCTTGACATATGACAAGCTTCCTTGACTTGTCAAATCTGCTTTCAAGCTCTCTTGCCGACCGTCGGGCATCGGCGTAAGCCAGCCGCCATGGCGCTTGCCCCTTCCCTCTCGGTTTTTCGGCACCGCGCCTATCTCCACTACTGGACGATGCGCCAGCTCGTCTCCGGCGCGCGGCAGATGGCAACCGTCGCCATTGCCTGGCAGGTCTATGACATTGCGCGCATTGCCGAGGCCGATGGCGGACTCGGCCTGAATGAACCCCGCGCCGCGTTCCTGGTCGGCATGGTCGGACTCGCGCAGTTCGTGCCAGTGTTCTTCCTCTCCCTCATCGGCGGACAGGCTGCAGATCGGCTTGATCGGAAACTGATCCTGATCACATGTCAGGTCGCGCGTGCGCTCGGACTCGGCGCGCTCTTCATTGCCGCCGGTATGGTCGGCCGCGACGCGCTTCCCGTGATCTTCGCCGTCTCCGTCCTCTTTGGCGCGATCAACGCATTCACCCCGGCTGCCTCCAACGCGCTTTATCCCACCCTCATCCCCCGGGCTGAGCTTCCAAATGCAATCGCTTGGAACTCGCTTGGCTTTCAGGTGGCCGCCATCACAGGGCCAGCCGTCGGTGGCTTGCTATTGGCGCTTGGAGAAGCGGTCGTTTACGCCACAGGAGCCGGTATGATGGTCGCCGCGATTGCCGCCATCGCAACGGCCAAGACGCCCGGCCATGTGAAGCAGGCCGATGTCCGCGGTCTTGAGATGATCGTGGAAGGACTGCGCTATGTCGGCTCCAACAAGATCGTGCTGGGCGCGATCTCGCTTGATCTGATCGTCGTGTTCTTTGCCGGGTCGATTGCGCTCCTGCCGGTCTTCGCCCGCGACATCTTGCAGATTGGCGAGGAAGGCTTCGGTATCCTGCGCGCGGCTCCTGCCATCGGTGCCGCCATTGTTGCCCTGATCCTCGCCACACGCCCGCTCACCCGGAATGTGGGACGGTGGATGTTTGGCGCGGTCGCGATCTTCGGTGTCGCGATCCTCGTCTTCGGCCTGTCGAAAGTCTTCTGGATCTCGATGATTGCGCTCGCCATTCACGGCGCAGCTGACATGATTTCTGTCTTCGTACGTCAGTCTCTTATCCAGCTCGCCACCCCGGATATCATGAAGGGCCGGGTCAGCTCGGTCTCCTTCATCTTTATCTCCGCCTCCAATGAACTCGGAGAGTTCCAGAGCGGCGTCGCGGCACGGTTCCTCGGCCCGGTCGGCGCAGTGCTGATGGGAGGATGCGTGGCAATTGGCGCGGCTGGTGCGTGGATGAAACTCTTCCCGCAACTCGCCCGCGCGGACTCCTTTGAGGATGTCGAAGAAGAGCCGATCAGCGCTGACTCAAAGCCGGTCGCCTAAGACAGGCAGTTAAGCCTTCTCACTCAGCTCCATCCGGCTCGCCGAACGGTTCTTCAACCAGTGGGTCTGGGTTCGCAGCCCGAAATGCTCAGGCCGGTTCTTGAGCGATCGCGATGATAGCCAGAGCCGCTTCAGGTGACGCCGCCGACCGGTCGCCGGGTCGTCGGTATATGCAGTGCGTCCGTGGAACACATGATAGTTGTAGATGAACTGCATGTCGCCGCGCCGCAGCGGCATCGCGACACTCATATCCTCTCGCCGCGCCAGTGCTTCCAGCATATCCAGCGCCTCGACCTGCGTCGCGGTCAGCCGCGGGGCCTCGGGATGGCGCTGTGAGGCGCGAATATAAGCTGGCACACAGAAGAGAAAGAAGCGATCATCATGCTCCGTAAACGGAGCACGCATGTAATAGGGCTTGTCGCCTGCAGCCTGTTCACCGCGAAAGTCCCACGGTAGCGGTTCGTAGAGCGCCTCTGCCAGATCCGGTCGGGTGCGGACCATCTCATTATGGATCGCCACGGCATTCGCAATCAGGGACAGCCCGCCAGACGTCGCCTCATGCAGGCACATCAAGCCGACAAAATCAGAGCCGTCCGTATGGAAATCGAGCGCGATGGCTCCAAGCTCATTGCCGCGCGCGGTTGGATCCTCGATCGACCGACCCTGATCGATCACATCGCCGAGCACATGCCCATGCTTGTTCTGGGGCCATGGATCACCCAGATGCAGGCCAATCCCCCAATAGATCATCGCAAGATCTTCGTCGCTGAAGCGCTCGCCGTCCAAGGCAGACAGGCGCACGAAGCCCCGCCCAAAAAGAAGCTCACGATCAACCTCGGCCAGTGTTTCCGCGAGCCGTTCCAGCGGAAAATCCTCCCGGCCCACATCCAACACATCAAGCGAAACAGCCTTTGCCTGCGCCAGCGCGTGGGCCAGTTCGTCCTGATCTTCTTCGGTTAATGTAACGGTCCAGACAGATGAGTCTGTCATATCGCTGCGCCGCCAGTTTACATGCTCGTCAAGAATGCGAACCGCCATACGATTCTCCGTCACTCGGCCGCCAGCGCACTGACCGGCGCAGATTTCGCCCCACGCACCAGACGGCCAGGCTTCGCCCCCGTCGGCTCACCATCCCGATAGATGATCTGACCGGCCACGATGGTCGCGGTATATCCGGTTGCTCGCTGCATGAGACGCCGACCGCCGGCTGGAAGGTCGTGCTGGATCGTCGGCGCATGAAGCGTCAGGCGGTCATGATCAATCACATTGAGATCAGCGCGATAGCCCGGTACCACCAGGCCTCGATCGTCGAGCCCAACCCAAGTCGCCGTGTCCCGGGTCTGCCGCTTCACAACGAATTCTAGCGGCAGTTTCTCGCCGCGTGTCCGGTCGCGCGTCCAGTGCGTCAGCATGGTGGTTGGGAAAGACCCATCGCAGATCATTCCGACATGCGCGCCGCCATCGGACAGGCCGGGCACGGTCGCTTCGCTTTTCAGCATGGCAAGCGACGGCTCAAGCGACCCTTGCGCATAGTTGAGAAATGGCAGGTACAGCATGCCCTGCCCGTCATCAGCCAGCATGAGATCAAGCGCGGCCTCTTCATTCGAGACGCCGCGCGACTTGGCGATGTTGGCGACCGTGCGCTCGGCCGTCGGTTCATAGTCTGGCGGATCGCCCAGCGCGAAGATCTTGCCGAACTGGCGCAGGATGGACTTCACGAACGGATTGTCCGCATCCGGCTCGTCACTCAGAAGCTTTATGCGGAACTCGGGATCATGCAAGGCCGCAAGACGCACCTCGAAGGGCTCTTCGGCAATCGCCTGATAGGTCGGGTGCCCGGAGAACGGGTTCAGCGTCAGCGCAAGGCCAAGCAGTACGCCGACTGGCCGCGGGCCCACCTGCGCGCGCATTGGCAGGCCATCATCCACCGCCTGCTCAATCGCGCCGAGCAGCGAGCGCCACCCTTCCGGCGCAACATCCGATTGTGCAAGCGAAACCGAAAGCGGGCGTCCGGACGTCTCAACGATCCGGCGCAGCATCGCCGCTTCTTTTTCCGGGTCGTTGAAGTCGGACACGAATTGCAAAACCCCGCGCCCGGCTTCCTTCAGACCCATGGCGATGCCCATGAGTTCAGACTCAGATGCGGTCAGTGTGGGCGTCGGCTGTCCGTCCGACGTCCGGTGGTTCAGCGTTCGTGAGGTTGAAAAGCCCAGCGCCCCCGCCTCGACCGCCAGCTTGGCGAGCCGTCGCATCTCGGCAATGTCGTCTTCGGTGGCGTCTTCCCGGTTGGCACCGCGTTCACCCATCACGTAAACACGCAGGGCCGCATGCGGCAGTTGCGCAGCAAGATCGATGTCGAATGGCCGGTCGGAGAGATAGTCGAGATAATCGGGGAAGCTTTCCCAATCCCATGTGAGGCCTGTTGAGAGCACAGGAAACGGGATGTCCTCGACGCCTTCCATCAGCCGGATCAGGCGGTCATGATCATCCTCGCGGCAGGGTGCGAAGCCGACACCGCAATTGCCCATGACAGCGGTTGTCACCCCATGCAGCGATGAAGGGTCGAGCGCGTCGCCCCACGCAGCCTGCCCGTCATAATGGGTGTGAATATCGACAAAGCCCGGCGTGACGATCTGACCACGCGCATCGATTTCTTCCCGGCCCTTGCCGGAGACCGGCCCGACGATGGAGATGCACCCGGCATCGACAGCCACGTCGGCGATACGCGGTTCACCGCCCGTCCCGTCAATGACGGTTCCGCCACGAATTACCAGATCGTGCGTAGCCATGAGACGTCTCCCTGAACATCCGCTTTTGCGCGGTTTGTTTCAGGAAACTGTCTCGCCTGACCCGACGGGAGTCAAATCAATCAAGTGGCCGAATTAGGCGCGATTGATCATGCCGACTTTCATGTCTTCGGCGACATAGACGCGCTTGTCATCGGCCCAGACCTGCCCATCCGCAACGCCAAGAACAAGCTTGCCGCGTTTGACCTTTTTCATGTCGATCTCGTAACGGACAAGCTTCACATCGGGTGTGATCTCGCCTGAGAATTTGACAAGACCAACGCCGAGAGCCCGCCCCTTGCCCGGTGAGCCGGTCCAGCCAAGCCAGTAGCCAACCGCCTGCCACATCGCATCAAGACCGAGACAACCCGGCATCACCGGGTCACCCGGGAAATGGCACTTGAAGAACCAGAGATCGTCCTTGATATCGAGCTCGCCGACGATACGGCCTTTGCCGAAGGCTCCGCCGTCTTCCGTGATCTCCACAATCCGGTCCATCATCAGCATGGGCGGCGCGGGCAGTTGCGCATTGCCAGGCCCGAAGAGTTCGCCGGTGGAGGATGTGATCAGCTCGTCATAAGCGTAGCTGGGCTGGGGCGTGTGATACGCGTGGGGTCCGCTCAAAGTGTGCGTCCTTCCGTAGAGAAAACTGCGCCTAACGACCGCTGGTCGCGGTCAATGTCAACTGCCGGAGACGACCGGCAGATGCTCCAGACCCCTGAAGAATGGCAGCGGCCGCCAGGTCACGGGCTCGTCCGCCAAGGCGAGATCAGGGTAGCGCTCGAATATCTTTTCGAAGGCGCGGCGCGCTTCAATCCGGGCCAGCGGTGCCCCGATACAGATGTGCGATCCACCGCCAAAGGCGACATGCGGCTTCTTCTCGCGGGTGATGTTGAAGGTTTCAGGATCTTCGAACACAGCCGGATCGCGGTTCGCCCCATGCAGCGACATGGTCACCACCTGCGATTTGTGCATCGGGCACCCGGCAACCTCGCGCTCATCTGGCACAACGCGCGAGGTGATTGATACCGGTCCTTCAAACCTCAGCGTCTCCTCCACAGCTGCCGCGGCAAGTGAAGGGTCGGCTTTCATTTTTGCGAGTTCCTCAGGATGCGTGAGGAACAGCCACACACCGCTCGCGATCAGGTCGGTCGTTGTGAGGTTGCCGCCAATCAACAGTGAGAGCAGGTTCGCACGCACTTCAGCATCCGTCAGCGGCGCGCCCGCCTCCTGCACCTGCACCATGTCCGTCACGAGATCGTCGGCCGGCGCTTTGCGGCGCTCGACCATAAGTTCGTCAAAGTAGAGGCGCAGATACTCCTGCCCTACGAGCATGCGCTTTTCTTCGTCCTCAGAGCGAAACGGGTTGAGCGACAGGATCGCGCCTTCGGACCATTCACGGAACTCAGCGGTGCGCGCCTCATCCACGCCCAGTATACGTCCGATCGCAAGAATTGGGATTGGCACCGCGATCTCTGTTACAAGATCAAACGGCCCGGTCGCTGGTGCCTGCTCGATCACACCATCCACGAGCGCTTCGATCTCGGGCTTCATGGCATTGATGCGCGCATAAAAGGCTTTGGTCAGCGGCTGGCGAATACGGGCATGGTCAGGATTGTCCAGAAACAGGATCGAGGGCCCATCATCCTCGGACTCTCCTGACGAGGACATCATACTGAGAAAAGACCCCTCCTCCGCCTTGTCCGGGCTGCGCGGGATCGTCGGATCGTTGACCGTCGCCCGAACGTCGGCGTGGTTGGATAAAACCCAGCTCTTCATGACCTCGTCACGAAAGACCGGGCACTCTTCCCGCAGGGTTTTGAGCCGGGGTGAGGATCGATCCGCGCCTCCGGATCGACTGCGGATGTTTCCATGATTGTATTGACTTGGACTCTATCGGCCATGCGCGCCTCCCACGCTTTATGGGAAAAGCTTACCCCTCACGCGCGCTGTTGCAAAATCCTGCCTTAGAGCGGGGCATCGCTTGCATCCAAGCCCCAAAGGTGCGCACGCAAGACCCAGCCCGACCGCTGGCCGGCATCGACCTCGCACCAAAGCGCGTCACATCGCTCCAGTTCGACAAGCACGTCTGGTTTCACGGTGGCAGTTTCGCGCGCGCCTTCTTCAGGCCTTGCGAGCAGGGTCGACTCGCGGCGCACGACCGCTTTGGGGGCCGCACGCAGCATGCGCGCATGCATCCAGACCTCGTCACCATCCGGATCGCGGACCCGGCGCCAGTCCCGGCTTTCCTTGATAATCAGCACGGGCAGGCCTTCGCGTTCATACCGCCAGAGAATGGGATGATCGCGGCTAGGGCCGGCGCGTCCGTTGACGGCGGAATAGCGCAAGGTCTCAAAGCGCGGCACGGGCTTTCCCGAGAACTGGCTGATCATCGTTGCGCTATCTGCCGCAGCCACGCCCGACAGTCCGATCACCGCTCCCAAAAGACATGTCTTCAACGCTGCAAACACGCGCAACCTCACCATCATTATCGTCCCCCAGACGGGTAGGATCGCTCAACATGATGAATCGGCTGTAAAATCTCCTCATTGGCGTTCGGCGTTCGCTTTGCTAAGCGCAGGTGTCACCGCATTACTGAGAGGTCCCATGACGTCGAATCCGAAGCTGAAAGTCGTCGTCACGCGCAAACTGCCGGATCCGGTTGAGTTGCGCCTGAAAGAGCTTTTCGACGCCGAGCTCAATGATGACGACCATGCCTTCTCCCAGGACGAACTCGCCGATGCAATCGGCCGCGCGGATGTGCTTGTCCCGACCGTAACCGACCAATTGGACGGCCGGGTCATTGCGCGCGCAGGCTCATCGATGAAGCTGATCGCCCAGTTCGGCGCGGGCGTGGACAATATTGACGTGCAAAGCGCCGTGCAGCGCGGCATCACGGTCACCAATACGCCCGGCGTCCTTACCGACGATACGGCTGATGTGGCCATGGCCCTGATCTTGGCCGTACCCCGCCGACTGCACGAAGGTGTGCAGGTCATGGAGTCGGGCGGTTTTGAAGGGTGGAGCCCGACATGGATGATGGGCCGTCGCATCGCCGGCAAGCGCCTCGGAATCATCGGGATGGGCCGGATCGGTCAGGCCGTTGCCCGCCGCGCCAAGGCGTTCGGCCTGCAGATTCACTATCACAACCGCAAGCCTGTCAGCCCCCGCACCGAAGAATTGCTGGAAGCAACCTACTGGGACAGCCTCGACCAGATGCTCTCCCGGATGGACATCATTTCGATCAACTGTCCGCACACACCGGCAACATTCCACCTCCTGAATTCGCGGCGGCTCGAACTGCTCAAACCAGAAGCCTTCATCGTAAATACGGCTCGCGGCGAGGTGATTGACGAGAACGCGCTCGCCCGCGCCATTCGCGATGGCAAGATTGCCGGGGCTGGCCTCGACGTTTTTGAGCGCGAACCCGCGGTGAACAAGAATCTGGTCAACCTGCCCAATGTCCTGCTGCTCCCGCATATGGGTTCAGCAACTCTGGAGGGCCGGGTCGAGATGGGTGAGAAGGTCATCATCAACATCAAGACCTTCGCCGACGGTCACAAACCGCCAGACCGCGTCATCCCCGCAATTCTCTAGCCGGCCTCCCCCAAAACTTCAGACGCGACAGTTTTCAGCACCGACCCAATGGTCTCGAACTGCTGAGCTAGCGGGGATGTCCGCCGCCAGATCAGGGAAATCATGCGCGCCGCAAGAGGGTGATCAATCGGCCGCAATGTCAGGTCAGGATCACGCCGCGCTTCGGTCGAGGCATAGAGCGACGGCAGGATTGCAACGCCGGCACCCATCGCCGCCATTTGCCGGATTGCATCCAGGCTGGTGCCCTGAAACTCCGAACTCACCTGCGCGCGCGAAGTATCAGCGATCTGTTGAACGATCAGACTGAACCGATAGCCATATCCCACCGTAAGAAGCTCGCGCCCCTTCAGATCACTTGGCAGCACAGGCCCCTCGCCCGCCAAAGGGTCATCCTGAGCAGCGCAAATCCAGAACTGCTCCCGGAAGAGCGGCGTATGGCTGGCGTCTGGATGATCCTCTGCCGTTGAGATCACGGTATCGACGGCCCCTTCATTGAGCGCGGCCTTCAAATCGATTGTCCGGTCCTCGCGCACGCTCATGCGCAGCTCCGGATACTGGGCGTGAAGGCGCTTCACCGCAGTCGGCAGAAGGTAAGGCCCGATGGATGGCAACACACCGAGCCGGATCCGGCCCGCCATTGTCTTGTTACCATGAACCATCGCTGCCTTGAGGTCTTCCATATGGCTTAGAACGGCGCGGGCCCGGCGAACGAAATCCTTGCCGAGCGGGGTCGTGATCGCGCCATTTCGTCCACGCTCGAAAAGCTGGACGCCAAGCTGCGCCTCTGCATCGGCAATCTGTGCCGACAAGCTCGGCTGACTGACATTCATGCGCGCGGCAGCATCGCCAAACCGGCCCGTCTCAGCCACGGCAACCACATATTGAAGCTGTCGGAGAGTGGGTCTCATTTGATAGCTTTATCCTATAATAATCGAATAATCTTTCGATTGGAATTATGTACGAGGCAGCACGATTTCCACTGCAGGCAAGCAAAAAAGGAGATCGAAATGTTTCGCCTCACACAGTCCTCGCACTCGCAGAATGGCTTGGAGGCGCTGTTTCGCAAGGGATCGGATAAGACATCCGAGCGCGGCCAACGCCGCCCCTTAAACGCTCCAGCTGGCGGGTTGGTAAAAAACCGTCGCTTCTGGCGACGCCGCCGCGAGCGCCGTTACTCGCCCGCCTGATCTGTACAATCAGACGGGTCCCGAAGTCCCGCAAAAGAAGCGGTAACGCCCCTCTCCCGCAGCCCGTCCCTCTCCTGGGTGTGCGGACAACGCTTCCAAGCGGGGCTTCGGACTTTCCTTCCTCCCTATCACTCGAAAGCTTCTTACCATGTTCTGGCTCTCAGACACATATTTCGACCTTGCACCGATGCCTCGCGACAAGCGCACCGAAGCCGATATGCGCCTTCAGACCGCCGACAAGGATCCACAAGAGTCAGATACCGGCCCGAAATACTGGGACGCTCTCGCCCGATGGGAACAAGACAGCTGGGTCTCGGCCCCGCCACGCGCGGCCTAAGCCCTCAGCCGCGAATGCAGCACTAGCTTCGGCTCCCCTTCAACGAACCGAGACTGGCCTCCTCCCGCAATTGGCGTAGTCTCAAGGTGACGTTGAAGGGGAAGTCGTATGATCCGCAGCACCAGCAGCCTTGCCGTTCTGGCATTTTCCTGTGCGCCGATAACCAGCGCGCATGGCGCACCCAGCCTTCCGCTCACCCAGCAGGCTGCGCCAGCCACCGTCGTGACAAGCCAGGATCTGGGCGACGGCCTGCATATGCTGCAGAGCCGCGGCGGCAACATCGGTCTGCTCACCGGCCCTGATGGCGCGTTCGTCATCGACAGCCAATATGCCGACATCGCACCGGCCAATCTTGCCAAAATCGATGAGATTGCCGGAGACGCGCCCCGCTTTCTTGTCAACACGCATTGGCATGGCGATCATACCGGCGGAAACGCGGCCTTCGACGCGAGCGGCGCATTGATCATCGCGCATGACAATGTGCGTGTACGCGTCTCGACCGATCAGTCTCTCAGCATTGGCGGTACGTTGCGCGAGACCCCGGCAAGCGACCCGGCCGCCTGGCCCATTATCACCTTCAATGAAGACATGACGCTCCATGTGAACGGGCAGACCGCCCGGCTCATCCATATGCCGAATGCGCACACAGACGGCGATACCCTCGTCTACTTCGAGGAAGCC
The DNA here is from genome assembly GCA_028285145.1 of Hyphomonadaceae bacterium. Classification (GTDB taxonomy): domain Bacteria; phylum Pseudomonadota; class Alphaproteobacteria; order Caulobacterales; family Hyphomonadaceae; genus JANQQC01. The sequence continues at coordinate 29,512 of JANQQC010000056.1, forward strand.
GGTGTGCTGCACATGGGCGACGTGATGTTCTCGGGCATGTTCCCCTTCATCGATATCAGCTCGGGCGGGTCCGTTGATGGCTACATCGCGGCGCTCGATGGGGCTTATGAGATGATCAATGACGACACCCGCGTCATACCGGGTCACGGGCCGCTGTCGACGCGCGAGGACATCAAGGCCCTGGCTGACATGTTGCGAGGAGCCCGAGCCGCTGTTCAAGCCGAGATCGACGCCGGCAAGTCGCTCGATGAAACACTGGCCGCCGCCCCGCTGACTCCCTGGGTGGAAGACTGGGCGACCGCGTTCATGACCGAACCGATCTTCACGACCATTCTCTACGAGGATCTGTCATCGGCCGGTGCCAGCTAGGGCGTCACGGCGGGGAGCCTTCACTCGACGTCGACGCGTCCAGCGCAAGCACCTGCGCTGGCTCTCCGGCATAGATGTCGCTCAGGAAGACACGGATATGATTTGCGACGCGGTCTGGCGCTTCCTCATGCGGGAGGTGGCCAATGCCCTCATAGATCTCAAGCCGGGCGTCAGGGATCGACTCGGCAAACCGCTCACCGCCACTGACGGGGACCACTGCATCCACATCGCCATGAATGATGAGGGTCGGCGCATCAATGCCGGCCATCAATTCTGCACTGGCCTCCCGCCGGCCAGAGTCTGGAGCGGTCAACGCCAGCAGAGCGGCACGATGCCCCGGCGCGCGCGACAGCGCTGCATATCGCGCTGCCATCTCTTCTGTCGCCAGCGACGGATCACCGAAGGAGCGCTCCAGTCCGGACTGCACGAGGCTCGACATGTCGAGATCCTTGATCACATTTCGCGCCAGCGGATTTGAGATCAGCCGGAAGATCAGCGGACGATCGGTCTCATCGGCATCCAGCCGCGGCCAGCCCGACGCGCCGATCAGCACAAGCCCCTCCAGTTGGTCTCCATTGGCCAGAGCATAGTTCCAGCTGGCCGCGCCACCCATGGAGCTTCCAACCAGCGCAAACTCCTCCACGCCGAGCGCGCCGGTCACGTCCTCAATGTAATCAACAAAGCCACTGATCGAGACGGTCGCCTCGTCGAAGCCGCGTGTCAGCCCGTGGCCCGGCAGATCAATGCTGATCACGCGGTAATCGCTGGACAGGCGTTCGCTGAGCGGCAGCCATGTGTGCAGCGAGGCCGCAAATCCATGAATCAGAACCACAGCCGGGGCATCTCGCGGTCCGACATCGCGATAGTGGGCGTTGTAGCCGGTCTCGAGAGACATGAACTGCGAGTCCTGAAGCGCATAGGCCGCTTCCAGGGTCTCAAAGGAAATGTCGGGGCGGCGGAGCGATAGCCACCCAGCCGCCAGAATGGCGATGACTGTCAGCAGAACGGCTAGAAAGCGTCTGAACACCTGACCTTGCACCTCGACCGTGAACTAAACTCACTGTCGTAAAAGCTTCAAAGAGCAAGCCTGTCAAAGGAAAGTTTCACGTGCCACAGATGGGGCAGTCCGCTGCCTGTCGAAGGCGCACGGTGCGCCCTTCGCCGGTGAGGCCATCGAGGATCCAGATAGCACCCGACAGGACCGGCCCGGCCCCCGTAATGGCCTTGATGGCCTCCAGCGCCATCCGCGCCGCCACAAGGCCCGTAACGGGACCAACGACGCCCACATCCTCGCAGGCCTCAACTTCCGGCGGTTCCTCCGGAACAAAACACTGATAGCAGGGGCTGTCCTCGAACAGCCCCGACTCAAACAGGGAAACCTGCCCTGACCATCGCGACGCCGCGCCGGAGACGAGCCTGCGCCCCGTCCGATGCGCAGCCGCATTCAGCAGGAAACGTGTCGGATAATTGTCGCTGGCATCGATCAGCACATCGCCAGACAGCGGCGTATGCGCACCGAAACGCTCAGCGCGCGGTTCCACCTGCAGACGGCCATTCATCGCCTCCAGGCGGGCCGCCAGCACATCAACCTTGGCCTTCCCGATGTCGGCTTCTGTGAACTGCACCTGCCGCTGAAGGTTGGACAGCTCGACCTTGTCATCGTCCCAGAGCTCTACGGCCCCAATGCCTGCCGCGGCGAGATACATCGCGCACGGCCCGCCAAGTGCCCCTGCCCCGACAATCGAGACCGACGCCTCTTTCAAGGCTTGCACGCCGGGCCCGCCAATCTCTTTCAGCATGATGTGGCGCGCGTGCCGGTCGAGTTCTTCCCGGGTCAACGCCATCATCGTCCCCTAATCGACCAATGTCGCTTCGGTTTTGGCGCGGACCTCGTCCATGTCGACCTCTGACGCAAGCTCAATCACTTTCAAGCCGCCATCGACCACGTCGAACACACCAAGATCGGTGATGATCCGGTCAACCACCGCCTTGCCCGTCAGCGGCAGCGTGCACGTTTTCAGAAGCTTCGGCGCACCGGCCTTGGAGGTGTGATCGGTGATGACGACAATACGCTGCACGCCAGCCACCAGATCCATCGCACCACCCATGCCTTTGACGAGCTTGCCGGGGATCATCCAGTTGGCGAGATCGCCATTCTCGGCAACTTCCATCGCGCCGAGGATCGCAAGATTGATGTGCCCGCCACGGATCATGGAGAAGCTTGTGGAGGAGGAAAAGAAGGATGACCGGTTCAGCGTGGTGATCGTCTGCTTGCCGGCATTGATCAGGTCCGGGTCTTCCTCGCCCTCGAACGGGAACGGTCCCATGCCAAGCATCCCGTTTTCCGATTGCAGCGTTACATCCACGCCATCGGGAATGTAGTTCGAGACCAGCGTCGGGATGCCAATACCGAGATTGACATAGAAGCCGTCTTCCAGCTCCTGCGCCGCGCGCTCAGCCATGTCATTTCGTGTCCAGGGCATGATCAGGCCTCCTCGCGCTTGCGGGTTGTCACTTGTTCGATCCGCTTCTCATGCTCGCCCTGAAGGATGCGCTGCACGAAGATGCCGGGCGTATGGATATGGTCGGGGTCCAGCGTGCCGACCGGCACGATTTCCTCAACCTCCGCAACGGTAACCTTGCCCGCCGTCGCCATCTCAGGATTGAAGTTCATCGCGGTGTGCCGGTAGACGAGATTGCCCTGCGTATCGCCTTTCCAGGCTTTGACGATGGACAGGTCCGCGCGCAGGCCGGTCTCCATGATGTAGGTCTCGCCATCGAACTCCTTGTGTTCCTTGCCCTCGGCAATGACAGTCCCAGCACCGGTCTTGGTGTAGAAACCGGGAATGCCCGCGCCCCCGGCACGGCACCGCTCAGCCAGCGTGCCTTGCGGATTGAACTCGAGCTCCAGCTCGCCTGACAGGTACTGGCGCTCGAACTCCTTGTTCTCCCCGACATAGGAAGAAACCATCTTCCGGATCTGGCGTGTCTCCAGCAGCAGGCCGAGGCCGAATCCATCAACGCCAGCATTGTTCGAGATCACTGTCAGATCCTTCACGCCACTTTTCACCAGCGCAGCAATGCTGAGCTCGGGAATGCCGCAAAGCCCGAAGCCGCCCGACATCACGGTCATGCCATCAAAAGTCAGGCCATCGAGCGCGGCCTCCGCCGTGTCATAAATCTTGTTCGCCATGGAGCGCCTTTTCTCACCAAACCGGGTGGCGCGGTTTCCCACGCGTCATGTTCCCGCTTGTATCCAATCGGCGCGCCTGTGCAACTACCGACCCCGCAGACAATCAGGGCGACACAGACTACGCTCAAGATTGCGGCAGGCCGGGCAGTATCGGGAACAACCCAATGAGCGTGATCTTTCTGAATGGCTGTACGTCAGCAGGGAAATCGAGCATTGCAAGGCATCTGCAGGACCGGCTGCCCGCCCCGCACCTGCTGACTGGGATCGACGATGCCTTTGCAATGCTCCCGGCCCATTATCACAACAACCCGGACGGTTTCTTCTTCGACCGCGACGCCAATGACCTCGTACGGTTGAACTTCGGCCCCTTTGGCCTCGCCACCCTCAAATCCCATCATCGCGCGGCCGCCGCCATCGCGCGAAGCGGCGTCGATCTCATTCTTGATGAGGTGATCCAAACACCAGAGCTGCGTCTGGACTGGATGGACGTCCTGCAGGGACTCGACGTTTTCTTCGTGGGTGTGCACTGCGATCTGGACGAACTTGAACGCAGGGAGATCGCAAGAGGCGACCGGCTGCCCGGTCAGGCACGCGGGCAGATCGGCATTGTCCACGAAGGCATGACATATGATCTGGAAATCGACAGCACGAACACAGAGCCGGTCGATCTTGCAGACGAAATCATTCAGGTCAGAGCCGGGTCACTGTAGGCAAACTGGAACCATGCCGATCGAGATCATCGACTATCAGGACCGCTGGCCGCTTCAGTATCGGAGTATCGCGGCAGCCATTCGCAAAGCGGTGGGCGGGAATGTTGAAGCCATCCACCATATCGGATCCACGGCCGTTCCGGGTCTTGCGGCCAAGGATCTCATTGATGTGCAGCTGACCGTCGCGGATTTGCCGGCCCAATCGGAGGCTTCAATAAGCGAGGCCGGCTTTGAGCTTGGGGCGTCGCTTGCTGATCACTGCCCGCCCGGTGCTTCCCTATCGGCGGACCAACTGGCCAAGCGTTTCTATACCCATGCCGAGCCTGCGGCGCACATCCATGTGCGGGAAGCCGGCCGGTTCAATCAGCGCTACCCGCTCCTGTGCCGGGACTATCTACGCAGCCATCCACCTGCCCGGGACGCCTATGCAGAGATCAAGCGCCAGCTTGCCGCTCATTTTCCGGAAGACAAGGCCGCCTATTATGCTGTGAAGGACCCCGTCTTTGACCTCATCATGGTCGGCGCTGAGGACTGGGCCCGGCAAATCAATTGGACGATCCCGCCGGCAGACGAGTGAAGCGCCTCCTGCCAATTATGGCAGCGGTGCCCCTAGAACAGAAGCCTGTACAGAGGCGGCGTCATAGGCGTCCGGATCATCTGGTTTCTCGCCCTTGAAAATCACCATCTCCAGCGTGTGTGTCGCGTCCGGCGATCCGCCACCGCCAAGGGGCAGCCCGATGCCAACTCCCACGCCAACCCCTGATCCGTAAGAGCCGCTGGACCCGCCCACCGATACTGAAGACCCGCCAGACCGTCGGCCATCAACTTCGGTGTAGGCATCCACCACGCGGAACCAGTCCGCTTCGTTCTCAAGCGTGATCTCCGCGGCGCGCAACAATGCATAAGAGCGCGCCTGATCTGCATCATCGCCCTTATAGGACACGCGGTAGCGCCCTGTTTCGATGACTTGTTCAGAAAACCCCTTATCGCGGCTGTTCTCTGCGGGCGCATAGGGCGTTGGCCCCGTGGCGCATGCGGACAGGACAAGGGCGGAAGCGAGGATAAGATATTTCATGGCTTTTGTTTATCAGAGGTCGCGGCGATCGGCGAGAGCCCCATCTTGACCGGGACCGCGGCGGCGTCCACGCCTGTTCCCGCGGAGGGAGCGCATAGAGGAATGTCAGACAAGCACAGCGCGCTGGATTGGGGCCTGTTTGCCGCGCTTACAGTGATCTGGGCAAGCGCCTATGCGATGACCCGGGTCGCGGTGCAAACCACCAATCCTGAGATCGGACTGCCCGTCGAAATCATATTGCCAGCACGTCTGACGATTGGTGCGGTTGTGCTGCACATCTGCCTGCTGGCGAGCGGTCAGCGGCTTCCATCGTTCAGTCAACGACGCGCCTGGCTCTTCATGGCCGCAATGGGTTTCTTCGGAATGACCCTACCTTTCTTCTTCATCACCACTGCGCAGGAGACCGTCGATTCCAGCCTAGCCGCGCTCTATACGGCAGCAGCACCCATCTTTGTCGCCATCGGAGCCCATGCCCTGTTCGCCGATGAGCGGCTGACCTCACGGCGGGTTGTTGGTGTCCTTGTCGGGTTTGCAGGTGTGGGCGTTCTGTTCGGACCGGATGCGATGGCAAACTGGGGATCAGCCAGCGTGGTCGCCCAGATCCTGCTCCTGATCGCCACAGGCGGCTACGCGGTCAGCACCATCGTCGCACGCAGCGCACCACCCCTGCCCGCGCTCGCCTTCACGGCCGGTTATGTCACCTTCGGGGCCCTCTTCTCCTGGCCTATCCTCATTTTCGCAGATTTGCCGCCGCTCAATCCGGCACCGGAAAGCATTGCCGCCGTGATCGGGCTCGGCCTTGGCCCGTCAGCGCTGGCGGCGCTGCTCTACATCTTCCTCGTCCGCCGGGCGGGGGCGAACTTTCTCGCCCTGACAGGCTACTCCATCCCGATTGTCTCGGCTGGGATGGGGTGGGTGTTCTTCGGCGAGACGCAAAGCTGGAATGCGGTGGCCGCTTTCGCGCTCATTCTTGGCGGTGTCTGGCTGGCCCAGCACAAGAGCGCGCCAGTGCCAAAAACAGCGGCCGAGTCATAGGCGCGGGCTCTCACTCAGATAGGCCTGTTCTACCGTATTCATTGGTATCTGCGACATAGCAGCGCCTGCGCGCGTGCGTCACTCGCAGCGGGGCAAAGCCACCCTAAATGCACTTCAAGAAAACCGTTATCCGAGTGATCAGACCACAGGAGTTCATCCATGGCCTTTGACAGTCTTGGCGAAACACATGCCCGGCACGCGCCGCAAACCCTGCGTGACCGCGTCGCGCTGGGCATGGTGAAATTCATGCGCGTCTTCGCCGACGCCTTCTTCCGCCAGCGCTATGGACACCGCGCCGTTGTTCTGGAGACCGTCGCAGCCGTGCCCGGCATGGTCGGCGGACTGCTGCAGCATCTCAAGGCGCTGCGCCATATCCGGGACGATCAGGGCTGGATTCGGGAGCTTCTCGACGAGGCCGACAATGAGCGCATGCACCTGATGACCTTCATCAAGGTGGCCCAGCCCAACCTCTTCGAGCGCTGGCTGATTATGGTCGCGCAGGCTGTCTTCTACAATTTCTACTTCTTCCTCTACCTGTTCTTCCCGAGAGTGGCGCACCGTTTCGTCGCTTATCTCGAGGAAGAGGCGGTGGTGAGCTACACCAAGTATCTGGCCGCCATCGACAGTGGTGCCCTTGAGAACGTGCCCGCCCCGGAGCTTGCCATCGATTACTGGAAGCTGCCGCCCGATGCGCGCCTGCGCGAGGTTGTCGAAGCCGTCCGCGAAGACGAAGCGCGTCACCGCGATGTGAATCACGGCTTTGCAGACGCCCTCGCCGAACAGGCCCGCAAGAAGGAAACGACGGCGACGTCCCGGCCTGCGGAACAGCCCTGAGCGGCTTAGAGCCTGAACACACCCTCAATCACAGTGACCGCCTGCCCGCGCAGCTTCACGCGGTCACCCACAAGCTCCGTACCGATATAGGCTCCGCGGCCGGGATAGGCTTGGAAGCATTCAAGCGCGGTCTTGCCGAGTTTCGGGGCCATCACTGCGGCCAGCATGCAGTGCCAGCTGCCCGTGGCCGGGTCTTCATCGATCCCGCTGCCGGGCGCGAAAAACCGGCTGGTCACATCGACGCCGTCGCCGCCCGGGGCCAGACAGCCCACATTGCCGCGATCCCATCCATCATCGGTCTCAAGCGCCAGCGCGGCGACATCTCTTGGTTCGGGAGACAGCGCGGTGATCTCGGCGGGGTCGTCAAAGACCGCCGCGATGAACGGGCCACCCCAGACTTCCACCGGCCGCGCCCCAAGCGCCGCTTCCACGGCGTCGAGATTATCGAGCTGGCGGACGTTCGGGGCCGGGAAATCCATCTCCAGCCGGCTCGCATCAAGCTTCCTGACCGTCAGCCGGCCGGATTGGCGCGTGTCGAAGGCAATCTCCTCGCCCGCAAATCCCTCATGGTGAAACAGCGCGTGTGCGGCGGCGAGCGTCGCATGCCCGCATAGCGGCACTTCGACCGCCGGCGTGAACCAGCGCAAATCCCATACGCCTTCCGCCGTCTGCACGATGTAGGCCGTCTCAGAGACATTGTTCTCCGCCGCGATCGCCTGAAGGGTTTCATCGCTCAGCGACCAGTCGCTGAGCGGCATCACGCAGGCCTGATTGCCTTCAAATGCCTTGGAAGCAAAGGCATCGATCTGGAGAATGGGAAGTGTTTGGGTCATGGCGATCTCCTCGACACACCGCCTTACACCCGGCCTGAGGCCTTTAAAAAACGATCATTTCTCCACGACTCTTAAGCGCCGCTGAGCCGTCGCTATTTCCGGAAGAAACCGACAAATCCGAAAAAGCCAGCGAGCACCGAGCCGATCCCGCCCAGCAGCATCGCAATCGGGTTGGCATCTTCCGCAATCGCGATGGCCTGTCCGACACGCGTCACTTCCACCGAGACCGTATCGCGATAGGTGCGGATCGGCAGCGCATCCTCACCATCAAACCCGAACAGCTCGACCGCCAGTTCCTGCTCGCCAGCCTCGCGCGGTGTCACCCGCCAGCGCCAGACATTCTCCGTCATCGGGGAGAGCTTCTGAATCTCCGGTGAGAGCGCTTCAATGTTGAAGGCCGAGCCGGAAATCGACGCACGGACCCGTTCCGTCACAAGCGCGGTGTCCTCGGTGATCTCCGATCCCGACGGCAAGGCATCCGCCGCGCTGTCATCCCCGGTCCCGTCTATTGCGATCGACACATCGAAAGGCCGCGCGAATTGCGCACTCTGCGGCGCGGCGTAAGCAATCGGGACTTCACGCATCGTGTCGGCTACGCTTGTGGCGGCTGCTTCGGTACTGCGGGCACCGGGCATCATTTGCGGTGAGAAGGCTTCATCGGCTGTGCCCGATGAGGTTCCAAAGCCCCGCGCGCTCGGCATCGGTGCCGCTCTCACGGCCGCCTCCCGGCGCGGTTCGGTCGGCAGATAGCGCTCAATAATGTCCGGCTTGTCTCCAAACACGTCACTGTCGGGGATTTCCAGCCTGTTGCCCATCAGCAGCCAGGCCGCCGTCACGACGACCGCAAGGCCGCACAGCGTGAAGAACAGCGAGAGTAATCGGAAAATAATCATGGCGCTTCCCCTGAAACGAAGGCCGGGACCGTATCAGACGAAAACAGTCGCGGGAATCCAGCTCATGCTCTTGTCGCGTAGAAGGCAATTGCGGCAGCATTAGAGACGTTCAGGCTTTCCATCTCAGGCGCAATATCGATGCGGGCGAGCGTATCGCAGGCTTTCGCGACCGCCGGGCGCAGCCCCGCCCCTTCCGCACCCAGAACAATGGCTAGCTTCTCCGTGCCACTTGCGGTCTGTTCGATATCGGTCTCGCCTGCTCCGGCAAGGCCGACGCGCCAGTAGCCCGCCTCGCCCAGCGTATCGAGCGCCCGGGCAATGTTTACCACCCGCACTTCCGGCACCACTTCGACGGCCCCAGCCGCAGACTTGGCAACAATTCCGGTCACGGGCGGCGCGTGGCGCGTTTGCAGGACAAGCGCGCCGACCCCGAACGCGGCCGCCGACCGGAAGATCGCTCCAAGATTATGCGGGTCCTCGACCTGATCGAGCACGGCGATCCGCGCGGGACCAGCCGCGATCACATCTTCCAGCGCCGTCGGCTCCAATGGCTCGGCGCGGACGGCCACACCCTGGTGAACGGCTCCGCGCGGCAGTTCGGCATCGATCTGTTTGGCGGTGGCAAGTTCAACATCATCAAGCCCCAGCCGGCGAGCCGCATTCTCTGTCGCCAGCCGGCGCAGGATACGCCGTTTCGGATTGGCTTCGGCTGCGGCGCAGGCATGAGCGCCCCACAGCCAGATGGGGCCGCCGGCGCTGTCCTGCGGCCGGCCTGTCTTTCGTCCGCCACTGCGGTTGCGCGGGTTTTTGTTCGTCACTATAAGACGCGCTCCGGTTCGCCCGAGGGCCCTGCACAAGGGGCTTTAGGCGGTTCGGCGCGGCGGCGTCAAACGACCTCGTCAAGACAGGTGCCCTGGTGGGGTGGCCGAGTGGTTAAAGGCAGCAGACTGTAAATCTGCCCGCATAGCGTACGCTGGTTCGAATCCAGCCCCCACCACCATCCGCAACCGGTTCGGCGCAGCCGGAAAATTTGATCCGGTGGACCAAATCCGGCGTGGAATGGCAAGGAGCGCAGCGACGCGGCAGTCGAAACCCTCAATCACCGACGATCATTTCAGCGATGAGCAACGATAGCGACAGATCTGCCGCATTCAGGATCGCCTCGTACGAAAGCCCCTATCATCTTGGACCCACATCCGCCCCTTGCACAAAACCGCGTTCGTCAGTACTTACGCCCCTCTTCGCGGGTATAGCACAACGGTAGTGCAGCAGCCTTCCAAGCTGAGGATCTCGGTTCGATTCCGTGTACCCGCTCCAAGACTTTTCAGTGACTTAGGTGGTTAACGACCCACCGGGCGCGGTGGACCAGAAACTGATTGGAAACTAGCGTGTCCATCGCTGGAGGATCCAATGGCCGATTACGTTGCCGCGAGCATAGACAAGAAGTCGTTCAACTGCCCTCACTGCGACGCCTTCGCCTCACAGCGTTGGTTCTTTGGCATAGCTAGTCCTCTTTGGTATAAGGAGGGTCTCCCGAACATCGTCGATGCAGACGTTGAACTAGCTCTCGCCACAGCGGCGAACGAAGGCAAGCAGCTTTCGGAAAGCGCACTCGCCAATCTTCCAAGTTCCGGTCGAGTTAGGATCGCGGATGAGCGGAAAGGCGTGAAATTCAATGGCGTTCCCAATATCCACTTCTCGCGTTGTCACGCCTGCGGGGACGTGGCGATATGGCTGAGAGAAAAGCTCATCTTTCCGCGCAAAAGCACTGCTCCCTTGCCCAACCCCGACATGCCTGAAGAGGTAAAAGCGGACTATCAAGAAGCAGCGTCTATCTTGAACGACTCGCCCAGAGGAGCAGCAGCTCTGCTCCGACTAAGTATTCAGAAGCTGTGCGTAAACCTCGGTGGGAAGGGCAAGAACATCAACGACGACATTGCCAAGCTTGTCGAAAAAGGAATGCCCGAACCCATACAGCAGGCTTTGGATACGGTACGTGTCGTCGGCAACCACTCGGTGCATCCGGGCGAGATCGACATGAAAGACAATCGAGAGGTCGCTACGAAGTTGTTCGGACTGGTAAATGTCATCGTGCAGGATCGCATCAGCACCCCGAACGCCATCAAAGAAATGTACGAAAGTGTCGTGCCCGAGGGGGACCGTGACAAGATTGCGAAGCGAGACAAACGAGCGCCTTAGAGCTATGGCGCGTTCCCCGGCAGAGTTTCGGCCGGCTCGGAAACCTCATTCCAGACGCACTCATGGTCGCCATCGCATTGAGCGGTGATTTCGGTCAGCGCGTCCACACCGCCCGCTCTGCGGGCCACTTCAATCGTCAGGTTCATGGCCGTCTCGCGGCGATCCTCGCACATCGGAATCGTTATCCCGCGGCAGAAGGCCAGATCGTGCCGAATGCTGTCGAAACCGCCCTTGAGTTCAGGAACGGAGGCTGTTTGAGCATCAGAGAGAATATCTTCTAGCCCGAGATTCGCCCGTTCGGCCGTTGCGAGCGTTTGCGGCGTGAAGGATACACCGGGATCGTACTCCGAGGGCGCAAACCACACGAATCCGGCGATCATGCCGCCAACCAGTAATCCCCCAACCACCAACTCTCTCATCATGAGATGCTCCGTAATTGTGAGCACTTGTTATCAAGCGGGTCCTAAGGCCACAGCAATGAAGAGGCACCAATTGCAACCGACCCGGTAACCATGTTTCGGGGCCAGCGCTGAAGCGTCTCAATCTGGACCACCCTCGATTTATTTTTGCGGCCCTGTCAAAATCGCCGGCCCTTGTCCGACGTGCGGGGAATGCGGAGCTTTTTTCGTGTTCCATCAGCAACTCGCAGGAGCCAAACATGCCGAAATTCGCCCTTCTCCTTCCCCACGCACCCGACCGCTACACCGCCCTGAGCGAGGCGGAAAACATGGATGTCATCAAGGACTATGTGGCCTGGGTCGAGGACCTTGAAACCAAAGGAGCCTATGCGGGCGGTTACAAGCTGACCGATGAGGCCGGCAAGACGCTCGTCACCAGCCATGACGGGGTCTCGGTTCATGATGGACCCTTCGCCGAGCTGGCGGAAATCCTCGGCGGCATCATGGTCATCGAAGCCGAAGACTGGGACGCGGCGGTCGCCATCGCCCGCACAAACCCGCATCTCAAGCACAATAAGCGAATTGAGCTGCGCGCCGTCCATGACGTCTGAGGCCGATGTCCGCAAAGTCCTTGACCGCGTTGTCCGACGGGAGCGGGGCCGGCTGATCGCCGGCCTCGCGGCCCGGCTTGGGCCGTCACGCATTGCCCTTGCCGAAGACGTTGCACAGGACGCCATCCTCGAAGCCATGCGCGGCTGGACGCATTCGGGCCTGCCGGACAATCCCGCCGCATGGCTTGCCCGTGTGGCTCGCAACAAGGCCATAGATCGCCTGCGCCGCGAGGGCCGCGAGACCGGTTTCGAAAATGAGGCAGACGCCCGCGCAGAGACGCCCGATGACAGCGTTCACAGCGCCGATATCGCGGACCCGGAGCTGCGCCTTGTCACGCTTTGCTGCCATCCCAGTCTGACGCCTGGCGAACAACTTGCCATGGCACTGAAACTCGCTGGCGGCTTCACGGCGCGCGATGTCTCTGCCGCCTTTCTCGCCAATGAAGCAGCGATCGGACAGCGCCTGGCGCGTGCCAAGCGGAAACTTGCGGACGCTGCAGATCTTGCGGCCCCCGGCAGCGTATTCGATCTGCGAGCCCGGCTGCCCGCGATCCTGAAGGCGGTCTACCTGCTCTTCAGTCTCGGCTACGCGCCGCGCGATGGCGAGCGGCTCATTCTTGAAGATGTCTGCCGCGAAGCCCTGCGGTTGGCCGAACAACTTGCCAATCATCGCGCGGCTGGAACGCCTGATGCGATGGCCCTTGCCGCACTCCTGTCATTTCAGGCGTCGCGACTGGAGGCGAGAAGCGATGATGCCGGACATCCGGTTCTTTTGAAGGATCAGGACCGGGCGCGCTGGGATCACACCCTGATTGCGCGGGGGCAGGATTGGCTTTCCGCTGCCCGCCATAACGGCGTGCCAAGCGCCTACCATCTCGAAGCCGCAATCGCTGGGGCTTACGCCAATGCCCCGGATTGGATCTCGACCGACTGGCCGGCCATCAACACGCTCTACAAAGCGCTCAGCCAAACCGCGCCCTCGCCCATCATTCACGTCAATGCCTGTGTCGCTCGCGCCATGGCCGGAGAGCCTGATGCCGCGCTCGGGCAACTGGATGAGGTGACTTCACCCGCACTTGAGCGCTTCGGCGTGACGGCACTCGCACGCGGGGAGATCCTTGCCTGCCTTGGCCGTGAAGCTGAAGCCGCCAGGGCTCTTGAAGCGGCTCTGGCCGCCCGGCAGTCATCTCCGGTGCGCGATCATCTGGAAGACCGCATTGCCGCCTTGAGCTAGCGCCGGGGCGCACGACGCGTCTATGGTCTCCTCCAATAAAGGGAGGACTTGATGAAAAAGCTTGGACTGATTGCCGCCGCCGCGCTCGCAGCCTGTGTGTCTGTCGCTGAAGAACCAGCCGAAGACTGGACGGCGTCCCGCTATGGCGAGGCTGACCGGCTCGGCGCGATAAACAATCTCACGCCTGAGAAAACCGCTGCTGCGGCCGAGCTGGTGACCACCGGCAAGACCTACTCCCTCGGCATGATCACCGGCCGGGACACACCGGCCTACGGGCCGCGCTCCTATGACATGACCGTGCTCCAGCTCTCGGATGGCTCCGGCACGCCGCTCGGGGAAAACAAGGCCGTCGGCAATGATGACCTCGTGCGCACCTATGTCGGCATTGGCAGCCAGATCGACGGGCTCGGTCATATGGGCATCGACCATCGCTACTATAATGGCGTCCACGTCTCCGAATTCGTGACGACGAGCGGGCTCACCCAGTTCGGCACCCATACCCTGCCCCCAATCGCCACACGCGGAATCCTGCTCGACATGACCGCGCATTTCGGGGTTTCGCCTGTGCCGGACGGCACGCCCTTCAACATCGCTGAAATCGACGCCGCAGCCGCAGCGGCAGGTGTCACTATCGAAACCGGCGATGTCGTGATCTTCCACACCGGCAAGATGAAGGCCGAAGAAGGCAACACCACCCTCTCCCCCGGTGAGCCGGGCCTTGGTGTGGAAGGCGCGCAATACCTCGCTGACCTTGGCGTTGTCGCCGTCGGTGCCGACACCTGGGCGCTCGAGACGATCCCGTTTGAGAACGAGGCCCGCCCCTTCGATGTGCACCTGACACTTCTCGCCAAGAACGGAGTCTACATCCTGGAAAACATGGTGACGGACGAACTCGCCGCCGATGGCGTCACCGAATTCTTCTTCACACTCGGCACGCCGCGCCTCGAAGGCTCGGTCCAGGCGATCATCAACCCAGTGGCCATCCGCTAGTCGGCAGCCCGTCTCCCCCAACGAAAAACACCGCCCTTGGTGGAGCGGCGTTTCTCTTTTTTGTGTTTCGCCAAGCTTACCAGGTGTAGCTCGCGCGACCGTAAACGAAGCGTCCGGAGAAGCCATAAGGCGACCGGCTCGAATACGGGAAGATACCGTTGAAGTTCTGATTGTCCGGCGTCAGCGTCGGATACTCATCAAGGATGTTGTCCGCACCGATACCGACGCTGATGCGCTCGGTTACAGCCAGATCGACAGAAGCATCGATGATCCAGTCGGCTTCAAGCGTGAAGTCATTATCCGGATTGTTTGACGGATCGAGAACATCGCCGAAGCGCGTTGCCCGCAGATTCACGTCAGCATCTTTGTAGGCCCAGTCGGCAGCCAGGATCAGTTTGGTCTCCGGTGCGCTTTCCTCAAGTGTCAGAGTCCGGTCACGGCTGAACAACACCAGATCTGGAATTGCAGGATTGTCTGGTACTTCGGTGACTTCAACATTGGAGTAGTTGAACGCTGCGGAGAGACCGAGCTCGCCAGCATCGCCGAGATCAAGATCGTAACCGGTGACGATATCAACGCCTTCGGTTTCCGTTTCGATCCCGTTCTGGAAGAATCTGACTCGCTGGACACCGGTGACACCTGCCGCTTCCAGGACGGCATCAACGTCATCGCCGCCAAGATTCTCCGACAGGAAGATCTGATCTTCAATGTCAATCCGGTAGGCATCAATCGTGACGTACCAGTCATCAGTCGGCGTGATCACCGTACCGATCGAGTAGCTGACGGACTCTTCCGCCTGAAGCTGTCCGCCACCCAGCGCAACCGCTGCATCAGAGGTTGCCGGGAACGTACCCACTTCAAATGGCACGCCATCAATGAAGTTGGTCGATGTCGCCGTGAAGAACTGCTGCTGCAGGCTCGGCGCACGGAAGCCTGTCGACACCGCGCCCCGCACAGCGAAGGTCTCGGTAAAGTCATACCGACCCGCCAGCTTGAAGTTCGTCGTGTTGCCGAAGTCCGAGTAGTCCTCGAACCGCACAGCGCCGGAGATCAACGTCTGGGCATTCGGTTCCCATTCGATGTCGGCATAGACGCCAACCGCATCGCGGCTCTCATCGACTTCAGACTGCGGTGTAAAGCCTGGGAAAACCTGGCTGCCCGCAGCGGCAGGAATTGGCATGCCCTCATCGTCCAGCAGAACATTTCCGAAGATGTCTGTCCGCGGGAAAGGTCCTGCGATGAAGGAGGCTTCTTCGCCCTGTCCGATCTCGAAGCTTTCATCCCGGAACTCAGCGCCGAAAGCGAGCGTGGTCGTGCCAGGAAGAATCGTGTCCTCGAAGGAACGGACGATGTCGGCATTGAAGGTCAGCTGATCGAAAGCCAGTGAACCAGCATCGAAGGAAGTCTGGCTCGTCGGCCCAAGCGAGGCGTTGAGCGAGTTGTTGACCGAATAGTCGAGTTCGTTCGAGCCGTAGACGAGGCTGACATCATAGTCCCAGCCCGCGAGCGGTCCGCGAACACCGCCACCGAGGCTATAGTCTGTGACGTCGCCGCCAATCACAGGCAGGAAACCGCCCGGATAGATTTCGGAAACATTCCGGCTATCGCTGGCCCGGCGATAGAAGCCAGGGCTTTCAGCTTCACGCTCCTGCACGCCGCCAAAGCCGTAAAGCTCCGCGCCATTGCCAATGTCGATGCCCGCATTCAGGAAGAAGTTGATGTTCTCGGCGCGGTTGTTGCCATAGCGGTGGTTCAGGCGGTTGAACTCACGTTCTGCCTCATCGAAGATAGGATCACCGCCAAACTGAACGCGTGGATCTTCCCCTGCCCGGTTTGCCCCCTGACGCAGCGAGTATTGCGCAGACACGGTCAGGAAGCCGCTATCTGTCAGGCCAAAGCCTGCCCAGCCGCCGACCGTGGTTGTGGCACCATCCACTTCGGACCGGTTGAGGCCTTCAGGGTCGGTTACGTGGGCACCATAGCGGATGTCGACGCCGCCCCCTGAGCTTTCCTCCTTCAGCAGCACGTTAATCACGCCGGCGATGGCATCAGAACCATACTGCGCGGACGCGCCATCACGCAGCACCTGAACGCTGCCAATGGCGGCTGTCGGGATCGAGTTGAGGTCAACGGCGGCCGAGCCACGTCCAACAGAACCATTGATGTTTACGAGCGCGGCGGTGTGCCGGCGCTTGGAGTTGACCAGAACCAGCGTTTGGTCAGGCGCAAGACCGCGCAGCGTGGCCGGACGGATAATGTCCGTGCCGTCATTGATCGCGGTTTGGTTGAAGTTGAAGGACGGGACCGTCGTGGAGAGAATCTGGTTTAGCTCGACCCGGCCCGTGCTCTCAAGGTCGCCAATCGGAAACACATCAACCGGAACAGCCGTTTCCAGCGCTGTGCGGTCAGCTGATCGTGTACCGGTGACAACAATTGTGCCGAGTTCGCGAGCGGTGTCTTCGTCGTTTTCCTGCGCGTAACCGGGGGCCGCAGCCGCCAGTATGGCTGTCGCGGCGACGGCCGCGCTTAGAGTCTGTTTAAATGTCATAGTGTCTCCCTGCCCGTCATCGGGCACTTTTCCCGCCTCTGGAGATCTTGAGGTTGGGCCGCATTTTCGCCACATCAAGGCTTCCGCGCCGAACGGTTGGAAGACCGTGACGAAAACGCAACATCTGTAGCGCGCCTAATAGGGAGGCTCTCAATGGCTAAACGTCTTGTCCTTATCACCGGCGCATCCGCCGGGATCGGTACCGAGTTTGCGCGCCAATACGCAGCGCGTGGCTGGGATCTGGCGCTGACCGCCCGGCGCGCCGACCGGCTGGAAGCTTTGGCAAAGGAGCTAAAGGCGGATGCGGAGGTTGAGATACTGATCATTCCCAAAGACCTCGGCGAGGACGGCGCGGTGGATGCGATCCTGAAGGAGATCAGCGATGCGGGCCGTCAGGTAGATGGCATCGTCAACAATGCCGGCTACGGGCTTGCCGGAACATTCTTCAATACCAGCTGGGACGATCAGGCCGCCTTCCTGCAGGTGCTCTTCACCGCGCCCTGCGAACTTGTCCACAAGGCCCTGCCGGGCATGAAGGCGCGCAATTATGGCCGCATCGTCAATGTTGCTTCGCTTGCCGGATACACACCCGGCTCCAACGGCCACACGCTTTACGCGCCCGTGAAGTCCGCCATGATCAAATTCTCTGAGAGCGTACACGCCGAAGCCGAAGCCATGGATGCCGACATTCATTGCACGGCGCTGTGCCCAGGCTTCACCTGGACGGAGTTCCACGATGTGAACGGAACACGGGAGATGACGAAGGAGAGCCCAGACTGGCTGTGGATGGAAGCCCAGCCTGTTGTCGAAGCAGGTATTGAGGCGGTCACCCGCGGACAGCCCGTCTGTGTGCCCGGCCCTGTCAATAAGGGCCTTGCCGCCCTGTCCCGGGTCCTGCCGGAACCCATCGGCCGCGCGGTTATGAAAGCGCAGTCGAAACGCTTCCGGAAAACTGATACCGCCTGAGATAAAGCATCTGTGACATCGAGTTTAATAGCGTTGTATGGCGTTCAGGGGCCTTATGTTAAGGACCAGTCACATTGCAATCAGAAGAGGCGTCCCATGTCCCTCAAACTCCTTGCTCCTGCCCTTGCTGCCCTGGCCGTTCTGGGTGCCTGCGCCACAGCCACTCCGTATCAGGCAGCAATCGGGTCCAATAAAGGTTATGCAGACCAGCAGATCGAATCCAATCGCTGGTCGGTCAGCTTTGCTGGCAACAGCCAGACAGATCGCAAAACGGTTGAGACCTACCTGCTCTACCGTGCCGCCGAGCTGACGATGCAGCAGGGATTTGAGCACTTCAAAGTGGTGCGCCGGGAAACGGACGCGGACTCGCGCGTCATCGCCTCTGGTTTCTACGACCCCTTCTATAGCGGCTTTTACCCATCCTACCGCTTCTACGGGCCGCATGCCCATCTGCACTACAGCCGGTACCGCCACTTCAGCCGGCACGGCTTCTACGATCCCTTCTGGGGCACGCCCACCAACTTCCGGGAAGTCGTACGCTACGAAGCGACCGCCGAGATCATTATGGGACGCGGCGAGAAGCCTGAGGATGCAGCAGAGTACTTCGACGCAGAAGACGTTCTGGTGAACCTCTCCGGCACCATCGTCCTGCCCGAGTCCCTATAGCCAGACGCCGCCGCATCGCTTAAGCGGCGGCCATGCTTCGTCTCGCCATCGTCCTGCCAGTCTACGCGTTTGTGGCCATCTTCCTGCCGCGCCAGCCGGACGTTGCGCGCGTGCTGGAACCGATGCTCGCGCTCAACCCGTCAATCGCCATACGCATCTCTTTCGCGGCGCTGGCCGGCTCGGTCCTGCTGCTCTGGCTGATGCGGCGCGAGCCCGATGGCTGGCTCCTGCGAAGCCCGGCCCCATGGCTCCATGTCGCTTTCATGGGGCTGATCGGGCTCGCCTTTGCGGCAGTCTTCGATGTGTTCGAATGGATGAGCGGTTCATCGACCAACGTCATTTCGCTGATCGTTATCCCGGTTGCCTTCATGGTCGCCGAAGCGGTCTATCTCGCCCTGCAATGGCGCATGAACCGCAAGTTCGACTGACGGCGATCAGGGCCGCCCACCGCACGGACGGGCAGCCCCGAGACCTGAATTAGCGGGGTGCCATACGGATGGCACCGTCGAGGCGGACATCTTCGCCATTGAAGTAGCCATTGCGGCACATCTCAACGGCAAGGCTTGCATACTCAACCGGATTGCCGAGACGGGCCGGATTCGGCACCTGCGCGCCAAGTGCCTGCTTCACATTATCCGGCGCGCCCTGCAGCAGCGGTGTATCGAAAATGCCTGGCAGGATCGTGTTCACCCGGATCAGCTCGCGGGACAGGTCACGCGCGATAGGCAGGGTCATGCCGACCACACCGCCTTTTGAAGCGGAGTAGGACGCCTGCCCGATCTGCCCGTCTTCCGCAGCCACCGAAGCAGTGTTCACGATCGCGCCGCGCTCGCCGTCGATCGGGTCCAGCGTCATCATGCCGGCGGCGGATTTCGCGATGCAGCGGAAGGTGCCGACCAGATTGATCTGAATGATGAGATCGAACTTATCGAGCGGGAAATGGCTGATCTCGCCGGTTTCTTTGTTTCGAGAGGCTGTTTTGACGGCGTTGCCCGTACCAGCACAGTTGATCAGGATGCGCTCCTGACCAATCGCGGCGCGGGCCTTTTCGAAGCCGGCATCCACGCTCTCATCGGAGGTGACGTTCACATTGCAGAACACACCGCCAAGCTCGGCCGCCATGGCTTCGCCTTTTTCTTCGTTGAGGTCGAAGATCGCGATCTTGACGCCATGCTCGTGAAGGGCGCGCGCCGTCGCTGCGCCGAGGCCTGAAGCGCCGCCCGTAATGACAGCGGAGATGTTGGAGTCGAGTTTCATCGGGCTTAGCCCTCCCTTGAATGCGGTTTGTTTAGGGGCGATTTAGAAGGAATATGCGGAGCGGCCAATGACTAACCCAAGGGAAATCGACGGACCCATTGACGGCATCATCATTGATCCGGACCGTTCAACAGAGCCGATAACGCTGGAGCGCAACCGCCGCACGACCAAGCGCCGGATCATTCCTAAGCTGCTCAAAGTCGCTGGACGCATCCCTTTCGCAGACGATCTGGCAGCCGCCTATTATTGCGCGCTGGACCCGGACACACCGCGCAAGGCCAAGGGCGTGCTCTTCGCGGCCCTCGCCTATTTCGTGGTGCCAACCGATCTGGTGCCCGATGTCGTCGCCGGGCTTGGCTTTACCGATGACGCGACGGTGCTTGCCACCGCGCTCGGCGTCGTCGGCATGCATGTGAAAGAGACGCATCGCCGGGCCGCCCGCCGGCTGCTCAAAATCTCAGAGCCACCCGCCGAAGCGTAAGGGTCAATCAAAAGCCCACCCCTCGCGAGCCTAAACCAGAATTTGTGGCAGCGAAGCTAAACCCTCCACCAGCGTCACCCTCGATGAGCGCCAGCTCATCTGAGGGCCCAGCTCTGACGCGCCCAGCAGTGTGCAGGCGGCGCGGCTATCCCCACCTTTTCGCCCGCTCATCCCGGGTCTGATCCGGGATCTCGTGCCGCGTGTTCCGGCGTATCTGCTGGAGATCCCGGCCGACGCTGGGAGGCGCGGGCTAAGAAATCGGACAAAGCTTATCCCCCTCTCATGTGCCACAGCTATGATCCAGTGATCGCTCCCCTGAAGGGCCGGGTCGGCCGTCTGGCTTTGGGGGGTGAGGTCGCGGTCTGGC
>JANQQC010000051.1 GCA_028285145.1 Hyphomonadaceae bacterium
CACCGATGTGAACGAAGGCCCAACTGATCTCGCGCTCGACAATGCCAGCGTTGCCGAGAACGCAGCTGGTGCGGTTGTCGGAAACCTGTCCGCCTATGATCCGGATGCAGGTGACAGCATTTCCTACACAGTCTCAGACGACCGGTTTGAGGTTGTGGACGGCGAACTGCGCCTCGCAGAGGGCGTCAGCTTCGATCATGAAGCCGTTGAAAGCCTCGACGTCACCGTCACGGCAACAGACGGCGACGGCCTGTCGACCTCGGAAGACTTCACCATCGCCATAGAAGATGTGAACGAAGCCCCAAGCAATATCGAACTGACAGCTGAGCAGGGCACGCTGAGCCTGAACCAGGATGGCGGACAAGACGACAACGCCATCTCCGCGAATGTCACCGACTTTCCGACAGATGCCATCACGGTCGAAGTCACCTTCACAGCTGACGACATGCCCGAGGGCACGGGTGCGCCGCTCTTCTCTTATGCCGCAGACGGAAACTGGGGAAATGACGTTCTGCTTTGGGCGGAAACTTCAACCGGCAATCTCAGCGTCTTCCTCGATGGTCAGCAGTTCCGCACTGACATTCCGAACGCTGACCTGTTTGATGGAAGTGAGCACACGGTCTCGTTTACCTGGGATCAGGGCTCGGATGAGTTGAACGTCTATGTCGATGGCGCGCTGGAATTCACCCGGACCGTTAATGTCGACGGCTTGCAGTCTGGCGGAACAATCACGCTTGGTCAGGAGCAGGACCGGCAGGGCGGGGGGTATGATTCCCGTCAGGTGTTCGAAGGCGAGATCGCTGAAGTCCGGATCTATGATCAGGCCCTGACCGGGGACGACATTGCCGGAAATGCCGGTGGTGATGTTTCCGAAGACGGGCTGGTGACAAACTGGCTCATGGACGAGGCCATCGGCGGTGTCGTTGCGGACGTTGTCGGCAATAACGACCTCGTCCTCGAAAATGACGCGAATATTGCATCCATCGAAACCGATGGGACACTTTCCGTCTCTGAAAACGATGCCGGCGCGGTTGTTGGAACGTTGTCTTCCTTCGATCCCGATGCCGGCGACACAGTCAGCTACACCGTGTCGGATGACCGGTTTGAAGTGGTCGATGGCGAGCTGAAGCTCAAGGACGATGTCAGCCTTGATCATGAAGCTGCTGAAAGCCTCGACGTCACCGTCACGGCGACCGATAGCGGCGGTCTGAGTGCGTCAGAAGAGTTCACCATCAATATCTCAGACGTGAATGAAGCGCCAAGCGACATCACGCTGACCTCAAACCCGGATAATTTCGTATTTGGCGGTAGCTTTGAAGGCCAGAGCGTCAGGTCTGGCGGCTGGCGCGGTTTCGCAAGCGATGAGACCGGAAACTGGACATCTGCGAACGGGATCGAAGTCTGGGATAATCTCTGGGGCAACAGCGCTTCGGACGGGAACCAGTTCCTGGAACTCGACTACACCAATGCGGCTGATGCTATTGAGCAGACGGTATCGACCGAAGCGGGTCAGGTTTACACGCTCTCCTTCGATATCAAGGCGCGGACGAATTCGACGACCGACACGATTGAAGTCTACTGGAATGGCGATCAGGTCGCCGTGGTCGATCCATCATCCACGTCCTGGGAGTCTGTGGACTTCAATGTCATTGGTACAGGCACCGGCGACGTATTGGAGTTCCGCGAAGCATCGGGCGAGAGCGACAGCCTTGGTGGCCATCTCGATAATATCTCTCTTGTCGAAGCCTCTCAGACGGTCGCCGAGAACGTTGAAGGGGCCGCGGTCGGGACCCTGTCTTCCTTCGATCCGGATGCTGGCGACAGCGTCACCTACAGCGTATCGGATGACCGCTTCGAGGTTGTTGACGGCGAACTGCGTCTCGCCGAGGGCGTGAGCCTCGACTATGAGGTGGCTCAGAGCGTGGATGTCACTGTGACGGCCACGGATTCAGAAGGCCTCTCCACCGATGAGACGTTCGCGATCTCCGTCGAAGATGTTGCCGAGGATGTTCAGCTTGCCGATGGTGGCGTTGAGTACTCTGAGAGCGGCGCGACAGAGACATCTGTCACCGGCGGCGACGGCGACGATACGTTCCGTGGCGGTTCCGGCGATGATGTGTTCATCGGCGGCGATGGCAACGACCTCTTTATCTATGAGGCCGGTGGCGGCTCTGACACGATCGATGGCGGGGCCGGC
Organism: Hyphomonadaceae bacterium; assembly: GCA_028285145.1. GTDB lineage: Bacteria > Pseudomonadota > Alphaproteobacteria > Caulobacterales > Hyphomonadaceae > JANQQC01. Next base: position 2,198 of record JANQQC010000051.1, read on the forward strand.
TGGACAGACACAATCGATCTGTCAGCGGTCTCTGACACACTCGGTGTCTATGGAGACGACTGGACTGTCAGCCTGACCGAGGGTGAGATCCTGGAGGAGGGGCCTGACTCGATCGACTTGTCAGATGATGCGACAGGCGTGATTGAGCTTGGCAACGGCGATATGATCGACTTCACGAATATCGAGCAGATCGGCTTTTAGTCCACTATTCAGTAAGCACGGTGGGCGGAATCAGACGGCCCACCGTCGCCAGCAATTCATAACGGGCGCGGCGGTAGTCGAACTCAGCCTGAGACAGGCTGATACGCGCGAAGACCAGATCGCGCTGTCCGTCCAGTACATCCTGAATGTTGGCGCTGCCGGAGCGATACTCGGCTTGCTGTCCCTCAACGACGATCTCGCTGGCTTCGACTGCCGATTGTGCCGCGCTGATCGCCGATGAGGCAGCCACAAGCGTGGTCCAGTTCGCTGTCACAGCTTCCTCAAGTGCCAGGCGCGTCTCGCGGCGGGCCGCCTGCTCACGGGCGACCCGGACTCTGGCAGACTGCAGCCCTGAATAGTTCTGTCCCTGCTGGAACAGGGGGATCCTCAGCCGGGCGACCAATTGGAACTCATTCGCTTCCCGGCCAGCATTCGAGAGAAATGCTGACTCGTCCAGATCATAGACCTGGTACTGGCCGTCCAGAGAGAGTTTTGGAGCGAGTTCGCCTCTGGCAGAGCGGCGTCCATGCTCTGCGGCCGTTACGAGGGCATCGCTGGCCTGAAGACGCGGATTGGAGTCCAACGCTTTTGCGATGGCGTCGGCAAGGCTTTGAATCTCGTCTTCAATTCTTTCCTCATCGGGGATGAGGGGGCCATCGGCGGGACGTCCGGTCTGTCTGGCATAGGCCGCTTCGGAGGCCGCCAGTCTTGCTTCTGCGCGCGCGAGTTCGGCTTTTTCCTGCTCCATCCGTGAGCGCGCTTGCGAGACCGCGATCAGGCTCTCGGCCCCAGCCTCGCGGCGGCGGTCTGTGAAGTCCACCTGCTGGAGAAGCAGATCGAGGCTCTTGGTGCGATGCCTGACAATATCCCGGTCGAGGGTCAGCGCGGCGTGTGCGGTCGCGGCAGACTGCGCCACCAGTTGCCGGCTTTCACTTTCGAAAAAGCTCTGGGCCACAACCGATGAGTTCGCATCCCTCAAACCATAAAGGGCAGAGCCGCCCTGAAAGATCGGCTGGGAAAATTCAAGGGAATAGGTGATGCCGTCCTCAGCCTGCAACCGGTTCAGGTCCTGGCTCCGCCAGTCCTCTGAACTTGCGCTGATGTTTGCGGAAACCGACGGTAGCAACCGGCCAACAGCGCCGAAGCGATCTGCCCTGGCGGATGCGGTGTTCGCCTCGCCGATTTCAATTTGCGGGCTGTGCTTTAGGGCCGCCACAATGGCTTCGTCAACGGTCTGCGCCTGCGCGCCAGCGGCAATCAGGGCGCTGACACTCACACAGGAAGACAGAACAAAAAGCCGGAAAAACATGGCTCTTCTGTGGGCAGGGTAGGTTAATTTAGTATTGTTGGGATGTGCTCAAACCCGCCGGACTGGGCGCGATTCCGGTGCCCTCCGGCACACAAGTAAATCCCCATTAACCGACATTCAACCTAGACTCGTTAGCAGGCTTCAGACCGTAGAGCGTGGGGGATATTTGAGAATGACTGACAATTCCGAAGCTACCAGAGAGGGCGGGGCAAAGTCCCCGACGCCGAGTACGTGGCCAACCGCGCAGGCCGCGTTCAAACTCATCACGAAGCATCGCACCGCCGCCGATCCAACCGCTTATGCGGTCTGGTACGGCTATGCGTCCAAGGAGAACGCTGAACTTAACGCGGCTATCGACGAACTCCTGGCCCAGACGGGCGGCATCAGCGCTGTGGAGATGCAGCAATTACATGCCGACTACATCCAGGGAGATGACCAGACCGAGAAGGTGCTTGAGGACATCAGCCGTGCCATTCACGACAAAGTTGCAGGCGCGAGATCCCTCGTCACCGACATTATCTCGAGCACCGATGAGTATGTGTCGTCCATCGACAAGGCCAAAGGCCTGCTGCCCGCGACGGGTTCGCCTGATGAGGTGAAGAGCGCCATCGATGGGATCATTGAGCAAAGCGAGTCTTCGAAAGCCTCGGCGCAGAACATCCAGCTCGCGCTGCAAAGCAAGGAAGATGAAATCACGCAGCTCAGCTCCCGCGTCACACAGCTGCGAGAGAATTTGATGCGCGATACTGTGACGGAGCTGATTAATCGTCAGAAGTTCGAAGCGCTGCTGGCCGAGCGATCCTCCGAGGCGATGACCAATGGGTATTCGCTGACCGTGCTGGTTGCGAAGGTCACGAATATCCACGAGCTGAATGAAAGCGCGGGCACCGACATCTCAGAGTTCATCATGAAAGCGTTTTCGGGTGTCGCGAAGAAAGTTGTCGGCAGTAAAGGCGTCTGCGCGAAATTCTCCGGCCCCGAATTCGCGATCATGTTGCCACGGTCGGCCTATGCGGATGCGAGCAAGGTCGCAAATGCCATCATCGGAGAGCTGGACGCGTTCAAGGTCGTCAAAAAGCCGAGCGAGCAGGTGATTGGCCATATCCAGTGCTCAATGGGCGGGTCATCGCTCCGCGCCGGACTGAGCCCCGAAGAGTTGATCGCTCTGGCGGCAGCGCAGATCCGGCAGGCTGGTCCAGCCCGCAAAAGCTCGGTGAAATTCGATCTCACGCACCAGTCAGCAGCCTAGGGTGTTTCTGATTGGAAGGATTGGTGCTTCGTCCGCGCGGTATCGCACGGCGTTTCAGCCGGCTGCTTGTCTAGTGTGTGAAGTTGAACAGCGTGCGGAGTGGTGGTTGGAGAGAGACTTGAACTCTCGACCTCAGGATTATGAGTCCTGCGCTCTAACCAGCTGAGCTACCCAACCATTCCGGCCTGTTGAGCGGGGCTAGATACACGCGCCTCGCCCGGCCCGCAAGCGGTTCAATGTACGAGACTTGAAACGTAGTCGGCGATAGCGAGCGAGGAGGTCAACCCCGGGCTCTCAATGCCGAAGAGATTGATCAAACCGGCGCTGCCATGCGTGTCCGGGCCCTCGATCACGAAATCGCCTGAAGGCTCGCCAGGGCCGACGAGTTTTGGCCGCACGCCCGCATAGTCGGGGGCGAGGGCTCCATCGGGCAGGCCCGGCCAGTAGGCGCGGGCAGACGCATAGAAATGCTCAGCGCGGGCTGGATCAACCTGATAGTCAAAGGGCGGCTTGGCATCTTCCGGCAGCCATTCAGCGTCCGGCCCCAGCTTGCCTCGCCCGGCGAGATCGACGGTGAGATGCAGCCCGAGGCTCGCCCGGCCCGGCATGGGGTAGATCAGCCGCGAGAAAGGCGTGCGGCCCATAATGGAGAAGTATGAGCCCTTCACATATCGCGGATTGGGCAGCGTGGCCCGGTGCGGGCCGTCAATCTCGCCGGCAATCGCGATCGAGCGATGTCCGGCCGCGTTGATGACATGCCGGGCCTTGATCGTTGCGGGCGCGGCACCGCCTGTTCTCAGGGCGATGCCGTCTGTCTCAACGCTGCCGCCGAGCACGGGCGTCTCGAACGCGACCATGCCGCCGCGATCCTCAATCTCGCCCTGCAAAGCGAGGAAGTAGGCATGGCTGTCAAAGATGCCGGACACGTCCGATTTCAGTGCGCCGATCACATCCCGAGACAGCGCAGGCTCGATGCCGCGGGCGGTCTCGCCATCTATGAGGGAGAGTCCTTCCACGCCATTGCCTTCGGCGCGGGCGAGAATGTCCGGCAGACCTTCGGCTTCCTCGGCGCTTGTGGCCACGACCAGTTTTCCGCACCTGTTCGCTGTGACGCCATGTGTGTCGAGATAGTCATACAGGCGGCGACGCCCGTCGACGCAGAAGCGCGCCTTCAAGGAGTCCTTGGCGTAGTAGAGCCCGGCATGGATGACTTCGGAGTTGCGCGAGGAGGTGTGTACGGCGATGAGCGGTTCGGCCTCCAGAACCGTGACATCTCGGCCTGCAAGAGCCAGCGCGCGGGCGCAGGCAAGACCAATAACGCCCGCCCCGATGACAACGACATCTGCTTCAAATGTTTCAGGCATTCGCGCGCTCCCAAGAATTTGTGATGAGCCGGTGCTGTGCCTGATGCAAGGTTCGCGCTATTTTGTCACTCATGAGGACTGTGTTCGTGCTCGCACTGCTGATGACGCCGGCTGCGTTTGCAGACAATGCCGATTATGCCGTCGCATTTGAGCAGGGCCACTATAGCCAGGCCGCCGAGATCGCGGTGCAGGATGAAACCGCCGAAACACTGGCGCTCGCCGCGCGGGCTCTGCTGGCTCATGCGATGTCAGGAGAGGTCCAGCCGCCCGCCCAGCTTCTCGGACGGGCAGAGGCCTATGCCCGGCGCGCGCTTGAGCTTGATCCCGCCCATGTCGAAGGCCAGCTGCAGCTTGCCATCGCGCTGTCGCTGAAGATGCGTCCACTGTCGACGCGCGAGGCCCGCCGGACAGGACAGGCAGATGCGCCGCGCGCGCTGGCGGAGGCTGTGCTGTCGGTCGATCCCGGCAACGCCTATGCACACGGGCTTCTGGCGGTCTGGAATGTCGAGGTCGTCCGGCGGGGCGGGCCGATCGGATCAGCCATCATGGGGGCCAGTGTGCGCGAGGCGCGGGAGCATTATGAACAGGCGGTCGCTGCGCGGCCCGGGGATGCGTCCATTCACTGGCAATTTGCCCGCGCGCTCGCTGCGTTGAACCCGAAGAAGTACCGGGATGATATCGATGCGGCCCTGGCGGCGGCGCAGGTGGCCCCTGTCAGTAACGCCCTTGAATCTACAATGTCAGAGCGATGCAGCCGCCTTCAGACTGCGCTGGCCTCCCTGCCATCGGACGAAGTGGAGCGACTGGCCGAGGAGATGCTCTGAGCTGTCAGAGTGCGAGGAAGCGGCGCACAGCGTCTGCCGACAAGGCGAACTTCGAGAACGACCAGCGTCGCTCCCGGCTGAGTTCCTTCAGGGTAGAGACGAGATCCGCCCGGCTGCCATTTCGTGTTTCGAGCCATGCGCTGGCATCGCCGCCGTGCTCCATGACGGCGGCGGTTGCGGCGATCTGCATGCCTGATAACTCCTCGACCAGGCGCCGTGTAGCGACGCGGTCCCAATAAGAGGCTGAGTCGAGACTGTCTTCGGCGGCGGCGCGCAGCCGGTCGAGCCGGAGCATGTCGCCAAGCGTGTAGTATTGCGAAGCAACGGCCTTCACGGCCTTGCCGGTGCGGTTGGCGAGCCGCGCGACCGCAATGCCTTCGGCGAATTGCGGCATGGCGGCGGCCCAGCGGGCGAGTTCTTCGGGCGCACCGCGCTTGACCAGAGCGCGCGTCCGCCGCTCGATCCGGGCCGATCCGAAAGCGGCTCCTGTTTCCCGGAGCGAGGATTTGAAGGCGTCGAGTTTTTCTTCGAACCCGCCAATCGTCTCGGTAAGCGGATTGCCGCGTTCCTGTTCGGCGAGCCATGCAGTGGCGAGCGACAGACCGGACGCTGCCGCGAGACGCAACTGGTCCTGGATATCGGCCTCGACCTGGTTGTCGAGCGCGTTTACCTGTTCGCTGAAGACCGGGAAGTTCAGAAGGGCCCGGGCGGCCTCGAAGGCTCTTGCGAGGTCGGCATTGCTGGCACCGGTTGCTTCGCGCAAGCGGGCCAGGAAGACGGGGCCGGCCACGTCTAGCATTCGGTTTGAGACGACCGTCGCGATGATCTCGCGCTTCAGGCGATGCGCGTCGATGGCGTCGCCATACTTGCGAATTGCTTCGGGGAAGTAGGCTTCAGCTGTGGCGTGCAGATAGGGATCATCTGGCAGGTCGGACGCGACAATGTCATCAAAGAGGGTGATCTTCGACCAGGCAAGCAGAACCGATAGCTCCGGCCGTGTCAGCCACTTTCCAGCCTCGCGCCGCGCCTCCATTTGCGGGGTCTGCGGCAACTCTTCCAGATCGCGGTTGAGCACACCGCGCTGCTCCAGATAGACCATCAGACGTTCCAGCGCTTCATGGTCAGCCTTGGCGGTTTCGTGGGCGAGGGAGAGCGCGCCGGTCTGATCGTAATTGTGCGCCAGCACGTGGGCGGCGACATCGTCAGTCATCTCGGCAAGCAGGATGTTCCGCTCGCCGCTCGGCAGGTCGCCGCGCCGAATGGCTTCTGAGGCGAGAATCTTGATGTTCACTTCATGGTCGGAACTGTCGACGCCGGCCGAATTGTCGATCGCGTCGGTATTGATGCGGCCACCCTTGGAGGCGAACTCGATCCGCGCGGCCTGTGTCAGTCCGAGATTGGCCCCTTCGCCAATCACTTTGACATTGAACTCATCGGCATCGACCCGGATGCCGTCATTGGATCGGTCACCCGCATCGGCGTGGCTCTCTCGGCTCGCCTTCGCATAAGTGCCGATGCCGCCAAACCAGAGCAGTTCCGCATCCGCCTTCAGGAGTGCATGGAGCAACTCGTTCGGTGTCAGACTGTCGGCGGACAATCCGGTCAGGGCTTTCATCTCATCACTAAGTACGATGGATTTGGCGGAGCGCTCGAAGATGCCGCCGCCTTCGGAGATCAGGCTCTCATCATAATCGGCCCAGGAGGACCGCGGCAGGTCGAAAATGCGCTTGCGCTCTTCCCATGCCGCCTCTGTGTCCTGCGGGTCGGGATCGATGAAGATGTGGAGGTGGTTGAACGCGGCCAGCAGCTTGATCTTGCGCGAGAGCAGCATGCCGTTGCCGAAGACATCGCCGGACATGTCGCCAACACCGATCACCGTGAAGGGCTGGGTCTGGATGTCCTTGCCCATCTCCCGGAAATGGCGTTTGACCGCCTCCCATGCACCGCGCGCGGTGATGCCCATCTTCTTGTGGTCGTACCCAGCCGAGCCGCCGGAGGCGAAGGCATCGCCCAGCCAGAAGCCGTGCGCCTCGGAGATTTCGTTGGCGGTGTCGGAGAAAGTGGCCGTCCCCTTATCAGCGGCGACAACGAGATAGGGATCATCGCCATCCCACACCACGGTATGTTCGGGAGGGTGCACCTCGCCATCGACCAGATTGTCAGTCAGCTCCAGCAGAGAGGAGATGAAGGTCTTGTAAGCGCTAATGCCCGCTTCGCGAATTTCCTCGCGGGTGCCATTCTCCGGCAGCATCTTCGGATAGAAGCCACCCTTAGAGCCAACCGGCACGATGACGGCATTCTTGACCTGTTGAGCTTTGACCAGCCCCAGCACTTCGGTCCGGAAGTCATCTCGCCGGTCTGACCAGCGCAAGCCCCCGCGCGCGACAGGGCCGAAGCGGAGATGGACGCCTTCGACATCCGGGCTGGAGACGAAGATTTCGCGATAGGGTTTAGGGGAGGGCAGATCGTCGAGTTCGGCGCTGGCGATCTTGAAGGTGATGGCCGGTACCGGGCCGCCCGTCGCCGAGCGCTGATAGAAATTGGTCCGCTGGATCGCCATGATCAGGTCGGCCGTTCGCCGGATGACGCGATCCTCGTCCAGCGCGCTGACAGTGTTCAGCCCCTGTTCGATCTCTGACCGAAGCTTCTCGGCCTTGATGGCCCGGTCTTCAATGAATGCGCCTCCGGTCGGATCAAACCGGGCGGCGAACAGATCAAGCAGGGTGCGCGTCAGGTTCGGGTGCAGGACGAAGGCGCGGATCTGCGTGTCGCGGGCCGGGTCCAGACCGGACTGGGACCGATAGGCCGACAGGGCCCGCATGAGCGCGGCTTCGCGCGGGGTGGCGCCTGCTGTGAGGACGAGCCGGTTGAAGCCATCATTCTCGGCCCGGCCACGCCAGACATCGACAAAAGCTTCCTCGAAGCGTGCGCCGATCTCCTTCAGATCAAGTTCCCGGCCGGAGGCATCCCGCATGGCGAGCGCGTGGATCCAGTAAACCTCCGGCGCTCCGGTCGAGGGCGGCGTCTCCGGGCGGATCGGGTAGCCCGTCTCAAAGTTCACGAAGAGGCCCATATCCTCGAAGATCGGCACGCAGTCCGACAGAGCGACGGCTCCGTTCCGGCTATAGATCTTTGCGCGCACCATGTCGGCAGAATCGCTGTCCCGGCGATAGGCCCGCATTCTTACGGGGTGAGCCTCGTCGAGCATGGCAAGCTCGGCCACATCGGTGATGGCTTCCTCGGGCGCGAAAGCCTCGCGATAGCCAGCGCTGAAGGCGGTCTTGAGAAGCGCGGCGCGGCCTTCCTGATCGGGGTCGAGGCCGGCAGCCGCAAGCGCATCGCGGAAGGCGTCGCCCCAGGTGGTCGCGAGTGCGGTGACCTCCTTTTCCAGCGCTTCAATGTCGGGCTCGGCATGTCCCTGAGAGAGCGCGATCTGGAAGTGGACGCGAGCAAGAGGCCCTGAGTCAAAACTCGGCTGGAAACTGATCAGGCGGCCCCTGAAGCGGTCTTCCATCAGTTCGCCGATCTGCTCGCGCAGGCGAGAATCGTAAGCGTCGCGCGGCGCGTAGACGATCACCGAAACAAAGCGGTCGAACCGGTCGCGGCGTACGAAGACACGGGCGCGCGGGCGGCCGATCAGGTGCAGAGCCCCAAGAAGCATCGGCGTCAGCGTCTCTGCATCCGTCTGGAACAGCTCGTCGCGGGGCCATGTCTCGATCAGATTGGAGAGTGCCTTTGCGCTATGCCCGCCCGGCGTTGCGCCGGATGCTTCGATGATCCTGGCGGCCCGGCGCTTGATGACTGGAATGGAGCGCGCGGTTTCATCATAGGCCTCTGCGGTGAAGAGGCCGGCAAACCGGATCTCACCGTTCACATGCCCCTCATTATCATACTGCTTGACGCCGACATAGTCTGCGAAGACGCGCCGGTGGACACGGCTCAGCATAGTCGACTTGGACAGAATGAGCGGGGTTGGTTCCTGAAGAAAAGCCCCGATCTCGGGTGTCAGCACGGTCGGCTCCGCCCCACGGTTCAGCACGTTGCGTGTCTCATCGCGGAGCAGGCCAAGATTGGAGCCTTCGACCATGATGGGCTCTTCGGGCAGAAAGTTTCCGTCAGGATCGGTTTCGAAGACGTAACGGCGCGCTCCCAGAAAAACGAAGTGCTCTTCAGCCAGCCATTCGAGGAAGGCAACGGATTCCTCGCGATCTTCAGCGTTCAGAAAATCGGCGGCGGCAAGCTTCTGCGCTTCCTCATTCATCAGCGCGCGCATTGCGCCATAATCATCCACCGCGATCTGGACATCACTGAGCGTGCGCTCGGCTTCTTTCTGAAGCGCCGCCTGTTCGTCTGTTGTCAGGCGGGGCAAGTGAATCTGAATAATTGAGCGCTTGACGTCATCGCTCTTACAGATCGGATGGAAGAGCGTGCGAATGGGGTGGCCGAGCGCGTTGCAGGCGTTCAGCAGGGAGTCCACCAGAAAGGGCTTATCCGGGCCGCAGGATTCAAGAACGGCGGCCCCGAACACATGCTCATCTTCGGCGGTGTCGCGCACACGCACGGTTTGCCTGTCGGCGGGCAGGCCACTAACCCAGTCGGCGAGACCGGTGGCCAGAGCGTCCAGGTCTGCGTCAGTGACACCCTCAAGGGCCTCGTTCCGGGCCTCCTGCCGAATTTGCCGGGAAATTTCTTCCCGAAGATCAGCCGAAACAGGCGCGTCTAACATGTTGGAGGTCCAGAATCTGCGACGATTCTTCCCTAACGCGAGCTTCTCACCGCATCAATGTTGATCTGACATCAGAGAAAGCGGACCCGTCGAACGGGGACGTGTTCGACGGGTCCAACAGGCCATACCGCAGGCTGGGTGGGGGGGACGCACGCGGAAGGCCCGAACTGTATATTCTATTACACAAGGCCTACGGCAATGCCGCTGCCCTCATCTTGAGCTTTACTCCAGCTAACAGCTCAACGTCTTCGCGTGACCTGCAATACGTACAACAGGATGCGCGTCAAGGCTTTGCACCTTAAACGCGTTTTTTGCCGTCCGGGTTTCCGTCAGCGGATAACAGGATCGCGACCCATCGCGTCGCAGGCGACTGGGCGAACAAAACCATCATCAAAACAGTGAGTGGAGCGGACAGAAACATGCCCGGTATACCCCAGATTGCGCCCCAGATGGCAAGCGCGAGAAGCACGACCAGAGATGAAAGGTTCAGCGATTCACCCATCATGCGGGGCTGCAGGAAGTTCCCGATTGCGAACTGCCAGAAACTAACCCCTGCGAAAACCAGCAAAGCGTAAATGTAGGCATCGCGAGGGTCCGCCCCGGGAATCCAGGCTGGCACCTCCGGTTGAACGAGGGCAAAGAGCGGCGGCACGAGCGCAGCCACGATGGAGCCGACCGTCGGGATATAGTTTAATACAAATATCAGCGCGGCAAGGAACAGAGCGTTCTGAACCCCCAGTGCCAGAAGCGTGACATAGGTCAGCACCGTGATCAGTGCCGAGATCACGGTCTGCGTCCAGAGGTAAGTCTCGATGCCGCGCCGGGCCGCATCGCCGACCTCACGCACCTGATCGCGTTCCTGCGCGTCGCCGAAAATCGCGTCGAGTTTGTCCGGCCATGCCGACTGGGCGAGAAACAGGAAGCCGATATAAATGAGGATCAGTACGATATCGCCTGACAGATCTCCGGTTGCATTGGCGATCGTGGCGAGGAAGCGCTGACCGCCTTCATTGAAGACAAGCTCTGTCAACGTGGGCGCTTCGCCCATGCCGATCTGTCCGTAAATGTCTGAGATAAGCGCGTTGATCTTTCGCTCATAGGAGACCGATTGCGATCCGAACTCGGAGATGCCGCGCGCCAGAAGCACTATGAATCCGAAGAAGCCGCCAATCACTAAGAAGATGGAGATGGCCCGCGCCGCGCTTCGATTCAGTAGTTTCGAGCGCTCATCAATGATCCGTCCGAAGCCTTCCATAACCAAGAAGAGAAACACGGCGAGCGCAAAGGGCGCGAGGATTTCCCGGCCAAGATAAAGCAGGGCAATGATCACGCCGGTCGCGATCACCCAGATGCCGGTTTTCGCATTCACGTCCATGGTGCGTCCTGAAATTGCCCCGGCGAAGGGTGGCGGTAGCCACAGGACCGGTCAACCCGGTGACAGCGGCGGGCTTGCTCAAGGCGCGATTGCCGCTAGCTTCGCGCCGAAACACACCGGAGGCGGTCTTGAGCGAATCCATTTTCATCGGCGGCGGCGGACCCGAACAGAACGAAGCACAGGTGCTGCGCCTTGATCGCGCCAATCGGCATGGGCTTGTGGCGGGTGCCACCGGCACAGGGAAGACGGTGACGCTGCAAATCCTCGCCGAAGGGTTTTCCAATAATGGTGTTCCAGTGTTCTGCGCCGATGTGAAGGGTGACCTTTCCGGCATCTCCCAGTCCGGCGACCCGGCGCACAAACTGCACGACAAGCTGATCTCGCGGGCGGAGAAGATCGCGTTCGATGACTATGATTATGCCGCGTCTCCGACCGTGTTCTGGGATGTCTTCGGTGAGCAAGGCCACCCTGTGCGCACGACGATCTCCGAGATGGGACCTTTGCTGCTCGCGCGGCTGATGGATCTCTCGGAAGCTCAGGAAGGTGTCCTGACCATCGCCTTCGAATACGCCGACGATAACGACCTGCTGCTGCTCGACCTGAAGGATCTGCGCAAGCTGCTGACCCATATGGGCGACAAGGAGGTCCGCAACGAAGTGTCCCGGACCTACGGCAATGTCGCGTCCGCCTCTCTTGGTGCGGTTCAGCGCCGCCTGCTTGTGCTTGAGCGGGAAGGGGCCGAAGAGTTCTTCGGCGAACCGGCGCTGCGGTTGCAGGACCTGATGCGCACCACGCGAGACGGGCGCGGCATCGTTAACGTGCTCGACTCCACGCGACTTATCAACTCGCCGCGGCTCTACTCGACCTTCCTGTTGTGGCTGTTGTCGGAATTGTTCGAAGAGCTGCCCGAGGTGGGCGATCCCGATAAACCCAAGCTCGTTTTCTTCTTCGATGAGGCGCACCTTCTCTTCAATGACGCGCCGCGTGCGCTGCTGGAGAAGATCGAACAGGTTGTTCGCCTGATCCGCTCGAAGGGGGTGGGGGTGTTTTTCGTCACCCAGAATCCGAGAGACCTGCCTGACAGCGTGCTCGCCCAGCTCGGCAATCGTATCCAGCACGCCTTGCGCGCTTATACGCCAGCGGAGCGCAAAGGCGTGCGCGCGGCGGCAGAGTCTTTCCGGGAGAATGACGCCTTCGACACAGAAGAGGTGATCACCCAGCTTGGCACCGGCGAAGCGCTGGTTTCCACGCTGGATGATGAGAGCGCGCCCGGCATTGTCCAGCGCACGCTGATCCGTCCGCCATCCTCGCGGCTCGGCCCGGCCACGGACCCGGAGCGACGGGCCACGATCTCCGATAGTCCGGTGCTCGGTCAGTATGATGAGGCGCTCGATCGGGAGTCGGCTTATGAGCTTTTGCTGGAGCGCGAGGAAGAGGCGGCAGAAGCGGCTGAAAGGCTTGCGAAGGAAGAGGAGCGGGCCAAGGCAGAAGCCGCCAAGGTCAAGAAGCGCAAATCGTCGAGATCGCGCCGGCAAACACCGACAGAAGCGGCGACGAAATCCTTCCTGCGTACGGCGGGCCGGGAACTCGGCCGTTATGTGATCCGCGGCATTCTGGGCGGGCGGCGGCGCTAGGCGGCGTTTCGCGTCAGGCAGACCGGGGCCAGCAGGCCAAGCGGAATGCCGGCCAGGGCCATCAGCATGGCCTTGTCAGGGCTGAACGTCCCGTTCTGATACGCCGCCCATGCGAGCGCGATAAACAGGAAGATAACGCCGAATCCAATCGCGTCTTCTGTTTTCATCGGTCCCATCATGCGATCTCCCTGCGTCAACCGGGCGTGAAAGCCCAATACACTGCCTATGCAAGGGCCGTTCCCCGCCCTAAATTAAGGATTGAGACCACGATAAAGTCAGGGAGGCCGCGCGCCATGAAAGAGTATCTGCAGTTCTACATTAACGGTGAGTGGGTCGACCCGGTCGAGCCGCGCACCATGGACATTGAAAACCCGGCGACCGAGGAAGCATTTGCGAAAATCTCCATCGGCTCCAGCGCCGATGTCGACAAGGCTGTCGCCGCCGCCAAGAAAGCCTTCCCGTCTTTCTCCGAGACGAGCGTGGAGTATCGCGCGCAGCTGCTCGACAAGATCACGGCCGGCATTCAGGCCCGCTCCGGCGAGCTTGCCGAAGCGATCTCCAGCGAAATGGGCGCGCCGGGCTGGCTCGCCAATGCCGCGCAGGTGCCGGCTGGCATGGGCCACTTCGCAACGACGGCCGCCATCCTTCGCAATTACGAGTTCGAAGAGATGAAAGGCTCCACGCTGCTGCGCAAGGAGCCGATCGGCGTTTGCGGCTTCATCACGCCGTGGAACTGGCCGCTGAACCAGATCGCCTGCAAGGTCGCCCCGGCGATTGCCGCGGGCTGCACCATGGTGCTGAAGCCGTCCGAGATTGCCCCGCTCGATGCGATGATCCTCACCGAGATCATGCATGAAGCCGGCGTGCCGGCGGGCGTGTTCAACCTCGTCAATGGCGACGGGCCGGGCGTTGGCGCTTCGCTCTCGGCGCATCCCGATGTCGACATGATGAGCTTCACCGGCTCGACCCGCGCGGGCGTGCTCGTCGCGCAGGCCGCGGCCCCGACCGTGAAGCGTGTCGCGCAGGAGCTTGGCGGCAAGTCGCCGAACATCGTGCTGCCATCGGCTGACCTGAAAACCGCGATCGGCGGCGGCGTCATGCACATGATGAACAATAGCGGGCAGTCCTGTAATGCGCCGTCGCGCATGTTCGTCCAGAAAGACCAGCAGGACGAAGCCATCGCCATCGCCAAGGCCACCGCTGAATCCGTTCAGGTGGCCGGCGGCATGGACGCGCCGAAGGGCGCGATCGGGCCGATCTCCAACGCCAACCAGTACCAGAAGGTGCAGGACCTCATTCAGGCCGGTATCGATGAAGGCGCGACCCTCGTGGCCGGCGGCACGGGCCGCCCGGATGGCCTCAATCAGGGCTATTTCGCCAAGCCGACCGTGTTCGCGAATGTCACCAATGACATGACCATTGCGCGCGAGGAGGTCTTCGGGCCGGTGCTCTGCATCCTGCCTTATGACGATGTCGAGGATGCCATCGAGATGGCCAACGATACCGAGTACGGCCTTGCCGGCTATGTGCAGGGCGCAGAAGACGAAGCCCGCGCCGTGGCCAACCGTATCCGCGCCGGCCAGGTCGCCATCAATGGCAGCTCGCCGGACTTCACCGCGCCGTTCGGCGGGTTCAAACAGTCCGGCAATGGCCGCGAATGGGGCGAGCATGGCTTTGAGGAGTTCCTCGAAGTGAAAGCCGTGCTTGGTGCGGCAGCGGCTTAAGGCTTAGTCGAAACGATTGCGAAGAAGGCGGGGCAGGGATGCTCCGCCTTTTTTGTTGGCTTCCGTATCGCCGCTCGGCGCGCTTCGCGCGCGAGCGGCTCACATGAAGCGCGATCAGGGCTGTTGATCTGCTCTCCTTCTTCCAGTGGTCGCGCTGGCTCGCTGTGGGTTGGGGCTATTGATCTCCTTCGTATCTGTCTGTCTGGCGTCACCCTCGACGGGCGCAGCCCGTCTGAGGGCCCATCTCGAAGGTTTCCAGTCCCGTGCAGACGGAACGTTTCAGAGCTGGGCCCTCAGATGAGCTGACGCTCATTGAGGGTGACGCATGGTGGGTCGCGGTGCTTGTCGCCCGCTCATCCCGGCGCAGGCCGGGATCTCCCACCGCATCGCTGAGGGGTCTCAGCCCGGCCGAGCCAGATCCCGGATCACGTCCGTGATGAGCGGGATGATTGTTGGTTCTCCTTCCGGTCATTCCGTTGTGCGCCTCCCCCTCCTCGGGGAGGGGAGTACGCGTAGCGACAGGGCCTGCACGTGTATCCGCAAAGTCGGGTGTGACGATGCGGTGGGTGGCTGAACTGTTGGATGGGACGGGCTAGCCCGGCGCGAGGGCGGCAGGCTGGGGCTTTGCGGCCTCACCCCATGCCCCTGCCGCACTGGCCGACGCATCCGCCCGGCGGGCGAAAGC
>JANQQC010000052.1 GCA_028285145.1 Hyphomonadaceae bacterium
AGGGCCGCAGAGGCCGCAAGGGCCGCAAGGGCCGCAGAGGCCGCAAGGGCCGCAAGGGCCGCAGAGGCCGCAAGGGCCGCATGGGCCGCAGGGGCCGCAAGGGCCGCATGGGCCGCAGGGGCCGCAAGGGCCGCATGGGCCGCATGGGCCGCATGGGCCGCAGGGGCCGCAAGGGCCACATGGGCCGCAGAGGCCGCAGAGGCCGCAAGGGCCGCAAGGGCCGCAGAGGCCGCAGGGGCCGCAAGGGCCGCAAGGGCCGCAGAGGAAGAATGGCAGTTCGACCGGCTGGTCGCGTGGCTCAGCGATCCTGAGCCTGAGCCGTGGCCATTACCCGAGCCGCAGAAAGAGCAAACCCAATCCGCCGCCTGATCCCGGCGGTGGCGCCCGGCCGGCCTCTGTTTCCCCACAGACAGCCCAAGGCCGGTCGGGCAACTATAGGAGAATGAGATGGCTTCCGAAGAAAACTACACAACGCTGGCAGCAAAACTGTATTCGTGCCGCAGCGCTCTCCAAGCCGAAGGTGAGCGACACGCCAAGGCCATGAAAACTCTGCAAAATGAGAAATCTGGCATTGAACAGAAGCTGGCCTTGTTGGACGCCGGCCAAGACCTTGACCAAATTGCGGTCGCAAAAAGCGTCATGTACCGGCGCGGCCGCTATGCCCATGGCGGCAGTGAGCGCGCGTCGGTTATTTATGACGCTATAGCTTACTTCGCCAACTCAGACACTCTGCGACCCCACCAAAGCCTTAAGGCCGGGTACTTCGGCACAAAAGACTATGACCGGTGGCATGGGCAGCGATCAGATCACTCATACGGTATGGGTCCGCGACATGGCTCAATCGTTTTTGCCGTCGGTCTCCATAGCGACGCGCGCGACAGAGACCTGACAGAAGTAGAGCGCAGCGCCTGCATCTACTACCTGCGCAACATCGAGAAGATCGAGGCGGCTGAAGTGGAGTCCGCCCAATGAACCCCTACGCTGGCTATAACCGCACCCGGTCCCGCACTGAGCGTGGCAATGGGAACTATCCGGATGATTTCGTCGGGGATGGGCCGTCCTACAAGATGCCCCGCTGCCGTATCGATGACCGCACCAATTATGACGACTGGGCGCGTGGTCAGGAAGCCCTTGGCCATTTGAGGCAGGCCGTTGATGCCGCCGACACCACCGAAGGCCAGCAAGTCCTGCTCACCCATCTGATGGAAGTCTTCACCGACCATCTCAAGGACGGTGATGGACCCTATGCCCGAGGCCTCAATGGCAAGAACGAACATGAGGCGGTGTTGTGATGCATACGGAAGACGAAGCGAAAGAACTGTGGTGTCCGTTCAGCCGCGCCATTGCAGCCCACCGCCGCCACAACAAGACGGAATGGCGAGGAAAGCAGCCGGCGTTCAATCGAATCGTTGAGGACGGCAGGGTCGAGGGAGCTTGGCCGACGGGCTGTGCTTGCGTCGCCTCGCAGTGCTCCGCATGGCGATGGTGGGGCGAGCGCCCCGTAACGGAAGGCGACTTCGCAAGCCCGACCGTCAAGGTCGGCTATTGCGGCCTTGCGGGGAATCCAGAATGACCCGCCTCTACGACTCCGCCCTCTACCATGAACTCTGCGAGCTGGAGCGCCAGCGCGGGCAGGCCCTGAAAGTCCGGGACAGCTACCAGATCAACATTCTCGACAGGCTGATCGCCCGTCTCTCCGACCGCATCTGCGCCCAGATCAATGGAAGAGAATTCACAGAAGAAGAGCACGAGCTCGCGCAGATGGGAAGAGAGGTGAGTCATGTCTGAGGTTGCCGAGGACCTGATCAGCCGCGAAATCGAGGCCGCGCGCACCTTGAAGGAGGCGCTTGGCGCGGACGCGGAAGACGCGGAATTGCTGAGCGACATGATCGAAGGCGAGACCGGGCTGTTTGAACTGGTCGATGGCGTGGTCGAACTGATCAATCAGGATCAAGAGGTTCTGGACGGCATCGCCAATCGGCAGAAAGACCTGAGCGACCGCAAGGAGCGTGTCGCATGGCGCCAGTCAAAGCGTAAAGCCAAGCTGGAACAAGCCCTTGCCATCTTTAGCGAAAAGTCGATCCAGCGCCCCGAAGTGACGCTCACGCTCAGGAGCAACCCTGACAAGCTCGTCATCCATGACGAAGCCGAAATCCCCAGCCAGTTCTACAAGCGCGGAGAGCCGAAGCTCGACAAGGTCGGCCTGAAGCGCGTGCTCAAGGAGGGTGAAACCGTCCCCGGCGCGACGCTGGAGCCCGCCCCGCAATCCCTACAGATGAGGCCCAAGTGATGACCCTGCCCGCCGCCATTCCGTCTGCTGTCAGCTTCTCGCCCCAACAGTGCAAGATCATCCACCAGACCGTCGCCAAGGACACGAACCAGGTCGAGTTCGATCTGTTCATGGAAACGTCCCGGCTTCGTGGCCTCAACCCGATGACCAAGCAGATCTATGCGATGGTCTACAACAAGGATGACGACAAGAAGCGCCGCATGGTGATCCATGTCGGGATCGACGGACTGCGCGTTCTCGCGAGGCGCTGCGGCGACTATCGGCCAGACGACGAGGAAGCCGATTTCCTCTACGACGAGAACAAGAAGGGTCCCGACAACCCAACCGGACTGGTCCGAGCCACGGTCAAGGTGTTCCAGCAAGACAATCGTGGTGAGTGGTTCCCGATCCGGGCAGCCGCTGACTGGGATGAGTTCGCCGCAACCGTCGAGGAGGGCGAAAACTTCACCTGGGAGGACATTCCGGGACAGTTCTGGGAAGATAGTGGAAAGCCGAAGCGCCGGAAGGTCTTCGAGGGCGAGACGACACGCAAGGTCGATCCCAAGACCAATTGGGCCACCATGCCCCGCGTCATGCTCGCCAAGTGCGCCGAGGCCCGCGCTCTTCGCAAGGGCTGGCCCGAGCAAACCAGCGGCCTCTATGAGCCGGCTGAGGGCATGGTCATCGACGCTGACTTCACGGCGAGCGAGGCTGTCGACGCTTTTACAGAGGACCTGCGCAAGAAGCGCATCGGCATGATTGGCGGCGAATTCGCGATGGTGTTCGACATGGATAGCGGCGCCATCGAGATGGTCCCGCCCGGTCAGATGTATGATCGCTGCGCCGGCCATGTGAAGGCTCTCGAAAGCCCGATGGGCTTGCGGGATTTCCAGTTCCGGAATGCCGAAACACTGAAGCGGTTCTGGGCTGAAGAGCCCGACGCGGCGCTCTCGCTTAAACAGGCCATGGAGAAGCGCGCTGAGCAGTTGTCACAGGTGGAGGCCGCCTGATGTCCGCCACCTACACCGTCCAGTCAGAGCGAGAGCGCAACAAGGTCGTGCGCGACATCAATGAGGCCCCGCTCGGCTTCATTGTCCGCTGCCAGCGTGACATTCGCAGCATCGACCAGAACGCCCGCATGTGGGCGATGCTGACGACGCTCAGTCAAGAGCTTCTCTGGCACGGCCAGCGGCTCAGCCCGGCTGACTGGAAAGAGGTGATGATGGCCGGGCTGAACCAGGAAGTTCGCATCGTCCCGAACATTCACGGCAACGGCTTCGTCCAACTGGGCCGGTCCACATCGAAGCTGAGCAAAGCTGACTTCACCGAGCTGATGGACCTCATCGAAGCCTTTGCCGCTCAGCAAGGTGTGAAGCTGTGGGAGGAGATGGGGTGAGCAAGTACGCCGCCAGCTTGTTCGTCTGGCCCTATTCGGGCGTGTCGCGTGGAGATGCGTGCAAGGCGGTTACCAAGGAAGAGCCTCACCGCGGGGCGCGATCACCGTGCGTGACCGTCACCGCCGAGAGTTTTCACGAGGCCGTCCGCAAGGTGGACCTTATCGTGCAGGGCATCATGCTGGATGAGCGCGTTTGGCGGGCCGGTATCGAAGACATCCGGAAGATAAAGCGATGACCCGCGATGTCCTCCCCGCTTCCCGCAAGGCCATGACTCTCGCCCGCAAGGTCGAGATCCTTGAACGCGATGCCTGCTGCCCTGAATGCGGTGAGCCTTTCAATGGGAAGGTCGAGTACGACCATGTTGTGAGCCTGTTCGGCGGTGGATCGGATGAGGTCGAGAACATCACGCCGCTCTGTCCGTCCTGCCATAAGGCGAAGACCAAAGAGGACGCCAAGCGTCACAAGAAGATACGCCACAATCGCGGCGAGACAGGCCAGCGCGCCCGACGCGAGAAGCGCGGCAAGGGCTCCATCCCCCAGCCCGCCGTCTCCCCTCTCTCCAAAGATCACCCACACTATCGAAAACAGGAATGGCCGAAGAGGAGTTTTCGGAAATGAGTGTTGAAGCGTTTAAGGTCATGTTGACGCCTGCCGTCTGGGCAGAGCTTGAAGACCTCAAGAAAAAGTGGAGCGACGCCAAGGATCATCTGGACGAGCTGCGTCTAGCTATTGATCGCGAGTACTATCCCGGCACCGATGACATTAAGCCCGGGACAGACATTTACGGCGATTTCGCCATCGCGCTGGCAAAGTACGCTATTGAGCGGGCTGAAGGCGAGTACCTGCAATCAATCGAGTACTACGCGCGCACCCGCTTCAACTATCCGGACAGCATTGTTGATGTTCCGGAGGAGGCGGAATGACCCGCCCCCCTATAGAAGAGATACGCGAGAGGGCTGAGGGGGCGGCGAAGCTTAAGCTGGCGTCATCGCCAAAGGTTGTAATCGACCTCTGCGCCTACGTGCTGGAGCTGGAGGCGCGCGTCAATCAGTTAGTGCGAGCCAACTGGGATGCGTCAGCCAAGTACTGGATTGAATGTTTCTCGCTTGCCGAGGATCGCGACCAGTACCCCGAGGACGACAATCCCCGCATCGCCAACGAATTGGCCGACTTCCATCACCTGATGCGCGAGGCCCCGAAGGTCTATTACCATGTCACCGGCGGCCGCATGTCCAAACCGATGTACTACGCGGAGGACGTAAACGCGCTGCACGACACCGTGCGCAGCGAGGAAATCGAAGAGATCCTTGCCGAAGAAACAGAGATCCTGACCACCCGCCTCTCCTTCCTAGAAGACCAGAATAAGAGACTGCGGGAGGCGTTGGGTGCTGCGGCGAAACTGATCGACTCTTGGGGGCTGCAGAGCCTCTCGGATGACGTGACGCCAGCTCAAATGGCGACATTAGCCAGGGCACATGCCGTCTTAAAGATGATCCACGAAGCCGAAGCCGCGCTGAACGAGGAGACAGACCATGACACAGAGTGAGCTGGATGAGGCCACAATCAAAGAGCTTCGGCGTCTCGGGGATCTAAAAAAGGCGATTGCCGAGACCCAGAAGTACGCAACGAGGCTCGCAGAAGCCCTGCACAAGAAGCATTATGTGCAAACGGCTCCCGACTGGAAGCCTCTGCCAGACCTGTATGGTCTTCTGACGCAGATCGACAACATGACAGCCGATCTCGCCCTCCCTGCCCAGCCCGTAGGGCCGGTGGTGGAGGTGCTGTCCGAAGAGATTTGTGCAGCCTATCACGACTTTGAGGGATCGCCTGACCTCCAAAAACAGTACCCAGAGGGAGGGTGGCCGTACGTGGCGTCCCGCGCCCTCTCCCTCTTCCTCCGCATAGTGGAGGGGGAGCAAGCGCTGATTAAGCAGGACGGCACGGGCTTTCCATATCACCGGATTGAAGCCCTCGACCGCCTCGCCACCCGCCTACGGGAAGGGGAAGGGCCGGGGGATGGGTGGCGCGACATAGAGAGCGCAGCGCAACGGCTTGTCGATGATTTTTACACAAAGAATGGCGCGCTTCACGACAATGTCGCGGACCTTAAGCGAGCTCTGGAGAAGATTTAATGGCGCGAGTTTATGTTGCATCCAGCTGGCGCAATGAAACCCAGCCTGAAGTCGTAAGCGCCCTGCGTATTGCGGGCCATGAAGTCTACGATTTTCGTGATCCAGAGCACAATGCTGGTGGCTTCCATTGGTCGGAAATCGATGGTGGCTGGCAGTCTTGGACTGCGATTAAATATCGCCACCATCTTTTGTCATCGCCCATCTGCGCCCAAGGGTACATGGCCGACTTTCGGGCTATGGAATGGGCAGATACGTGCGTTCTTGTGCTTCCGTGCGGCCGCTCGGCGCACTTGGAGGCGGGCTGGTTTGCGGGGCGCGGCAAGCGAACGATCCTCTATCTGAACGGGGATCACGAGCCAGAGCTAATGTCACTCATGCTAAACAATATTTGCATTACGCTCAACGAGGTGGTCGACCTGCTTGAGCCGGTGGTGCCGTCAGCACCGGTGAGGCCATTTCCACTCCCACCCACCCCCACACAGGAGGAAGGGTGATGGCGGCCGATGAATTGAAAGTGCGTCAGGCGATGGCGCTGCTGCAAACCGCCGTTCCGCGCCGTGAGCCGCAAGGCAAGGTCGCTGTGTTCTCTCGCCTGCTGAGAGCGCGGCGCAAGGAGGCGGGGCTGACCCTGCAACAGCTCGCTGACGCCATTGGTTTCACCAAGAGCTACGTCTGGGACGTTGAGCAAGGCAACAGCAACCCGTCGACCGTGTTCGTCTGGCGTGTCGCTCAGCTTCTGTCGATTGATCCGGTAGAGGCGCTGGAATCGGCCGCCGTTTCGCATGAAAGGGCTGAGGCATGACTAACTACACAGACCTTATCAAACGTCTGCAAGAGACGGATGGGGCGGACCAGGAACTGGACGTGCTGATCTATTGCGCGGTTTTGCCCGACTATAAGCCCGCCGCGGCGGGAAACATAACCTTCGATAGCCGCGAGATGTGGTGGCGAGGCTTCAAACCATACCCACCCTTGACCGCCTCTCTCGATGCCACCCTCGCCCTAGTGGAAGAGAAACTGCCGGGATCGGCGCGATCGCTTGAAGAGTATTGGAGGCACGGCGACGTATCGCAGGGCATCGGAGGCTGGGAGGCCTACATCTTCCCGCCTTCCGGGCAATCCGGCGATTGCTCTCACTTATCCCCCGCCATAGCCCTGCTGATCGCCCTCCTCCGCACACTGGAGAAGAGCGATGAGTGACGTGGAAGTTCGCCGCACGGACGATGATCCGTTGGAAAACCTGAAGTC
>JANQQC010000057.1 GCA_028285145.1 Hyphomonadaceae bacterium
ATGTATGGACCGGCTGCGGTTTGCAACCTTGACCTCTGCACGATTGCGGAAGTCGCTGATATGTATCCGGCCTGTTTGATCGGCTCGCGGGCCGTGGCCTTGATGGGAATACGCACGCGCCATTGGTCTCATTAGCGGACAGGCTGGCAGGCAGCCCATTGGGTCATCAGACTTTGGGTGCGTTTCTCGATCCGTTCCATGCAGTCATCTCGGTTGCGAACTCCGGTGGATGACGGACTACATCGCCGTCACCTCGATGCGATGGGCATCGAATGGCTTGTCGGATCTGAGAACGCTCCAGGCGATCCGCGCCAACTTGTTGGCAAGGGCCGCGGCGAGCTTGTTCTTGTGCATTCGTTGTGAGGCCCGCTCCAGCCACGGCCCGAAACTGAACCTTGCCCAGTTGTGCGGGCGCATCAGAATGATGTGGGCCGCCTGGATGAACAGGGTTCTCAGGTATTTGCAGCCGCGCTTCGAAATCCGGCCGAGGATCGGCTTGCCGCCGGTCGAATACTGACGCGGCACCAGTCCCAGCCAGGCGGCAAAGTCGCGGCCACGATCAAAAGCGTCGCCCGAGCCGATCGCCGCTACCATGGCGGTGGAGATCATCGGGCCGATGCCGGGAACGCTCATCAGACGTTCGCAGTTCGCCTCCTGCCGGCTGATCTCCTCGATCTCACTGCTCAGGCTGTCGATGCGCTCATCGAGCCAAAGCCAGTCCTCGTACAGGCCGACAATGATGTCGCTCATGCGCGGTGACAACTCGTCCTGCCGGTTCTCCAGAATGGCGAACAGCGAGTTGCGGAGTGACCGGGAGCCGGTGCGAACGGCAATGCCTTGCTCGATCAGGAAGGCGCGGATCTGATTGATGGTGGCAGTCCGTCGCGAGACCAGCCGGGAGCGAACCCGGTGCAGGGCCTGCAGGTCAAGTTGTGCCTGGGTCTTCTCTCGCACGCAGCGCAGATTGGGCCGCAGCGCCGCTTCGGCGATGGCTTCGGCATCGTTGTAGTCGTTCTTCTGCCCCTTAACGAAGGGGCGGGTGTATTTGGCCGGGATGATCCGTGGCTCGAAGCCCAAGCGGCGCAGCGTCCGTGACACAAAGTGCGCACTCAGGCACGCCTCCATGCCGACGACACAGCGCGGCAGGGTCTTGAAGACATCCGTCAACGCAAGCCGACGGATCTTGCGCTTCAGGACGATCTGACCGTCCCCGTCGAAGCCGACGAGGTGAAATACATCCTTGCCAATGTCGATGCCAATGACAGTGATGCCATGCAGCGACCGGTTCGCTTCAATGCTCATGAGATGGGGCTCCTCTTGTCTGCAGGTCAAAGCCCTCAAAGCCTAACCTGCTCGCTCGGTGGAGCAGCCGGTCCATCCCATTAGCGAACATTACCCGCGCTGTCGATGCGCTTGATCCGCAATCAGTTCTCCCGCGTACCGAAAAGCGGAAGCAAGAAGGACTTGGCCATGCGCATGGGTGTGAAACTGATGCTCTACGGGATAGGGACCGTGGCCTTGCTGGCAATATCCGGCATGGCGGCTTGGGTTATATACATCAACAACATCGAGAAACCGGCGTACCAAACGCTGCGAACCGATGGCGAAGTTGAACTTCGTAGGTACCCGCCACTCCTTGTCGCCGAAGTCATTCGTTCGGGATATCGAAAGCAAGCGGTGAATGCTGGCTTCCGACCGCTTGCTAGTTACATCTTTGCCAAGGA
>JANQQC010000063.1 GCA_028285145.1 Hyphomonadaceae bacterium
GGCTATCGACCTCCGGCACCCGAAACCATCATCCCGATGGATCACAGGCCGGTCATGCACTAACACTCAACATGGACCAGTCAAATTGGGCTGCTCAGAACTGACAAATCGCGGACAAAGCGGTCCTTGAGTGGTGCAAGCTACGCGGCGTAACGTGCCGCATGGAAGTTGTCAGTAGGAAAGTGAGTTATTAGCGAATTCGCAACCGCATAATCGAGGTTGTAGAATTGCACTCTTCGTTTGAAGACGTTGCCTTCTTTGGTGCCTTTGAGGCGATCGAAATGGTCCACGATAATCTGTCGCTCGACTACAGCGAAGCGCCCAACGTATTCAGTGAAAATGAGAAAGAGGCGATTTCGGAATTCTTCCGGCTCGTCAACCATGCGTCAGACGCAACGACAAGCGACACATGGGACATTGCTTACTTCAAGAGCGCCGAAGAGTGGGTGCGCTTGCGGGACTTCTCTAGCACGGCTTTGGAGGTTTTTGAGAAGCGCGGGCGTTTTTCCGAAGAGACCGAGGAAGATTTAGGTTCATAACTAGGGACTGTCAGGGCTCAAAGCTGACCTCGGATGCGGCGCGGCTCGGTCGAACCCAGATACCAGCCAGGGCTAAGGACGGCCCATTCCCGACTTTGGACACCCGATGGAGATGCTGCAGTCGCATCCCGCTTAGCGGCCATTCGCAGCGACGGTGAAATCTTGTGGTCTGGGAACGCGAAACCTGCGCACAAAATCGACAATCCAATTTTGTGGGTGACCGCTTTCGACTTTCGACACGATGGCAGGTAATTTCTGAGCTCTTGAAGTGAAATGGAGCAAAGCCTCCGGTCTGCGCCGGAGGCCTATCAAGTTGCTCAAGATTTCAACGCCCGAGCGTGTCCACAACCAACTCAGCCGCGGCGGCGCCTGAGAATTGCTGCTGCCCGGTGATCAGATTACCGTCGCGCACGGCGAAGGGCTTGAACATCGACTGAACCACAAAGTTTGTGTCTTCGAGTTTGCGCGCCTCTTCCTCGATCCAAAACGGCTGAATCTTTTGTCCAACAAAATCATCGGCGAATTGCTCTTCGGCGTCGGCAAAGCCCGTCCAGGTCTTGCCCTTCACAAGCAACTCCCCGTTCGAGAGCCAGGTTTTCAGCAGGATACACGTGCCGTGGCACACGATACTGACGACCTTGCCCGCCTCATAGGCTTTGGCGATAAAGGCATGCAGGTCAGCATCATCAATCATCGTCACCATGGGGGATTGGCCGCCGGCTACAAAGACTGCGTCGTAATCATCCAGAGAGACCTCAGCGATAGACTTGGTGCCTTGCAACATCGCGCTATGGGTTGCCGACTTTTTGAAGCCGAGCGAGACGATGTCATGGGCGGAGTATTGGCTGTCGTCCTCGGGGTCTGAGAAGCCGTCAGCCATCAGATCGCCGCCCTTGGGCGAGACGATCTCGACCTCGTATCCGGCTTCGGCAAAGGTCCAATAGGGGTGCGTGACCTCGGCCCACCAAAAGCCCACGGGCCAGCCGGTGGTGGGCGAAGTGCCGGAGTTCGCGACGATCATAATAACGCGCTTGGTTCCGTGTGTGTCGATAGATGCCGACATGTTGATTACCTTTCTAGGTTGCTGTTTTTGTTGAAGGGAAAATCCATCGCGCCATCAGTCTCACGACGCGCGGCATGATGAGATAGGTCATCAGAGTGACCTGAAGGATAACGGTGATGAGAAGCCGCAGCGCCAGCGGCCAGTGTCCAACCAACGGGGTCAGCGCGACGTTCAGCACCAGGACCAGCAGGAACACGACCACGATCAGAACCAGCGCCATGCGATGCGGCGACGGTTGAGCGACGATGGTCCCCGCAGGCGCTTCGAACCAGACCTCCAAACCGGTGGTTCGGTCCCAAACCGCATCCGCCGCCACGTGGGGCGCGATCTCGGACAGGTAACGCGCACGCAGGTCGGAGCGTTCAAACGCCTCTAGGGTCTCAAGGCTGTCGAACCGAAACACGCTGGTATATGCTGCGCCTTGGGTCGACGGCTTTTGAAACTGCGCACCGAGATAACCTTGCAGCGCCTGTGCTTCAGACGTCAGGCGGTTCAGCCAATCCTCATAGAATTGCTCTGACCCCGCCCGCACGCGACGGCGCACAACGATGGTGACCGGTTCGCTCATTGGACCGCCCGCGGCATCGCGCCAAAGGCCCAGTTGCGCCCGTGTTTCTGTGCAATGGCTTGGTTGATCCAGGTGAGTGCGAACGGTTCAAGAAGTCGCGCCTTGGACAACCCACCTGCATCCAGAGCTTCCAACCCCAGGTCGGACAGCAAAGCGGCGACAGTCGCTTTGGCTGCGTCGTTGTCGCCTGCAAGGAGCTGAACTGGTGCGTGGGCGAAGCCAGTGGTGTCGGCCATCACCTCCGCCCCCACCTGATTGAGCGTCTTCACAACATGCGCGCCGGGCAACAAAGCTTGCAACTGCTCCGCGCCTGACGTCGTGTGACCGACCGCAAGCCCCATGCCGTCTGGCCCCATGACTATCGGATTGGTGCAATCAATGACGGGTTTGTCGGTGACGGTGATGGTCGCAGCGATGTTCTCCAGCGCGGCATAGGGCACTGCGAGGACAATGACGTCAGCCCAGTTTGCAAGGTCGGCCACGCCGGGTGTGGTGTCTCGCCCACTAAGCTGAACCTCGTGACCTGCGGCACGCCAGCCAGTTGCCAGAGCCGATCCGACCCGCCCCTTTCCGATTATCCCGATCCGCATGCCACCTCTCCATTGCCTTGGCGATGATCGAGAGATAGGGAAGCCAAAACTGCAATGAAAACGAATTGGATTGAAGGTGGATATCGATGAAATTGAATTAAGAAGGTTGGATCTGACTGTCCTCTTGGTCTTCGTCAACCTGATGCGGCTGCGTAAAGCCTCGGATGTGGCCGATCACATGGGGCTAACGCAATCCTCGATCAGCCATTCGATCAAACGCTTACGGGACGCCTTTGGTGATCCACTGTTCCTGCGCACGCCCAAGGGGATGGAGCCGACGGCTGTGGCCCTGGGGATGGAGCCCAAGATCCGGAGCGTGGTCGAAACGTTGTCACAAGCGATCAGCACACCTGTTGTCTTTAACCCGGCGACATCAACTGACATCCTGCGCATCGGGGCGTTTGACAACGAGATGACAACGCTGGTGCCGCGCTTTCTGCAAATGGTCCGTGCCGAAGCTCCGGGCATGCGTGTAAGCATCCTGCCCCTCGGCCGCCGTCCTGCGATTGATGCGCTTGAGCAGGGCGATATTGACCTTGCATTGGGGTTTGCGTGGAATCTGCCGCGCAGCATAAGGCAGGCCAAACTGTACGACGAAAGCTACAGCGTGGTGATGCGACAAGGGCATCCGCTGGCCCAGAAACAGATGACCCTGGAGATCTATACGGCTGCCGAGCATCTGATCGTGTCGCCGCGCGGCGATCACACTGGGATCGTCGACGAAGAGTTAGTGAAATGCGGGCAGGTGCGCCGCGTGACAATGGCAGTCCCGCAATTCTTGCCTGCACTCGCCATCGTCGCGACAACGGATTTGATCTCGACGCTGCCCAGCCGGTTGGTGGCAAGCCAAGCAGAGCGATATCGGCTTTTGTTTTTTCCGCCGCCTGTGGAGATCCGCCCGTTCACTGTTACCGCCATGCTTCACGAGCGCAATTCGAATAGCCCCATGCACCAATGGGCCATCTCAGCTTTGTCCGAGATCGCACGCGATGCACCCTTATCGTGACGCGTATTGGCGGATCAGATACTCGCCGGTCGAGTCCGGCCCATAGCCGACCTTGGGCACGTCATCTCATGCTGCAGTGCAGCTTCACCAAATCGGACCTTCGCTGCAGCGAAGAACGCCTTAGGATTTTAGCTGCACGTCTTACGATGAAGGTGCCACGTCGTAAGAAGTCAGTTCGCTATCTATCGGAGGACAAGTCAAATGTGCCCATACCAAGACGTGCAAGCCATCACGCCAGAGGTCACCTCGCAAGCAGACCCTCGAGGGCGAGCGCAACATGATCCCGCTTGAACGCTTCAAGATCCAACGGCGCGTGGGATTCAAACACCAACCGCCAGATGCCAGCGAAGAGCGCCGGGGCGACAATCACGCGTGGGTCGATGACAGCCGCTTCTGGAGCAAGCGCACCGCGTGCAATTCCCCAATCGATCAAGCGCCGTATGAGGGTTTCTCCCTTCGAGGGAATCTCACGGTGGTAGAACGCAACGATTTCGCTGTTACTCTGCCCTTCAGCGACCAGCGCGCGTAGGATCACATGCGCGTCGCCCTGCACGACCTTGGTGTAGACCTGGTCGATGACGACGGTGAAAAGCTCTTCAATGGTGCCATCGAGTTCGTCCAATAAGGCGGTCGCTTCCTCGATAGTCTGCCCCACGCTATCGCGTGCGACAGCTTCGAAAGTATCCTGCTTGGTGTCGAAGTAGAGATAGACGGTTGTGCGGGAGATCCCGGCGCGCTTTGCAGTCCCGGCCAGCGTGCTCCCCGCAATTCCGTTCTCCGCCAATTCTTCCAGCGCTGCGCGACGGATTTCAGCAGGTCGTGCGTGCTTACGACGGCGATGTGTTGGCTTTTTCGGGTCGGCCATCCGCACGTCTTGTGCCATTTCATTTACTGACATACGTGTCAGCAATACGTCAAATTGAGGCCCTGATGGCTACGCCCGACCCAAACGAACCCGATCTTCCGCTGCTTGACAACGGCGTTTCCGAGACGGCGCGCGCGCGGCCAAAGCGTACATCGGGGCGGTGGCGCTTGATTTTCGTCCCTGCGATCATGGCTGTTTTCTTCTTAGGCGGCATTCTTGGGCTTTATTTTCAGCCACCGGGCCTGCAAGCCGCGTTCCGGACGCTTGGATTGGAACCGGGCGGCGGCACGGACACACCGATGGCGGTTGCCATCGAACAGGTCACCACGCGCGAAGAGGTCGCCGTGGTAAGTGAAGGGGATGTGGTGGCGCTTGGCCGGATCATCCCGCGTGGTGACGTGATCATTGTTTCGCCACCCTTCGGCGCCGGGGACGCACGCATCGCGCGGCTGAATGTGGCAGTTGGGGATGTGGTTGGGGAAGGCGATATCCTAGCCGTGCTCGACAGCGAGGGCCAGTTGCAGGATGCGGTAGAAACGGCAAATGCCAATCTCGCCGTCTCAGAGGCAGCCCTGCTGCAAACGCGGGAGCAAATCCGCGCCAGCCGGGTCGAGGCCGAAGCCTCCCTCGCTCGGGCCGAGGCCACGAATGCACTTGCTGCTGCTGAACTTGAACGGACGACCGCCCTTGTCGACCGTGGTGCGACGACCCGCGCAACGCTCGACACCGCGATTGCCCGCGCGCAGGAGGCCGCACTCGATGTCGAACGCGCCCGCGCGACGCTCAGCCGGTATGAAAACGGGGCCGCGCCGGTCCAGGCTGATATCGCACTGGCAGAAGCCAATGTTCAGGCCGCGCGCGTTGCGCTGGCCAGTGCCGAGCGAGATCTGGAGAGGGGCCGTGTCCGCGCACCAAGCGCTGGCACAGTGCTCGACATCCATGTCCGCCCCGGGGAACGCCCCGGCAATGATGGCATCCTCAATCTTGGCGACACGTCCGAGATGTATGTGGAGGCGGAGGTCTATCAGACCCTTATAGGCCGTGTTGTTGTGGGCGACCCGGCCAGGATCACGGCGGATGCGTTACCGGAGCCCTTGGCCGGTCAGGTCGTCGCCATCGGATTGGAAATCGGGCGGCAATCCATCACCTCCGACGATCCCGCCGCCAATACCGATGCCCGCATCGTGGATGTGATCATCGCGCTCGATGAAGCCGCTTCCACTGCGGCGGAGCGGTTGACCAATCTGCAGGTCGTGACCCAAATCGACGCGGGCCGCGGGGAATGACGCGCCTTCTGGCACTGCTTCTCGGGCGGCTTCCAATCGGTTGGATGCAGCTGTCTCACAATCGCACGCGCATGGCCGCAGCGCTGGCGGGGGTGGCCTTCGCCAATATCCTTGTCTTCGTCCAACTGGGGATCCTCGGTGCGCTAAATGGATCGACTATTGCACCCTATGCGCTTTTTCGGGCCGATATTATGCTGTCGTCCTCGGATGCCAACACGCTGACCGATGGCAGTAATATCGCCCGCGTCCGTGGGTTCGAGGCCCTCGGCGTACCGGGCGTGGCGCGCAGCACACCGCTTTATATCGGCAACATCGAATGGCAGCGCGACGATGGTAGCACCGCGACGCTGCAGGCTTTTGGCATCGACCCTGCGCGCGCCAGTGTCATCACGCCGCCGATTGATGAAAGCATCCCGGCGCTGCAATTGGAAGACACCGTCTTGATCGACAATGCGACACGCGGGTTGGAGCCCGGCGATCTTGCCGGCATCGACGGTGGCACAGCCTATCGGTTTGAGGCCAATGGCCGGACCCTCTCCGCCATCGGCACGCTCTCCATGGGCGGTGGATTTTCGGCGGACGGAACGCTGATGACGTCGGACCAGACCTTCTTTCGCCTCTTCGGCAGCCGCAGCGCCAGCGCCGCCAATCACATTCTGATCGATGCCGAAGAAGGCGTAGACACTTCCGTGGTGGTTGAGCGTCTGCGGAACGCCCTGCCCGACACCGTGCGCGTGATGACGCTAGAAGACGCCGCGCAGGCGGACCTCCTCTACCAAACGACCGAGCGCCCGACCGGTATCATCTTCGGCTTCGGCGTGGTGATCGGTATCCTTGTTGGGATCGTGATCGTCTACCAGATCCTGTCGACCGATGTGGCCGACCATTTGCGCGAATACGCAACCTTCAAGGCGATGGGATACGGGCAGCCCTTCTTCCTCGGGATCGTGTTTGAAGAGGCGATCATCCTGGCTATCCTCGGATTTCTGCCGGGAATCGGGATATCTGCGCTTATCTATGTCGGCCTTTCAGGCGCGACAGGCCTGCCGGTTGAACTGGACCTCGCGACATCCTCGGCAGTGTTCTTCGGCACGCTTCTGGCCTGCGCCATCTCTGGCGCCATTGCGACGCGGCGCCTGGCCAATGCCGATCCCGCCGACTTGTTTTGATGGTGGAGGCAGCACCCATTCAGGTAACGGGCTTGAACCATTGGTTCGGCAGCGGTGACACGCGCAAGCAGGCGATCTGGGATGTCGGTCTGCAGATCGAACGCGGTAGCCTTACGATCCTCATGGGCGCGTCCGGCTCGGGCAAAACTACGCTTCTGACGCTGATCGGGTGCCTGAGAGAAGTGCAGGACGGGAGCGTGCGACTTTTGGGCCATGAGTTGAACGGCACAACGGAGGCGGTGTCCGTTGCCCTGCGGCGCCGGATCGGCTTCATCTTTCAGGCCCACAACCTGCACAATAGCCTTAATGCGACCGAAAACGTGCTGATGGGCCTTCAGGTCAACGGTACCGGCAATGCAGGTCAGCAGCGCAAGGCTGCACGGCACTCGCTGAGCCTGTTCGGTCTTGGGGATCGGCTGGATTACCTTCCGGCGAATCTGTCGGGGGGCCAGAAACAGCGGGTGGCGGTGGCCCGCGCGCTAGCTCCCAATCCCGAGGTGGTCTTTGCCGATGAGCCGACGGCAGCGCTCGACAAAGACTCGGGCCGGATTGTGGTGGAAACCCTGAAAGCACTCGGGAAGCAACGCGGCACGACGACGGTGATGGTCACTCACGACAACCGGGTGCTGGAATTGGCCGACAGGATCATCACGCTCGAAGACGGGCGGATCGTGGATGACAAAACACCGGTGTGACGCAGGCGACGGGAGTTCTGGGACCTGCGAATTACGTGGATTGAGCGGCCCATACGGGACCTTAGCGATGCAGTGCAATTCTGCACAGCAGATTCCAAAAAGCGGACGTTCGTCTCCGCCGCATAGTCTGACGGATGATTCACATTCATTTCAGACAGCAAGCCACTTGGTGTGATCTTTGGGCAGAAACTATTGGCGTGTTGGGGGCGGACTTAGCAGGACCAAAGCGCCGAAAAGGCACATCGTGGCTCCAGATAGGCGCTGAAGCGTCGGAAGCTTACCCGCGGCAAACGTCGATGCGAGCCGGCCAAGCGCCGCATAGAAGAGGATAGCGATCAACTCCATGCAAAGAAATGCGGCCCCTAGCATCGCATAGTTTTCCCAGTAGGCATCTACGGAGACAAACTGCGGAAAGAACGCTGCGAAGATCAGAATAGCCTTCGGATTGCTTGCCGCGACGAGCGCTTCCGCTCGGAATGCTTGGAAAGTGGTGGTTATGTGTCCGTCGAGGTCGTCGACTGCAACGGACCGGGCGCTGCGCCAAAGCGTTATGCCGAGCCAGATGAGGTAGATTGCCCCGACGATCTTCACCAAGGTGAAAACAAACGCCGATGCAGAAAGCAAAAGGCCCAGTCCCAAAGCGCTGATAACGATTATCGAAACGAAGACAAGCAACCGTCCGAGGGCGGCTCCGGTCGCAAAAGCGACGCCCCTTTTCGCTCCGTGGATCATGGACAAGAGATTGTTTGGGCCGAACGCAAGATTGAGTGCGAAACAGGCGGGAATGAAGATCATCCACTCGATCATCTCGGCAGCCTTCTAACCGTTGACCGGGCGGTACGGCATCTTGCATGTGCACGCGACTAGCCTGACACCGGTCCGCATCACGGCTTTGCTCCAAAGAGCATTGCAATGAAATCCCGGTAAAGTCCGACCTGCTGCGCTGGCGTACGCGCATCATCCCGCACACGTCCGATGACCAACGCGCCGTCGATGATGCTGGCGAGCATGTCGGCGAGATCGTCGAAATCAATGGGGACCGACGGGGCTCGCATCGCCGCTGCAGCGTCAATCAGCTTTCTGACGCGTGCGCGCCGCAACAGCATGGCTTTCCGGTTCTCTTCCCGCACCTTCGCGTCGAAAAGACGATCCTGATAACAGGCGGCAGCGACCAGACAGCCCGGCATGGGCCCGGCTTTTTCCAGCCGCCGGCTGATCAGTTCAAGTACAATAATGAGACGTTGCACCGGATCTTCGGATGTCTCCTCCGCTTGCGCGACAAGCGCTAGGAACCCTTCGTGACCGACGCGCACGAAGCGCTCCAAAGCCGCCCGCGCCAGATCGGATTTGTCCGGAAAGTGATAGAAGAAGCCCGAGCGCGACAGCTGGCCCGCCTCCGCCAGTTCCTCGACCGACAGTGCACCGAAGCCGCGGAGCACCGCATCAGTCTGAACACGGTCGAGAATCCGGTCGCGGGCCGTGGCGTTCATCGGAAGAGCATCCCGATGAATGTCCTCAACAGGAGTATCTGGCGCGCCATGGCCGTTCGGTCGTCAAGCGCTTTTTGAAGGACGATCCCGCCTTCGCAAACGCCGGTCACCATATCGGCGAGATCGTCGAGGTTTACCGGTCTGGTGGGCGGATGTGCAGTCGCCACAGCTTCGAGATGTCCTCGGAACCTCGCACTCCAGGCCGCAACGCCCTCCCTGTTCAATGCCCGGACTTCCGCGTCGAACAACCTGTCTTGATAGGCCGTGGTGGCGACGAGGCAGCCGGGATGTCCGTTGGGGAGGTTTTCCACCACTTCCGCAAGAAGCTTGAGTGCGATCAGCAGGATCTGCAGAGGATCGTCAGAGAGCTCCGCCGCACGCCCGAAAACATCGTCGAAGATCGCTTCCTCCTGTTCGAGGTAGCGCTCCAGAAGAGCCCGAGCCAGAGCGGTCTTGTCGGAGAAATGATAGAAGAAGCCGCTCTTGGTAATACGCGCCGCAGCAACGATCTCGTCGATCGAGGTCGCCTCGAAGCCTTTTGCGAGAACGGCTTCCTGCGCGATGTCCATGATACGCTCTCGCGTGCCTCCGCGTGAGCGGATCACTTCCGATTCTTCAGCCATGCACGCCTCATATCGGTTGTACGCCACGTTCCAACTGAACCTGCGGTACAGTTAAGTGCCGGGAGACGTGTCTCCCCATCACGCGCCCAATCCGCAAGCATATGAAAAAACGATAATTTTGCGGAGTAGGGCGAACCTTACCACGAGTCGTCTAGGCCTCAAAGGGATCGTCGGGGCAGGTAAGCGCCAAATCAGCTTACACGCCGAAAGGACCTACGATGACACGCGTTGATCAATTGATGAAGTCGAGCCGCCCCTGGATGACCGGCTTCGGGACGGAAACCGCAATGATCTTCCACGAGGGCTTGAATCTGCCCTACTTCGCCGCGTTTACCCTCTACCAAAGCGCGGAAGGCCGTGACGCCTTGAATCGCGCCGCCGAACATGCGCTGTCGGTCGCGCATCGGGCCGAAACAGGCCTTGTCCTGGATGCCGAGACGTGGCGCGCCAATCTCCCGTGGGGAAACGTCATGAAACTTGGCCGCGAAGAGATCGCTGCGCTTAACGCCCAGGCGGTGACCTATGCGCGTGTCTGGAGGGACGAGCACGAGACGGATGCAACGCCAATCGCCGTCTGTGGTGTGATCGGCCCGATGGGCGACGGTTATGACGCAAGCACGGCTCCGAGCATGGATGAGGCCGCTGACGCGCACAACGTTCAGGCTCAGGCGTTGGCCGTCGCGGGCGTCGATCTCGCGAGCGCGATGACGATGACGTCGTCTTCCGAAGGTGCCGGCGCATCCCGTGCCATGAGAAACGCGGGCCTGCCGCATGTCATCTCGTTTACCGTTGAGACCGACGGAAGGCTCCCCTCCGGCGAACCTCTCGGTGAGGCCATCGCGGCGGTCGAATTCGAAGGAACGGCGCCACTCTTTTACGGGATCAACTGTGCGCATCCGAGCCATTTCGTCGACGCACTCGATTTCCCGTTGTCCAAACGGATTGGCATGATCCGCGCCAATGCCTCCCGGCTGTCGCACGAGGAACTCGACGCGATGGAAACGCTTGATGACGGCGATCCCGATGAATGGGGGCAGCTCTCTGCCGGTCTCGTGGCCAGCATGCCCTGGCTCCGCCTGATCGGGGGGTGCTGCGGCACGGACCACCGCCATCTCGCCTGCGCAGCGAGCCACTTCGGCGACAAACCTGTGAAGGTTGCCTGAAGCGATCAGGCAGACCGTCGATTTGAACACCGAAATCTAGGGCGTCGTTACGCCCTTTCCCCGACAGCCGTACACGGGCGACCGCTGTGCGATCTGTAATCCTGAACTGAAACCCAAATCTCAAAAGAAAGAAAGATCCAATGTTGAAACTCAATCTGACCTCGCTCGCTTTCCTTGCGACGACCACCATCGCCAGCGCCGGTGGCGCGCCGATGTCCTTCGATGTCGCTGAAGATCTCACGCGGTTCGTCTACGCGGCCCAGCCGGTCTTCGGCGACGGGATGCCCGCTTACGGCAACGCTTTTGTGACCCAGGGCTACATCTACGAAGACGGCACGCTTGACGGCGGCGCCGAAGGTACGCTCGCCGATGGCAGTCCGGCTTTCCCGGACAAGGTTATCGGCCGATGGACATGTGACGGCTTTTTCGTCGGCGAAGGCGCCCGTACCGCGAGCGGTGCGATGGTCATCACGCGCCAGGTGTTTGAATTCGACAACGGCGACATCCTGATCAATCAGGGCGCCGAACTGGCCGACATCGACGTCCCCGCCCCACGGGTCATCACTGGCGGGACAGGTGCTTACGAGGGTGTCGGTGCCGAAATGACCCAGACGCTCCTCGGCATGACCGATGGCTACGGCGTGCGCCTCTCCATCACCATCCCCCAAGACGATAGCACTGACGCACGCGATCACACCGAATGGGACTCCGGTGTCCCGATTGGCCCGAGCACGAAGGGTTGAAGCCTATGCCGAATACGACTGTCCGAACTCGGTGACGGGTTCGGGCAGCTCCACGGCAAGCGAGTTGAAGAAATGAACCAAGTGAGCTCCCGGATCAGTGCAGCAACCACAGACGATGCCGAAGCGCTAGCCAAGCTGATCGATATCGCCGGCGAAGGCATTCCCTCATGGCTCTGGAGCCAATCGGCAGCAGCGGGGCAGTCTCCGCTTCACGTCGGACGACAACGTGCACGACGCGATACGGGCGGGTTTTCCTACAAAAACGCCATGGTCGCGCGGCGACAGGACAACCTCGCGGGCATGGTTCTGAGCTATCCGATTATTGCCGCGCCCGACGACGACCCGGATGGTCTCCCCGCACCGATTGCGCCTTTTGTTTCGCTTGAGAAGCATGCCGTAGGGACATGGTATGTCAATGCGCTGGCCGTCTTTCCGGCGTATCAGGGGGGTGGTCTCGGCAGACTGTTGATGGACGCCGCCGAGGACGCGGCGTGTCAGCACGGCTTCGACAGGACGAGCATACAGGTCTACGCCCAGAACCACGGCGCCGTCCGTCTCTACACGGGCCTCGGCTACGACGTTGCATCGCGCGAACCCGTGCGTGAGCATCCGTGTTACCCATACTACACCGGCGACGTCCTCTTAATGGTCAAGCATCTGGGTTCGGCGCGTGTCGGTTCGCCCGGCACGATAGGGGCCGCTTGAGAGAAGACCTTGCGAGTGTCCCGATCAACCTTAGCCACACTCAAAACAACGGCGACGCAGAAATGACAGCTTCCGGATCAAACATCCCCAAACCCGACCGCGCGTCCTTCACGGCTTGCCTCGCCGAGATCCTGAAGGTCGATCTCGGAGAGATATCTGCCTTGACCGACGACCCCCGGCATGTCGAGATCGGCTATTGGCTCGCGGCGCAGAACCTCGCCCTCGTGCCGGTAAAGGACCCGTCCAACTTCCAATGGGCGGGCTGGTGGATTGGGCGGCTGGCTGATGGTGATGGCTATCTCGTCATGGCCGGCACACCGTCAGGTGTCGCGTGGGTTCCCGAAGGCGTTTCGGGCGGAAGCGGCGACGTCGTCGAAGGATGGGTGATCGCCTCGCCCGCGCTGACGCTCCGCGCCCGCGCTTCGCAAACGGGGGCAATCAAGGCAATCTTTCGGTATCCAGGCTCGGGCGTGCCGGGAGAAGAGCTTCAGAGCGCTCGTTTGCTTGCCGGTGTCGGAATGGAAGGAGACAGGTACGCGCTTGGCACGGGACACTTCCAAAGCCCTGGTCGTTGGGGGCAGGCCCTAACGCTCATCGAAGCCGAGGCGATCGGGGCTCTGGAGGCCGAGCATGGCATTGTCCTGCCCCCAGAGGCCGCGCGGCGCAACATCGTCACGCGCGGTGTCGACTTAAACGGGTTGATGGGCAGGAAGTTTCGGATCGGTGGCGTTCTTTGTCAGGGATCGCGGCTTGCTGAGCCCTGTTCTTGGCTACAAAAGACGACGCATCCGGGGACATTGCGCGGATTGGTCCACCGCGGCGGCCTGCGGGCTGACATTCTGAGCGATGGAACCATTTCAACCGGAGACCAAGTTGAGCCAGCCTGAGCTCAGTACCTGTTTGGATTTTACGGCCCATTCCAGTCATTCAGCTCAGCCAGCATTGTCGCAGTGCGGCGTTCCGAAAGCAGACATTGATGCAACCCCGGGCGTACTGGCACTTGGCCCTGGTCCCTAGCCTCATTTCCCTATTTGTCTGTGGGTTTGGTAGCCTGTGAACAATGGCTGGTCCGCTTTAGCCTGAGGGCCCAAATATTTCGAAGTGGATCCGTTCTGGCGCGACACCTGCCGCTTCCAGGCCGGTGCGTAGATCGGCCAGAAAAGGGGCGGGACCGCAAAGCATGTAATGCGCATCCGGGCCCGCATTGGTCTGCACGAGGTGTTCAGCAGTCATCCGACCCTCGATTAGAAAATCCACGCCGATCTGATCATTCGGGCCGGGTCGGGTGTAGTGTATCTGCGTTCTCAAGTTGGGGTGTTTTGCAGCTAAGGTCGCAACCTCCGTCTTCAACGCGTGACGCGCGCTGTCGCGGGTGCCATGTACGTAGCAAACTGGGCGGTGCGAACCCGCATTGAGCGCGGCGTGCAGCATCGAGACCATGGGTGTCAGCCCGACCCCGGCACTCACCAGGACCAGCGGACTTTCCTCGTCGGGGATCACGAAATCACCGGATGGACGCCGCGCGCGGATCACGTCGCCAACCTCAACCTTGTCATGCAAGTGCCGTGAGGCGAGGCCATGCCTCTCCCGCTTGATGCTCAGCCGATAGGTCCCCTGCCCCGGCACCCCCGACAGCGAGTAGTTGCGGCCAACCGGGGCAGCCTGACCCGGGATGTCCAGCTCCATCGGCAGATGCTGACCTGCCCGGAAGGGCTCCAACGGGCGGCCATCGAAAGGAGCCAAATAAAATGAGGTGATCTCGTCGGTTTCTTTGACCTTGGCGGTCACGACCAGATTGCGCAGATCACGATCGTCCTTTGACCAGCGCAGCGACAGGGCCGCCGGGCGATCGATGACCGCTTCGATTGTGACATCGATCATGCGCATGGCATTCGGGTCGTGGCTGTCCCGGGCGTCCCAGTCGACATGCGCCCGGCCAGAGATGTGCAGCAGGCCGCCGGTTTCGAAATCGACGAAAACAAGTCCGATCCGCGGGTTCTCCAACAGATTGCCGATGGTGTTGAAGAAATTGTTGCCCGCGTAATCTGGGATGCGCAGATAGGAGCCGTCCGTCACGGTCACGAAACCGGGCGCTCCCCCACGGTGGGAGGCATCGAAGCCGTTCGAGGGATGATCGTCACGGCCCCTTTGGCCCGTCCCGATGAAGAGCGTGTCGGCGGCGTGGATGCGGGCGATCTGGTTGGCGTTCAGCGCGGTAGACCGCATCGCCTGGCGTGTTTCCTGTGCCGTGACCCGCCGCCACGCACGCTCGTGAATATATTGCGGGCAATTGCCGAAGCTCTGGCGCACATCGACTGCAAAACCGTTTGAATGCGGTCGGGTTCGGCCGCTCAACCGGTTGCGGCGGCGGGTTGCAAGCTCAATGCCCAGAAGACCGACATCGCTGCCATCATTCAGGGACGTTGCCAGCGGATCCTGGCGATCAGGCGTTGCTGCGATCTCCAGCGTCCCTGCATCAGGCGTTTGGATAAAGCCGTCGGGTCCATCGAGCAGGGTGACCCAATGCCGACCGGTTTCATCCCCACCGGCAAGCACCAAAAACGGAAGCCGCGTGAAGAATGCGCGGTGTTGATCCGGCATGGAGGGCCGGATGAATCCAGCGGCCCAGTCGGATACACCTGACGCACCAGCACGAGCCTGCGCCTTGAGTTCTCCGGCATGAAAAGGATTGGTGTGCTGCAACATGGTGGCCTCCTGGGGTGTTTTGGCAGCGCGCCCGCAGGCCTTAGCGTCGGGCAGCGCTGCATGTGTTTGTCAAGTGTGCGAGTAGCGCCGCCTCACGCGGCCTTTACGAGCTCCACGACCGGGAAATCAATGTCAGTCTTGAAGACCTCGTTGATGTAGTTGGTCAGGACGTTCAGCGCGACGTGCGCCACGATCTCAACGACTTCCGCATCGGAATACCCGGCTGCTTTGACGGTCGAGATGTCATCGGCCGAGACCTGACCGCGGTTCGTTGCGACCTTCACCGCAAAAGCGACAGCGGCGTGGGCCTTGGCATCCGATGAGCTGCCAGCCCGGTTCGCGGCCAGCTCCGCCTCGTCCAGCTTCGCGAACGTCTTGGCCAGGAAGGTGTGCGCGCTGTTGCAATAATCGCAGCCATTGGTGCTGGCGACGGCCAGGGCAATCCGTTCGCGCGTCGCGGCGCTGATCTTGCCTTTCTGAAGAGCGCCGTTGAGGCCCAGATACCCTTCCAGCGTTGCCGAGCTGTTGCCGATCAGGCGGAACATGTTCGGCGCGGAGCCGAGCATTTTCTCGACACCTTTCAACAGGGCTTGGCTTGCTTCGGGCGCGTCGGAGATGGAGGCGGGTGTGGTGATGCGGGACATGATGAATTCCTTTCAAGGTTCGATTTGGTTTGGGGCCGTGTTGGCCATGTCTGAAAGCTAGATTGCGACACAATGCAAATGAATATATCATATTAGAAAGACATTATTTCGGAAATTAATAGGAATAGGCTTACATGGACCGTCTGCAGAGCCTTGAAGTCTTCATTGCGGTCGCTGAAGCAGAGAGCTTTGCGGGTGGTGCGCGTACTGTTGGGCTCAGTGCGCCGTCGGCGACGCGCGGTGTGAATGCGCTGGAGGAACGTCTGGGCGCCCGCCTCTTCACCCGCACGACACGGCGTGTGCGGCTCACGGATGTGGGGCAAGCCTATTTGGAGGATGCCCGTCACATTCTGACTCAGTTGCAGGCCGCCGATGACGCCGCCGCTGGGGCTGCGACAACGCCGGTCGGAAAACTGCGGCTGACCTGTTCCAACGAGTTTGGACGCATCTATGTGGCGCCGATCCTGACCGAATTTCTCGATACGTATCCCGATGTGTCGGCTGACGTTCTAATGGTCGACCGGGTCGTGAACATGGTGGAAGAAGGTTTCGATGTCGCCGTGCGAATTGGTGAATTGCCGTCGTCAAGCATGTCCGCTGTGCGCGTCGGCATGGTGCGGCGCATCATTTGCGGCGCCCCGGAATACTTCGCCCGTCACGGGGTTCCTGAGACGCCGGCGGAGCTGAGCGCGCATGAGATCGTCTCCGCGACACCCGTCAGCCCGGGCAGGGAATGGCATTTCGGCCGCAACATGCAGGAGGCCGTGCGCGTCACGCCGCGATTGACCGTTAGCAGTGTCGCCGCCGGCATCGAGATTGCCCGGCAAGGA
>JANQQC010000033.1 GCA_028285145.1 Hyphomonadaceae bacterium
CTGTGGGATCTGCCGCATAAAGGAAGCGCGTCTCACTCTAATCTTACCTGCGAAGAGCGGTCCAAACCGATCCACCCAAAGCCGAACGCTTTCATGGCAAACATCGATCCCTCGCTCGTGGAGAAGGTCTTCAACGTTGCGCAGCGAGAGCGGGAACCTGACGTACATCATCACCGCAAGCTGGATGATTTCGGGCGATGGTTTGAAGTAGCGGAATGGCGATTTGATCATGGGCAGAGGCTAGGGCAGGGCGCACATCATCTCAAATCCGCGTTTGTGCTGACAATGCCCACGAGACGTAAGCGTCAGTTTCCGTCACAATAGCTGCCGGTATCATAGCTCAACCAAGCTGAACAAACCTTGGGAACCGTTTATGGATCAAGCAAGTGCGATTGGCACCAGAGAAGAACAGAAACGAGAGACGCGTGCGAAGATCCTACAGGCCGCCCTCGAACAGTTTGCAGAGCGCGGGTTTGACGGCGCAAGCGTTCGCGATATCGCCAAGCGCGCTGGCGTTATCCATGGATTGATAAAGTATCACTTCGAGAGCAAAGAAAAGCTCTGGATGACGGCGGTTGACTACCTGTTTGAACGCCAGACAATCGAGATGCGAGAGCCGGAGGGGTTCCAGGAATTATCTGCATCTGAGCAGGCGAGGAACTGGCTGAAACGATATGTTCGTTACTGCGCCAAGTATCCCGAGCACGCCCGGATCATGGTGCAGGAGTCGGTTTGCGATTCTGAGCGTCTTGCTTGGGCTGTAGAAAAGCACATCAAGCGAAACCACAATCATTCGAAGACGATGATGTCTCATTGGCGTGATCACGGCGTTTATCCCGATATCCCATATTATATCCTGTTTTCAATCATCGCGGCAGTTTCGCAATCGCCCTTCATGCTTGCGCCATCAGTTGCCCACTCTTCCGGAGTAGATGTTACCCGGCCCGAGCAGATCGATCTCTATGCCGATACACTGATTGCGCTCTTGCTGGATCACAAGGATCCGCAGGTCGATACAGTATGACGGTGTAAGCCTTTGAAGCGGGTCCGGCATTTGATCTTCTTTGATGGTTAACGCGGTTGTGGGCGAGGCTGGCAGCAGGTCTGCAGATTTCGCATACGCCTGAACCGTGACATGGCCCGCTCGCTTTGTTGCAACGGAAGGTACGAATTCTCAGCCCGATTGTTGAGATGACCACCAGTTGTGTGATCATCCTGGTAGTCGATCTCTTTCAAAGCCGCTGCTTGAGATCTAAGCTTGTCGGTCACGACTTTCCCGGGGTTTCCGTGATGGCGGAGTGCACGTTTCTGAAATCTCAGAACCGCCGATTTGTCTCGGGTTTTGATGACGAAGGCTTCTAGGACCCCCATCGTGATCTACAGCTCGTCAGAGATATTGCCGCCCGCCCCTGATCTTCACGAAGACTTTCATCCAGGCACCAGCGCCACTGCGTGATCTGGCGCATCTGTTGTGAGCGACGCGTCTTGATCTCTTTCGCAACGAGCGCCCAAACCGGTCGACCCATGTCCTCAAACGAGCTTTGCGCTGATACCACCCTTGGGACGTGTCGGAGATGTCAATTTCTCATGATCTCCTCGATCAGATGCGTGACAGCAATAGGGCTAACACCTGCCAGAATCAGTCGCTGAACAGCGAGATATCCTGCGCCATCGAGACCAGAGCTATCAATGCCAGCAAAGGTTTCGAACCCTTGGGCGTGGGCTAGTAAACTCAGGTGCGACGTTCGCGCATTCGATAAGTCTCCGATCACGGCGAGTTGGCGGCGTGTTGTATCCCAAATGGTCGCCTCGCGCGCGAGTACACTGTCCAGAGTCGGCCCGAGGGCGTACGCGCCACATTCATCATAAACGTCCCGGCATGGCACCGCAGCGGCCGAAAACGCTGACTTGAGCAGTTCACACTCAGGGCCAGGATCGATCAGAATCGCAAAGAGATCCTTGCGTCGAACCACGCCTGGAATATCCAGGGAAGAGTGATCAGAGCTTGCCACGGATCATGCTCCTGTTCAGAAGGCGGAGCCACAGGCGACCCGTATTGGCCGCCCGTGACATTGCAGATGCTCATGGTTTGGATCAGAACTTCTGTGTGACCCCCAGTTTAATCATCCGGCCAAAAGCATTGTGAGTATACGGATCATAGTTTAGATCTGTTGAAGCTTGGGGTGGATCCTCGTCTGTCAGGTTGAAGACCGAGGCCGATAACCGTGTACGTCCATCCCTGAGAGAGAGATTGTAGGTGACATCGTGCGTGATCTGACTGTCGATCTTTCCCAACGCGTCAATCGACGGCGCGACATCTTCATAGTCGTCTGTGTAGCGTAGAGTGTAAGAAAGAGAGTGGGGCCCTCGATTTGAACGAGCAAATATGTTCGCTTTCAGCGGGACGATCGTTTGGAATGGTGTGTCTTCGTTCAGAAAGCCAACGAAATCGCCGCCCTCCGCCAGAACGATCCCGTCCTGATTTACAAAGTCATCGGACTCATAACTGATCGTATAGGTCCCTTGTGCGCCGATGGTGACTTCGGTCTCGCCAATGTCCCACTGATATTGTCCGAGAAAATCGATGCCATCTGTCGTGATGTTGGCACCGTTTATGACTGATGTCTCGATACGTGTAATGCCTGCGGCGGTGCCGTTCGAAGACGTCACCTGACGATTGAGCGAGACACACTCCGACGTTGAAGCATTACCGCCATTCTCGCAGCCATATGCTGTCCAGGCATTAACGATCTGGGTCGCATTCTCCGTTTGGAAGGGATCTTCTAAATCGAACCTCCAATAGTCGATTGACCCCGAGAACCCGTTGCGGTCGAAAAGCAGGCCCAGATTTGTTGTGAGAGCCGATTCAGGAGCGAGATCCGGATTACCGACCACATCAACGGCCTTGAACGCCAGTGTCGGCGTAATGAATTCCAGCGATGTAAATCGGCCGAGCAGAGCGCCCTGGTCAGGACCCCTGAAAGTCGTGGACACAGAACCGCGTACGGCAAGAGCGTCAGTTGCTTGCCACCGCACAGCGAGTTTCGGGTCGAAGGTCGATCCGCCATTATCCCCATAATCCTCAAATCTGCCGGCGAGCTGTACGTCAATGGTATCGCTGACCGGCAGGGCCATTTCGCCAAACACGCCATAGACGGTTCTCTCAAACCTCGCTGGAAACGTACCTGACAGGAACGCGAAATTGCCTGTTTCGTTTCCTGTACAATCGAGCGAGCCAGTAAATCCCAGTGCCAACGATGCTGGATCGTTGAAAGGGCACGGATTGGCGTTCAGATCGAAGTTTTCGCTGATATCAAGATCATAGATTTCATGACGGGCCTGAGCTCCAACCGCATAGCCGACCACGCCCCCAGGCAATGACCATTTCGAGTCGCCAGAGAACACGATATCGGTGACGATCAGTTCGTTTTTCAGATTGGTGAACCCTGTGTCGGTGAGCCAGCCCAAGAGTTCATCGGAGTTTGCAACCGCCGGGTCGTAGAGTGGGTTTGCCTCTCCCGTAACTGCAGATGTTTCGATCGCATTGGGGAAGGGATTGTAGTACTGGCAAGAT
Source organism: Hyphomonadaceae bacterium (assembly GCA_028285145.1). GTDB lineage: Bacteria > Pseudomonadota > Alphaproteobacteria > Caulobacterales > Hyphomonadaceae > JANQQC01. The sequence goes on from JANQQC010000033.1 coordinate 3,575, forward strand.
CCGACACCTGGTGTTCCGGTCGCCGGATCGCAATCCGGGCCGCCAAGTCCGCGAAGCGCGAAGCCGAAGTTTTCGACACGCATATCGGTAAAACCGGTTTTCCGATTGCGCGATGAATAAGTCACTCCGAGATCGTAGTTGACGGCATTGTCAAATAGCGGGCCGCTAAGCCCGGCGCTTGCCCGATACTGATTGATCAGTCGCTGACCGGTCTCGGCCTCTCCGCCATTGACGCCGCCAACGCCTGCATACCGCCCCCAATAGATCAGGAGATCATCATTGGTGGCGGCAGCGAAATCAGGATCAGCGGCCGCGTAAGCCACCCGTCCTGGATGATCTGCCAGGACGAAATTTGTCGCGCCAGTCAACTCCTGGGGCGGGTAGGACGGCGATGTTTTCCACTCTGCAATGTCGACTTCCGAATAGGCGGCCTCCAGCCGAAGCTGCTGCTCGCCCAGATCGTAAGAGAAAGTGGAAAATAGCTTTGCCGTCTCGGTCTCTTCAATCAGATTGTCGAAGTAGGTGTATTGAAATCGACAGAAGCCAGCTTGATTGGACCCGCCAAGCGCGTCGCAATTTGGATCGGCTATGAACGCTCCGTTCGCAGCGTTGATATAGGTTCCCGGATTTCCGATCGATGACCATCCCCCTTGCGGGTTCTCGTCATAAGGGCGCAAGGCCCAGTCTCGATCCTTGATGCCGAGTTCACCGCGCGTATTGTATTCAGCCGCAATGGTAAAATGCCAGTTCTGGCCGGCGTGGCCGAATAGGGCTCCGAGATCGGTATCCCCGTCGGAGTCCTGAATGAATTGGTGCGCGCCGCGAAGCTCCAACCCTTCAAAGTCATCGCGCGTGATAAAGTTCACGACCCCGCCAATGGCGTCTGATCCATAAAGCGCGGCGGCACCGTCTTTCAGCACTTCGGCACGCTCAATCGCCGTGAGCGGTATGATGTTCACATCGACGCCCAAGCCTTCGGCCGCCACGTGACGCCGACCGTTTACCAGCACAAGCGTTCGAGCCGAGCCCAGACCACGCAGGTTGATCGTCGTGGCGCCTTCATTGCCCTGGCCGCCTCGCGTATCAAACTGATTGGTTTCCCCAATCAAGCCGCCAGCCGCAGGCAAGTTGCGCAGGATCTCATTGATCGACGGCGCGCCTATCTGTGCCAGTTCTTCAGCTCCAATCACATCGACCGGCAGAGCGGCGTCTTCTGGTGTGCCAGCAATGTAGGAACCGGTTACCGTTACTTTTTCCAGTGTCCGATCGTCGTCCTCCTGAGCGACGGCTCCGGGCACAGCAAGCAAGGCTATCACTGAGGCGCAATAGGCAAAACGATTCAAAAATCTCATTAGCGTTTCCTCTCGATTGGATTGCTCAATCAACTTTTGTGATTGTTGAATCCGGCCGTGCTGGTTTCTCGTTGAAACCAACCGGACGAAGGTGGCAAAACGCTGCTGCAAATGTTTGTCTGAAAATCTGACAAGATGGCAGGCTGCAACAAAGGTTGGGTTTCCCGGCGTGCCGGCCCCCAATTGCGCGCCCTTAAGGGCGGAGATCAGCGACACATGAAGATGTCTGATTTTGCCCAGCCGGCCAAAACGGCGTTGTTCGCTGGACCGGTCATTGCCGATGTGATCCACGCGCGCCGGAACTTCTTGACCATGTAGCGGCCGGTCTGCTGCAAATCACTGAACAAGCCGAGTGAGGCGTACTCCCGCCAGCTGACACACACAGATTGTACACACGAATAAGTCCTTCCCGGAGTTCAGGCCGCGTGTGAGATCTGCCCGATCTCCTTGGGATATCCCAGGGGAGAGGCGCTGATGACCTGAAACACGCGATGGATATCCGACAAGGATGGATGTTTTTAGAGAAGTTCTGTCGTGAGAGACATCGAGGCGGCACCTGCGTGCGCGAGATGGTGAAAACACAAAGGTGCGCCGCCCGGCCTGACAGTCTTTGCGCTGTCTGCCACTTGGAGACAGCAAGCCAAATCGTAAACCGCCGCAACCAGCTCTAGATCACCGGATAAGCCACTCTGGGATGGCCAGCGACGCCGAATGGGCATTCCAGCGATTTTCGGTCCCAGGCGCCAGCCTCGGCAGCCGCGCGATAGGTAGATTGCAAGAAGTCCAGAAGCGCCTTTTCCGGCTGTTCTGCTTTTCTGACGGCGTCATAGGGAAGAATGAATTCACCCAGACCGTCGTGGAAATAGGCGCCTTCAACAGTGACTGCATGGTCTTTGAATCCGTCAGGCGTCGGATAGGCATAGCTGTAGAATGCCGGATGATCTAAACCGTTGCCGCCGGCCCAAAATCCCGCCGAACTGACTTCATGCGAGTATGCTTCCCGGGTGATGGGATCTGGCAGGTTAGAAATCCCACCAGGGTGTTGCGGCGCTTCACGCCCGGAAAACCTGGTGACTGCGAAATCAAAACTGCCCCAGAATAGGTGCACCGGACTCGACTTCCCAAGAAAGCCAGTTCGAAAGATTTTGAACACTTCATCGATAGAAACCAGAGCACGCCAAAAATCTTGAGCGGCTTCCGCTTGATAAGCGCCGGGCATTGTTTGTTCGGCAAACGGTCGAGCTTCTGGAACTTCATTCGGTAGGGTGTGAAACTGGGCTGGTGCGCCAACCGTTTCAAGGGCTTCAACAAAGCAATGATAAAAGTCGGCAACCGACTGAGGTCGCAGTGCGATGTGACTTGAGAGGCCGCTTTGAGTCGTCAGGACAAGGATGTGATCGATGAAGTCGAAATCGACGCAGTAGCTATCTGAAGGACCGTGAATAAGTGAGGTCGAGAGCCCGCGGCTGGTTACGTAGAACGTGGCATGCCATGAATGATTAGTCCAAGGCGTGAGACTCAGCCTGAATTTTCCGACGATTTGCAGCCACATATGCAAGGAAGAGCCCGTAGCTTTCCATCGGTCGTAGGGGATGTCAGGCCACCGGTTTGTTTCCCGCGGAATAGTCAAACCTGCCATGTCCTGGTCTTTCAAGAATTGAACCGAGCAGCCATCAGGCTAAGAGGTTGGGTGGGCGATTGTGATTTGGTGCTGCTCGCCTAATCCTTCAATGCCCAGTCTCAGTTTTTGTCCGGTTTTCAAATAGGTCGGCGGTGTCTGTCCGAGGCCAACACCGGGTGGCGTTCCTGTCGAAATGACATCGCCCGGCTGCAGGCTCATATACCGGCTAAGGTACGAGATGATGTAAGCGACATCGAAAATCATCGTGCGGGTATTGCCGGCCTGATATCGGTGTCCGTCGACCTCAAGCCAGAGGTCGAGATTTTGGGCGTCAATAACCTCGTCAGCGGTGACCAGCCACGGACCGATAGGACCGAAAGTATCGGCGCTTTTGCCTTTGACCCATTGTCCTGTTCCTTCAAGCTGGAACGCCCTTTCAGACAGATCGTTGATCACGCAATACCCGGCAATATGACCCGGCGCGTCCGTCTCGGAAATGTGGCTGCCGCCTCGACCGATGATGACGCCCAGCTCAACTTCCCAGTCCGTTTTCTCCGACCCCCTTGGGATAATGATGTCGTCGTTCGGGCCACAGATCGCCGAGGTGGCTTTCATGAAGACAACGGGCTCTGCCGGCGGCGCGGCTCCTGTTTCGGCGGCGTGGTCGGCATAGTTCAGACCGATGCAGATGAATTTTCCGACCCCGCTCACGCATGGACCGAGACGAACATCATCAGCAACGATGGGTAGGTCGGTGGGATCCAGCGCCGCGATTTTTGCGATCCCGTCCGGCTGAAGTACGGCACCTTCCAGATCTTCCACGACCAGCGAGAGATCACGGATATTGCCGGTGGCGTCAAGACAGCCAGGTTTCTCATGACCGGGCGGGCCGTAGCGTAAGAGTTTCATCATTGGGCTCCGTGAAAGGTGAAATCAGGTGGTCCAGCCACCATCGATGATGTGAGTGGTTCCAGTGGTGTAGGACGCTTCATCGGAGGCGAGATAGACTGCTAGGTCTGCAACTTCTTCGGCGCAACCAAGGCGCCCCATTGGCTGGCGGGCGACAAACGCTTTGCGCGCCGCAACCGGATCCTCAAATGCATTGATCCTGTCGCTTAAAGACGGGGTTTCAATGGTGCCCGGGCAGATCGCATTGCAGCGTATGCCGTCTTTGACGAAGTCGGCGGCAATGGCTTTGGTCATGCCGATGACGGCCGCCTTCGTTGTTCCGTAGATAAACCTGCTGGGCGCGCCAGTAATGCTTGAGGCGACAGATGACATGTTCAGTATAGACCCATGCCCGCGTTGGATCATGCCAGGCAGAACGGCCTTGTTGAGCCGGTACATGGCCGTCACATTGAGGGCGAATGAGAATTGCCAGTCTTCCTCATCGCAATCAAGGATGGAGCCACTGGCGACATAGCCCGCACAGTTAAACAAGATGTCTGGGCTCGTTTCGCTGGCGACAACATCGATAACGGCGTCCGCATCTGTCACATCAAGTCTTGCGGTTCTGATGCCAGCAGCGTCGGCCTTGAGAGCATCAAGCGCTTTCTCATCAATGTCAGTGGCAAGGACGTTTGCGCCTTCCCTAGCGAAGGCAAGCGCGGTCGCCTTGCCGATGCCTTGTCCGGCCGCTGTGATGAAAGCTGTCTTTCCGCTCAGTCGGTTCGTCATCCTGTCTCTTTCTCAGTAAATCCCGCGGCCATAGACGCGCATTGCGTTACCACCGAAAATGGCGGTGGTGTCTTCCAGGGAGAGCGGTGCACAAAGAACTCGGCTGGCGCGCCACCAGGCGTATAGACCACCGGCGAGGTTCACCATCGGCCAGTCGCTCCCCCAAAGAAGGCGCTTGGGGCCAAACGCCGCCATCAGCGTGTCGAATACAGTTTTCAGATGCTCAGGACGCCAGTCCGGGCCAGCCTCAGTTACGAGGCCGGACAGCTTGCAGGTCACATTCGGGCAAGCGGAGAGGGCCTGCAAATCTCTTTGCCACCAAGCATAACGATGTGCGGAAATGTTGGGTTTTCCGGCGTGGTTCAGGACGATTGAGAGACTGGGATAAAGCTGAGCGAACGCCGTGATCGTCGGCAACTGTCCAGGGCGAATAAGTGTGTCAAAGCAAAGACCGTGGAAGATGAGCCGCTCGATCGCCGGGCGCAGGTCCGGGCGTAAGAGCCAGCCAATCTCGTCCATGTCCTGCAGCATCGGTCGAATGCCGACACATTTCGGGCGCTCTGCAAGACGATCAACGTCTCTGAAAAAATCTGTACTCTGAAGATTTAGCCAGCCGACCACCCCGGAAATGCGTGCGTTCGCTTCCGCCTCGCTTAGCAAGAACTGAGTTTCTTCAAGGGTCGGCGCGGCCTGAACAAGAATTGATTGATCTATCTGATGGCCGTCCAGCAGCTTGCAGTATTCCTCCAGACCATAGTCGCGATAAAGGACGCCATGATCGGGGGTGAGCCAATCATAATCGCCGCGCTCAAGCGTCCAGATATGGTGGTGAGAGTCGATGCAGGTGCCCATTCTAGCTGCTCGGAACAGGGGTCGGTGCGTGTTCATGGATGAGATTGTTTTTGATGAGATCGGACCAGAGCGCGTCCGGAATCTGCAAACGGGCGGCGACCATCAGCTCGGTCAGGTGTCCGATGTCCTGAATGCCGACCAGGACGGTCTCGACGGCGGGGTGGCTTGCGGCAAACTGCAATGCTGCGGCCGAGGCCGGCACCCCGTATTGATCGCAGACGCGCCAAAACCGGGCCGCTCGTTCAAGTATGACGGGGGCGGCGGGGGTGTAATCGTATCGGGACGCCGGTGTCGGGCGGGTTGCGAGCAGTCCTGAATTATAAGGGCCGCCAATAACAATCGGGATCCCGGCCGAGTAACAGGTGTCCATGAAGTCGAGGCTGTCTTCGTGTTCGAACAGAGTGTAACGGCCTGCAAGAAGGAAGCAGTCAAATTCCTCCGATGCGAGAGCTTCCTCCAGAACCGCGACTTCATTGGCACCGATGCCGATCCGGCCCACAACGCCCTGATGTTTCAGATCATGCAAAGCCTTCAGGCCGGACGTCATCGCTGTGCGCATATGAAACGCGTGGCAGGCGCCATGCGCCAACACGCCAAGATCATGGAAAAACACGGTCTCGATATGCTCGACATTGAGCCGCGCCAGGCTCGATTCGAAGGCGCTCATGACGCCATCGTAGCTGTAGTCGAATCGCGGATTGAACGGCAGTGGATCACGGAACCCATGATCGGTGATACTGTCGGGCGAAGCGGCATCAAGCACACGGCCGACCTTGGTTGAAAGCGTGATGTCAGCGTTGCCGGTCGTGTTGAGATAGCGCCCGATGCGGGTTTCGCTCAAGCCGTGACCGTAAAGTGGGGCGGTGTCCCAGCGGTTAATGCCAGCCTGTGCGGCTGCGTCCAAGACAGCCCCCGCCTGACGGTTTGAAATCGCGCGATACAGATTGCCGATGCCGGCCGCTCCGAGGCCGTATTTGGCTGGTCTACATCTGTCGTGGGCACCGCGAGTACTCATACGTCATGCTATTTATCATATGAAACACAGTGTCAAATAAGAACCTTATCTCATTGTCCATGAAATGGAGAGCCAACACCGAGCTCTTTCGAAATCGCCTGCGACGTTGAAACCACGATGTTGATTACATCTTCCTGCGTAATCGGGCCCTTTTCCCGGCCGATGTAGGGAACGGTCAACGCGGCGCAGGCATGCCCTGAAGCATCGAATATGGGCGCACCGATATCCGTGATCCCCCTCACGATCGCGCTGGCCTCGACATGAAAGCCTTTGCGTTCGATGCGGCGCATGAGGGAGGTGTGCTTGTTTGCGTCGTAGTCCGGCGCGGCGTTCTGGAGCGCTGCCGATAAACGGTCCCGCATGTGCGCCTCAGAGAACGCCATCAACACTGTGCCTGACGTCGATCGGTCGATTCGCCTGCGATAACCAAGCCGCACGGCAAACCCCAGCTCGCCTGGCGCTTCCACACGGTTGATAACAACCATGTGGTGGCCGCTCAAAACGGCCAGATGACAGGATTGGTCGATCTCCTGAGCAACCCGCTGCATATGCGGCAACGCGATTGCAACCAAGTTCTGCCGCGGCGGGCTGCTCATGGCCAGTTCGAACAATTTGTTGGTAATTGAGAACTGGTCGGTCGCCTCTGCCCGCTCAACATAGTCCCGCTGCTCCAGCTCCACGAGCATGCGATAGATTTCGCTCTTTGACCGGCCGAGGGCCTTTCCAATCTCCACCATCGACATTGGAGCCTTGGCGGCCGCCAGGAGTTCCAGAATTTGAAGTCCCTTGGCGAGCGCTGGGGCCTTGTACTTCTTAGGTTCGTTCTCCGACACGTTTTCCGATCCCTCATCTTTTCAGCATGCACCCTCTCGGAATATGCAGGATTTGACAATCTGAATCAAAAATGAAACATAGATTTATATATAGATCTATAAGGATACCTGTTGACTTATGCGAACCTGAAAATCGTGGACCTTGAAGTCGTCGATGTTCGTTTTCCAACATCGGTCTCCTTGGCTGGATCTGATGCCATGAATCCCGAGCCGGATTACTCGGCAGCCTATGTGACTCTGAAGACGAATGCGGCAGGGCTTGAGGGCACGGGCCTGACGTTCACCATCGGGCGCGGGACGCATCTATGCGTCGAAGCTGCGCTCTGTTTGCGCGACATCGTCGTCGGAAGACGTCTTGGCGATTTGACGTCGAATATGGGCGGCTTCTGGCGCGAAATCGTGGGTGAGAGCCAGTTGCGATGGCTTGGTCCAGAGAAGGGTGTTGTTCACCTTGCCGCCGCAGCCGTTGTCAATGCGGTTTGGGACTTATGGGCTCGGGCGGAGAAGCAGCCCGTCTGGCGACTGGTCGCCAGTCTGTCGCCGCAGCAGATTGTTTCGGCAATCGACTTTCGTCACATGCGCGATGTGCTCGACGAAGAGGGTGCGCTCGACATCTTACAGCGCGCCGAAGCAGGTAAGGCAGGGCGGCTTCAAACGCTGCTATCCGATGGGTATCCCGCCTACACAACATCGGCAGGTTGGCTCGGCTATGACGATGATGAGTTGCGGCGACTTTGTCAGCAGGCCGTGGCCGACGGATGGGATGCGATCAAGCTCAAGGTCGGGCAGTCCATGGCGGATGATCGGCGGCGTCTGGCGATCGCGCGAGATGCGATTGGGCCTGATGTCGCCTTGATGATTGATGCCAATCAGGTGTGGGATGTCGATAAGGCGATCCACTGGGTTGAGGCGCTTTCAGAATTCTCACCGCTCTGGATCGAAGAGCCCACCAGTCCTGACGACATTCTCGGTCATGCCAAGATTCGACGGGCCATCGCGCCTGAGATCGGCGTTGCGACTGGTGAACACTGCCACAACAGAATAATGTTCAAGCAGTTTCTCGAAGCGGATGCGATCGATTACGTCCAGCTGGACGGGTGCCGGCTCGCTGGTCTCAACGAGGTGCTCGCCGTTCTGCTCCTTGCCGCAAAGTTTGATAAACCGGTCTGTCCGCATGCCGGCGGGGTCGGTCTTTGCGAATATGCCCAGCACTATTCGATGATCGATTTCACCAGTGTCAGCGGCAAGCTGGACGGACGGCGCGCCGAGCACGCCGGGGAGCTCCATGAGCATTTCGAGACGCCGATCTCGATAAAGCGGGGCCGGTACATGGCACCGCTGGATCCCGGGTTCAGCGTGCGCATGCATCCAGATGTGATTTCAACCTACCGCTATCCGGATGGCGAGCACTGGGTCAGCGGAAGATACGCGACGGGAGAGGCGCAGGCGATGGCGACGTAAGCCGCGCATCAGGGCGCGTAAGCGCCAAAAAGTCTTCAAGCAAAAATGCCAAATCGACGTTCCAGGGAGGAAGAAAATGAAGACCAAATTGCTAGCGACAAGCGCGTTTTGCCTTGTCACATCCATAGGGCTCAACGTGTCAGCAGCGATCGCGCAAGAGGCGCTTGCTGAGACCTCTGACGCAGCGGCTGATGATCGCCGCCTGGATAAGGTGATCGTGACCAGTCAAAAGCGGGAGCAGACGCTCCTCGATGTGCCGGTCAGTGTAACGGCGATCAGCGGAGACGCGCTGCAGCAATCAGCGATCACCGACATCGCCGAGATTGTAAACCTTGTCCCTGGTTTTGAGTTCACACGAACGCAGGAGACCCGAAATGCGGGTTTCCGCGTTCGCGGTGTCGGGACCCAGACCTTCAATGAGGGCGTTATCGGTTCTGTGGGGACTGTCGTTGATGGCGTGACCCTTGGGCGCCAGGCGCAGGGGCTGAACAATCTTATCGACATTGAGAGGATTGAAGTCCTGCGAGGCCCGCAGGGTACGCTCTTCGGGGCCAGTACAACAGCTGGATTGATCAATGTTGTGACAAAGGCACCGACCGAGGAGTTCGAGGCCATGGTCGATCTCGAATATGGGTCATTCAATACCTACAAAGCGCGGGGTAGCATTTCTGGCCCTCTGGCAGGTGACACCGTCACTGGGCGCCTGACCGGCTATGCAACGGGCACTGATGGTCAAGGCGGGGAAAACTTGCTCACCGGGAACGATATCAACGATCGCGAAGAATACGGCTTTCGCGGAAAGTTGAACATCGCGCCAAACGACGCTGTCAATCTTCTTTTCATTGCCGACGCTTCGAGCATCGATAGCGGGTGCTGTACGCCGACCTTGCGCTCCGGGACGTCTGTCTTCTTCGATGATGGCTTCGCAAACGAGGGCAACCGCGACTCCATAACGGACGGCCAGGATATGTTTGAGACCCAAGATACTTGGGGCCTGTCACTGATCGCCGACATTGAGATCGGTGACCACACGCTGACATCGGTATCGTCCTATCGCGACTGGGAGCTGTCTGCTGGCCTTGATGTTGACCTTATCTCTCTGGATTTTCTGAACTTCGCCGGCACTGACAATGCGACCGAAGAGATCCAGCAGGAACTGCGCATTACCAGTCCCGACAATCAGCCGTTTCGGTATCTGGGGGGTGTTTACTACTTCCAGCAGGATCTGGAACGCTTCACGGAGTTTACAGGCGCTTTTCTTGGCGCGTTGAGCGGGGCCTCCCTGACCGAAGTGCAGGATATCACTTATGGCATGGAGACGTTTGCACTGTTTGGGCAGGCCAATTACGATCTGACGGACCATTGGGAAGTTTATGGCGGCTTGCGCTTCACCGATATGTCCATGGAGGTTGACCATCTCAGTCCTCCGGGGACGCCGATTCCGATCAATCTCGTGCTCGGAAACTCAAAGGACTATGAGGTTGACCACTCTGATGATGGCTGGTCCGGCACCGTGGGTGCCAAGTATAAAGTGAACGATGATGCGACGGCGTTTGCGTCCTTCACCCGGGGTTACAAAGGCATTGCCCTGAACATCGAGGGCGGCGGTCTGACCCAGGCGGAGATTGATGCGGACCCGGACGTTTTGAGGATTGATCCGGAGACCGTGGATAGCTTTGAAATTGGTTTCAAATCGTATCTGAATGATGGGCGTGTGAACGTTAACGGCACGATCTTTCACTCGTCCTTCGACAACTTTCATTCCAACTCTTTCGACCCCGAGCTTCAAGCAAACATTCTCAGCAATGCTGGCGGCTTGACGACACAGGGAGCGGAGCTTGAAGTTTTTGCGCGCCCCACCAGAAACCTCGATGTCTCGGCGGCCGTTGCCTATACCGACTCAACATTTGATGACTTCGAAGGTGCGTCCTGTTTCTCAGGGCAGACAGTTGAGCAGGGATGTGTTGACGGTCTGCAAGATTTGAGCGGGAAGGAGTTGAACAATTCTCCGGAGTGGTTCTGGTCGGCCAGCGCCCAATACAACAGCCAGTTCATGAACACCGAATGGGAGAGCTTTCTGCGCGGCGAGCTGTCGTATCGCACGGACGTCTTCACCAACGTCAATCAGGACCCGCTGAGCGTTCAGGAGGGCTATGCGCTTGTAAATGCAAGTGTCGGTCTGACAAGTCCGGACGGAAAGTATCGCCTGTCCGTCTTTGGTAAGAATCTGACCGATGAGGACTACGCCTACAATATCCAGCGCACGATCGGATCGCTTGGGATCCAAGACGGCACAACCCATTTCCTCGCGCCACCAGCAACATGGGGCGTGTCGCTTGCTGCAAATTTCTAAAGGGGGGCTTCTTCCAGGTGGGCGTCTGAAGACGTCCACCGCTTTTTGCCCTGTTGTTACCGAGTTACGGCTGGCCTCTTCAAAGGGCCCGCGCTCTGCTCGGGCCAGTGAGTCAGCAGGGTTAGCTTCGGCGTCCTAGCGAGCAGAACTTCAAATGACACAGACACGCCAGATCACACAGCGCGAATTGTTTCTCTATGCTCTTCCGTTTCTGACCATTTCATTCGCGGTGTTTCCGGTTTTCAGCCTGGTGATCCCATTCTACTCGACTGAGTTGGAAATACCTCTTGAAGTTGTCGGTCTGATACTTGTTCTGACACGGCTAACCGACGTCATAACCGACCCCATTATCGGGCGCTGGAGCGACAAAACCAAAAGCCGGTTAGGGCGACGCAAGCCATTTGTCGCTGCTGGCGTTCCATTGATGATGCTGAGCGTCTGGATGGTTTTTGTGCCGGGTGACACCGCAAGCACAACGAGCTTCTTTTTTTGGATGTTCCTCCTTTACCTGGCTTACACATTCATCTCACTTCCATACGGCTCCTGGGGCGCTGAGCTGTCGACCGACTATGATGAGCGCAGTACGATCAAGGCCTATCGGGGCATGGCAGAAATGATAGGGACAATGGTGGCGCTCTCGGTGCCGCTTATCCTGAGTTTCTTTGGCATCATAGAAACGCGGTCATACCTCTTTGTGCTCGCGATCCTGTTTGTCATTGTTCAGCCTGTTCTCTTCGCCATTACTCTTGGTAGGTTACGCGAGCCGGAATCGCCCAAGGTAACACCGCGCAAGATTGGCTTGTTTGGGCAGATGCGCGTCTTGGGGACGAACACACCCCTTCTGGCGCTCTGCGCCGGGTTTATCTGTTTCTTTGTCGGATTGGCGATTGGGGCGTCGCTCAATTTGATTTTTATGACGGAATACCTCGAGGCTCAGCACCTGTTTCCGCTCGCCATTTTTCTGGAAAACCTGATTGGTGTTCTTGCGATCCCATTATGGGTCTTTTTGTCCAAGCGGTTCGGAAAACACATTGCCACCGTGATCGCGATTGTCTGGTTTACAGGCCTGACCTGCCTGACTTGGCTGCTTGGACCTGGGGACGGCTATTACTTCGTTGCAATCATTGCGCTTCGGGGAGCAACGCTTGGCGCGCTCTTCTTCCTTGGCGCCGCCATGATGGCGGACGTTGTCGACGTTGATGAGCTTGAAGCCGGCGAGCAACGCACGGGGCTGTTCTTCGGCATTTTCGGTATGCTCCTCAAACTGGCCGGTACATTGGGTGTTTTGCTGGCCTCGTTCATACCGCCAGTGTTTGGATTTCAACCAGCAAATGACGTCCATACGCCTGAAGCCTTGACTGGGTTGCGCATTGTCTTTGCTTTTGCCGGTGCGCCATTTGCTGTCATCGCCGCCATTTTATTCTTCGTCTATCCGCTGAACAAATCGAGACAACAATCCATCCAGGCCGACCTCAAGGCGATGCGCAGCGCCTCTGCAAAAGCGGTGCGATAATGTCGAAACCCAATGCCAATGCACGACTATTTAGCGACGGGCCTGCCCATAATTGGGAGAGCGCATTTCCGATAGGAAACGGCCGGCTGGGAGCGATGATCTTCGGGCGCATTGGTCTGGAGCGCTTGCAGCTGAATGATGATACGCTCTGGTCGGGTGCCTCGCGCGACTTTTTGAAGTCAGGCGCAAAGGCCGCGCTCCAGACAGCCCGTCAGCATCTTGGCGAAGGCGACCCAGTGAAGGCTGAGGCCGTTCTCGCAGACGGGGTGATGCAGCACGTTGGACTGAACCTGCCGCCTTACCAACCACTTGGCGATTTGATGCTCGACTTTGCGCCCCTTATTGCGCCGGTCGAGGAGTATTGCGCAGAGCTCGATTTTGAAACGGGCGTCTACGCCTTGTCCTACCGCCAAGGCGAGACGGTTTTCAAACGTGAGATACTCGCGAGCGCGGACGCCGGACTTTTGGCCGTGAAACTAAGCGCAGATTCGCCATTTGATGTGACCATCAGTTTTACCCGCGAGTCCGGCCTTATCGAGTGTAAGTCGTCCGCCACAGGACTTGAGATTACAGGCGCTCAGGATGGCGGCGCGGGAGCAGGTTTTGCCGCCTTGATCGATCTCTCGGCGGACAAAGCAGCCGACGTGACTACATTGGAAAGGGCGATCACGGTCATCGGCGCGCGCGAGCTCATGATAAGAGTCGCCGCATCGACAACCCATCGTGATCCTGATCCGCTGTCAGCGATCAAGACGCTCATAGCCATGGCGCCCGACTATGAGCGCATGAAGTCCCAGCACTGTCATGATCATGCAGGCTATTTCAAACGCGTCTCATTCGAGCTTGATAGCCCTTCAATGCTGGCTGGACTGCCGACGCCTTCGCGGGTGATGTACAATAGGTTTGGGATGGCTGATCCGCAGCTGCCGGTGCTGTATTTCAATTTTGCGCGGTATCTCATGCTCGCGGCCAGTCGTCCCGGCACGCTGGCGATGAACCTGCAGGGCATTTGGAACGACCGGATGCGCCCGCCATGGGGCAGCGGATACACGATCAATATCAATACACAGATGAATTACTGGTTGGCGGAGAGTGGTAATCTGGCCGAGCTTCATTCGCCTTTGTTTGACCTAGTAGACCGTTTGCGCGGGCCGGGCAGGGACGTAGCACAGAAGATTTACGGCGCGCGCGGCGTTGTTGCGCATCACAACACCGACATTTTTGGCCATGCCGTCCCGTTCGGGTCGCCACAATGGGGCATGTGGCCAATGGGGTTCGCCTGGCTCGCGCTCCACCTTTGGGATCATTATGACTATGGCCGCGACAAGGCCTTCCTCGCTGAGCGCGCCTTGCCTGTCCTCGAAGCGGCCTCCGCCTTTCTCGTGGACTACATGTTCCAGACGCCCGGCGGCGACTGGGCGACAGGGCCGTCCATGTCGCCTGAGAACACATACCGCCTCGACAATGGGGCGGAAGCCAGAGTGGCGCTATCGCCGACCATGGACCTGCAAATCATGCGCGAGGTTTTTAACAGGACGCTGGAGGCGATGCAGACTATGGAATCGAGTTCGCCGTTAAAGGCGGAAGTTGAAACAGCCCTGACCAAACTGCCTGACCCTAAAATCGCATCTGACGGTCGCTTGCAGGAATGGGCTGAGGGCTATGCCGAGGCGGAGCCTGGCCATCGCCATATTTCACATCTGTTCGGCCTCCATCCTGGGGCGCAGATTTCCCCATTGGCGACGCCGGACCTGGCTGCTGCGGCGTCCAAATCCCTGGCCGACCGGCTGGAAGCAGGCGGCGGGCATACAGGCTGGAGTAGCGCCTGGATCATCAATTTCTATGCCCGCCTCCAACGCGGCGACGCGGCGCTTGATCAGCTGAATGACCTTTTGGTGAAATCGACGCTACCCAATTTGCTGGATGACCATCCACCGTTTCAGATTGATGGGAATTTCGGCGGCGCCGCGGGAATCGCCGAGATGCTGCTGCAGTCGCATCTTGGGACGCTTGACCTGCTTCCAGCTCTGCCTGCGGCTTGGGTGTCCGGTCGCATTTCCGGACTGCGGGCGAGGGGCGGCTTTACCGTTTCAATGGATTGGCGCGACGGGGCTCTGACCGAAGCGCGCCTTGTCAGTCAAGCAGGCGAGCGTTGCCAGCTCCAATATCAAAAGGGCCGTCTCGCCGCTTTCGCCGCCGCCGGCGAGCAGATTGCGGTTCAAAAAGAGCACGCTGCGCCTCTGGCATTCAACACAAGTCGAGGTGAGACCATCACCCTGAAAGTAAGGGACATATTGTAATGTTGAGATTGTCTAGACGGCTTCAAACCGGGCTTATGCCTCTCTTACTAACGGCCGCCTTGTTAGCAGCGACGGCTTGTGAAGTCCGCGAAGGTGCGGCCGAAGCAAATCAGTCTGCCGAACAGCAGATGGCATCGCCAGACCGCCCGAACATCATCATTATATATATGGATGATCTCGGGATAGGCGACCTTGAAGCTTACAATCCCGCTTCGAAAATCCCGACACCCAATCTGAACACGCTTGCACACAGCGGACTTGTATTCACCGACGCCCACAGCGCCTCGGCTGTCTGCACGCCGTCGCGCTACGCGCTGCTGACCGGAGAATACGCCTGGCGCACCTGGCTAAAGATTGCCGTCGTCGGCGGGTATTCCCCGAGCGTGATCAGCGCTGATACGCCAACACTGCCTGAAATGCTGCAGGCGGAGAGTTATCAAACCGCAATGGTCGGCAAATGGCACCTTGGTTGGGGCAGTGATCAGGGCGATCTTAGCAAATGGATGACCGGGTTTACCGATAATCCTGTCTCCTTTGACAGCCCGCCGGACTTGCGCCCGACAACGCTCGGATTTGACTGGTTTTACGGCATCTCCGCCTCGCTCGACATGCCGCCTTATGCCTATCTTGAAAACGGCGTCTATGTGGAGCCGCCGACGAAGGAGATCCCTGCTCGCGGTGAAGGCTCAGCCTATCTTGATGGCGGTTTTTACTGGCGCGCCGGAGAGATTGCGGAGAATTTCGATTTCGATGCGGTCGAGCCACACCTTGTTGAGAAGGTCACTGATTATATCAAGGTCTATGGAGAAGGTGAGCGGCGCCAGCCTTTCTTCCTCTATTATGCTTCCCCGGCGCCGCATACGCCTATTCTGCCGGCAGATGAATTTGAAAATGTCTCCGAGGCGGGGATTTACGGCGATTTTGTTGCGCAGACCGATGCTTCAGTTGGGCGCATTCTCGCTGAGCTGCAGGCCCAGGGTCTGACCGAGGAAACGCTCATCATATTCTCCAGTGATAATGGCGGCATCAACTACGGCATGCTGACGCCAACGGGGCATCGGACAAACGCTGATCTTAGAGGTCAGAAGTCAGACCTTTACGAGGGCGGGCATCGCGTTCCCTTCATCGTGAGTTGGCCTGGCGTCATCGAGCCAGGAACCTCAGATGAACTGGTTGTGATGACGGATATTTTCGCAACGATTGCGGATATTCTGAATGTGACGCTCGAAGATCAGGCAGCTGTAGACGGCTTCAGCTTCGCCCACGCACTCACCGATGTGGATGGGAACAGCCAGAAAATCAGGGACCACGCCGTGATGCACTCCCTGTTCGGAACCTTCGCCATCCGCGAGGGGGATTGGAAACTTATCCTTGACGGTCAGAGCGGGGGCTATGGCGCGTCCTATCCGGCATTGATGGAAGGGCGCCTGCCAGACCCCATGCCTGAGGACTATCGCCTGTACAATCTCGCCGTCGATCCCGGCGAGACAACCGATCTCGCCGCCGAGTATCCCGAGATTGTGGTGCGCCTTTCCGAGCGTCTCGCAGCGATCAGAGAAGAGGGGCGAAGCCGGACAATAAGCGCGCCATGATCACAACGCGCAGCTCTGTCGACGCAGCCGTGAATATTGCGGACCTGCGCCGCCTTGCCCGAAAACGAGCGCACAAAATGGTGTTCGATTATATTGATGGCGGCGCAGAGGATGAGCAAACACTGCGCCGTAACAGCGCCGCTTTTGCAGGTCATCGTCTCATCCACAAAGTCCTGACAGGCGTCGATCATGTAGATCCGTCCATAACGCTTCTGGGCGAGTGTTTGCCTGTTCCCTTTATTCTTTCACCAGCAGCAGGAAATCGCCTGTTTCATATAGAAGGCGAGCGTGCGGTCGCGAAAGCGGCCAATGATATTGGTACGGTGTATTCGCTCTCAACCTTGTCGAGTGTGTCGATCGAAGACGTCGCAAAGCTGACAGCCGCGCCAAAGTGGTTTCAGCTCTATGTCTGGAAAGACCGCGCTCTTGTAAAGAAGATGCTGGACCGTGCAAAAGGGGCTGGATTTACAGCCCTTATTCTCACCGCCGACTTCCCGATCGCTGGCCAACGCGAACGTGATATTCGCAATGGATTCACAATCCCGCCCACGGTCGGACCCAAGCAGTTGATCGAAGCGATGCGCCGTCCCGCCTGGTCATGGGACTATCTGCGCAGCGAAAAGATTCGGTACGCAAACATTTCCGAAGACACATCGGCTGTCAGCCTGTCTGATTTTGTCGCCGAGCAATTACATACGGGCTTTAACTGGGACGACGCGCAGTGGGTTTTGGACGCGTGGGGCGGCCCGGCTCTCCTGAAAGGGGTCATGCATCCAGCAGATGCTCAGCGTGCTCGCAATATGGGCTTTGCCGCCGTCGCGATCTCCAATCACGGGGGACGCCAACTCGACGGCGAAGCAGCGCCGTTAGATGTGCTGCCGGCTATTCGTCATAGCGTAGGGCCGGACTTTCCACTGATCCTTGACGGCGGCGTGCGACGAGGCAGCGATGTTCTCAAAGCGCTGTTGATTGGTGCCAATGCTGTGAGTTTTGCACGTCCCTATCTCTACGGTCTTGCAGCAGCCGGATTTCATGGCGTGCAGCGCGCGCTGAACATCCTGTCTGAGGAGTTGAAGCTGTCCATGGCGCTCGCTGGCCTCGTCGATCTTAAAACCCTCAGCCCGGACATGCTGATCAGGCCGTCTGGCGGAGTTCCCAAAAGCAGAAAGGCTTATAATGACGGCTGAAACAGTAAGGTCAGAACAGGCTCATAGTTTTTCTGAGTCTGAGAACGCAAAGATTGATCTCCTTCTATCGAAGCTCACACTCGAAGAGAAAGTGGGTTTGCTTTCCGGGAAAGACTTTTGGAGTCTCAAACCTGTCGAAAGGCTCGGTATTCCCTCGCTGTGTGTTTCCGATGGACCGACCGGTTTGCGATCGATCAATTCCGATCCCGCCACGGTCTTTCCCGTTGGCGTTGCGCTTGCCTCTTCGTGGGACCGTTCCTTGGTCTGTGAGATGAGCGCCGCCATTGGCCGCGAAGCGATCGCGCACGGGGTCGATGTGCTTCTGGCGCCCGGCTTGAACATCCAGCGCACCCCGCTTGGAGGACGCAATTTCGAGTATTACTCAGAAGATCCGCACCTGTCTTCGGAGATTGGCATTGCTTATGTCGAAGGCGTGCAGAGCGAAGGCGTCGGCACATCCGTCAAACATTATGTGGCCAATAATCAGGAGCATATGCGGATGCAGGGCTCATCGAATGTTACAACCCGCGTCCTGAATGAGGTCTATCTCGCCTCGTTTGAGCCCGTAATCAAGGAAGCCGGGCCGTGGACCGTCATGTCGGCTTATAATCGCGTAAACGGAACCTTCGCATCCGAACACGACGCCCTTCTGAATGGGGTCCTGAAAACCGAATGGGGCTTTGATGGCGTTGTCGTTTCCGACTGGGCGGCGGCGAAATCAACGGTTGCGTCGGCCAATGGCGGGCTCGATTTGGAAATGCCAGGTCCCGGCGCTTTCTATGGCGAGGCCCTGCTGACGGCTGTTGAGGCAGGACAGGTCACTGAGGCGACTGTCGACGACCATGCGCGTCGGGTTTTGGGACTGATCGTGCGCTGTGGTTTGCTCGATGGCGATCCGAAATCGTCGCGTGCGGAGCTTTGCACGCCAAAGCACAGGCAACTCGCTCGCCAGGCGGCCGCAAACAGTATGGTACTCCTCAAAAATGATACGGCGCTTTTGCCTCTGGACACGACGCGTTCAATCGCCGTGATTGGCGGTCTTGCCGATCATCCTGCGATACAGGGAGGCGGCAGCTCGCAGGTTTCTCCAGATCGGATCGTGACCCCTCTGGAAGGTTTGAGAGAGGCGCTGGGCGGTGAAGCTGCACTGACTTTTGAACGCGGTATTGACCATGAACCCAGCCCGCCCATTCTCGATGGCAGATTGTTGTCGCCGGAGGCCGGCAGCCCGCAAAAGGGCTTGTCGGTCCGCTATTTCGATAATCCGGACTTTAAGGGCGAACCTGTTCACCGGGGCATCGAATGGCATTTCGCGAAACTTGGTTTTGGCGCGGCGGCCCAAACCGACAATGATCTTTCCTTCAGCGCTGAATGGACCGGCTTTATCACACCCCGCTATTCCGGCGTGCATGACCTTCTGATTACGCACTCAAATCCTGATGTTGAGGTGATCCTTGATGATGAAACGCTGGTCGGGGACGGGACAGACAGGAAAAGCGAATTGCTGTTCATGATCTTGCCGATGAACCGGCGCACCGCAAATGTTCGCCTGGAGGCGGGGCGGAGCTATCCAATCACCGTGCGCTATCGCCAGACCAATGAGATGTCGATCCGGGCATTTAACATCTTCAACATCTTCATGCGGGAACCCGCGCCAGAACGCGATGCGGCCATCAATGCGGCTGTAAAAGCAGAGCAGGCAATCGTTTTTGCAGGCACCGGGACCACTGCCGAGACCGAAGGCAAAGACCGTGCAAGTATGCGGTTGAGTGATAAGCAGAACCAGTTGATCGAAGATGTCCTGGCGGCCAATCCAAACACGATTGTTGTGCTGAACACAGGCGGGCCCGTCGAAATGCCATGGGCAGACCGTGTTCGCGCCATCGTACAAATGTGGTTACCAGGGCAGGAGGGCGGTCACGCCCTGTCTGATATCCTGATGGGCAAAACCAACCCATCCGGGAAGTTGCCGGTGACTTTCCCGAAACGCTATGAAGACAACCCAACATACTTGCACTATCCGGGAAACCTGCACGTTGATTATGGCGAGGGGCTTTTTGTCGGTTACAAGCACTATGACGCCATGGAGCTCGAGCCGCTTTTCCCGTTTGGGCATGGTCTGTCCTATAGCCGTTTTGAGTTATCAAACGCTAGGCGCATGTCGGGTTCGAAGTTGGACGAGATGGTTTCAGTGTCTGTCGACCTCAAGAACGTCGGCGATCTGCAAGGCGCTGAAACACTACAGGTCTATGTCGAGGACACTGTGACGACAGAAACGATGCCAAGGAGGCAACTGCGTGCATTCGAGAAAGTGTGTCTCGCCGCCGGCGAAGCACGGACTGTTCGCTTTGACTTACCGCCGCGGGCATTCTCGTGGTTCGATCCTGACACAGGGAGCTGGCAGAAGACGCCTGGCTTGCACCGGGTGCATATTGGTACCTCCTCGCGAGATCTTCCGATTTCAATGGACGTCATTCTCTGAGATGCGAACAGAGATAACCCTACACGCGCAAATCGGCTCACGTCTGGAGAGAGGACAGATACACCTGCGATGACAACCAAACCTGTCTCTGAACCACGCCAGCTTGCTCCATGAGTCCTGACGATCTAGCGGGGCTTCACCCAGAATTGTTTCACGTGACCGAGCCTGGCGCGAATGTCACGATCCGGCAATACGGCCTGTTATCATCTGAGCGATTGCTGGACCTGTTGAACATCGAACCGGCCCAGCGCGCCCGGTTCACACAAAAACGAAGACCTGAGGCGGTCGAGCTGGAGCATGATGCTTCGGGGAGGTTTGTTCTAAATGACAACCTGCCGCTTACCGAGAAAGCACTGGCCGGCTGCCTCGATGACGGACTTCAGCCTTCCGACTGGTTAAAGATCTTGAACGGCAAAGTCTTCTTCTGGCCAAGTCGCGCGACATTGGATCGGTTACTCAACGCTCGGTTAAACAGATGGAGGTCTCGCGAGGTTCTCGTGCTGAACGCTCTATCTTTGCTTCAGGACAACTGGGACAGAGTAAGAGTTTGTCCCATAAACTCCGGATCAACCATTCGCAAACCGGCGCGGCGCGGGCTTTCAACCTTCTCGCGTCCTTCCGATTATTCGTATCCAGAATGGCGCAAGCTGCGTGGGGGCTATGACAGGATTGTCGAGATCACTGTCGATGGCGGTGTTGAAGATATCTCCAAACACATCATCGACGTGTTTCAAACCGAACCGGTCTCCTAAGGCGGCTTGTCTGCCTTTCGCGAGCGCCGGAAAGCGGCCCCGATCCGATTGTGGGTGCTCGGACCGTTAGAGGCGAATGAGTTTCCTCTCAGAAGCTCAGCTAACGCGGCCGCCCGCCAGGAGGGGTTTGGCCCGGCGGTGGGCGCATTTGACCACGCATTGAAGATGGCATCCTTGCCGGCCGCCTGGGCAGGCGCGCCAGGAGTTCGTTTCGGGAGAGTGTGCGATCCTGGTTCGCGTCGAAGGCGGCGTATTCCTGTTCCCACCCGATTTCAAATTCTACTACAGAGATCTGTCCGCTCAGATCTGTGTCGAAGGAAAGGCGGTTGGGCAGCGTCTCTCTTGAGCCCATCGCCAACAAGGCCCATTCTTCAAACTCCATGCTGCTCAGAGTGCCGTCCGCATTGGTATCGGCCGTCTGCCAATGGTCCTTTAAGGCAGCGTCGAGCTCAGTGTCAGTGACAATTTGATCGCCATTCTGATCAAGCGTCGCCAGGAACAGCCCCGCTGGATTGGTTACCAGACCTGAGCCGATGATCCGTTGAACTTTGCCGCCCTGAGCGCCAGCTCCCCGCTCCGACGCCGGCTCGTCTCCGTTGGTCGAGCAGGCCGAAAGGAAACTGATCGTCGCCCCGACAGTCATGGCAATGAGTGCTCGCATAAGATCGCCCTCCGGGCTTGAACTGGATATCAAAAACGGAAACTGGCCGTCGCACCGGCATGATGCGTCGCTCCATTGTCCATAAGCTCAACATCATAAGACAGACGCATCGAGAACCGCTCTGACACGTTCACGATGGATAGACCTGCCATCAGCGCATCGTCGAAGGATTCCTGGGCGACAATATCGAAGGCTGACGACGCTCCGCCGTATTGGACGCTGGTTTCGTACGGTGTGGAGGACAGCTCGCTTCGATAACCGGTGCGCAGTTCCGATATCCAGGTAGACGAAAACTGGTCACCGCCGCCAAAGCGTACGCCCAATGCCAGCAGGGCCGTTGCCGATACGCGGTCGGTGACCGCCTCGTACACGGTCAGGGCGAGGTCTTCGTAGCGCAGTGTTGTCTCGGTATAACTGTCCTGGCTAAGCCGGAAGTAATCGAGCCCTAGCTGAGGACGTGCGTATAATCTGCTGATCTCGAAGTCGCGATGCGCGCTGAATGAAGCTGCCGTGCTCCATCCGCCCCAGTCGGCATCGGTCTCTGCGAACAGATCCGCTTCGTCGAGGGGATCGTCGGTGGTTTCATTGTCCGCCTCTCCAATAACGATATCGATCTCTCGCGAACCGCTGAAGCTTACCGTCGAAACCTGACCGGCCGCGCGCAGCACAATCCCTGCGAACCTGCTTTGCGCATATGCCCCCAATCCATAGCTGGATGTCGAAACCGGATTGGCACCACCGGTCTTCTCTTCGAACTGTCCTGACTGAAAACTCGCCATCAGGCCGATCGCGTCAAATCCGGGGATGGCGCGATCCACACCGAGCGAGAAGCCGAGACCGTCGCCATTATAGCCGGGCGCGCCCGGCGTTTCATCAATCTCCAGATAGGTGAAGTTCTCCTGCGCCCATAGGCGGAACGTGTCAGGCCGGGCTTCAGGTATCAGGTCAAGTCGGTCGGCGAGCACACCAAAACTGGCGCTCGCCTGGGCGGCCAAATAGCGTGTCGAGGCTTCCGACCGTTGTGGCAGTAACTGGTTGTACACCTGAAAAAACGTTGCTTCGTCTTCGATGGTGGCGAGCGCAACACCGAGCTCATCGTCAGCTGAGAAGACCTCCAGCACGGACTCGTATGCGGCGCTCTGGTTCACATCCAGGCCGAGGGCTTCGGGCGTCTTCAGCGCGTAGACCAGGTCGATGCGCTCACGATCACCATCGACCAGTCGAACGTCGGTTTCGTAGAGAAACCGCGTTTCCGTAAGGAGGGATGCGTCCACCTCGCCGTCGAAGGCGATCGTGTCGGCTTCAATTATTGTGCGGGAGAAATCTGTGTTGGAGACCGTCGTGAAAATCGGACGGATCTGCGTATCGGTACTCAGCGATGCGGTGCCTGCCACATTTAGGACTGGGTCAGCAGACTGGTCCAGTGGATCGATTTCGACCTCCAGAACAGATGCGCCGTCCAGCGTCAGCGTCTCAAGTGCAGTCGCGCTTTGAGCGTCAAGGCGCAGCTCTGCATTCTCGACTGAAAGCGCAAGCTGTGCGTTCGCAACGAATATGTCTCCAGAAAACACAGCCCCTGAGCGCAGCGCCAATGTGTTTGTCCCTGATGTGAAATACACATCGCCATCGAATGAGGTGTCTTCGCTGAGCGTCAGATCGGACGCCGATCCCGACACGCGGACGTCGCCAGCATACTCGGTGTTGGCGAAGTCCAGAGTGTTGATACCGTCGCCAAAGTCGATATCGCCCGAGACGCTTCCATCATCGGAGATAAACGCATCATTGCCGGAACCAAACAGGACATGTCCCTCAATGCTTGGGGTTGCAACGTCATCCTCATCGATTTCATCGTCGCCATTGACGTCGTCGACCGGCTGGTCTCTGCGCTGAATGAGGGTCGTGTCAGACGTGACAGCAGTCTGACTGAGATCAATGGCGATCCCGTCTTCCGATACGTCTGTTTCAATTCCATCGAATCCGAACCGACCCTCAATCCGGCCGAGATTTGTGATCGTCGTTAGTGTGCCGGACCGATCGAGAATAGCCGTGGCGGCACCGGTATTGCCCAGCGAAATGGCGCTGATCTGCCCGGTGTTCTCAATGCTTGTGAGCTCCGCCCCATCTTCGATCAGGATCGCATAGGCCTGCGTCGCTTCTGTGGTGGAGATTTGGCTGGTAATGGTGCCGTCATTGATCAGCGCACCTGCCATCGCGCCGTTTCCTAGCCGAAGCGTTGTCGCGTTCGCCTCAACAGCGTTGGATGAAATCGTTCCGGTGTTGAGTATGCCGCCAACAATCTGTGTCTCATACAAGCCGTCGGCTGAGCCTGAGATCTCCACGGCCCGGGAGTCAAAGCCAACATTTAGCCCACGCGAAGTTATGCTGCCCCGGTTGATGAAGCCCTGGTCGAAGTTGAAAACAGCGAGCGTTTCGGTGTCGTCATCGTCTTCATCGTCGTCCAGCGTGTCACGAACGGTCTCCACCACCGGGCCCAGTACCAGGTCGCCTGTCGCTGTCCCGCCCCAGTCGGGAGAAATCAAAAGAGCCGGTGCAGACCCAAAGGCCGACACAGAACCAGTCGAGCGATTCTCATCGAAATCTTCAACCGTGTCCTTGGTCTCGTCATCACTATCCTCCTCCGAGACAAAATCATCGACGCGCCCATTTATCAGCAATCCGGCTGGTGCTGAGCCCCCGATCGCGAGCGCCGGTCCGCCATCGAACAAATCATCAGCGTCTCGGCGCTCTTCGAGCGGTTCGGTCTCTTCGTCGACATTTGCAGGGGCGACATAGTTTGTGGCTGACGTGCTGGTGAACCCGGTTGCCGAGACAGCCCCTTCGATCACGACTGCGCCGCCGGCACCATCGGCGAGTGATACACCGATGCCGCCCTGACCGGTTGCGCTCACGCTGCCTGAGACGATAACGTCGCCGGTAACGGCTCCTTTGACATCGACGCCAACAGCCTCGTCTCCGCGAACATTGAGGCTGCCATCCAAAACAAAATCACCGTCAAGATCAGAGCCCAGCTGCACCGCCGCCGACTGGTTGCCTTCTACTGTCACAACGGATCCGACCCCAAAGACGATATCGCCAGTCAGCGGACCGCCTTCCTCCAGCAGAAGCCCTGTCCGTCCAGTTC
This sequence comes from Hyphomonadaceae bacterium, assembly GCA_028285145.1. GTDB lineage: Bacteria > Pseudomonadota > Alphaproteobacteria > Caulobacterales > Hyphomonadaceae > JANQQC01. The sequence continues at coordinate 28,368 of JANQQC010000033.1, forward strand.
CGACGGCAATCGGACCGTCATCATCATCGTCGCCGTCTTCATCTTCACGTTCATAGTCTTCAATCAGTTCGATGCGACCGTTCACCTCGATGGAGCTTTGCCGTCCAGGTGAAACAAGAATGCCGGTGCTGTCGTCTGAATCTTCGATCGTGATATCGCCATCAAGCAACACCGAGTGATCGCTGTCGACAACGACACCCTCAGCGCCAGTTGTATCTTCGAACTCGATGGCTCCGTCTTCCGTCACAACGACATCACCTGGCGATCCGTTATTGGCCTGCGATGTGAACACAGTGGCGTTAATGGCACCGTCGATCTCTTGAGCTTGAGCCGCACCGCCGCTTATCACGGCCGCGCCGAGCAAAGCGGCGGCGCTGGGGATCTTGTGAATCATGTGCTGTCGGCCTCGAAGCTTCCAAGTTGTCGTTCTGAAACTGAAATCGGAGAGAGCGACGACCATGGCGCAGTAGAGTAATCGATCGGTCGCACTCTCTCCGACAGCCGTGTAGGTGAGGGGGGGGAGGGTTCACGGCTGGTTCAGTTCAAGACCCAACACCGAAGGAGGTTGGTCCGGTAATAAAGGGTCGCGTCTTTCTGGCACCCGGATGCTGGGAGAGTATGGCGGTAACAGAGGCCAAATGTTGCGAGGAGCAACAGTCCTTACAAAGAGGCAATGTCGATGCGCATCCCTGAGTGATTGCTTCACGGCGCAGCGCTGACAAACAATTGCAACAGGCGGTCACTATCGGAACCTCAATTAGTGACTGAGACGTTTGAGAAGTCTGCCCGTTTGACCGCACGAACACGCCACCCCATTCGCTGCGCGAAGCGATTGACGCCTGTACTGGGGTTGCTGGTTGCGGCTTGCGTTTCCCCGATACCGCAAGAGCCACCCGCGCTGATTGGGCTGCTCGATTCTCAGGAAGCCTATTTTTTCGCCCCGGCGGGCGATGCAAGCGAGCATGCGCGCGCGCGGCCTTCACCCCCATGGCGTGGACTGGGCGGTGCAGAGCTTGAGGGCTTTGTCGCCGATGCCCGGTCTGAGAACCTGGGCGTCAGGTCCGCCAGCGCGCGCATCGCCCAAGCCGATGCGATTGTACGCGAGAGCCGCGCCGGGTTGTTGCCGACACTGAGCCAATCAATAAGTGCGGGCGTAAATCGAGGTCCCGATCAGACCGGCGAGTTCGTCTGGGAGGACGCGTTTAGCCTTGGACCCAGCGTGTCCTGGAACGCTGACCTGTTTGGCGGTCAAAGGCGCGCGGTCGACGCCGCGCGCTTGCGGCATGCGGCAAGCATCCTGACGCGTGCAGATGTACAAAGGCAGATTTCTGCGGCCGTCGCGCGCGCTTATGTGACCGCCTGGTCCTTGAGTGAACAGATCAAGATCGCAGAGGACCTTGTCGTCAGCTTCAGCGACACCGAGAAGTTGACGGATGAGCGGTATCGCGCTGGATCACGAACAACAACGGCGCTTGATGTCCAGATCGCCAGACAGAACCTTGCGGCAGCCCGTGCAGGCTTGCCGTCTTTGAGAGCTCAATACGCCGGGCAGCTGCTCGGGCTCGACGTCCTGCTGGGGCGAGTACCGGGACAGACGGAACTGAACTTCGACAACCGGCAGTCGGAAGCCGTACTTCCAATGCTTTCGCCCGGCGCTCCCGCTGACCTGCTGCGTTTGCGCCCGGACGTCGCGCTCACCGAGCTGAACTATCGCGCCGCACTCGCCGATACAGACACCGCGCGCGCGCGTCTGCGACCGAGCGTTTCCTTCAGCGGCTCGTTTTCGACGCAAACAAGCGACCTTGGTCAGTTGTTCGATCCTGAGGAAGCGCTGGTGGGTCTGACCGCCTCATTGCTCGCGCCCATTTATCAGGGAGGCCGGTTGCGGGCGTCAGTCGAGCGAGCGGAGGCGGCCGCTGAAGAAGTTTCATTGGCCTATGTTGAGACGATCCTGACCGCCCTAAGCGAAGTCGAACGGGCCTTGCTTGATGAGGCTGCGGCAAACGAGCAGGTCGAGCTCGTTTCTGACTCCTTATTGGCAGCCGAACTCGCCGAACGGATATCCATGGAGCGTTATGCGAGCGGCCAAATCAGCCTGCTGAATCTGCTTGAGACGCGCCGTGCGCTCAACACGGCGCGTCAGGAGATGGTGCAGGCCCATGAGCGGCGCTTTCTGGCGCGCATTGAACTCTATACCGCGCTTGGCGGAGACGCCGTCGCCACCGAGGTTGCGACATGAACGAACCTGACACAAAACCAACCCGAACAACGCAGGGCCAGATGATTGGAGGCTGGCTCCAACTAGGCCTGATCGTTGGTCTCGTTCTTGTCGCCATCGGTGCCAATCGGGCGCTTTCGTCGGTCTCCAATGCGCCGGAACCTTCCAAAACGCCCATTCAACTGCCAACGGTTGAAGTGGTGGTTCCAGAGGTCGTCCCGTCCGAGTTTGTTCTGCCCGAAACTGGCGTCGTGCGCGCCCGCAACCTGATTGGCGTCATGCCCCAGGTTGGCGGACGTATTGTCAGCGTGTCCGCTGGTTTCGTATCCGGTGGGTCGTTCTCGGCCGGCGAGACGCTTTTTCAGATTGACCAGACCGACTATGTCCTCGCGCTTAACAGAGCCGCTGCAGACCTTGAAACCGCGCGCAGCACACTACTGCTGGAGCTCGCCGAGGCTGAAACAGCAAGGCGCGAATGGCGATTGGTTAATGGCGAGGCAGCCGTACCACCTCTGGTGGCGCGTGAGCCCCAGATCACACAAGCCCGGTCTGGCGTTGCTGCTGCGGAGGCGCGTGTGGCCGATGCCGAAACGGCGCTGTCGCGAACCCGTTTCAGCTTTCCATTCGACGGCCGCGTTCTGACGAGCGACGTCGAAATCGGGCAGACGGTTTCGCTTAACCAGTCATATGGGCAGGTCTACGCGACCGGGTCTCTAGAGGTCTCAGTCTCGGTGACAATTGATGAGCTTGACCGGCTGCAGCCCGCGATCGGACGCCGGGCAGTGGTGACTGGAAAGGCGGCGGGGCGACAGCCTCGTGTCCAAGGCAAGGTTCTGCGCGTTGATGCGGCGCTGGACGAACGAACCCGGCAAGCCAACCTCATCCTGGGTTTCAGCGATCAGGCGGATTTTATGCCGGGAAGATTTGTCAACGTAGAGGTCACAGGCGACCGGTATCCTGCCACTCTCCGGATTGACGCCGCAGCGATCTCGCCCTCCGGAATCGCATGGGTTGTAAGTGAGGGTCGTCTCTTTGCCCGCCGACCTGAGATCCTGATGCGAAGCGATACCCTTGTAACGACACTGCCGTTCGATGTCGCCGAAGGTGTTGTAACTACGCGGGTGGCCGACGCCCGCGAAGGCGCGCCGGTCGAGGTCATACTGGCGGCTGGAACCCCGCCCAGAGAACGCGGTTACGCTGGGAGGTAGGGTATGGCTGATCATGCGGGTTGGAGCGGGGGACTCATCGGCTGGTTTGCCGGCAATCCGGTAACCGCCAATCTGTTAATGGCTTTCTTCATTGTTGGCGGATGGATGATCGCCACCTCGCTCAACGCTGAGGCGTTTCCCGAGATTGAACCCAACCAAATTACCGTTTCGGCGGCGTATCCGGGCGCTGCGCCAGAGGAGGTTGAAGAGGCGATAACCAAGCGCGTCGAGGAGGTGGTGATTGGCATTGAGGGGGTTGAGCGGGTGCGCTCGACCGCCGCAGAGGGGTCCGGAACGGTGACGCTCGAGCTGAAAGACTTTGTCGATCGCAACAAGGTCAAGGATGACGTTGAATCGGCTGTCGATCAGATCACGGATTTTCCCCCGGCCGATGCCGACGAGGCGAGTATTGCAATCGCTGAGCCTTCTACGGTCGTCACAGAGCTTGCCGTTTATGGGGATCTCGATCAGCAGGCCTTGCGCGGTGCCGCCGAAGCGCTGGAAGCCGCCTTGCTCGACACTGATGGAATAAGCCTCGTCTCTCTCGACGGCGCACGCAACCGGGAGATCTCGATCGAAGTCTCAGAGCTCGTCCTGCGCGAATACGGATTGACACTGCAGCAGGTTGCGAACGCCGTCCGGGCGGGCTCCGTCAACCTCTCAGCCGGAAGCTTGCGCACCAGTGGTGGAGATATACTTCTACGGACCGACCAAGAGCGCCTGCGGGCATCAGCTTTCGAGGACATTGTCGTCTCAAGCGATATCGACGCACGACGGATCGAGCTGGGGGATATCGCGTCGATCATCGACGGTTTCGAGGACGGTGAACTGATCAACTATTATCAGGGCCGACCGGCGCTTTTTGTCAGTGTCGGCGCGAGTGACGATCAGGATGCTTTCGATGTCTCGCGCGCTGTAAGTGAAGTGCTGACGACTTATACTCCGGAACCGGGTGCTCGGATCGATGTGGTATCTGACAGCACAACTGTCATCCAGGATCGGCTCAACCTGCTCATCCGCAATGCATTGATCGGACTGGCGCTCGTATTTGTGCTGCTGGCGCTGACGCTTGACCTTCGACTCGCCTTCTGGACGAGCCTTGGTATTCCGATTTCGTTTCTCGGGGCCTTCTGGATCATCGGCGGGTTCACCACACTTAACATGATGACGCTGTTTGGCCTCATCGTTGTCCTGGGTGTTGTGGTCGATGACGCTGTTGTGGTCGGGGAAAACATCTATGAGGAGCAGCAGCACGCGGCGTCGGGTCACGCCGGGTCTGTGGCCGGTGTGTTTGGCGTGATGGCTCCCGTTACAATCGGTGTGCTGACGACCATGGCCGCCTTCGCGCCGCTCCTTTTCTCTACAGGAACCTTGGGTCAGATTCTTTATCCTGTGCCGGTGGTGGTGATCGCCGTCCTTCTCATTTCGCTGATCGAAGCGTTCTTTGTCCTGCCAGCCCATCTCGCGCATGGCGGAGAGTGGAGCATGGGTATCATGCGGCGGATCAAGACGGCTTGCCAGTCGGCTTTGTTCGCGCTGCGCGATCGTGTGGTGCTCCCGATTGTCGAACTCGCGATACGAGCCCGCTATGTCACCCTGGCGCTCTGTGTTTGTTTTTTGATGATCATGGCCGGCCTGATGCGCGAAGGCATCGTGCGCTTCATCTTCTTTCCGGCGATTGAGGGCGACACGGTTTCGGTTACCGTAGAGATGGCCCCCGGGACGCCGTTTGCGACGACGGAAGCCGTGATGATGCGTGTCGCTGCGGCGGCGCACGAAGCTGTCGGGGCGCGGTCTTCGGCCTTGCTCGACAGCATTTCGGTGACAATTGGCGGGGTGCCAAGTGCAGGGTTCGGATCGCCAGGGGGAGGCGGGGGCACACGCCTTGGCAGCGAGCTTGGGCGGGCGACAATAACGCTCATTCCGTCAGCTGAGAGAACCGTGTCGTCCGCTGAGATCGAACGCCGTTGGCGACGCCATATTGGTCCCATCGCCGGTGCCGATAGCGTCTCATTCGTGTCTTCCCTTGTGGGCGGAGGGGCGGATATCGATATTGCTCTGTCACACCGCGATGAGACCAAACTCACACTGGGCGTCGAAGCCCTCGCCGCCTCGCTGTCCAGCATTGATGGGGTTAATGAAGTCGAGACCGGCCTCGACGCCGGGAAGCGACAGATCGAATTCTCGTTGACAGAGGAAGGTGCGGCAGCAGGGCTCACCACCCAGGACATCGCTCGCCAGGTCCGTCAGGCGTTTTTCGGTGAAGAAGTGCAGCGTATCCAACGCGGCCGGGATGAGGTCCGTGTTTATGTCCGGCTCCCCGCCGGTCAAAGAACCAGTCTCGCAAGCCTCCAGGATTTTCGTGTTCGCCTGGCTGATGGCGCTGATGTTCCGCTCCCGATCGTCGCGAACTTAGTGGAATCTGTTAGTCCGACCTCGATAACCCGGGTGGATGGGCGGCGGCGCATCTCGGTCGAAGCCAATGTCGATGAGAGCAAAACCACGCCGAATGCAGTGCTTGCGATCCTCCGGAATGAGATCCTTCCTGACCTTCAAGGCGAAGATCCGCGCCTGGCATTTACGTTCGAAGGACAGGCTCGCGATCAGGCTGAGGACCTGGCCTCTCTCGGCGGGAATATGCTGATCGGACTTGGTCTGATCTTTGTGCTTCTGGCCAGCGTGTTGCGCTCCTATGTCCAGCCGCTGATCATCATGGCCGCGATCCCCTTCGCTGCGGGCTGCGCCATCCTCGGCCACCTGCTCATGGGCTACGACATCTCGTTCCTGTCGCTGTTTGGCATCGTCGCACTGTCGGGCGTGGTGATTAACGACAGCGTCGTGCTTATCGACTACTACAACAAGTTGAGGGCGAAAACAGATTTGAGCGTGCATGATGCGGCGCTGGCCGCTGTCACGCGGCGGTTTCGTCCCATCGTTTTGACGACTTTAACGACGTTTCTAGGCCTCTCGCCGATGCTCGCTGAAACCAGTCTTCAGGCCCAGTTCCTGATCCCAATGGCGATCAGCCTTGGCTACGGTATCCTGTTCGCCAGCGCTATTATCCTGGCGCTTGTGCCAGCCATGCTGATGATAACCAACGATGTGGCGACGGTGCTTAGCAGGCTTTGGATATCACGCCTCAAACCTGTTTCGCACCAGGAACCGGGTGTGGAAACGCTCGCCGGACCGCGCACCTGACAAACACTTGGCAAAAACGCGTGGCAAAACCCCTGCGAACTGCCGGAGTACGTCCTATGATCCGAATTTTCGCTCTTAGCCTGATTGCTGCGAAATCATTGGCATCTGCTGAGATCGCACCCGACACACTGGAAATCGCGGTCAATTTCGAGAATGCCGAGGTTGGCTCCAAGGTCCACGCCTGCCTGTGGACTGCGGACAAGGGATTTCCGATCTGTGACCAAAGCGCAGCCTATCATGCTCTGATCGACGCTGAGCATGGGGCCGCCGCCCACGTCTTTCGTGATTTGGCACCGGGCGTATATGCGGTTGGCGGCTTCAATGACTTGGATGGCGACGGCAAGCTTGACCGAAACCTGCTGGGTTTCCCCACCGAGCCGATCGCTATTTTCTTGGACGGTGAGCGGCCGCGCCGGCGACCCGCTTTTAAGGATGCTGCGTTGCGTTTCGAAGGTTCTGCGAGCCTTGACCTTGAACTGCGCCGTCCAGGCCGACCTTAGTCGATGCTTGGACGGGCATAGTCCAGTATGACTATGCAGATGCAGATATGATGGAGTTCACCAGATTGTATGCCAAATCCACGTAAGCCAACTCTTCTCATCGTAGATGATGACTGGAACATCCGCGACAGTTTAAATGTGTTCTTCAAAGAGCATGGCTTTGACGTACAGCTTGCGGAAAATGCAGCGGCGGCCCGCCGCTTGCTGCACGATCGGCCGCCAGATCTCACTTTGTTGGACATCATGATGCCGGGCGAGGATGGCATCAGCCTTTGCCGTAGCATTGCGGAGTTGAAGTCGATCCCGGTCATCCTGCTGAGCGCGCGGTCTGAGGACATCGATCGTATTGTCGGCCTGGAAGTCGGTGCTGACGATTATGTCGCGAAACCCTTTCACCCGAGGGAGCTGCTTGCGCGGGTTCGGGCCGTCCTGCGCCGGTCGGAAAATGCGCCGCTTGTGCAGGTGCGCGATGGGTCCGACAAATCCTTCGCGTTTGATCGATGGGTGTTCGAGGTCTCGCGGCGTCGGTTGAAGCGGGAGGATGGTGTTATTGTGCCGCTGAGCGCCGGAGAAGCGGAGCTCCTAATGGTCTTTATCACCCATCCCAATACCGTTCTCTCGCGAGATCGCATTCTCGACCTGACCCGGCTGACAGGAGAAGATGTCTATGATCGAAGTGTCGACAGCCAGATAAGTCGTTTTCGAAAGAAGATTGAGCTCGATCCAAAGTCACCTGAACTGGTCAAGACAATATGGGGCGGCGGATACATTCTGGCGGCGAAGGTAAAGCGGTTATGAGACTGCGCAGCCTTGATACGCTCTCTGGCAGGTTCATCCTCATAATCTTGCTTTCAATGCTGTTCGCTCAGTTCCTCTCGGTAGTGATCTTCCGGATGCAGGCTCAGGATATCTTTGCTAGCGAGCAGCTTAATCGACAGTTCGTCAATGCCGAGCGTGTGGTAAGATTCCTGGAAGGGGACACGGAGCAGACTGTTACACCAGAGGTATTGCTTGAACTGCCAGGTGTCCTAGCGGTGCACGATACTCACTCGCCATGGCCGCAAATCAATACCGCTTCAAGAGTGAAGACAGACCGCTTCCTAAAGCTGCTCTCTGGTGGCCGTTTGCGATCAGTAGATGCCGCTGTGTTGCCAGTGAACAGCTATGTCGACGCGCCCACAGGTAGTGTCTCGAATTCAGCGCTTCTAGGTGGTCGTAGCTTTAATCATCTCTATTTGTCGCTCGAGATAGGTGCAGACAGATGGTTTAACATCGCCTTTGACGTGTTGCCCGTGCGTCGCCCCCCTATTTGGCCTTTTTTGATTTTGATCACAGTTTCATTTCTGATTGTGGGAACGGCTGCTGGACTTGCGGCTAATCATATTTCACGGCCGTTGAATGAGTTGGCTGACGCATCCCGCGCGCTTGGGCTCGGCAAGGACCGGGCACCTCTTCGCGTGGAGGGGCCAAATGATCTTCGCCAAGTGCTTTCGACCTTTAACTCGATGCGGGAGCGTTTGGAGGCGACGCTGGATTCACAAAAGCATATTCTCATTGCAATTGGTCACGATCTCAGAACCCCTATTACGGCGCTCCGAGTGCGAACCTCACTGATTCAGGATCCGACAGAACGCCAAAACATGGATCGCGCGCTAGATGAACTTGAGCGACTGACCGATGCGGCTTTAGAAGCTGGAAAAGAAGGTCTTGAAGGCGAACCGATGGCGGTCGTCGATGCCGCTGCCTTGATGTCCAGCGTCTGTGAAGATGTTCAGGATCTCGGATGGGAGGTGAGTTTTGAGGATGCTGACGAGGGAGCATTGGTCCGGGGTCGTCCTGAACAACTCTCGCGCGCCTTGAAGAATATTCTCGAAAACGCGACGCGTTATGGTGCGCGGGCGCGCGTATGTCTTGCGGCCGATCAGCACACTTGTCGGATCAATGTAGATGATGACGGCCCAGGCATACCGGAGGATCTTTGTGATCAGGTGTTCGACCCCTTGTTCAGGATTGAAGCCTCTCGCAACCAGGCGACTGGCGGGCACGGTCTCGGTCTTTACATTTCCCGCAAGATTGTGCGCACGCATGGCGGCGATATCAAACTTCGAAACCGGCTGCTCGGTGGGCTCACGGCGACGATCGAACTGCCGATCGTGACGCAGAGCTAAACCTCTGTCCTGATAACTTTTTGGTAATGATGTGACCGCTCGTCGTATTTGCCGGCAGGCGCGACAAACATGGGCAATGGCCTACCGATTGAAAAGAAACTCGACACATCGCGGGCGCTGATGCTCCGGCGCAGACGAGAAGTAGTTTCAAATGGCCGGTCACATTCAGCGGTTCTGCGCAAGACTTTGCGCAGCCTTCCTAACAATGATTGCCTCAACAGGATCGGTGAGTGTTGCTGTTGCACAGCTGCCAACCGTACCAGAGGAAATCCAAACGAGTACAATCAGGTCCATAATCGTTGAGGGCAATCAGCGGGTCGATGCACGCACCGTGGAGTCATACTTGGTCGTTGAGCCCGGTGATTCCTTTGATGGTGCGCGTCTCGATCTCTCCCTGAAAACGCTGTTCGCGACAGGTCTCTTCGCAGATGTGTCGCTTGACCGGCGCGGACAGGATCTTGTCGTCCGGGTGGTAGAAAACCCGATCATCAACCGTATCCTGTTCGAGGGAAACAACGCGCTGGACGATGACAAGCTGAGAGAGGAGGTTCAGGCGGCCCCGCGGGGGATTTTCACCGCAGCGCGGGTTCAGGCGGACGTCCAGCGCATTCTGGAGCTTTATCGCCAGTCCGGCCGCTTCGCTGCCTATGTGGAGCCGCAGTACAAGCCCCTCGACCAAAACCGTGTTGATCTGATCTTCACGATCGAAGAGGGGCCAGTCACGGGCGTTCGAGCGATCAATTTCATCGGTAATGAGATCTATTCTGATCGTCGGCTCCGGAGCGAAATAGCAACCCGACAGTCGCGACTTTGGCGCTTCTTCAGTTCCAACGACAATTACGATCCGAGCCGGCTGGAGTTCGACCGCGAACTGCTGCGCCAGTTCTACCAGAACAATGGTTACTATGATTTTCGCGTTGTCTCGGCCGTTGCCGATCTGACACCAGACCGGGAAGACTTCTATATTACCTTCACCATAGATGAAGGCGAGCAATACGAGTTTGGTGAGGTTTCGGTGGAGGCCGCGCTCGAAAAGCTGAACAATGAAGCCCTCGCGCGCCTTGTCCCCATTCGGACGGGGGAGCTTTATCAAGGTGATCTGATCGAGCGCAGCATTGATGCGTTGACCTTCGCAGCGGGGGTTGGTGGTTATGCTTTCGTGGATATTCGCCCCCGTCTGGATGCCGATCCTGAAACAAATACGGTAAACGTCACGTTCGCCATCGATGAAGGTCCTCGCGTGTACATTGAGCGCATCAATATTGTAGGCAACACGCAGACATTGGACCGGGTCGTGCGCCGCGAGCTGCGGATTTCGGAAGGGGATGCCTTCAACAGGGTGTTGCTGGATCGGTCCAGGAACCGGGTTCGCGCGCTCGGATTCTTCAAGGATGTCACGATAACCGAGTCGCCCGGATCAGAGCCTGATAGAACAATCGTTGACATCTCTGTTGAGGAGCAGCCCACAGGGGAGCTGTCATTCTCGGCCGGATTTTCGTCTACAGAAAGTTTCCTATTCGATTTAAGCGTTTCCCAAAGAAACTTGCGTGGCCGTGGCCAGTCTGTGGTTGCGCGCGTTTCGGCATCTGAACGCCAACAATCAATAAACTTCCAGTTCACCGAACCTAAGCTTGCCGACCGCGACCTAGCCGGCGGACTCGACCTGTTCCTTGTCAATGCCGACTATCTTGACGTTTCGAATTTCGAGTCAACGACGATCGGGACCGGCGTTCGACTGGGGATGCCTCTAGGCGAACGCCTCCAGCTTGGACTTCGCTACAGGCTGCAGCACGACGAGTTGAATGTCGGGGATCAGAACATCATTATCAACGAAGACGGCGAAGCTGTCGCCTTCTCGATACAGGATGACGATGGCGTCGTTCGCGAGCCCGAACTGGCGGATGTGACCAATCCAACAGATCAGCTCGTCGATATCTGCGATCCGCTCTACAGGTTCCGTGACTCAGTCTGCACCAGCGAGCGTGCGGAGCTCGCCTCGATTGTCGGCTACAGCCTGAACTATGACCGAAGAAACGACCCCCTGCAGCCAACAAGAGGATTCGACCTCTCCTTCAGCCAGGAGGCTGCGGGTCTTGGAGGCGAGGTGCAGTACTTCCGGACTGATGTCTCGGCCGGTTTCTATCGCGGCATCACCAGGACAGTCCGGGCGCAACTTCGTTTGTCCGCCGGAAACATACAGCCCTGGGGAAATGACAAGAGCGTAAGGATCAACAATCGCTTCTTTCGAGGCGGCAACTCATTCAGAGGCTTTGATGTGGCAGGTCTCGGCCCGCGAGAGGTAACACGTTTCTTCGATCCCGACACAGGAGAAGAGACCCGGGTCCAACGCGGAACAGCGCAGGGTGGAACATTATACTATCAGGCAACCGCAGAGCTAAGCGTTCCGAATTTCCTGCCCGAAGAATATGGCATCAACACTCAGCTCTTTGTAGACGCCGGTTCGCTTGGTCACCTTGACGATGCAGATATAACCGACCCCATATTCTTCACCGACGCTTCGACCGGCGACGATGCAGTCAGACTAATCGAAACGAGCCTGTCGCTGCGCGCATCTATGGGGCTGTCGGTGTCATGGCGGTCGCCCTTCGGTCCAATTCGATTTGATTTCTCCCATATCGCCCTGAGCGAGGATTATGATCGAACTGAGAGTTTCCGATTCAGTACATCGACACGATTTTGAGACAAGAGGCGACAAGATAATGACTGGACGTTCAGTTATCGCAAGGCGATTTCCCATGTTTCGTCCTTATGCGAATATGTAGCGGAATGGGTTCTTTGCCATGCACCAAGGCTAGGGCAGGGCGACTGTCATCTCAAATTCGCGTTTGCGCTGACAATCCCCGGCCGATCTCAACCAGCTTTCAGCTGAAAGCGCTCCTAGCGCATATGGATATCGCGCTGCGGGAACGGAATCTCGATGCCGGCATTGGTCAGTGCCTTGTTGATTGCGGTATTAAGCTCATGTCTAACCCGAAAGCGCTTTCGCGGGTTCGAGATGAAAACGCGGACCTCGAAATCGAGTGAACTGTCGCCATGCTCCATAAAAAAGACGCGTGGTTCAGGCGAGTCGAGCACATCGTTTTCGTCGTCGGCGATCTTCATGAGGATCGCGCGAACAGCGTCCACATCTGAGCCATAAGCCACGCCAATTGGCACAATGATCCGCATGACTGAGTCTCGAAGCGTCCAGTTGATAACATTTTCCGTGATGATCGACTTGTTCGGCAGAAGCACTTCGAGATTGTCGAAATCCCTGATGGTCGTGGCTCGGATGGCGATGTTCGTTACGTTGCCTTCCAGTTCCCCGATGGTGACGGTGTCGCCCACCCGCACGGGTCTTTCAAAGAGAATGATCAGTCCTGAGATGAAATTTGCAACAATCTCCTGAAGCCCGAAGCCCAAGCCAACGCCTAAGGCCGCGATAATCCACTGCAGGCGTGACCAGTCCAGGCCGAGTTGCAGAAACCCCGCAATGATTCCTGCTCCGACCAACAGATATCCGACGATTGCATCGATGGCGTAGCGTGAGCCTGTGCTCAGCTCCAGGCGCTGGAAGGGGCCGACTTCAAGGACGCCGCGTATATTATATGCAGCGACAAAGCCACCGACGATAAACAAACCGAAGAGAATGAGGTTCCACAGCGTTACGGGTCGTTCGATCCGGTTGCCATCAAGTGTGCTGTACCCAGTCCAGAGTGTGATCTCGTTCGCGATGCCGAGGGCCGGGAGAATGTCCGCCCAGACCGTAAGAAGGAAAGCGATGCCGCCCGCAGCAGCGAGATACAAAAGAACGCGGCGAGTCTGATTGGATATGCGCTCGCGTTCTTCTTCGAGCTCTTCAGGCTCGCTCATCATTTCGCTCATATCATCTTCATGATCTTCATCGTCTTCGCCAAGTTCGGCGCGCTGTGCGCGCTCGGCGACGAGGCGAGCCCGTCGATCAAGCGCCTTTCGGAGCGCAAGCCGACGTTGTGCGATAAGAAGCAGACGCCGCAGGACGCCATAAAGGATCGCGATCGCCAGAAGTAATGCTGTTGTTTGCAGAACACGAGTCTGCAATGCGACGGCGGTATCGAAGTAGCCAAGCAACGGCAAAAAGCCGATCAAGAGCGGTGCCGCGGCAAGAAATAAGAGCCCCAACAACGTAAAGACCGCGCTCATGCCTTCCGAAACAGTGAGGCGAACAAGTCCCTTTTCGAACCGGAACGCGCCGTATCCCAGAACCGCGAAGCCCAGGGAAGCGACCATAAACGCGACCATGCCGATACTGTTCTGAGCATCTGTTCGCCCGCTGGCCAGGCTTGCTATTAACACAAACACGGCCAAGCAGAGTGTTACGACAAACAACAATGGTGGGCTTCGCAGGAGACTGATGGCTTTCTCGGTCCAGTTAAAGTGGGTGGAAAGAACGCCTTCAGGACGGCTCGCTGACCGTGCGTAAAGAATGAGCAACGCCAATGTCGCGATTGCCAATAGGCCGCTCGCGACGCCCGTCAACAATTGTGAGGCCTCGTCAACGAGTAAGCTTGGTGCTGCAAGTCCCGCTAGAAGGAGCGGGATCGGCAGCGCAAGTCCAAGCAGGGCCAGCAGTGCCAGCGGTGTCGTCAGATATCGATCGCGAGCCACCTTTCCCACTGACTCATTGAGTTCATGAATCAAATCGCGTAGCCGACTGCGCATGAGTAATAGAAGCAAAGCCAAAGCCGCAACGAGCAGCAGCGGCGCGCGGCGTGTCTCAACCGCTGTTAGGTAGTCCTGACCTGCTTCACGAAGCACCGGGGCAGATGATATCCATGATAGAGCAGTGGACGCGTTCCCCCCCCAACTTCTCAGCGGCCTGATATTGGACGGAAGCCATAACAGTCGGCGGTCCAATGTACTGCGTAGCGCCTGAGCCTCGGTGAGCGTTTCTTGAACCCTGATCTCTTTGTCGGTGATCCGGTCCGATTGCGCCCGTCCAGCCGCCACAAGATCAGTCAGCAATCGTGCCCGATTCTCAGCTAGCGGTTCGATAGCGGCTCTAAGACCGTCGCTGACCGTTTCGTCTGATGACGACAACTCGACAGACTGCAACAGCGCGTCCGCCGGCAGTGCCGCCCGGAGCGATCGAAGCTGATCCTGCCATAAAACTAGGTTGAGTTGCATAGATGCTCGGGCTTCAACTGAATCGGCGATCGCGGCACGCAGTGCTGCAGCGTTTGGCAGGCTGGACCGTAACTGTCTTAGCAAAGCTCCAATCTCTTCAGTCACTCGACCGGTGGCGAGAATTCGTTCAACGGTTTCGGCCTGTTGCCGGATCTGCTGAGTTTGTTGTGTGAGCGCGTTTATGTCCTGCTCAATCTGCAGGGCGTTGTCCGCCATAGTCTTGAGTCTTGAAGCTAGGCGGACGTTTTCTTCCGCGATGGCAGTGACCGAATCTGGTAGCTCGCTTGTCGTTTCTCGGTCGCTTTCAGCACGCTCCAGCGCAGCGTCTGCGCGGTCCATCCGGACATCGGACAGTCGTCCCTGGATTGCCGAGATCTGAGCATCAAGCGTTTCGATCCTCGCATTGATGACCGTAAGGCGGGCGCTGATAATGGGTTGCCGTTCGGGTATGGTCTGAAGCTCTCGCTGCAAGTTGCCGATTTCCGTCTCACGAGCAAAAATGCCTGAAAGAAGCAGGGTGCGCCGTGCTTCTTCGAGCGGCGACTGTTCCTCTTGATCTGCTTCCACCGGTCTTTGCAGCAGCTCCGCTAGTGCTTGTCTTGCTGTCGAAAGCTCTTCGGCGATAAGTGCGGGCCGATTTGCCAGTGCAGTGCGCTCGACAAGTAGCTCAGCGCGTTGCTCAGCGAGCACTGCTCGCTCGGACTGCAGGAAGCTCAGCCTGCTGCGGAGCCCCGCGCTCGTTTCTGGCAATTCCAACGGTGCTTCGGCGGCCAGCGTGACTGAGAGTTCCTGTTCGAGTTGAGCGATAATTTCGCTGCTGGTGGCCGCGGCTGCTGCAAATCCGTTCACGACTTCGGTTCGCGAGGTAGCTCTTTGGATCAGTCCTCCGGCCTCCCGCAGAGCATCCAGCGTTTGAGATCGTTCTTCGTCTGTCAGGCTGTCGTCGTTATCGAACGCGAGCACCCTACGATCAATTTCATCCAACGTTGGGAATGCATCTTGCGCGCTCGCCTTGGCGACAAAAGACGCGACCATGCTCGAAAGCACCAGAAACCCCAGCCAGACTCCACATAGGCGTATGACAGATACGAGAGACATTACTTGGTTGTTCATTAGCCAGTAGTCATCCCAGAGATAGACCGCGATTACAAATTTGAGCTCTTTGTCTGAGCCAGAATTCGGTTAGTCTTCTGCTGGTCAGCACAAGTCACGTGTCATGCTGGTATCAGTTTCCACGCGCCGAAAGTGAACGGCATCAAGCCGTGTGAGGGTGATAGCCGTATTCAGTCCGTCAGTTCGGACTATGCCGACTTCCCATACTTCGTCCTTAAGCGAATTGCCTGCCCAATTGGACCGGAGACACCATCGCCGCCAGTGGATTTGAGCATTGATGCGACTAGCTTCCCCTCCAATCTCGCCAGCGACCATCAGCGCATCGACCAAGACGCGGCAGCGGGCGGGCTTGCCATTCTAGGTGGTGATAGCGAGGTCTCGCTCTATAGAAGCAGAGCAATCAGCGACAAGTCAGCTCAGCGATCAAAAGCTGCCGTTAATAAGAGACTATCGTGGCGACAGGAATTGGCCCGTGGTCGCCGGTAGCTAGGATCTCAGTGAGCGGCTTAAGTCGCCCTGAAAAGGACGCTGTTAAGCTCCACTGATAGGCATGATTGGACTCAAATTCTGTAATGAAACCAACACTCATGTGGACTTATAGAAAAAATTGGCGCACTGAGGAGCAGCAGAAAACCGGTGTGAGAGTGAGAAGATGCATACAAAAAGATCCAAGCTTATATTGTCAGCAATAGCGTCATTCAGCGTGCTCTTGACAGCGTCGGCGCAGACTTCGACCCAAAGTGATGCTCAAGTAGTCAATCAACCGCCATTTTCTAGGGTGGCTGATACGCACTTCGAGAATCTTGGTTCAGATCAAATAGTGGCTGATTCTAGCAAAATGGCAGACTTTTGTGACAGCAAGGTAAATCCACTTCTTTCAGATGACGCTAGCACTTGTGCGATAAGGTGTCGCGAAGTAGCAGAAATGGAGTTCAATACTCGAATTAGACAAATTAGAATGCGGGCCTGCATTCAAACATATAATGCAGTCGCCTCCTCAAGATAGCATCTTTGATTATTACCACTCAGCAAGTGTCAGTAGATATTGTGAATGCGCCCTCGCGTGAGATTGCGAATTGGCAAGTTCATTCTATCAGCAGGAAAACCCTATGCTCAAGCACATAGTTGTGTCCTTCATCATTGCGTTCGCAGCGTTTGGGACATCTGCAAACGCGCAACGCGGATACCTTAGTGAATCACGATTTGTCGGATATGAACCGGCTTCACCCGAAGGAGCACTCGTGCCAATTTTCTTTGAGCATGAAAAGTACTACAACCGCGTTGTCTTAGATAGCGTAGATGAATTTTTGGCGGCGGATCTGATGTCGCAATTCAACGTTCAAAAATCAGTACTTCGAACTCTCCCATTTTCCCATGAAATGGCAAATCGGTCGCCAAATGGAGTCATACGCACTGTTCCTGCAATACGTTTGGAAGTGGTTACTCCTAGGTCTACCTACTCCTTGGATGCAGTTGAACGACCAAATAGGGATGTTTCACAAACTAGCAACATCATATTCCAGTCTGGAGCAGCGAGAACCATCGATAAGACATCAGAAACTGCACCTCTCACGGTCGATGTCCTAAAGAACACGTCGTTGACATTGTATTTCATCCACATCCCAACAGGTGAGCGGTTAGAAGTTTATTCCGGCCGATTTGTACGCATTAACTGACGTCGATTGAAAGCGTTTACCCAACGGCTCAACATCGCCCCAGAACGGTCGCTCATTGTTTCTGAAAGGTGAGCAAAGCGGTCATTAGGTCAACGAGTTAAAACGCGCCATCTAAGACGCTCGTCATATCTGCTAGAGGCACAGACCGAGACATGCAGGAAGCTAGTCCTGGTTATTCTGCTTCTCGAATGTCGAAGTGACGAAGTCGATGAAAGCTACCGCGGTTCCGACTGCTAGCCGTGCGTGTCTTGGTTCCAGGCCCCGGTGTCGACTGTCCCTCCCGTGACCTGAGCCATACAAGCCGCGTAGCTCCGCCAAGTACTTCGTTACGGCAGATAAATTCCTGAGGATCAGACGGATTGTCTCCGCGCCTTTCGCTTCATCCGGTATTCCTTCCGGAACGAGCTTGAGTTCGGTCGTCACCATTTTCGTAAGTTTCGGAAGGTCTGCATTTTTAGGTACTTCAACGTTCAGCCGGTCCAGAATGCTCTTGCAGCAGCTCTCCACCAACTCTTTCGCAGTTCCAATCGCGAGGGCAGGATCATTGTCGACCGCGTTTTCGACCCGCTCGATCTCTTTCTGCATCCAGCTTGCGTCCAAAGCATCAGCAACGCTCCTTGCTCTGGAAACAGACCGAGTGCTTGAGTCTCTTATGCGGCGCGGTACGAAGCGTGGGCGACCCGCGATTCTTTCTTCTTCGATGAGAACCCAGCCTTCTCGCCGAAGCTGATCGTTGAACTGATTAACCAACTTTAGTGCATCGTTCCGATCAGGGCGAACGACCGGGTGAACGACTTCGCACAGAAACCGCAGAAACGTTTCGGTAGGGCACCCCACCAGATTGAAGCGACGATCACCGTATATCCAATCGTCTTCCCAGTCGTAGTTGTTGATACGGTGCTGCTAGACATCACCAGAGGCGGTGCTGAACCGACTGTCCGTTGAAGGTAGCGCTTCAAGATCGAATAGGCGCCCTAGAAACTCAACATCACTAAGGCGGCCGCTCCAATCCACCTCGTCAAGCATCAATCCGTCGATCAAATTTCGTCGGGTTGCGGCGGAAAGTTCATCAACTTGCTCTCGCCAGTCGGCTTCGACGTCGACTCTCGGCGTTAGAGTTACGCTGAACCAATCGTTAGTGAACTTTTCAACGATAGGCTTCAGGCGGTTTTGGATTTGCTCTTCTAGTGCCTCTCGATAGCTTCCCAATTGGGCGAACTCGGCAGGGTCAATCTCAAGAAATATCGTCCAGATCCGCGTACCGCCGTCCCAATTGTCGAAGCCGGTTTCCTCTGCTGTCACCGTCGCCGACCGAAGAAGCGAGGCGGCTTCCGTCATCTCTTCCGCATCAAGCATCTTGGCCGCGGTTGCCAAGTAGAATTCAGGCTTTTCTTCGATGCGTTTCATCCGCGCATAGATAGTGATGCGGCGCGAAAAACTCCACCAGGGTGTGAGCTGCCAGCCTGACTTACCCTAGTCGCCATTATGTCCGCTTCTGGGATTTAGCGGTCATCCTCTCCGAGCTTCAAAAGGTTGCTCTCAGCCCCATTCAGTGCCTGAAGCGCCTCGCTGACAACCACGCGCACTTTGCGGATCGCACGCCGCACATCATCCGGCTTCGACGCCGGTGCCTGACCCGGCAGAGCCGCGCTGATCGCGTCTTCGAGATGCGCGATGGCGTCGGCGACTTTCTCTCTGGCGGTATCGAGATGGTCCATGCGTCAGACGAACGCTCGATTGCACAGCGCAGTCCAGACAGCAGCGGGTTTTTGTCGCTGCACCCGATATTCGACTGGACTTCAGATCAGTTTCGAGCGTCAGTGTTCCAAACAGGCGATGCACGCCTGACTTAGCCCGGCTGGTTCCGGGCTCGCCTCAGTGCAGCAAGAGACGCTGCGCAAGAGAAGAGGCGACACAATGTCCAAATCAACATCCATCAATGCACCGCAGGCCGGCAGTAAGCTCGCAGCTCTTGTGAGGGGGCTTGGCGGGAAGGGCGCAACCCTTCGCGCTTTGGGCAAACAGCTTGGCTGGCAAAGCCACACCGTTCGGGCTGCAATGACAAGGCTGCGCCAGCGCGGTTATGAGATCGAGCGGATTCGCAAGCCTGGTGCTGTCTCCTCCACCTATCGCCTAAAGCGCTCATGATGAGCGAGCGCGTTGAACAGGTGTTGGCCATGGATCGATCGGAACTCGTCTCGAAGTGGATCGAGATCATCGGATGCCCTCCGCCGCGCCGACTGTCGCGCGGCATGATAGCGAAGGTTCTAGCCTCAGAGCTGCAATGGGAAGCCAGCGGTCGGTCGCGTGCACAGGTGTTGAAGTCGCTTCAGCGCGTGCTCGCCGCTTCGGAGAAAGACAAGCCGATCGCTGACGCCGGCAAGCGGTTGGTTCGGGAGTGGAATGGTCATGAGCACATCGTCGATGTCACGCGCGACGGTTACATCTGGAGAGGCAGGACCTGGAGGTCGCTGTCAGCCATCGCCCGGGAGATCACCGGTGCCAGATGGTCTGGCCCCCGCTTCTTCGGAGTCGAGGCATGACCCTGGTTCGATGCGCCATATATACGAGGAAGAGCACGGATGAAGGGCTCGATCAGGCGTTCAACTCGCTCGATGCTCAGAGGGAAGCGTGTGAGGCTTACATCGCCTCCCAGCGTCATGAGGGCTGGAAAGCGCTTCGACACAGATACGATGATGGCGGGCACTCTGGTGGCACGCTAGATCGACCGGCGCTGACGCGCCTCTTCTCGGAGATCGATGCGGGCCGGATCGACATGGTGGTCGTCTACAAGATCGACAGACTGACCCGGTCGCTCTCGGACTTCGCGAAGCTTGTTGATCGGCTGGATGCGGCCGGGGCTTCTTTTGTCTCTGTCACCCAGGCGTTCAACACCTCGACCAGTATGGGACGGCTGACCCTCAATGTTCTGCTCTCCTTTGCCCAGTTCGAACGCGAAGTCACCGCAGAGCGCATCCGGGACAAGATCGCCGCGTCCAAGAAGAAGGGCATTTGGATGGGCGGTCGTGTCCCGCTTGGCTACGACAAGACCGATGCAGGACTCGTCATCAATGAGGATGAGGCCGAGACTGTACGAACACTCTTCCGGGCGTATCTGGCGCTTGGCTGCGTCCGACGGCTCCACGCTTTTGCTGACGAGCAGGGATTCCAGACCAAGACTCACAAAACACAGAAAGGCGAGGGGATCACAGGCACCGCTTTCTCTCGGGGCCGACTCTATCACCTCCTGAAGAGCCCGATCTATATCGGTCGGATCCCTCACAAGAACGAGACTTATGAGGGGCTCCATGACGCCATCCTGTCGGAGGAGATATGGGAGGCGGTCCAGGCGAAGCTCAAAGCCAATGCGGTGACCCGCTCGGCTCGATCCAATGCGGCGCACCGATCCCTGTTCGCGGGCAAGCTCTTCGACGGAACGAACCAACCGCTCACCCCGAGCCATGCAAATAAGTCGGGCCGACGATATCGCTACTACAACAACGCGGAGTGGCGGCTCCCTGCCGAGGAGGTTGAGGCCGTCGTCCTCGGAGCAATCGCGGACGATGCTGAGATCCGCATCGCGCTGCAGCGTAGCGGACGGTCGGCTCTCCCCCAGGAAGAAGCGGTTCAGGCCATCCAGCGGATTATCATTGAAGAGGGTATTCTGACGATCCAACTGAACCTTGGCCTCATCGGAGGGCCTGAACACCATTCCATCAAAGCCCCGCTCTCGATGCGTCGGCGCGGGGTTGAGCGCAAACTGGTCCTGGATGGCGCGCCCGCTCGCAAGCCGGATCTTGTCCTGATCCGCAGAGTGCTGCGTGCGTCTAACTGGGTGAAGCGTTTGAAGGCCGGCGAGACAATTTCAGAGATCGCGAAGACCGAAAATGTCAGCCCAGAATACATCACCCACAATATCGATGCGGCCTTTCTGTCAGCGGAGATACTGGACGAGATCGCTGCCGGAGCGCAGCCCCCCAATGTGTCCGCAAAAGCGCTGACGCGGATGCGGATTCCGGCATGTTGGGAGACTCAAAGGACGCGGATTTTGCGCTGAATCAGATTTCCCTGATCCCGCGGAATATCTTCCCTGTTCTTCGAATTTTATTCCCTGTTCCGTCTGAAGAATTCCCTGTTCGGGCAAGTAGGGAAATCGCCACATAAAGCCCTGTAATTGCGTGACTTTATCCGGGAGATTCCCGTCAAAAATAGCGATACTTGCAGATTTTCCCTGCAAATGGCCGGTTATCAGGGAAAGCGCGCCCAAACCTGACCTGGAAATCGGAGACGAGAGACGCGGCACGGAAATGGGCTGATTGGAGACGAACAAGCGGAGAAAGACGGTCGAAGAACCCCTGATCCACGGTGTAAGTCGCGGAAACATCGGGACTTATTCGATGCGCTTATGAGTTGGTGGAAATCGGCAGACTGGCTGGCGGAGAGACAGGGATTCGAACCCTGGGTACTCGCGAGAGCACAACGGTTTTCGAGACCGCCCCGTTCGACCACTCCGGCACCTCTCCGCAAGCGGCTGCAATACGCTGGCGTATGACCCTATGCAAGCCTTGTCGTCATTGATGAGAAACGCTGTGGTCGCGCAGCGACGCTTACTGCTCTTCCTGATGCACGGTCACGACGGTCTCGTTTCGAACGATCGTAAAGATCGCGCCCATGAACAGAAGCATCACTGTCGTGTCGAAGACCGAGAAGAGGTAGGATTCGGTGAATGAGACAGTGACCGCGATGCCAGTGATCAGAAGGAAAAACGAGCGGGCCATGTTTTGCTGGCTCAACCAACCCATCACGTTTTGCCAGACGGCCCAGGCAACGATCAGGATTAGTAGGCTGAGACCCGCATAACCAAGGTGCACCTGTGTTTCCAGATAGGAGTTATGGAAGGAGAAGTTCGTTCCGAAGTCCTTGAAAGACAGTTCGAGAAGCGTTTGAGCCTCGCCAACATTATACTGCCAAAACCCGCCCGCGCCGACGCCAAACCATGGCCTTTCAGCCGAAATCCGCGCTGCCGCATCCCACAACATTGTTCGGCCTGTCAGGGTCGAGTCTCTTTCGAGCGCCTCCAGAATACTCGCAGTCAGAGAATTGTCGGGCGTATTCGAGAGAACCAGAGTAACCAGAAGGCCGATCGCTGCGAGCAATATGAGCATGAGCGACCGCAAGTGCGGGATCGCACCAAAGCGTGACCAGAACAGCCAGACACCGGTAAGTGCGGTGATCGATCCAAGGCTGAATACGAGGTTGGTTGCAGAGTGCGCCGCCAGAATAAGCGCAAAGCCGGCCATTGCGATGGGGGCGGCGATCATGCGTAGAAGCCATGGATTTTCGTGATCGTAGGCAACCGCCAGAGCTGCGATGAAAGCAATGAGCACCCGGTTGGCGTAGATGTTCTTCTCGTAGAAAATACCTGCCTCATAATAGGTGTTCATGTGAGGAACATGCACGACGATCAACAGCATTCCGACGGCAAATATCGACTGAATGACCTGTCTCGGAGATAGTCGGACAGCTATGTAAACGGCGATCGCTGCCGTAAGCAGCATCATCAACCCAAACCGCAGCGCAGAGTTCGGTGCAGTGGACCAGAACATGGAAAGCGCCACGAGGAATGGCAGCGGCAGCAATGGCCAAGCTTTCAGCAGCACGGGCACGACTTCCCTGCGCCGCAGCACGATCATGCCGGCGAAATACAATGCCAGCGGATAGAGGATCAGTTCGTTTCCGGGGAAAGTGACGAAGGTCGAAAGGAACCACAGTGCAACTATGCCCTGTTCCCAGAGTGGGCCAGATCGCGAGCGAACAATACGATGTGTAGCCGGCTGGTTCGGCACAAGCGGTTCGGGGGCGTAAGTGACAGTGCTCATTACAATTTCAATCTATTCCCTCTTTCAGCAGCAAGCCATGTGCCGTTTCGTCAACGGTGTGATTTGTACGCTGAGAGACCGGTGACTGATCAGCTATCTAAATCTAGAAAACCCTTTTCTTGCAATACATTAAGAGCTGGCTCCATATCATTTCTATAGCGTTTCCAACGGCCCACAGATGACGAATAAAGCGGCTGGCGCACCTGAACTGAACTGGCTGTCGCCACAGGCGCGCTGTTTTGGTGGAAGTTGATACAGGTCGGATCCCATTCGAGGCCGCAAAACGCGATCAGACGGCGCGCCTCTCCTTCAAGGTCCGCAACGACACCTTCGTAGTGCACCTCGGTGAAGCGATCAGGCGGAAGAGCGTCTCGAAAGGCGGCCATCAGACCATCAAAGCCTGCGTAGTACTCAGCCGTCTGTTCCAGATCCAACGCGTAGTCATAGTAGGAGAACCCAGTCGCAAAGAGTTGTCTGTAATTGCTGAGGACACTGTCTGCCGGATGCCGACGCAGGCAGATAATCCGAGCATTCGGCAGAGCCTGATGAATGATTGCCGCGTAGAAGAAGTTCAATGGCATCTTGTCGATAAATCGCGGCGCTTGGCCGGCTACGCGTCGTGCAGACTTGATATAGCTTTCGCCAATGGCCTTCAGATCCAAATCTGAAGCCACCTTAAGGGTTTCCGGATCCAGCACGAAACGGGATGGTGTCGTCGCTGCCCGCTTCAGAGCGAGAGCAAAGTCCGTTAGCTCGCCAGCAGAAACAATTTCAGGGTGGCTGGACAGTATCCGGTCGACCAGTGTTGTTCCGGTCCGCGGCAGCCCGATGACGAAGATCGGTGACGCGTCATGATATCCTTCGCTCTTGATCGATGTGGTCTCACGCGCTGCTTCGAAAAGCGCGACATCTTTCACGCTTGCTGGCTTGAGTTCGGCCCGCTTCGCCGACTTGGCTTTTGCGAGCCATTGCATCGAAAGCGACGCGTCTTTGGCGTCTTCGTGGGCCTTGGCGATGGCATGGCCGATCTGCAGTTTCTGGTCAGGCTCGTTCAGTGTTTCAAAGAGCTCTGTCAGCTTTTTCAGTTCAACCGGGTTCGATGGGACCCGGCCCAGCTGCGATAGCGCTGCCCAGGCTTTCACATGCTGGCCGTCCAGGGCGAGCGTTTCACGGAGTGCGGCTTCGGCTGCTTCCAGCTTGCCGCTGAACTGAAGCGCGGTCGCCAAATTGTACCAGTAGGAGGGGTTTTCCGGTGCCTGCTCTGTCGCTTTTTCGTAGAAGCCGACCGCTTTTTCATGCAGGCCAGCGCGGCTGAAGACGACGCCGATCGTATCGAGCGTATAAGCATCGAGAGACATTTGACGCCCGGCGCGTTCAGCGGCGTCTATGGCTTCTGCACGTCGGTTGAGCGCAATCAGGCTTCGCGCCTTCTGCGCATTGAATCGGCCTTCATCGGATATGGCCAGTGCCCGGTCGTACAGCTCACAGGCCTTTGCGTGATTGTCGTGATCTGCCGTGAGTATTCCCAATAGGTAAAACGCTTCGGACTGGCGCGGATCACGTTTCAGAACGTCAATACAGGCCGCGTGCGCTTGCTCGTAGCGTTGCGATTCGAGCGCGACCTTTGCTTGCTTCAGAAGATCGCTGATCAAAACAGGCGAGTGGGCGGACACGACGAACTGCCTCCAATACGGGTCGAAATTGCACCAAGTGCTGCTTTTTTGCACCAAAGCTCGCAATCTTCCGACAAATAGCAGTTCATTACGCTCAAATCTTTTGCATTTCGTCTTCGGGTCATGACACTCGGATTCAAGTCAGTCAGGGGAGCTTTTTCCAATGAAAAGAACAAAATTACTCAGAACGTCCAGCCTAACGGCATTGTGCGCAATGGGAGCGGCCTTTGTTGGTCCAGCCGTAGCACAGGAAACCGGTGACGACAGCGAACTGCGCGCAGACACGATTATCGTGACCGCGACGCGCCGCGCCGAAGGCGTTCAGGACATTCCGCTGAACATTGCAGCCGTCGGCGAGGCCCAGATCGAAGAGCAGGGTTTTGACGAATTGTCCGACGTGCTGGCCTATGTGCCCGGTATCAACGTTGTTGATCGTGGCGGCCGCCAGGGTAACCCGATCATTGTGCGGGGTCTGAATGCCGAAGCGCTGGGCTCGGGCGATGGTAATAACGACGGCGGCGGCACGGTTGCCACCTATCTTGGCGATATTCCGGTGTTTGTAGACCTTAAGCTCAACGACATGCAGCGCGTTGAGGTTCTGCTTGGGCCACAGGGTACGCTCTATGGCGCAGGGACACTAGGCGGCGCGATCCGTTACATTCCTAACCGGCCCGACTTTGACGCTGACACATTCGAGATCCGCGGCGGTGTTTACCAGTACTCCGAGGCAGACTCGCTTAGCCACGAGTTCGGCTTTACGGCAAACAAGTCCTTAGGCGACATGCTGGCGATCCGCGGCTCGCTCGATATCAGCGACGACTCCGGCTTTATCGATTATCCGTTTGTGGTGCAGGAGATCGGTGTTTCTGATCCCGACCCGGATTTCACAGACCCTGCTGCCGTCTCGGCGAACCTTCGTACGATTGAGGATGCCGACTCTGAAGAGACGGTTTCTGGACGCCTCGGACTTCGCTTCCAGCCAACCGAGTGGCTGGATACCAACCTGACCTACTACTATCAGGAAGCTGATATCGGTGGACGGACCCTTTCCAGCCGTCGCGCCTTCGCGCCGGCAGGCGATTTTGATTCAGGTCTCCGTGTTGCGGAGCCGAACCTCATCAAGAATGAACTTATCGCTCTGGAAGCCACTGCAGACCTTGGGTTTGCAGAACTGACATCTGCGACTGGCTACAGTGAGTTCTCAGATGAAGGTCAGCGGGACCAGACGGATCTGCTCATCACGTTGCAGTATAGCTACGAGTTGTTCCCGAGTTTTACCTCGTTCACCCGCGAGGTGGGCGAAGAGGAGCGTTTCAATCAGGAGATCCGGCTCGTCTCGACCCACGATGGTCCTTTCAACTGGATTGTTGGCGGTTTCTACAATGAGCTGAAACAGGTCAGTTCCTCCTCCGAATTCACGCCGGGCTATGCTGATTTCGCCGGATTTGTGACGCCAAACCAGCTCGATCTGGAGTACTTCTCTTGGCTGCGTCAGGAGACCGTTGAGCAGGCATTGTTCGGTGAGGTTGGGTTCGATATCACCGATCGGCTGAATGTCACGGTCGGTGGTCGCTATTATGAGTATGAAATTGAGGCTGTGTCAGACCAGACTCTCCCATACTTCCCGCCTGCTACACCTGAGGGAACGATTGAAGAGACCCTCTTCAGCGGTCCCAACACCGTTACAATTCCAAGCCTGGACGTTATCGGAGGCCTAGACTTCGATCCCGCTTTGGAAGCTGAAGACGACGGCACCCTTTTCA
The DNA here is from genome assembly GCA_028285145.1 of Hyphomonadaceae bacterium. Classification (GTDB taxonomy): domain Bacteria; phylum Pseudomonadota; class Alphaproteobacteria; order Caulobacterales; family Hyphomonadaceae; genus JANQQC01. Next base: position 54,930 of record JANQQC010000033.1, read on the forward strand.
AGTTCAACGCATCTTACGATGTTACGGATGATGCGCTGGTCTACTTCACGATTTCGGAAGGCTTCCGAATTGGTGGCGCGAACGGTGTTGCCCAGTGTGATCCATTCGATCCAATGGTACCCAGCACGCAGACGCTCTGTGGTACGGCGCTCGGTCAATCCTTCGAAGATGATGGCGTCGAAGTCATCGCAAGCCGGAACGAGCTGGACTACGGGCCGGATACAACGACCAATTACGAGATTGGTTTCAAATCGACTTGGCTTGGCGGAGACTTCGTTCTCAATGGTGCTGCCTACTTCATTGAATGGACCGATCCACAGCTGAACAGTGCGACCGTCAAGGGTAACATTCCGATTACCGTGAACGCCGGCGCCGCCGAGTCCCAAGGTGTTGAGCTGTCTTTCAATTGGCAGGTCACGGAGAGTTTCAATCTGCGGGGTAGCGGTAGCTTAACCCAGGCTGAATTGACTGAAGTCGCGCCCGCACTCGTCCGGGCAACAGACAATACGGACACGGCGTTCGGAAGCATACTGATCGATGGACAGCCGGGGGATCGTTTGCCGGGTTCGCCTGAAGAGCAGTTCTCGCTGTTTGGCAGCTATGTCCAACCGCTCAGCAATGGTGCCGAGGTGACCTACAATGCGGGTTATTCCTATCAGGGCGATATCATTAACGTGACCGGATTGCGCGGAAATGCCGTAACGCTTGACAGTTACGGCGTGGCGAATGCGTCTGTCGTCTATGCGAAGGATTCCTGGAGAGCGACTCTCTTCGTCAATAATCTGTTCGACGAGTACTATGAGACCGGTACGCGGTCCTCAATCGCTACCACGGAGCCTGTGCTGACGGATGCCGACGGCGGCCCGGTCAACGTCCGTAGCTACGGTGCATTCGTGGGTGCGCCGCGCTCAATTGGCGTGCGGTTCGTCAAGCAGTTCGGCGGGTAGGGCGGCCTCACTCAACAAACAAGGGCGGCGCTTTCGGGTGCCGCCTTTTCTTTTGCCGGATGGTCAGGTGGCGAATTCGGTTTCCGAATAACCCTGGAAATAGAGCGCCGTTCGCAAGTCCGTATACGTGATGGCAGCATCGGCGTCTTCCGCGACGATGGGTTTCGCACGGAAAGCAACTCCAAGCCCCGCCGCTGTGATCATGGCGAGGTCATTGGCTCCGTCGCCGATGGCGATAGCGTCAGCCGCCTGGACATCCATCGCTGCGGTTTCTTCCATCAACGCGTTGAGCTTAGCTTCGCGGCCAAGGATGGGGCGTCCGACCTTGCCTGTCAGTGCTGCACCATCATCCAGCAGGGTATTGCCCCGATGAGTCTGAAAGCCGGCCGCTTTGGCCACGCGTTCGGTGAAGTAGGTGAAACCGCCAGACACCAGCACGCATCGCGCGCCGTTTGCCGTCATCGTTTTGACCAGCGTTTCCGCGCCGGGGGTCAGCGTAATCCGTTCGCTATAGCAACGCGCCAACGCCGAGAGGTCGAGCCCCTTCAGCATCGAAACGCGTTCGGTCAGCGCCTCTTCGAAGTTGAGCTCGCCCTGCATCGCCCTTTCCGTGATTGCGGAAATCTCGGCCTTCAAGCCTGCAAAGTCCGCCAGCTCGTCGAGGCATTCCTGTTCGATAATGGTTGAGTCCATGTCGCTGATCAAAAGGCGCTTCCGTCGGTCGGGAAGGGGAACAACGGCGGTATCGGCGACCTCGGCCAGCGCGTCTGCGATCGTTGTGCGAACACGCGCGGCTTGAGCGGCATCAGCAGCGATCCTGATCTCGATCGCCAAAGGCGCGCGCCCCAGAACTACAGATGCGCCAAATACCACTCCGGTGCTCGCGATCGCTGCTTCCAGCTTGTCAGTCAGAGCCTCATCGTTGCCAGCCGTGCCGGCGAACGCCGCCACGGCAGCATGAGTGAATTCCGTCATCGGAGCAGTCTCCGCCTTTCTTCCGGGTGAGCGACGCTTTACGTATTCTGTAATGCGACCCGCAATCCTCATCCACGGTCCTACAGCCAGCGGCAAGACCGAACTCGCCATCAAGCTCGCAAAAAAGCTGGATGGAGAAGTCGTCAATGCGGATTCCATGCAGGTTTACAAGGATTTGTCTGTAATATCGGCACGGCCGAGCGAAGAGGAGGCGAGCGAAGCTCCGCATCACTTGTTCGGTCATGTGGATGCTGCGACACGCTATTCGACCGGCCAGTGGCTGGAGGCCGCGTGCAAGAAGCTCGCAGCTGTGGAGCGGCGCGGCAAAGTGGCGGTCGTGACCGGAGGCACCGGCCTTTACCTGCTCGCGCTGGTTCAGGGACTCAGCGAGATTCCGCCCGTACCGGAGGATATCCGGGCGGATGTGCGGGCTATTCTGCAGATGGAGGGCTCCAAAGGTCTGCATGCCCGCCTCCATGCTGTTGATCGGGAGACAGCAGAACGGGTCGGAGACGGGGACCGCCAGCGTTTGTCGAGAGCTTATGAGGTTTGGCTCGCAACTGGGAAACCGCTCACAGCATTTCAAGGCAACAGATCGAAGCCCATTCTTGGCGATGGTGAATGGCTTGGGGTTGCCCTGACTCCGCCACGCGCGCGGCTCTACGCCCGGATCGATCGTCGCTTTGAGGGAATGCTGATGCAGGGAGCCATGCGCGAGGCGGAAGCTCTTGCGGCGCGCAATCTTGACCCCGAATTGCCCGCCATGAAAGCGCACGGAATGCCTTGGCTGCTGGCGTTTTTGCGCGGTGAGATGACTGCAGAGGCGGCCGCCGAAAACGCTAAGCGAGATACACGGCGATATGCAAAGCGGCAATTCACCTGGATTGGCCGTCAGTTTCCGTTCTGGCCACGGATTCCGTCTCCGGAGTTGGATGCGCGCATGAAGGTTATTCTTGCCCTCCATAAGGACATTGACCGGGGGTGAAGGGCAGGTTATGCCTTCCATCGAGTTTTTGGAAAGATCACTATGCGCAATCGCAGCGTACTCGTTATTAGGCGTCCGTGACCGGCTGTTGAACAGGCCGGTGGCGGGCGCGTGAATGCAAGGGTCTCCGAGGAGGCCCTTTTTCTTTGCCGCTAACACCAGAGAAGACCCATGGACGACGCAAGCCCCATCAAATCAGACGCAGCGGAAATGACCGGCGCGGAGATCGTTATCACAGCTCTCAAGGCGCAGGGAGTCGAAGTCATGTTCGGCTATCCCGGTGGCGCGGTGCTTCCTATCTATGATGCGCTCTTTGAAGAAGACAGCATTCGCCATGTTCTGGTACGTCACGAACAGGGCGCGGGTCATGCCGCTGAAGGTTATGCGCGCTCGACTGGCAAGCCGGGCGTGGCTTTGGTGACATCCGGCCCCGGCGCGACAAACATGGTCACGCCAATCGCTGACGCGATGATGGATTCGATTCCGATGGTGGTGATCACGGGACAGGTTCCAAGTCACCTGATCGGCACCGATGCGTTTCAGGAATGCGACACGGTCGGCATTACGCGCTGTTGCGCCAAGCACAACTACCTCGTGACGGATGTGAGCGAGTTGGCGCGAACGATCCATGAGGCGTTCCACGTCGCCACATCCGGACGGCCCGGCCCTGTCGTGATCGACATTCCGAAGGATATCCAGTTTGCCAGCGGTCCCTATCACGGTCCGGAAAGCGTGAACCGGCCGACCTATAAACCGGCAACGACGCCCAAACCCGGAAGGATCGCGGAGGCGATTGCTCTTATGGCGCAAGCGAAGCGCCCGGTGTTTTACACTGGCGGCGGCGTGATCAATTCGGGGCCTGAGGCGTCGAAGCTGCTGCGGGACCTGCAAGCGGCGACCGGATTTCCGGTCACCTCGACCCTCATGGGCCTTGGCGCATTCCCGGCCTCTCACCCCGACTGGCTTGGCATGCTTGGCATGCATGGCTCTTACGAGGCCAATAGCGCGATGCACGATTGCGACCTGATGATCTGTGTGGGTGCGCGTTTCGATGACCGCGTGACAGGGCGCATTGATGCGTTCTCGCCTGGGTCGAAGAAGATCCATATCGACATTGATCCATCTTCAATCAACAAGATCGTGCGGGCAGATGTGCCGATTATTGCGGACTGCGCAGCTGCATTGCAGGCGCTGCTCGACACCTGGAAGGCTGGTGGTCACAAGCCGAAGGCGCTGACCGGCTGGAAGGCTGAGATTGATGGATGGCGGGCTCGCAACTGCTTTGGCTACGCGCCGGACAAGAACGGCATTCGTCCTCAATACGCGGTTGAGCGGCTTTACGAGCTGACCAAGGACCGCGACGCCTACATCACCACCGAAGTGGGCCAGCATCAGATGTGGGCGGCGCAGTTCTACCATTTCGAAGAACCCAATCGCTGGATGACGTCCGGCGGGCTCGGAACCATGGGCTACGGTCTGCCCGCTGCGATTGGCGTGCAGGCTGCACACAAGGATGCGCTCGTCATCGATATTGCCGGCGAAGCGTCTGTTCAGATGGTGATGCAGGAAATGTCGACGGCGGTTCAGCACGATCTGCCGATCAAGGTGTTCATTCTCAACAATCAGTGGATGGGCATGGTGCGTCAGTGGCAGGAATTGCTGCACGGTGAGCGCTATTCGCACTCCTATTCCGAAGCGCTGCCGGACTTTGTCGGGCTTGCAAAAGCCTATGGTGGCCACGGGATTCACTGCGATGATCCGGCGAAGCTGGATGCGGCGATCATGGAAATGATCGACACGCCAAAGCCTGTCCTGTTCGACTGCCGTGTGACGGCCGAGGAGAACTGCCTGCCGATGATTCCATCGGGCGCGGCGCATAATGAAATGATCCTCGGCGAGATCGTGGGCGACGAAATCGGCGAGGCGGGCAAGACGCTTGTCTGACATATGCGCCCTTTCGATTGCCGCAGGTCGCGCGGATATGGCATTCATGGGGGCGAGAGAGCAGGAGGCCTCTATGGATTTCGCTGATCTGGCTTTGCAGTATCGCCCATATCTCGTCGGTTTCGGACCGGTTTTGCTGGGGGTTCTTGGTTGGCTGTGGACGCTGAGTTCGCGGCGATTCCAGCAGAAAATGGCAAGCGAAGCCTTCCGGCGGCAGGGAGACACGGCCAGCCTTCACTGGGGAAATGAAGCGATTGATGCGCTTTCGGAGGCACAAGCGGTCGCCGAAGGTGGACCGGATGCGCCGGGCTTTGAAGAACGCCGGCAGGACGTGCTCTGGCGGATTTCCTCCCTTGTGGACCGGGGACGGATGTTCTTTCCGAACCTCGACATGGAAGGTCACCAGACAGGACCGGCGTTTCTGCCTTTTGTCGGCAAGCGCGGCGGGTCTGGAAAAGAGCGCGCCTTTACCGGAAACCGGCCGCCAATCATCGATACGCTGATGTACGCCTACTACGAGCTTCGCTCGGTCGGTGATCCGAATGGGCCGACGGCAGAGAATAGTGCGAACTTCATTTTCCGATGCCGCCGGCTCTTTGTGACGGCGTTGCAAGCCTATCTCGATCCGCATCGCTATGACGACCTCATTGACCGCTATTCCGAGCAGAACCGGCGTTTCCGAGACGACATGATCGTGAAGTCCGGAGAGCTCGGCGTTGTGCTGGATGCACGTCGTGCCGGACTGCTGACCCAGTGCGAAGGCAAGGATTTTGGCTGGTCGTCGCGGGTAAGTGCTGACCGCCGCCGGGAAATCCTGCATGAGGTGCAAGCCGAACCCGGCATGTGCCCGCCAATTGATGGTGGCGATGAGACAGAAGAAACACCGAAGATAGAGGCCGCTGAATGAGTGACGCACCCGCCAGTGCTTATGACATGTCCCATGCCGATGAGGCTATGGAGCGGCGTACGCTTGCCGTCATGGTCGACAATGAACCCGGCGTTCTCGCACGCGTGGTCGGCCTGTTTTCGGCGCGCGGCTACAACATTGACAGCCTGACTGTCGCTGAAGTCGACGATACGCGCCATCGCAGCCGCATTACCATCGTCACTTACGGCACGCCGCACATGCTGGAACAGATCGAAGCCCAGCTGCTGCGTTTGGTTCCTGTTGGCCGCGTTGTCGACATTACCAAATCCAAGCGCGGCGTTGAGCGCGAGCTTGCGCTCGTGAAGGTCGCCGGTACAGGCGACAAGCGCGTTGAAGCGCTTCGGATCGCCGAGATTTTCCGCGCCAATGTCATCGATACGACGAATGAGAGTTTCGTCTTCGAGCTGACCGGCGCGTCCGACAAGATCGACCAGTTTGTCGCGCTGATGAAGCCGCTCGGCCTTGTCGAGCTGTCGCGCACCGGCGTTCTTTCCATCAAACGCGGGAAGGAGAAGGGATAAACCCTTCAACCGCGACCGAGCCAAACTGACTTTGCAGGGAGTATTGCGTTGAATATCTATTACGAACAGGACGCCGATCTTGAGCTGATCAAGTCCAAGAAGGTTGCCGTCATTGGCTATGGCAGCCAGGGCCATGCGCATGTGTTGAATGCGCGCGAGTCTGGCGTCACCGACATTTGTGTTGGCCTGCAGGAGACCTCTGCCAGCCGGGCGAAAGCCGAGGCGGAAGGCCTTGAGGTGAAGACACCTGCGGAAGCCACGAAATGGGCCGACGTCGTGATGATCCTCGTGCCGGATGAGAAGCAGGCTGTGCTCTGGGCGAATGAGATCGAGCCGCATGTCCGCGAAGGCCAGCACATCATGTTCGGCCATGGGTTCAACGTTCACTATAATCTGATCCGCCCGATGGCTGGTGTCGATGTCTCCCTTTCTGCTCCTAAAGGCCCCGGCCACACGCTGCGTGACCAGTATGCCCGCGGCTTTGGCCTGCCGGGCCTGATCGCGATCCATCAGGATGCGACCGGAACCGCCAAGGATGTGGCGCTGTCTTACTCCAAGGCCATCGGCAACACCCGCGCCGGTGTGATCGAGACTTCCTTCAAGGAAGAGACCGAGACGGATCTCTTCGGCGAGCAGGCTGTTCTCTGCGGCGGTATCGTCGAGCTGATCAAGGCCGGTTTCGAGACACTGGTCGAGGCCGGTTACGCTCCGGAGATGGCTTACTTTGAATGCCTCCACGAGACCAAGCTGATCGTCGACCTGATCTATGAAGGCGGCATCGCCAATATGAACTACTCGATCTCCAATACGGCGGAGTATGGCGAGTACGTTTCCGGACCACGTGTGGTGGACAGCAAGACCAAGCGTGAGATGAAGAAGGTGCTGACTGACATTCAGGACGGCACGTTCGCGCGCAACTGGGTTTTGGAAAATCAGGCTGGCGCTCCGAGCTTTCTCGCCAAGCGGGCCCGCATGAATGATCACCTGATCGAAGAAGTCGGCGAGAAACTGCGCGGCATGATGCATTGGGCGCAGAATGATCGTCTGGTGGACAAGGCGCGCAACTAAGCGCCAGCACCTTTGCCCGGTACGCGATGAGGCGTCCGGCAAGGTTTGAGATTGAAGCCCCGCATCATCGCAAGACGGTGCGGGGTTTTCATATCTAGCCGGGGTCGAGGATGGGGCGCGCTGGTCCGGTGCCCATCTCAATCAGGCTGAGGGGCTGGCTCCGGACCAGCCGCAGCTTCATGCGCGCTGCAATGGCGTCAGAGATGGGCCCTTCGATCCAGTCGAAGGGCGACGAGGCTGTGAGCTTGGCAACCACGGCTGAGAGATCGGAGAGCTGGGTCTGCCAGTCCTCGGCTGGCGCGTCTTCGATGAACTTTACGCGGATGCGGCCATTATAGGACACACCGACAATCATCTGGCGGGCAACCCCATGCGTTTCCGCATCGGCCCAGGCCCAAAGATAGAACTTCACAATCTCAAGGCAGAGCACCGGCCAGTAGAAGACGGGCACATAGTCAAACCATTCGGAGATCATCTGGCGATCCATGCATGGAGTATACGCCGGGCCATTTGGGGGTGGGATAAGGTTTGGGTGATTTCAAGGTTCCGCTCATTCCGGCGCAGGCCGGACTCTCCAGCCATCACTTGGGAATACGCCGTGGGAGATCCCGGCCTGCGCCGGGATGAGCGGGTTCGAATTGCGGGGATAAGCGCTTGTCAGTCGCCCGCGTCGCTGACCGCGACGTCGAATGCTGCATTGAGCTGGAGGGATGGAATCCGCCGCCTCGCTTCCGCCACGGCGGCGAGGTCGATCTCCGCCGAAATGATGCAGGGGTCGCGGTGGGGTGCTTCGGCGACGACCTCGCCCCAGGGTGAGACGATCATGGCATGCCCATGCGTCTCACGGCCGTCCTCATGTACGCCGCCTTGTGCGGGCGCGATGATCCACGCCCCTGTTTCGATGGCGCGGGCGCGGAGCAGTGTTTCCCAGTGGGCTTCGCCCGTGACCCGCGTGAAGGCCGACGGCACGGCGATGACATCGGCACCGGCCTGCGCGAGTGCGCGGTAAAGGTGTGAAAAGCGCAGATCGTAGCAGACGGTTAGCCCAAGCATGGCGAGGGGTGTTCTGACGACGACGGCCCGGTCGCCGGGGCGATAGGCTGTCGACTCCCGGTAAGTCTGGCCGTCGCCGACCTCGACATCGAACATGTGGATCTTGTCATAGCGAGCGGCGACCGCTCCATCCGGTGAGATCAGCAGGCTGCGATTGGCCTTGCGGGGATCGTCTTCCAGCGCCACTGCGACTGAGCCGATCAGCAGCCAGATACCAAGCTCGCTGGCGAGCTGGCGGAACGCGGCGACGGCCTCGTGGCGATCTTCCTGCTGAGGTGGGACGCTGGACTCGCCGGAGCGGATGTCCATGCCGCTTGTCATCTCCGGCGTGGCGATCAGTTCTGCGCCTTCCGCGGCGGCCTGACGGATCAGCCCTTCGGCTGTTTTCACATTGGGTGCGATTTCGATGCCCGAGCGCATCTGCACACAAACGGTCTTGAACACACTTCGGGACGTGTCGCGGCTCAATTCACCTTCACGGGCGGCTCTGCATAAGAGGCCGCCGCAGCAATCGCTTCATCGGGCGCTGCGATCATCTGCTGGTACATCTCTTTGGGATAGGCCTGATGCGGCTTGTCCGGATCATAGGGCGGCTGGGCAACCGTGCCGCCTTCGCCAGCGTAGCTGTCCGGGTTCATGTAGACTTCGGCTTCCTCTGAACTGATGCCTGCCTTTTCTAAAACGGCAGGATCGACCCAAGCCCGTTGATCGATTTCTACATCCGAGGTTGCAACTTCGAGGGTGAGCTGGTCCGGGCCGCCGAAATAGATGGACTCGCACATGCCGTGATTGATCGGCCCGATCACATTGACGCCCTTCTTACGGATTCGGTCACGTATGGCGAGCAGGTCTTCTGGCGTGTCCACGTTGAAGGCGAGGTGTTGCATCGTGCCGGGTGCAGACGGCGCGGCCCCGTTTCCGGAATGGGTCTTGCCGAGCTCAATCGGGATGTCGCCGACGCCGGGCAGCTGCACGATCGAGAAGTAGGAATGGTCGTTCATATGCATGAACGCATGCAGCCCGCCGGGCACGCCGTGCATGTCGAAGATCGCAGAGAGCTTACAGCCGAGCACGTCCGAGAAGAACTCGATGTGCTGCTTGATGTCGCCTGACATGATGGCGATGTGGTGGATGCCGTTGATCTTGATCATCGTTCGCTCTCCGTGGCTGATTTCAACATAGGCCAGAGACGCCTTCGGCCAAAGACATGCCGCATGGTTAAGTCGTGGTCCAGGCACCGAAAAACGTCGAATCCAGCCGCGCTTCGCCTTTCCAAAACGGTCTTGTTGCGCCTTACTTGTCGCTATTGGGAGGCTGATATGAGCGAAGTGATCAGGGAACCCTACGGGGTGGTTTATAAGGAGACGTCCGGTTTCAAGGATGTCTATGGGGGTGCGGGCGGCATGGTGTTTGTCGAGTGCATGCGCATTCGGCCCGCCGACAAAGACTCAAAGACGGTCATTGTCTTTTCCCACCCGATCGGCGGCGGGTCTTTCCTGCCGCTGGTGACCTCGCTCGCCCATGCCGGCGTCCATATCGTCTATTGCAATCCACGCTATCGTGGGAATGACACTGCGCTGATCATGGAGAAGTGCGTGCTCGATCTGGGTGCCTGCATTTCCGATCTCGAAAGCCGTTTCGGCTATGAGAATGTGATCCTGGGCGGCTGGTCAGGCGGTGGATCGCTTTCGCTTTTCTATCAGGATCAGGCAGAGACACCGACCATCACGCAGACACCCGCCGGCGATGCTTGTGACATTGTCGGGGCAGGTCTGCGCCCGGCGGATGGGATCATGTTGCTGGCCGCTCATGTCAGCCGCGCCGCGACGCTGACCGAATGGATGGATCCGTCTGTCACCGATGAGTCCAAACCATTCGAGCGCGACCCCGAGCTCAACATTTATGACGAGGCCAATCCGAACCAGCCGCCCTATTCGGACGCCTACGTCGCGCTGTTCCGCAAGGCCCAGATCGCGCGCAACCGGCGCATCACATCTTGGGTGAAGGACCAACTGGCCGAGCTGAAGAGCAGGGGCGAGGACAATGCCGAGCGGGCGTTTTGCGTGCACGGCACCATGGCCGATGTGCGCTGGACTGATCCGTCTCAGGATCCCTCCGACCGCCGGCCGGGCGAGTGCTATATCGGAGAGCCGCGCATTGCCAATGACGGGCCGGTGGGGCTGGCACGGTTTACGACGCTCCGATCATGGCTATCGCAGTGGAGCCTTGATGATACCAATGCGCATGGCGAGAAGAACGCCGCGCGGATCGGGTGTCCGGTTCTTGTGATCAATAACACCGCTGACCTCGCCTGTACGCCGAGCCATGCCAAGCGGTTGTTCGAAGCGGTTGGGCATGACCGGAAGCACTATCATGATGTGGTCGGTGCCGATCATTACTATATTGAGCGCCCCGACCTGCTCGCTGAAGCCGTTGGCATCTGCCAAAACTGGCTGGATGGCTGCGGATTTGCATGAGCATTGTCGGAGTAATCGCGACAGGCAGTGTAAAGGGCAGACGCCATGAAATGGGGACTTGGACTGGCGTTTGTGGCGCTGGCAGCGGCGTGCATGAGCGAAGTCATCGTGCAGAAGCCGCAGGCGGTTTTCGATGGCAGCGGTCCGCCGATTGCGCGATGCGTCAATCTCGGTAATGCGCTGGAGGCTCCGCGCGAGGGCGAGTGGAACTATGAAATCGAAGAAGCGCATTTCGGCATCGTTGCCGATATGGGCTTCGATACAGTGCGGATACCGATTGCATGGTCAAACCATGCCGACCCACACGCGCCCTATCCGATCGACGAAGATTTCTATGAGCGGGTGGATGAGGTGATCGCACAGGGTCTCGCCGCCAATCTCACCATTATTATCAATGTGCATCATTTCGGCGGGCTGATGCGGGCTCCGGATCAGTTCGAGCCGATGCTGGATGCGCTCTGGCTGCAGATCGCGGAGCGTTATGCCGATTACCCTGACCGCCTGATTTTCGAGATCATCAACGAACCGCACGGCAAGATGACGACCGAGCGGGTCGATGAGATGAACCAGCGGCTTGTCAGGCAGATCCGCGAGACAAACCCGGATCGCTGGATCATCGTGACAGGTGCGGACTGGGGCAATATCGATCCGCTGCTGGAAAGCTCGCCGCCATCTGACGATCGCCTGATCGCGACGTTCCACTATTATGACCCGTTCAACTTCACCCATCAGGGCGCGCACTGGATGAAGAATCCGCCGCCCGCGGGCCGCGACTGGGGCAGCGAGGCCGACCGGCAAGAGCTGACGAGTAATATGACGCGGGCCGCCGCGTTCGGAGAAGAGCGGGGGCTGCCGGTATTCCTCGGCGAATTCGGTGTGTTCGGGGAAGTGCCACCAAAGCGGCGGTTCGAATGGACGAAAGCTGTGCGCCAGGAAGCGGAAGCGGCTGGCATTTCCTGGTGCATCTGGGACTTCGCCGCGAGTTTCCCGATCTATGATCCTGATCAGGGTGTCTGGATCGCGTCGATGGATGAAGCGCTGTTCGGTTCGGACTAGTCGAGGCGGGCAGCGATGGTCCGGGTGACCGGGTCATCCGCTGTTGCCGTTCCGGTCAGGACCGCCTTCAGCCGGCCAGCCATGGTCTTGCCGCGCTCAACGCCCCACTGGTCAAATGAGTTCAGGCCCCAAAGGACGCCGCTGAGATAGGTGCGGTGCTCGAAGAGGGCGATGAGCGCTCCGAATTTCTCAGCGTTGAACCCGGTCGTTGTCATGAAGGTGGACGCTCGTCCTCCGGCATGAACCTTTTGAGCGGCGACCGCGCCTGACAAGTCCGGCTCTTCGGCGCTGATCTCGGCGAGCGAGCGGCCATTGGCCAGCACTTCGGCCTGTGCAAGGGCGTGGGCGGCGAGGGCAGTCTTGCCGTCCGGGTCGCCGGCGTCATCCAGTGCAAGAATGAATTCGGCCGGGACGGCATGCGCACCCTGATGCAGCCATTGGTGATAGGAGTGCTGGCCGATCGAGCCTTCGCCGCCCCAGAGCGCGGGGGCGGTGGCGACGGTGACGGGCTGACCGTCTGGGCCGACCGTCTTGCCGTTGGACTCCATTTCGAGCTGTTGGAGATAGGTCGGCAACATGCGTAGGCGGCGGGCATAAGCGAGGCAGACGCGCATTTCGTCTCCGCGTACGGACGCATTCCAGTAATCGAGCAATGCAAGACGCGCAGCGGCGTTTGTTGCGACAGGCGATGTTCGGACGTGCTTGTCCATGGCTGCGGCACCCGCCAGAAAGGCGCGGGCGATCTCTGCTCCGAGACTGATAAAGCATGCGAGCGACCCGGCCGACCAGATCGAGAACCGTCCGCCAACGGAAAGCGGCATGTGAAAGAGATGGCCTTCATTGCCGTCGAGCCAGGCCTTGGCGCGATCCGGGCTCGCGGTGACGAGGGCAAGGTGGCGGTGCCATTCGGTGCCGAGGGCTTCGGCGAGCCATTTCCGCGACCTGCCGAGATTATAGAGGGTTTCCTCGGTGCCGAAGGATTTGGATACGCCAATGACGAGCGTTTCCCTTGGGTCGAGGCCATCAATGGCGAGTTCGAGATCAACCGGGTCGAGATTGGCGCAGAAGCGCAGGTCGATATCCCGGCTGCGCTCCATGGCGAAGGCATCGGCGAAGAGGCGCGGTCCGAAATCTGAACCGCCAATACCGATATGGAGGATGGATTTGAATTTGCGGCCCTCATGTCCGGTGACGCGGCCCTCGCGCGCGCCCTCTGCGAAAGCGAGCGGGGCTTCCATGGAGGTGCGCACCTCTTCAGCTTCGCCAGACAGAGGCTGTTGAGCGCGGAGCGCCCAGTGCAACGCCGCACGTCCTTCCGAGGGGTTTACGGTCTCAGCTGCGAAGAGGCGGTCGATAGCGTTGCGAAGGCCGGCTGTTTCGCCGTGAGAGATAAGTGCGGCTTCAGCGTCAGCGTCCAGAATGTGCCGGCTTGTATCGATGGTCCATCCGGCGGCCTTCAGCGGCGAAAGCTCTGTCCGGGCAGCGGCGAGATCGGTCAGCCGTTTGCTCGAAAGCCGATCGGCATGGGCAGAAAGCGTGTCGGTCATGGGTGTCTCCTGGCGCTGTCAGGCAATGCAGGCGGTGTGCCGCGCGCCGCCTGGGGATGCAAGTGTTGTGCGGGCAGGCAGCCGACAGCGCTTGAAACCGGCGCAAGGCATGTGTATGTCGCGCGATCAACGGGAATCAAAGCCCCGTAGACATTGGTGAAAACGTCCGGCGGGCCGGACATAGCGCGATCAAGGAGAGGCCCGTTATGGCCAAGGAGAAGTTTGAGCGTAACAAGCCGCACGTGAACATTGGCACGATCGGCCACGTTGACCACGGCAAGACGACGCTGACGGC
>JANQQC010000035.1 GCA_028285145.1 Hyphomonadaceae bacterium
GGCGTATACTCCATGCATGGATCGCCAGATGATCTCCGAATGGTTTGACTATGTGCCCGTCTTCTACTGGCCGGTGCTCTGCCTTGAGATTGTAAAATTCTACATCTGGGCGTGGGCTGATGCGGAAACGCACGGGGTCGCCCGTCAGATGATTGTCGGCGTGTCCTATACCGGCCGCATCCGTGTGAAGTTCATTGAGGACGCACCAGCCGAGGACTGGCAACAACGCCTGTCCGAACTCTCCGCCACCACTTCCAGACTCACCACTTCGTCGCCCTTCGACTGGATCGAAGGGCCCATCTCTGACGCCATCACGGCGCGCATGAAGCTGTCGCTCGCCCGGAGCCAGCCCCTAAGCCTGATTGAGATGGATGCCGGGCCATCACGCCCGATCCTCGATCCGGGCTAGCGCAGCCACCTCAACTGAAACCCAGCCCACCCACCGGATGTGCCCCGCGCAGGCCGGGCAAAAGTGCTGCCCAAACCCTAACGCCCGATACCCTCGTTAGGAGTTTGCTTACCAGATTCGATTCGAAACGAATCAGACACGAACAAACGGAGCGATTCGAATGAACCGCTGGGAAGCCCTCGCCAGACGTTATTGCGCCATTGCCGGCCGCGATCCTGATGCTTTCACCAATGGTGTGCCGGAATGGCGATTCGCCATTGATGAACTGTCCGATGCCATGGCGGCGCTGGATACGTTCGACCTAGATGTGCGCGAGCGATTCGAGTCGCCTGTTCGACAGCCGCAGGCTGCCCGCCGTTCGGGCAATGTCATTACCTTCCCGACAAGCGCGGCCTGAGCGACAAGACAGCGCTTTCACTCCGCCGCGCCGCCGTCTAGAGTCGGCTCCTGAACTCAGGCAGCCACCCGGGCCGGTATTTGACCTACACCCTCTATTACGCGGCGCTGTTCAGCCTCTGGCCAATTGTGGCCTTTGCAGGCGGGCAGGGCTTCACGGCGATGCTCGGTCTCGCCTGCCTGCCGGCGCTTCCGCTGCTGCGGCCATCGCGCAATGGCGCGGTGATTCTCGTGGCGATCGCAGCGCTCGTACTGTGGATCTCGATCTCCGCGATCTGGTCTCCGGTCGGCGGAGGGCTGGTTAGCGGCTCCATTGTCGACGGGACGTTCGGCGTAAACGCCGCAAGCGTCCGGATCGGCCTCACAGCCCTCGCCGGAATTGTCGTGATCGCGGTGCTGAATCGCCCGACCGCACCGACTTCCCCGGCTACACTCGACTGGATCACCGCCGTGATCCTCGTTCACCTCGCGATTCTGCTCCTGCTTTCTGCCTTCACAGAACAGGCGCTGGACCTCTTCCATGGCCTCAGCAACAAGCATAACGAGGCGATCCAGAACATTACCCGCAACGCGAACGCTTTTGCGCTGGCGCTGCCAGTGCTCGCCGCCATGCTGATCTTCTGGCGAGGCAATGCAGTGGCCGGAACAATATCGGTCGTTCTGATCGCCGGCCTGACATCGCTGGCCTTCCATTCCCTCGGCGCGCACACAGCCGCGATCTCGCCCCTCCTCGCTATATTGGCTGGGCTGATCGTGTTCGCGTTCGGCACCAATGGCTTCAAGGTTCTGTTCGGCACGCTCGCCGCCCTTCTGGTTACAACACCCCTCGTGTTCCGGCTGATTGTCACCGCGCCGGACAAGGCAGGCCTTTCGCTGCCCGGCTCCTTCCAGTCACGAATCTGGAGCTGGGAAGCCATCCTCGGTAAAATCGGCGAGTCCCCGTGGATTGGTCACGGACTTGGCGCGGTGAAATCGTGGCGCGAAACCTATGCGGATCATCCCGAAAAGCTCGCTCTGGTCGGCCCGGACTGGACCAACTACCCGGTTATTCCGGGCCATCCGCATAATATGGCGCTGCATATCTGGTCTGAGACAGGCCTTATCGGCGCGCTGCTTTCCGCCGGGGTCCTGATCGCGATCGGCTTTTCCCTGCCATCGCCAAAGTCGCTTCCGGCCAATGCGCGCTATGCAGCGGCCGGCCTCGTCGGCGCAGCGACGGTCGCCTTCAGCGTCTCCTACAGCGCATGGAACGATGCCTACTGGGCCAGCCTGACGCTTCTGGCCGGCGTGATCATCATAATGGCGCGCAGCCGTCCTCGCATGCCGGAAGTGAAGATCTGATGCCCAGCACGCGAACCTTCACGCCCCGCGGGCTTGGCAATCGCTCAGCGCTTATCCTGTTCGTGCCCATCCTCGTAATCCTGTTCGGCATGACCTGGTACTATTACGACTACCATATCCGTCAGGTGGACCGGACACTCACCACCCATGTCGCGAGAGACATGGCGCTTTTTCTGGAAGCGCACCAAACCGGCTCATCCCAGACCATGAGTTTGAAAGCCGATCTGGAACGCCTTCACGACATCCGCATCGAACTCACCGAAACCTGCAGCCCGTCGGACTACGACGATGCTGACAGCAATCGCCTTAAGATCCGCGAAAACATCGGCGACATCATCACCGCCCCGTATATCTACCGCATCGACGGGCGCACGGGCCTTGTCCGTTTTTGCATGATGACCGCTGAGCGTGAAAACGTCATCTTCGAAGTCCTGCGCAAGCGCATGATCGTCATTAACAGCCATATCTTCATTGTCTGGGTGATCCTGCTCGGCCTGTTCATGGCAGCGCTGGCTTATGGATTCCTGCGCAATCAGGTCCGCTCAATCCTGAGGCTCGCCGCCGCCGCCAAAGCTTTCGGTCGCGGTCGTGATGTCCCGAACTTCAAACCGGCCGGTGCCGCCGAAGTCCGCGAAGCCGCGCGCGCGGTGATCGATATGAAACACAGGCTCACCAGCTTCGCCGAGCAGCGCACAGCCATGCTCGCGGGCGTCAGTCACGATCTGCGAACGCCCCTCACCCGCCTGAAACTGCAATTCGCCATGATGGAGCAGACCGAAGACGTCAAAGCCCTCCGGCAGGACATCACGGACATGGAAGCCATGCTCGACGAATACCTTGCCTTTGCCCGGGGTGAAGATGCGGAGCCGCCCGCCAAGCTCCGCGTCGACAAGATCATCGCTGAAATCGCCCATGCCCTTAACAATCCCGACCTGACGCTCAAGCCGCTGGAGCCGGTTTCAATCACCGGCCGTTCAGTCGCCCTGAAAAGGGCCATCACCAATCTCGTCCAGAATGCGCTCGATCACGCCTCCCACGTCTCCATAGAGATTGATGACGGTCCCCGCTGGGTGGACATTCTCGTGGATGATGATGGCCCCGGAATTGAGCCCGAAGCCCGCGAAGAAGCCCTGAAACCCTTCTCCCGCCTCGACGAAGCGCGCACGCAAAATCGCGCCGGCACAGGTCTCGGCCTCGCCATCGCGCAGGACGCCGCGCATTCTCACGGTGGCGAACTGCGTCTTGAAACCAGCCCAATGGGTGGCCTGAGAGCCCGCCTGAGGCTTCCGCACTGATACATCGAGGGCGTTTTACGCCGGGCTGGTTTCTGATTCAGCCCATGGTCTCGACTCGCGACTGGCGCTAGACCGCTTTTCCATGAAATCGTTTCTAAGGTCGAAGCCGGTCTCGATCGTGCTCGGCTGGATCATCTGGTCATATATGGCGCTGTGCGGACGAACGATCCGCTGGACCATTGAGGGCGCGGACGTTGCGAAAGCGGCGTGGCAGGACAATGACGGCGTCATTGTCGCGGCCTGGCATTCCCGGATCCTGCTACTGCCGTCGGGCTGGGCGAAGCTCATGCGGAAATGGCCCGGTCGCCGCGCACCAAGTGCGATGATGATTTCCCTATCTCCGGAAGGCGAACCTGTTGCGCGCGCCATACAGCATCTGGGGCTGGAGAGCATTCGCGGTTCCTCCTCGCACAAGCGCAAGAAAAAGGACAAAGGCGGGGCGGCAGCCGTCGCCGCCGCGATCCGACGGCTAAAAAAGGGCGGTGCCGTCTGCATCACGCCAGATGGCCCGCGCGGCCCGGCACAGATTGCCCAGCTTGGCCCTGTTCTTCTGGCTCAGCGCTCCAGTGCTGCGATCCTGCCTTACGCGCTGGCCAGCGCGCCCGCGAAACGGTTGGCAACCTGGGACCGGTTCATCATCCCGTTTCCCTTCACACGCGGAGCCATCGTGTTCGGCGAGCCGATCCTCACGGAACGAACCGATGACGGCGAGATCGTCCGCGCCGAACTGGAACGCGCCCTGAATACCGCGACCGAGCGCGCAGAAACCCTCGTTGGCTTGGCGCACCTTGAAGCCCCCGTCGAAAGGCCGCTGCGGGACGGCTCCAGCGCTTGACGTTCGGGCTGACGCTCTACCGATTGGCGACGCTTGCCCTGTCGCCCTTTGTGCCCTTGATCCTGAAGGCACGCATTCGTGCCGGCAAAGAGAATGCCGCACGGCTAAACGAACGCCTCGCACGGGGTCTTCCAGCAAGACCCGCAGCGCCCTTGGTCTGGCTGCATGGCGCAAGCGTGGGTGAAAGCCTGATGCTCGCAGCCATTGGCGAAGCTATAAGAGCCGAGCGGCCAGGCACGACGCTGCTGTTTACGACGCAGACGCAGACGTCCGCCGGTCTGCTGAAAGATCGCCTGCCCGCCGGCTCACTCCATCAAATGGCTCCCATCGATACGCCGGCCATCGCCCGGCGATTTATCGAGCACTGGCAGCCTGATTTGATGATCGCCGCCGAAAGCGATCTCTGGCCGAACCTTATCCGAACCGTGCAGGCCGCCGGCGCGCAGCTCGCGCTCATCAATGCCCGCATGACCGAAAAGAGCCTTGCCGGCTGGCGACGCTGGCCAGCAACAGCAAGAGCGCTGCTCTCATCTTTCGATACCATCCTCGCCGCGGACGAGCGAACCGCAGGCGGTCTTAAAGACATTACCGGCCGGACTATTTCGATGCCCGGAAACCTGAAGACAGCGCTCCCGCCACCCACCGCTGATGACGCCGAGCTTGGCCTGCTTCGGCAAGCCTTCATCTCTGATCGCGGCTGCCTGCTGGCCGCGTCGACACACAACTGCGAAGAAGCCCTGGTGTTGGACGCATGGGAACAGCTATTGCCCCGGCCCGCGCTCATTCTCGCGCCGCGCCATCCTGAACGCGGCGACGAGATCGAGACGCTCCTGCAGGCGCGTGGTCATTCTTTCACCCGCCGCACGCGCGATCATACACCTGATGCTGGAGCCAGCATTCTTCTTGCTGATACAATGGGAGAGATGGGGCTCTGGTATCGCCTTGCGGATCTCGTTTATCTCGGCGGCGGCCATGCAACGGGTGTCGGCGGCCATAATCCCATTGAGCCCATCCGGCTCGGGAGGCGCGTGATCACCGGGCCGCACACTTTCAATTTCGACGACCTGATGGCACGTCTTTCCGACGCGGGTGCCGTCGATATCGTGGACGGGGCAGATGCCCTTGCCGCTGCAATCCGTGAGGCAGAGGGCGAGGCACTCCCAGCACACCTCCTTGAAGATCTCGAAGCGGAGAGCCGCGCCCCCCTGACGGCAACAATGAACGCCCTCCGCCCACTTCTCCCAAGCGAGACAGCCTGATGAAACCGCCTCGCTTCTGGGCCTCCGGCCTCGACCCGCGCTCTCGCGAGGCGGCACCCCTGACCCGCATGCTGCTGACGCCGCTTTCGGCACTCTACGCATTCGTGGTCAACCGGAAGCTTGAATCGGCCGAGCCTTTTGATGCGGGTTTGCACGTGATCTGCGTCGGCAATCTGACCGTCGGCGGTGTCGGCAAGACTCCGATCGTGCAGGCCATCCGGACGCGCTTGTCCGATGCCGGCCTCCGCACGGCCAGCCTGTCACGCGGTTATGGCGGCAAGCTCAAAGGCCCACTGCAAGTCTCCCCTGAAACCCACACGGCCGTGGATGTCGGCGACGAGCCGTTCATGCTCGCTTCATCCGGCGAAAGCTGGATCGGGGCCGACCGGGCCGCCTCCGCTCAAGCGATGAAAGACGCTGGCGTACAAGCGATCGTCATGGATGACGGCCACCAGAATCCGAGTCTGAAGAAAACGCTCAGCCTCGTGGTGATTGATGCTGCCACGAGCTTCGGAAACGGGCATGTCATTCCCAAGGGTCCGCTACGGGAACCCGTCGCACGCGGCCTCTCGCGGGCGGATAGCGTGATCCTGATCGGGGAGAGCGGCGCGCCACCCGAGGTCAGGAAATCCGGCGTGCCCGTCTGGAGGGCGCGCCTCGTCCCGAAAACCGCGCCGCCAGCCGGTCCGCTTGTCGCCTTTGCCGGGATCGGGCGGCCGGAGAAATTCTTCGATGGACTCAAGGCCGCCGGGGCAACGCTGGCCGAGGAGGTGCCCTTTCCGGACCATCATGCCTTCAAACGCGCCGATCTCGACTATCTGCAAACCCTCGCCGCCGAGCGCAACGCCAGCCTGATCACGACAGAGAAAGACCATGTCCGCCTGCCGCCGGAGATGCGCGCCAAAGTCGCCGTCTTCCCGATTGAAGCTCAGTTCGAAGTGCCGACCGCCCTCGACGAGATACTTGCCCCCGTCCTACAAGGCGCGTCAGCATGAGCGTGGAAACCACTCAATACGTCCGGCCGACCGACATCGACGACCGCTCCACTTTCTGGCAGCGCGTCGCGTGGCGTCTTGAGACGTTAGCCTGGGATGTCGTCTACTGGGCTCCGATGAAGGCGCTCGGGCCGGACCGCGCCTCGAACTTTTGCGGGTGGCTGTTCCGCCAGCTCGGCCCGCTGTTGTCTCAGCACAAAACCGTCCAGCGAAACCTCCGCCTCGCCTTTCCTGACTGGAGCGATGAGCAAATCCGAGAAACGGCGCTGGAATCATGGGAGAATGTCGGGCGGACCGCAGGCGAACTCCCGCATCTGCCGAAGATCGAACCCTACACAGGCGACCGCGTCGAGATCGTGAATCCCGAACGGCTCGACGAGATCCGGGCGAGCGACAAGGGCGCGGTCATGATCTCCGGTCATCTCGCCAATTGGGAAGTCATGGCCGCCGCGATCTGCAAGAGCCCGCTCGATTGCCTTGTGACCTATCGGGCTCTCAACAATCCGCACATCGATCGCCGCCTCAACAAGGTGCGCCACGATTACGGGATCGGCGTCCTCGCGCCTAAAGGTCTCGGCACCCGCGAATTGATGCGCGCCCTGTCTGCGGGGCGGGCGGTCGCCCTGATGAACGATCAGAAGTTCAATGAGGGCCTCGCCGCGCCCTTCTTCGGTCATCCGGCGATGACGGCTCCCGGCCCGTCCCGGCTCGCCATGAAGTACAAGGTGCCCATCCTGCCGGTCTCGACGGTCCGCACCGGCCCTGCCCGGTTCCGCGTAACCTTCCATGAACCGATCACCCCTGCCGATACGGGCGACGCCGAAGCCGACCTCAAGGCTACTGTCGCGGCCATCACAGCTTTCATCGAAGCCCGCGTCCGCGAAAATCCCGGCCAGTGGTTCTGGCAACATCGCCGCTGGCCAAAGACGGCGTGGAAAGACGCCGGCGTCACCTGATGCTCGCTTTTGTGTGCCCCACGCCTAGATCGCCCGAATGACACTCGTAACCATCATCTCTGCGATTGCGCTGGGCTTCGGCGCGCTGTTCGGCCTCGCCTGCTTTATCAGCCCGGAATATGCCTCGCGCAGCGTCCGCCTAAAGGCCGATCCTGAACGCCATGGCGGCTATGCGGAGTTCCGCGCCACATTTGGAGGCGTCTTCGCCGGGCTTCACCTCGCCGCGCTGGCCTTTCTGCTTGCTTCGCCGACAGGTGGTCCCGCCGCAGCCGCGGCCATTGCAGCCGGCTGGGCAGGGGCTGCCATCGGGCGCATTACAGCGATTGTTTTGGACACGGCGAAGGTGAAAAACACCAGCATGAACTGGAAACTGATCCCGCTGGAAGTGGTGATGACCCTTGCCATCGCCGCACCGCTGCTTCAGGGCTGGATGTCCAGCTAAAGGACAACGCCATGACGGAGCGTCGAGAGACGGGCCCGAAACACCGCGGCAAGCCGCGCCGCAACAAGCCCAGACATAAACAAAAGCGCAAAGACACCTCCCGTCCGGCTGACTGGAGCGAGGGGGAACGTATCGCGAAATACCTTGCCCGATGCGGGGTCGCCTCCCGCCGGGAATGCGAAACCCTGATCGAGTCCGGCAAGGTCTTCGTGAACGATGAGCGCCTCGTCTCGCCGGCCTTCAAGGTCACGGGCCGGGAAACCATTCGCGTTGGCCGCAAGATCATCCGACCGCCGGAGCCGGCCCGCCTCTGGCGCTATCACAAGCCCGCCGGCCTGATCACGACAACCAAGGACCCTGACGGCCGCCCGACGATTTTCGACGAGCTTTCGAAGTCGCTCCCCCGAACCGTCACCATTGGGCGGCTGGATCTGACAACCGAGGGCCTGCTGCTCCTGACAAATGACGGCGAGCTGGCGCGCGCCCTCGAACTCCCGGCCAATGCCTTCACGCGCCGGTATCGCGCCCGCGCCCACGGCCAGATCACACAGGCCGCGCTCGACACCCTCGCCGATGGGCTCACGGTGGAAGGCGTCCACTACAAATCCATCACAGCCACGCTTGAACGCACGACTGGCACAAATAACTGGGTCACCGTCGATCTCGTCGAGGGCAAGAACCGGGAAGTCCGCAAGGCCCTGGAAGCCGTTGGCCTGAAGGTGAACCGGCTGATCCGGACCGATTACGGCCCCTTCTCGCTTGGCGACCTCAAGCCCGGTGCGGTGGAAGAGGTGCGCCCGGAAGTGCTGCTGGCAAATTTCAGCGGAATGATCAGCCCCGACCGGCATCCGGAAACGGACCGGCCGGTGCGGCGGACATCGGGACGAACCGGAAAACCTCCCGCCGCGTCACGCCTTGGTTCGCGCCGCAGATCGACTAACGTGAAGGGTAAGGGAAAACCAAAACCCTGACGAGGAGGATAGACAATGACGACGACCGCGCTTGCAACGCCACCGGAAACCAAGATGGATCCGGCTCGTCGAATGTCTGCCGCCGCGGCGGAAACGTGCGAACTCATTGTCGATCCGGCCGTCCATGCCAACCAGAAACAGATTGATGCCGCCTTTGCACGGCTTCGCGCGGAAGACCCGCTCGCCTGGTGCGAGCCGGAAGTCTTCCGTCCTTTCTGGGCCGCGACCAAGCATGCCGACATCATGGAAATCAGCCGCCAGAACCAGCTCTTCACCAATGGCGAACGCGAAATCCTTTCGCTGAAATGGACCGAAGAAAAGGTCTACGCAGACACTGGCGGTCCGCACCTCCTCAAGACGCTCGTCCAGCTTGACGACCCGATGCACTACAAGCTGCGTCACCTCACGCAGGACTGGTTCATGCCGCAGAATGTGAAGCGGCGCGAAGACGCCGTGCGCTCTATCGCCAAGGAATTCGTCGACAGGATGGAAGACTTTGGCGGCTCCTGCGACTTCCAGCAGGACGTAGCGCTCCATTACCCGCTTCGCGTCATCATGCAGATCCTAGGCGTCCCCGAAGAAGACGAGCCACTGATGCTGAAGCTGACGCAGGAAATGTTCGGCGCGGCGGATGAAGACCTTGCCCGCAACCCGGAGGCGCTCGCCAGTCAGGACGCCGAGTCCGGCCTTGCAGCGCTTCAGGAAACGCTCGCCCAGTTCTTCATGTACTTCACTTCGATCACCTCTGATCGCCGGGCCCACCCCAAGGATGATGTCTCCACCGTCATCGCGAACGGACAGATCGATGGCGAACAGATCGGCGATCTGGAAGCGATGAGCTACTACATCATCGTCGCCGCCGCCGGGCACGACACCACCAGCGCTTCCACGGGCGGCGGTGTCCTCGCCATGCTTCAGGACGGTGGACAGCTGGCAAAGATGCAGTCCGACCCGGCCGCTTATTCGCGTACCGCCGTGGACGAGGCGATCCGCTGGACGACCCCTGTGAAACACTTCATGCGCACGGCTCAGGACGACTATGAGCTTCGCGGCAAAAAGATATTGAAGGGCGAGAGCATTCTTCTCTGCTATCCGTCGGGCAATCGCGACGAAGAGGTCTTCGACGACCCATACACCTTCAAGGTCGACCGGAGCCCGAACAAGATCATCTCCTTCGGCCATGGCGGGCATATGTGCCTCGGCATGCATCTCGCCCGGCTCGAAATGCAGGCGCTTTACGAGGAACTCTTCTCGCGCGTGAAATCGATCGAACTCGATGGCGAGCCCAGCTTCATCAAGGCAAACTTCGTCGGCGGGCCAAAATCGATCCCCGTCCGCTACACTTTCTGATCAGGAGCAAGCCATGGGCCTTCAGAACGTCACAGAGACTTATCAAGTCGAGACCCTGCGGGATGAGCCATCGAACCCGCCCGCCTACCCGCTGGACCCGCCAGTCAATCTGACGGACCCGGAAGTGTTCTCGCGCCATGGCGGTTACACGTTTGAGGCCTTCGCGCAGATGCGAGAGAAAGCGCCGGTCATGTGGCACCCCGAGGAGTTCGGGGCGGGGTTCTGGGCAGTGACCTCCTATGAGCTTGTGAAGACCGTCGAGCTTGATCCAGCAACCTATTCCTCTCAGGCTGGCGGCATCCTGATGAATTACGGCCTGCCCGAGATGCCGCGTCATCCATTGCTGCACTCTTCGTCGCTGAACTCTCTGATCAATCTGGACCGCCCGCATCACACGACGCTGCGCATGGAGCACATGCAGTTCTTCCGGGCGAACTTCGTCGCCGAGCTGCGCAAGAAGGTCGATGCTTTCGTCAGCGAACGGCTCGACGTGATAGAGCAACACGGCCCCGTGCTCGACATGGTCGAGATGTTTTCCTCAGAGCTGCCGCTCTTCACCCTCTGCGAGATTCTCGGTGTGCCCGAAGCGGACCGGCCGAAATTCGTTCACTGGATGCACTTCCTCGAAAACTCGCAGTACCAGGCGCAGCAGGAAGGGCTCGGCAATGTCACGCCCGAGCAGATCGCCACCTTCATGAACGAGATTCAGGCCATGTTCGACTATGGCCGCGACCTGCTCATGAAACGCCGTGTAGAGCCAAGGGAAGACCTGCTCAGCGCCATCGCCAACGTCGAAATCGACGGTGAGCGCCTATCTCCGGAATTCCTGGACGGTTCCTGGCTGCTCATCGTCTTTGCCGGCAATGACACGACCCGCAACTCGCTGTCCGGCACGATGAAACTCCTGACCGAGAACCCTGAGCAGAAACAGAAGCTCATGGAAGAGCCGGACCTCTTCCCGAACTTCGTGCACGAATCGATCCGCATGGTCAGCCCGGTCACCTATATGCGCCGCACCGTGACAGGAGACACAATGCTCGGCAATCAGGCGCTGTCCAAAGGCGACAAGGTCGTCATGTACTACGCTGCGGCCAATCGCGATGGCGCGAAGTTCCCATCGCCGGACACCTACGACATCACCCGCGCAAACGCGAAAGAGCATCTCGCTTTCGGCCACGGGCCTCATGTCTGCCTTGGTCAGAAAGTTGCGAACATGCAGCTGGAAGCCGCCTTCCGGCAGATCCTTACCCGCTTCCCGGATGTCCGCTGGACGGGAAAGATGGCGTTGGCTCCGAGCAACTTCGTGCACGCCATCTCATCGCTCGAAATCGATCTTGGGACCGGCTAGCGCTCCGAAACGGTGAATTCGGTTCGCCGGTTACGAGCATAGGCTTCCGCGCTCGCGCCTTCCACCAGCGGACGCGACTCGCCATAGCCGACCGCCGTCAGCCCATCGGAGGGCACACCCTTGCTGAGCAGATAGTCGCGCACCGCCGTCGCCCGCCGTGTTGACAGGTCGAGGTTCAGCGCATCCGACCCGCGCGCATCCGTGTGCCCGCCAATCTCGACATTGTAATCCTTGCATAGGATCGCGACGCCCGTGACCGCGTCAAGCAGCCGGGCGCTGACGCTGGAGATCACATCCGATGCCGTCTCGAACTCGACAAATCGGCCATTCATGGTTTGCGTGAATGCGCTCTGACACGCTTGCAGCGAGGGACGCTCATCAAGCTCGGCAAGTGCCGTCCCGACGCCTTCCTCACCGCCTTCCACGGAAATGCCATCCACGACCAGAGAGACCTGCGCCGCGCCGGTCTCGTCACCCAGGATTGCCTGCTCGCCGGCTGCAAACGCACGCTCTTTCGCCTCGGAGTCCGGTGCAAGTCCCGTCAGCGTGGCGACCTCATCGCGAACATTCAGCCCGAGCCATGGAAACCCGAGATCGGCAAAGGAGTCTTCCAGCTGCTCGTCCCAGCTTCGTGGGGCTTCAACGACACGCTCAATGATCTCCACAGGCGGAGGCCCCGTCGGTACGAACAGGCCGTTCTGCACGACATAGTGCTGGCCCTCCTGAACCGGTACGCACTCGGACATAGCCATGTCAGCGGTGCGATCCGCATCGCCATCCCCGCCGCACGCCGCCAGCGCGACAACGGAAATCGAAACCAAGAGTGAATGCCGTCTAGCGAACATCATAAGTCCTTCTGACCATCGGGTTCGTACAAAGCCCAGTCCACACAGTCTTCAAGCATTGCGCCCTGAAGTCAAAACGGTTCGCGAATGAGGCGAGACCCGAGCTTACTGCTTGTAAACGTTGCCGCCCTTCATCACGAAGTCGATGTCTTCAAGTTCAGCGATGTCGGTCAGAGGATCGGAATCCACCGCAACAATGTCAGCATATTTTCCCGCTTCAAGCGTCCCGATCTGATCGGACATCCGAACATGCTCGGAGGCGATGACCGTCGCAGCCCGAATGGCTTCCTCGGGGGTGAAGCCGGCCTCGACCATAAGAGAGAACTCTCTGGCGTTTTCGCCATGCTTGGAGACACCCGTATCGGTCCCGAAAGCCACGCGTACGCCGCCCTCATGCGCGCGGCGCAGCATGTCGAGCATTTGCGGCCCGACCTGTGCGGCTTTCACGCGGGAAGGCTCAGGCAGCCAGTCTTCACTGGTCCAGCCCGTGACGGTAACACCCGCCAGCACGGTTGGAACGAGCGTCGCATTGTTCGACTTGAACAGCTCGATTGTTTCATCATCCAGATAGGTGCCGTGCTCAATAGAGTGGACGCCAGCCCGCAGCGCCGCATCAATGCCACCCTTACCATGCGCATGGGCCGTCACTTTACGCCCCATACTTTCGGCGGCCTCGACAATCGCAACAAGTTCGTCGTTGAAAAGCTGCTGCTCCAGCCCAGCCGCCGTGTTGGAAAGCACGCCGCCAGTCGCCGTGATCTTGATGACATCCGCACCATCCTTCACCAGCTGACGAACCGCTCGGCGGCAATCATCAGCTCCGTCACATGCATTCGGCCCGGTCAGGATACGAGACATAACCGGCGAGAAGCCATTGGCATCACCATGGCCGCCGGTTGCCGTGACCGCCTTGCCCGCCGCGCGCATGCGCGGTCCATCGACCCTGCCGTCGGCGATCGCATCACGAAGAGAAAAAACGGCCTCATTCGCGCCGCCCACATCCTGCACTGTCGTGAATCCCGCTTCCAGCGTGCGTCGTGCATGCATCGCGCCCCGGAAGGCAGCGTCCACATCGGAATCGGTCAGAAAGGCCAGCCGTGAGTTTGGATTGCGCTCATTGAGAATGTGGACATGGCTATCGATCAGGCCCGGCAGCACATAGCTGTCACTCAGATCGATTAGTTCAGCCCCCTCCGGTGCCGCCCGGTATCCTCGCGCTATGCTCGTGATCCGGCCATCGCTGATCGAGATCGTACGCTCGGAAAGATATCCCTCTCCGGGAATGGCAAGCACCTGACCGGCATGGATGACTGTGTCCACTGTGGTCGAGGTTTCCTGAGCGGTTGCACAAGCGGACACGAGGGCGGCCGCGGCGACCGCGGCAAAGAGACGGTTCATTCTGGTCCTCCGATTTGCGCCGAGCCTAGTTCGGGCTCACCCGCCACTCAAGAAACATGAGGTATCAGACCGATTGTGAGCGTGCGCTTATTTTGGTATAAACTAGTCTCGGTCGACGCCTATGGAGATTGCGATGTTGAGCCTGAAACTGCAACAGGTTGCATTTGAAGGAATTCGTCTGTGCCGAGACCTTCGACACCGTATCGATGACGAGACGGCGGAAACCGATCCCTCTGCGGAAGCGATGCGCCGTGCCTTCGGTGTGCTTGAGATCGACCTGCTGCGGCTTCTCGCAGAAAGTCCTGTCGAACCGGCCATTCAGTTCGAAGAGGGATCGTCGTCCAGTCCGAAAAAGAATGTGAGCGGCTTGTCGAGGACCAGGGAGAATTCATAGAGAAGCCCGGCTGAAACCCGGTTTACCGCTTTCTCGTATTTCTGGATCTGCTGGAAGGTCAGGCCCACTTCTTTAGCGAGTTGCTCTTGTGTCAGCCCAAGCGACTTTCTGGCCTCGCGAATCTTCAGGCCGACAATACGATCAACATCCGTAGGCTGACGTGCGGCTCTGCGCCCCGACGGCGTTACCCTCTCAGCAGCTGTCACTTTCCACGTCCCCCTCACAATCCCCCGCCGTACCCGGCATGCGACAAACAAGTACGCCGCAGTTGGTTGGTCAACGAACCAACTGCGATTCGTCTCTCTATCTGCTTCCACTGCTAGTGCGCAAGGAAAACACAATTGTTTTACTCAAATGCGGCGACCAGTCGCGCTTCGGATACTTCCTGATACTCACGGGCGTGAAGTCTAACGATGTCAAATACTGCAGCGCCTGATTTCTCAACTGCCGTATTGCTCGTTTTCTAGCCACTCATGCCGGCTTTTCGGGCACAACTTGCCGCAAATTCCGCCAGCGGCGCGACACGTTCTTCCATGGCGGCGGCATTCGCATTCGACGCCGTGCCATCACGAACCCGTCCGACAATCCCCTGACAGATGCCCGCCAGCCGGAAGGCATTGTAAGCGAAATAGTAGTCGAGTTCCGGCAGCCCATCACGGCCCGTATGCTTGCAGTAGAGCTCGACATACTCCTCCATGGTCGGAATGCCGTGCGCCTTGAGATCCGGAATATCGGCAAGTGCCTTTCGCGTCGGATCTGAACTCGGCATCACCCAGTTCATCAGGTGGTAGCTGAAATCGGCCAGCGGGTCGCCCAGCGTGCAGAGCTCCCAGTCTAGGACGGCAATCACTTTCGGCTCGGTCAGGTGCAGCACCATATTGTCGAGGCGGTAGTCGCCATGAACAATCGTTGTCATGTCGCCCGGAGGAATATTGTCGGGCAACCACTCGATCAGCTGCTCCATCTCCGGGATGTGCTTCGTTTCCGACGCCTTGTACTGCTTGGTCCAGCGATGGATCTGACGAGCAACATAGTCGCCCTCCTTGCCGTAGCCTTCCAGACCCGCCGCGCGCCAGTCGACATTGTGCAGCTCGGCAAAGGTCTTAACCTTCGCTTCGTAGATCGCGCGCCGCTCGGCGGGCTCATAGTCCGGCAGCGTCCCATCCCAGAGGATGCGTCCCTCCACCATGTCCATGACATAGAACATCGTGCCGACGACGCTTTCATCGGTGCAGAGGCCATACGGCTTGGCGACCGGAAATCCGAGCGGATAGAGCGCGGAGATCGCCCGGAACTCGCGGTCCACCGCGTGCGCGCTCGGCAGCAACTTCCCGGGCGGTTTGCGGCGCATCACGTATTTCTTGGACGGCGTCACAAGCTGGTAGGTCGGGTTCGATTGCCCACCCTTGAACTGGCGCACTTCCAGCGGGCCTTCATAGCCCTCGACATTCTCTTCCATCCACGCGGCCAGATTCGCCTCGTCGAACTGATGCGACTCGGCGACCTCCTTGGTGCCGGTGAAAAGCTCTTGAGCATCGCCGGTCTCAGCCATGGCGCGCCTCCCTGTCATTTTGTCTCGCGCACACTAACGAAGTGGCGCGCCGCGTAAACGCCCGACGCTACGTTATTTCGGCTGTTTAAGGCTCTCAATCGCAGCGATCGCGCGGCCGGCCATGTGCTCGGGAACAAAGATATGATCATGATGAAACGCCGCGACGGCGTTGCAGGGCACGCCCGCTTCGGTCAGCGCCCGTGCGACAGCCGCCAGAAACCCGACCGCGTTGAGATCAGAATACACTCTCAGCTCCAGCCAGGCCCAGCGATTGTCGCCGCCATCGGTCAGCTGTGCCGGTTCAATGCTCGTCCACCCCTCCCGCTCGCGGAACACCATCGCCGCCGCTTCCGACGTCGGACGCTCCAGCGCGGTCCGGAACGACCACGCGCCCTCGTGACGCTCAACGGAGAGCGTTGCCAACAGGACCTGTAGAGAGTGTTCCGGTGTCATGCGGCCAAACTATCGGTGCCTTCCCGCACGGCAAGGGTCAACGAAAAAGGCCGCCCTGACGAACGGCCTCTCTCTCCTGCCTGGAATGACTAGATCTAGGCCTGGTCTTCCATGCGCTCTGCGAAGCGCTCGCCCTCGCAGGCGGCGGCGCGGGCGCGGTTCGGCAGCTGTCGCGTTTCCGACGTCAGCTCTCTGGCACGGCGGCGGAACTCCGACCACAGCGCAAAGCTGTCATCGCTTATGCCGCAGGCGTTCCGATGTTTCTCGAATGTAAGGTTCAGCGTGATTTGGCGCGCCAACCGATGTCGCGCCGACAAAACCCCTCCGGCCAGTCGATCGCATCCACGCCCTGATACGCCGTCTCGATCGCGCCTTGCAGATCCTCGCCGGTGGCGGTGACGTTCAGGACACGCCCGCCAATCGCGATCAGCGTGCCCTCGCTGTCCTTGTCGGTGCCGGCATGGAAGACCGTGACGCCCTCCATATCGCCGGCCACCTCGACGCCTTTGATCGCGGAGCCTTTGGCGTAGGAGCCCGGATACCCGTCGGTCGCCATCACCACCGTCGCGGTTGGGCAGAAATCATCCAGCTCCAGCATGGAGACAAACGCAGCTTCATTGCCTGCGAGCCCGCCGGTTGCCGAGGCCAGAAGCGCCGGGACGATATCGCCTGCAAGACCCGCCATGAGAACCTGGCATTCAGGGTCCCCGAAGCGCGCATTGAACTCCACGACCTTCGGTCCCTCCGCCGTCACCATGACGCCGATATACAAGACCCCTTGATACGGCGTTCCGTCCTTCACCATCCCCTTCAGCATCGGTTCGGCAATTTCGCTTTTGACCCGCGCCATCATCGCATCGTCCATCACAGGCGCAGGTGCATACGCCCCCATCCCACCCGTATTCGGCCCCGTGTCGCCATCGCCGACGCGCTTATGATCCTGCGCCGGCGGCAGGTAGATCGCGCCCGTCCCATCGGTGATGACGAAGACGCTCGCCTCCTCGCCATCCATGAACTCCTCGATCACGAGTTCGGCGGATGCGTCTCCAAACTTGCCGCCCAGCATCGCTTCGATCTCGGTCTCGGCTTCGTCCCGGCTCTCCGCGATCACCACGCCCTTCCCCGCGGCTAGTCCGTCTGCCTTGAGGACGTAGGGCGCTTGCATCTCGTCCAGAAACGCGCGCGCCGCCTCGGTCTCTGTGAACCGCCCGAACCGCGCCGTCGGCACCCCATACTTGGCCATGCGTTCCTTTGAAAACGCTTTGGAGCTTTCCAGCTGCGCCGCCTCCTTGGACGGGCCGAACACATCAAATCCACGCGCCCGCAGCATGTCCGCCACACCGAGCGCCAGCGGCTGCTCCGGCCCGACCACGATCAGATCGGGATTGGTCTGCAGCACCAGCTTCTGGATCGATTCCAGATCATCGGCTTTCACATCAAAGCATGGCCCGACAACATCCATTCCCGGATTGCCGGGTGCCGACCACACCTCGTCCACAAGCGCAGACTGCGCGATCTTCCAGGCCAGCGCGTGTTCGCGGCCACCAGAGCCAATAATGAGTACGTTCATGGGTCCTGCCCCTCGCGCGAATCCCTAAAGCGCCGCTATAAGCCATCTGATGAGCGATGCGACAACCAACCTGCCCGAACTGACCGTCTCCGAACTCTCGGCGAACCTCAAACGGACGATCGAAACAAATTACGATTTCGTCCGGGTTCGAGGCGAGCTTGGCCGGGTGACCATTGCCCGGTCCGGCCACATGTATGCCGACATCAAGGATGAAAAGGCCGTCCTCAATTCGGTGATGTGGAAAGGGCAGGTCGATCGCCTGCCCTTCCGTCCCGAAGAGGGCCTGGAAGTCGTGGCCGAGGGCAAACTCTCCATCTATGCCGGCCGCTCCAATTACCAGCTCATCGCCTCTGCCATGCGCCCGGCCGGGGCCGGCGCGCTCATGGCGCTGCTGGAAGAGCGAAAAAAGAAGTTCGCGGCTGAAGGCCTGTTCGACAAGGCTCACAAGAAACAGTTGCCCTTCCTTCCCAAAGTTATCGGCGTCGTCACCTCTCCCACAGGCGCGGTCATCCGCGACATCCTTCATCGCGTGGAAGACCGCTTCCCGGTCACCGTCATCCTCTGGCCAGCCCTCGTTCAGGGCGAGAACGCCAAGTCCCAGATCGAGGCAGGCATACGCGGCTTCAACGCCATGACGGGGCCGGAACGGCCAGACGTCCTGATCGTTGGCCGTGGCGGCGGCTCCATTGAAGACCTCTGGCCGTTTAACGAAGAAAATGTTGTCCGCGCAGCCTTCGAGAGCGACATCCCGCTCATCTCCGCGGTCGGTCATGAGACGGACACCACCCTGATCGACTACGTCTCCGATGCTCGCGCCCCAACGCCGACCGGAGCCGCTGAAATCGCCGTGCCGGTCCGGTCGGAACTGATGATGCTGGCCAATGAACAAGGTCAACGGCTGATGCGGGGCCTCTCACGAAAAGTCACCAGCGGTCGGGACAGTTTGCGCGCCGCGCGCCTGCCACGCCCGGATGCCATTCTGACACCAAAGCGACAGCGCTTCGATTTTGCCGAAGCCGGCCTGAAGCGCGCACTCGGCGCGGCTGTCAGCGCAAAGCAGCTCGAACTCTCCAAGTTCGCCAGCCGCTTGAGGCCGGATGCCCTGACAGTGGACCTTCGCCGCCGCCGGCAATCCCTTATTGATGTCGCGAAACGCGCCCGCCCGGCTCTCGATCGTCTCCAGCTGCGGAAGAACGATCGGCTACAGGCCGCCGGTAAGCTCCTCGGAACGCTGTCTCACGAGTCCGTGCTGGCGCGCGGCTTTGCGCTCGTTCGCGATCCTGACGGCGCGCTCGTGCGAACCGCCGAACGCGCCAATGCCGCCGAGACGCTCCGGCTCACCTTCGTTGATGGCGAAGCCACGGTTCATCCGGGCGATACGCCGAGGAAGAAGCCGGTGAAGAAAGCTCCCGGCGAACAGGGCTCGCTCTTCTAGGCTTAGCGCTCCAAGCCAATCGATTGGGCTGGAACCTCTATTGCTCGAAAGCCTCTCTGTGCTGGTGGCCGGAGTCCCCGATCTCATCCCAGGCCGCCTTCGAGTCCACCCAGATATGGTGGGTCACTTTCAGGTTTTCATCGCCATCACTTAGCAATCCAGCGGGGATGAACGTCCGGGTCTCGTCATTTGCGCCTGGCAGGGGCGAACCGCACTGGCGACAGAACCAGACCTGCCAATCCGCATCGGGTTTCTTCCACGTCCCGATCTGGTCTTCACCGCGCAACCACCGGAAGTCAGAATTGTCGATCACGACAACTGCGATCCCGTTGCTGCCTGTCGCCCGCCTGCAAATCGAACAGTGACACACGAAGACGTCCGAAAGATCGGTGCTGATCTCGAAGGATACGGCGCCGCAATTACACTCACCTTGCGCCATGTATGAACCTTTCTGTCCGGTCGGAGTGTTTCCCAGACCGCGACCATTGTTCCCAAAGCCTCGGATGCTTACAGCTGGGCACGAGTTCTCCCAAGTTCAGGACAAGCCTGAACATCTGGCCCGAGCCTATCCCCGCCTTTTAGCTCGCTGTCACTCTGATCGGTACGGTAATTGTCATAAATGCAATGAACAGACTTGTCCCGACGCCTATGCTAGTTGTCGCTAAGCCGATGAAAATTCATGCTCACTCGCTCTACACGATCATCATAGGTCTGATGCTGCCTGTTTTGCTGATCGGTATACTCTTAGAGCACCGAGGTATCAGGTACGCAGGAATTGCGATGCTCTTGGTTTGGTTCTCTGCTTTTGTCGCGGTCGTCCTATACCTAACCGTGAAGAAGTACGAAGACGAACAATGACACGGTTGCACGCGCCTATCCCCGCCTTTTCGCCCGCAGATATTGCAGCTTGCAGAAACTTATCCCCCTCCTGTGTGCCACAGCTATGATCCAGTCATCGCTCCCCTGAAGGGCCGGGTCGGCCGTCTGGCTTTGGGGGGTGAGGTCGCGGTCT
>JANQQC010000038.1 GCA_028285145.1 Hyphomonadaceae bacterium
GCATTCGGGGATATCCAGCCCTTCGCGCAGCAGGTTGATGCCGACCAGCACATCGAACACGCCGAGGCGGAGATCGCGGATGATCTCGATGCGCTCCACCGTATCGATGTCAGAATGCATGTAGCGCACTTTCACGCCCTGTTCGGAGAGATAGTCGGTGAGCTGTTCGGCGAGCTTCTTCGTCAGCGTGGTGACGAGGGAGCGCATGCCCTTTTCGGCGACGGCCTTCACTTCCGATGTGACATCGTCGACCTGGGTGATCTTGCCGGTGACGGGGCGGACCTCGACGGGCGGATCGACCAGGCCGGTGGGGCGGATGACCTGTTCAGTGAAGACGCCGCCGGTCTGGTTCAGCTCCCACGGGCCGGGCGTGGCCGAGACATGGACGGTCTGCGGGCGCATGGCCTCCCATTCCTCAAAGCGCAGCGGGCGGTTGTCCTTGCAGGAGGGGAGGCGGAATCCGTACTCCGACAGGGTGTGCTTGCGGGAGAAGTCGCCTTTGTACATCGCGCCGAGCTGGGGGACGGTCTGGTGGCTCTCATCGACGAAGACGAGGGCATTGTCGGGGATGTATTCGAACATGGTTGGCGGGGGCTCGCCGGGTTTGCGGCCCGTCAGGTAGCGGGAATAGTTCTCGATGCCGTTGCAGGAGCCGGTGGCGGTCAGCATCTCCACGTCAAACTGCGTGCGCTGCTGGATGCGCTGGGCTTCGAGGAGTTTTGCGTTGGCCTCGAAGTGGGCGATCGTCGTCTTCAGCTCTTTCTTGATGGACTCCACGGCCTGATTGAGCGTCGGGCGGGGGGTCACATAGTGGCTGTTCGCATAGACCTTGATGGCTGGCAGGTCTTCCATCTTCTTGCCGGTGAGCGGGTCGAACTCGGTGATGGATTCCAGCTCGTCGCCGAAGAAGGAGAGCTTCCAGGCGCGGTCTTCATAGTGGGCCGGGAAGATGTCGAGGACGTCGCCTTTCAAACGGAAGGTGCCGCGGGCGAAGCCGACATCGTTGCGGGTGTATTGCAGGGAGACGAGCTTGGCGGCGACGTCGCGCGGGTCGATCTGCTGGCCTTCTTCGAGGGTGAAGGTCATCGAGGTGTAAGTCTCGACCGAGCCGATGCCGTAAATGCAGGAGACCGAGGCGACGATGATGACGTCGTCGCGCTCGAGGATGGCCCGCGTTGCGGAATGTCGCATCCGGTCGATGGCCTCGTTGATGGAGGATTCTTTCTCGATGTAGAGATCCGAGCGCGGGACGTAGGCCTCCGGCTGGTAGTAGTCGTAATAGGAGACGAAATACTCGACCGCGTTTTCCGGGAAGAAGGATTTGAACTCGCCATAAAGCTGGGCGGCGAGGGTCTTGTTGGGGGCGAGGATCAGGGCCGGGCGCTGGGTCGCCTCGATGATCTTGGCCATGGTGAAGGTCTTGCCGGTGCCGGTCGCGCCGAGGAGGACCTGGTCGCGCTCGCCGGCCTGAATGCCCTCGACAAGCTCGGGGATCGCCTCGACCTGATCGCCGGAGGGCTCGTAGGGCGCATGGACCTTGAACCGCTTGCCGCCGTCCAGCTTGACCCAGTTGCGGTCTGGCCGGTGCGGGGTCCAGTCGGAAGAGGGGAGCCCGCCCACCGCATCAATGGATGCGCCGGTAAAGGTCGCGGGAGCTTCGGAAACGCCTTTGGATGCCATCGAGAACAAATGGTGTATATGCGGGCGGCTGTCCAGTGCCTGATCTGTCGGGGAGCAGGCCCCGCGCGCGAGTGGAATTCCCGTAATGAGTGTGCCTGCTTTTCAGGAGCTAAGCTGCCCGATAGGTTAATTCGTGCAGCAAGGGGCCGACATTGAGCGAGGAAATCGCTGAGACGAGCGCGCAAGCAGAAAGCTTGTGGTATGCGCGGCGTGTGGACGGACCGCGCTTGCCATTCATGCCTTATGGTCTGGTGCCGTTGGTCGGCCTCGCCCTGGTATTCCTGTTCTCGATTTTCGTTTTCGCGCCCTATGCGGTGGAGGCTCCGACGCGGCTGGCGGCCGAACGGGTCGCCGCCGAGCGGGATGCCGGTTGGGCCCGGATCAATGTATCGGGGCAGCGCGTGGTGCTGACCGGCGAAGCGCCGTCGGCGAGCGAGGGCAATGCGCTGGTGGCGGCGGTGCGCTCCTCGCGGGCGGCAACGCCGTTCGGCATGGCGCGTCCGGCGCGGCCCGTTATTGCGAACTTCACTGTGGCCCCGGACGTTGAGGCGACCGAGGCCATCGCGCCGACTGAGCCTGTGGCGCGGGGCCGGCGCGTGCTGAGCCCGGACTGGACGTTCAACCTGACCGGCGGCGTGCTGACCCTGTCCGGCGGTGTTCCGGATGAGGAGACCCGCGCGGCGATCCTGGAGGCGGCGCGCGATGCGCTCGACCCGCCGCGCTTTGAGACCATTGAAGACGAGTTGATGGTGACCGGCGTGGCCGCGCCGGAAGGCTATGCGGCGATGGCCGCGCGCGGAATCGAGACGGTGGTGAGCTGCGAAAGAGGGGAGTCCGCCTTCAAGTTCGAGCGCTTCTCGCTGCGCTGCGAAGTTGCGGAGGCCGATGCGGCAGAAGCCGTCGAAGCAGCTGCATCCGCGGCACCGGAACTTGGGGAGCTTGGGCCTATCATCGTGATGGAGAGCGAGGCGGTGACCTCGTGCGAGACGGGCCTCGCTGCGCTACTCGGCGATGCGCGGATCCAGTTTGCGCCGGCGAGCGCGGAGATCAGCGCGTCGAGCGACATCCTGCTCGATGCAATTGCCAGCCGGGTGCGCGCCTGCCCGGGCACGCTGCGCATTGAAGGCCATACCGACAGCACCGCCGACAGCGCGTTCAATGCCGATCTCAGTCTGCGCCGCGCCGAGGCCGTGCGGGAGCAGTTGATCGCGCGGAACGTGCCGGCTGGCCGCCTGATCGCTGAGGGGTTCGGTGAAACGCGGCCGGTCGCCAGCAATGACACAGTCGATGGGCGCGCCCGCAATCGGCGGATAGAGGTGCGGGTGGTCCGTTCGCCTGTCAGGGAGTCAGACGAGTAACGCAATGTGGTATCTGCTTTTTCAAATTTTCCTGCTCCTTTTGCTGGCGGCCGCGTGTGGCGGCGGGTTGGTCTGGTGGTGGCTGCACCGCGAAACCGATGAGGAGGTTGAGGTCGTTGGCGGTGGGCCGGTGACGCGTGACGATTTCCGCTCAAGCCTTGATGCGCTGACGACATCAATCGGGGACATCCCGCAGACTGACCTGACCCCGATCAAGGAACAGCTGGGTGAGATCGATGCGTTGAAGGACCGGATGACCGATCTGGAAGCAGCCATCACGTCAGCCTCTTCGGGATTGGACGAGCTAAAAGGCGGCAGCCTTGCCCGCATGGATGACCGGTTCGATGTGCTGGCCGGCAAGATTGACGATACGCCGGAGCCCGACCTGTCTGCGCTGGAAGCGCGTTTCGATGCGCTGGAGCGCGTGATCACCGCCATGCCAATCCCGGAGCGCACCGACTTATCGCCGATCGAGCGGGCCATTCAGGCGATCCCGCGACCGGAGCGTCCTGATCTGGAGCCGCTGCAAGCACGCCTTGTGCGGCTTGAGACGAAGCTTTCGGAACTCGGCGAGGATCAGCGCGGAACGCAGAAAGCAGAGTTCGATTCCCTGTCGGCCGGGATTGCCTCACTCTCGTCTGCCGTGTCCGGGATCCGGGAGCCGGACCTGCAACCGCTACAGCAGCGGCTGTTCAGCATTGAGCAGGCCCTGGCCGATCTGCGAAGCCGGGAGAGCATGACAGCGCCGCTCGAGCAGAAGCTGGCCGGGGTGGAGAATCTCGTACTTGCGCTGCGCGGCGATGTCGGGCGGTTTGCCGGGCTTGAGCCAGTTGAGCGCCGGCTGGCGAGCCTACAGGAAGCGGTGGCTGACATGCCGCCACCGGATCTGACACCGGTTGTGGCATCGGTTCGTGCGATCGACAGCCGGCTTGATATGGGGGCGGTTGAGAACCGGCTGACCGCCATTGAGTATGGCCTGGCTGCCGTCCACCACATGTTGCGGTCTCGCAATGATGTGGGAAGCGCGCGCATTGAGCTTGAAACACGGCTGGATGGCGGGGCGCTAAGTGCGTCGAGCGTTGATCTGCGCGCGGTGCAGCGCCCGCCTGCGCCGGAGCGGCCTGCACGGGAGAACGACCCGATCAACATTGCACGACGGACCGATGACCAGGCGAACCTGCTGGTTGAGGCCGCTTTCGGGGATGGCGACGACCTGCAGCGGATCGACGGGGTCGGCCCGATGCTCAGCGAGTTGCTGAACGAGATCGGCGTCTACTATTTCTGGCAGATCGCTGAGTGGACCGATGAGGAAGTCTCGTGGGTCGACGGGATGCTGATGCACTTCCGCGGGCGCATCAAGCGCGATGACTGGGTGGGGCAGGCGAGAGTGCTGGCCGCTGAGGACGATACGGCCGACCGGCCCAGTGGGCTGATGCCGTCTGAATAAAAAAAGCCCCCGGCGCAGGCCGGGGCAAAGTATCTGTATTTCGGTTATCTTTTACGACTGGTCTGTTGTCGTTTCGGCTTGTGGTACGATGACAGTATCGATCACGTGGATCACGCCATTATCGGCTTCGATGTCACCCTTGATGACGGTCGCACCGTCGACGGTGATGGTGCCGCTCCATTCCGACGTAATGTCGATTTTCTGATCGTTGAGCGAGCGGACATCCAGTCCGGCTTCGGTGATCTCATCGGCCATCAGGCGACCTTCAACGACGTGCGCTTTCAAGATTGATCTTAGCTCTTCGCGGCCTTCTTCAGACTGCAGGAACTCGACCTTCTCCGCCGGCAGGGCAGCGAAAGCGTCGTTCGTTGGTGCAAAGACCGTAAACGGACCTTCGACGCTTAGCGCTTCACCAAGATCGGCGGCTTTAACGAGTGACACAAGTGTCGAGAAGCGGTCATCATCCTTGGCGATGTCGACAATTGTCATATTCGATGCATCATCCTTGGTGGTCGCGTAGTCGCGCTCATCCATGGTCTGGAACATCCGGTCCTGATCGTCGGCTGCAATTTCGGTCGATGTTTCATTATCGATCTGAGCCAGCACGATCCGGTTCAGGTCGTTTGTTGAATAGTCAGCGGGCAGTTCTGCCTCAATCGCCGTGTCCACTTCAGCGTCCGTCTCCATGGTGTCTGCCATGGCGGGCGATGCGATCAGGGCGAGTGTTGCGGTGCTTGCAAGCAAGCGTTTCATAAAAAGTCTCCTCAGTTGCTGAGCGACAGTGCTCAGTGAATTAACTACTGGGAAAGACTTTCGTTCCGAGCCGCCTGGAATTCCTGACTCCTAATAAACGGCCATGTAGCCCGTGTCGGCCATCAGGTCGCCGGTTGAGGGGCCATCAAGGGCTTGCGCCCTTAGAAGCGCGATAAGGTCCTCACGGCCTTCTTCGGACTGCAAGTACTCCAACTGTTCGAGGTTTAGCTGATCCGAAAGCCTGCCTGCGCTGGTCAGGGATACGAGTGTGGAGAAGGTCTCGTCGCCTGCCGCTGCATCGGAACTAGTGTCGGTGTCGATGCCGCTATTGCTCCATGCGATCGCGTTTTCATCCTGCGACATCCTAAAGCCAGCCCGGCTTTCCGATGTGACTGTGCTCGATCCACTTGCCGTATCCAGCCATCCGAGCGCAGACCTGTTTAACTGGCTCGTGGAAGAAGTAAGATCGCTTGAGGCCGTCGTTTGCGTGACATCAGCGCCTGTCCGTGTCGCAGCCGTCATAATGGCCGGCGCGGAAAATAGGACAATGGCGGTTGCGCCTACGAGCCAGCGGTTCATGGGAGTCTCCTTCATAGCTGGGCATTATTGCTCCAGCCCTGAGAACGCCTAAGGTTGCGCTGGGTTCCTAAAAAATCTTATTTTTCAATATGTTAACGATTCATATACTTCTGTTGGGCGCGGAGTGGTCCCATTCGCCAAGCAGGGTTCGCAGCGCGGCGATGAAGGCCAGCGGCTGGTCCAGCATAACATGATGGCGGGCATGCGGGATGGAAATGAAAGGCACTTCGTGGCCCAGCAAGGCCTGCATGTAGTCGCCGACATCATCTGGCATCAGCGCGCTTTCCTCACCGCGGAAGATCGCGATCCGGCAGGCTGTCGCCTTCAACATCGCTGAAGGCTCCATATCGGCCTGAAAGCGCCGCCAGATGGCGGGATCGAACTTCCATGTCCACCCTTTACCGCCATCATCGGCCTGCGTTTTCTTCAGGCTCCAGCGGGCGATGTAATCCATGATGAAATGGTTCTCGCAGGGCTGGGGCGGGGCGAGCCGGAACCGGCCAAGGGCGGATTTGAGGTCGGAATAGACCCGGTTCGGACGGCCCGAGCGCGGGGGGCCGCCCTGTGGCCGGTCGGGTGGGTTGACCGGACTGTCGACAATCACCACGCCGGACAGGCGCTCGCCATGCTCTGCGCCAGTGAGCAGGGTAACGAAACCGCCAAAAGAATGCGCGACGATGATCGGCTTGATGTCATGTTCAAACATGCCGGCATCTTCCGCGACGGCGATCTGCTCGGCGGAAAAGGTGCGCATATGGTATTCGTCCCGCCAGTCGCTGTCGCCCATGCCTGAAAACGTCATGGCGGCGACATTGTACTTCTCCGCGAAGTAGGGAGCGATGAAATCGTACCAGTGGGCATGCGCCCCGTTGCCATGAACGAGCAGGAGGCCTGGCGCATCGCGGCGGCCCCAGCGCTGATACCGCACCTTTGCGCCCTCGACCTCGATATGATGGGTTTCATAGGCACTGGCGACGGCGTCGGTAAACCAGCTAGGGGCTGGCGGGATCTCCCCTTTATAGGGTTCCAGAGGGCCACCTTCAGATGGCATCTCCTCTGGTTGATCCTTAACGATTCCGTCATCCGCTCCGGCCATGCCCGCGCCCTCTTTCCTGTCCGCTTTCTAATTAGATGGCCCGGCGAGGAACGCAATCGCGCCTTGAAATTGCCCTCCTGTGCCAATGCTCCGGGGCCGGAGGATTAATTCGAGGAAAGGGAGCGCAATCTGCGTTGACCATGGCGGTAACCGAGCGGCATCTGGTCGGCGTCGAGGCGGCCTTCCGCCGACCGGGAAAAGGGTCTTTCCATGCGTGTTCGTGGTCCCTCTGATGCTCTCTGCGTGTTTGGCGCAGCGCTGGCGCTGACAGGCGCGGCGGTCAATGCGCAAGATCCTGAAGACATTCCGCAGACGGATGAAGTGCCACCGATCCTGCAGGGCGGTCTGGCCGTTTTTCCGGCAGATGGTGAAGGCTACATCGCAGAATTCGCTGGCGACGGGACGTACCGCACCGGCTCTGGCGAGGCCGGCGGGTGGATCCTCCAGAATGGATACCTCTGCCTGTCGGCCGAAACCGGCAGCGTTCGCTGCACGGCGGTGGCCCCTGATGCGGGCCCCGGAGATCAATGGACGGTCACATCAAGCGCGCGCGGCACGACCCGATATGCGTTGCCGGGTGCGCCTGACATTCCCGACGGGGAGGGTGGTTAAGGCTGGAGGGCTCGCCCCCCTGACCCGGCCTGGCACCTCGATGTTCGGGATCGCCCCGGCCTAAGGGATCATTTTCCCGGGGTCGGGGCGTTTTTCTTTCGGGCTAGCGGCCGCCGCGACTGGGCTTTCGCTTGTCAGGATCGCGCTGTTCGATGACCTTGAACACGCCGGTTCCGGTCATCAGGGTACGGTCACCGCACCAGATCCGGCCGCGAACGGTGTGAATGCCGTCAGGCTCGCGCGATATGACCTCGCCTGCGCCTTCGATCCATTCGCCATGCTTGGCCCCGGACAGGAAATCGCAGACGAGGCGGATGGTGACCCACCATGTGTTGTCATCGGTTTCCACGGCTGTGCCCCAGGCCATGTCCGCAAAGGTCATCAGCATGCCGCCATGGGCGTTCATCATGCCATTGGTGTGATGCTCCTCCACGCGGAAGGCCCGCGAGACGATGAGATCGTCCTCACCGATGAGCTGGTAGAGCGGGCCGACCTGTCGGCCGAAGCCGCGATGCCAGGGCAGGGGCGTGTAGCCGCCCGGGACATCGAAGGTCTGGTTCTTGGTAAGGTCATCCGACATGGCGCTGGTTTAGGCAGGGCGGGCCGCCCGATCAACCAGCTTTCGTTTGCCACCCGGCCGGGGAGTCGTCGAGTTCGTTGTGTGCAGCCTGTTGCAGGGCCGAGGTCGGCCGCCCGATATAGTAGCCCTGGGCGAAGTCGCAGCCGAGCTCGCGCAGGCGTTTGAGCTGCGGTTTGGTTTCGACCCCTTCCGCGCAGCTGGTAATGCCAAGTTCGCGGCAGAGGCTGAGCGTGGCGGAAATGATGCTCTCGCCCGGGCCGGGCCGATCCAGCTGGCAGACGAAGGACCGGTCGATCTTCAGCTTGGTCAGCGGCAAGTCCTGTACCAGCGAGAGAGACGAGTAGCCGGTGCCGAAATCGTCGAGCACGATGGACAGGCCGGCCTCGTGCAGCTCCCGCAGAAGTTTCAGGCTGTTGGTCCGGTTCCGGAACATGCCGCTTTCGGTGACTTCCAGTTCAAGATCGCCCGGCGCGATCTCGTATCGGTCCAGCATCCATAATAGCCGGGAAGAGAATTCATGGCTCTTGATCTGGGGTGGCGACACATTGATCGCGATGGTGCCTTGCCCGCTTTGCTCGGCATACTTCTGAAGCGCTTTCTCAGTGACTGTCCAGAACAGTTCCCCGATCAGGCCAAGTCGTTCAGCGATTGGGAGGAAAACAGCCGGACCGGGGGACGGCTCAAAGCCGGACCTTGGCCAGCGGGCCAGAACTTCATGGCCGACAATCCTGTTGGAGGACATATCAAGGATGGGCTGGAAGAAGGGGCTGATTTCGCGCCGGGACAGCGCCTGCCGAAAGGCCTTTTCCATGGCGGAGTGTTCGGCCTCATTCGCATCGTACCGGGGATCGAACCACTCAACGCCGCCGCCGGCCGCTTTCGCGCGCAGCATCGACCGGTCCGCAGCATGAAGCAGGGTGGAGCGGTCTGCGGCATCTTCGGGAAACCGTGCAACGCCGATTGAGGCTCCGACCGCGACCGGACCGACTTCCGACGGAGCCGGCTGGGTGATGATATCGTGGATGGTGTGAATTCTCGGCCCATCGCCATTCTTGTCAGCGTCCTTCGGGATCATGAACGCAAACTCGTCGCCGCCGAGTCGGGCGGATGCCTCAAGGCCTGTGCAGCCTAGAAGACGCTCGCCAATTGAGATGAGAACGGCATCGCCGACCGCGTGACCAAATTCATCGTTGAGCTGCTTGAAGCCGTCGAGATCGATGAAGCCGCAGAGAAAAGGGTCCCCTTTTTCGATGGCGTCTGACACGTGATTCAGAAAGGCGCGGCGATTGGCAAGCGTGGTCAGCGGATCGCTGTTGGCCAGTTGCTTGGCATTTCTTTCAGCCTGCTTACGCTCAATGATTTCCTTGCGGAGGCTCTTCACAAGTTTTGCATTGGTCGAATAAAGCGCCTGCAAGATATCGAAAGGACTCGCAACGCCGGCATAGGCCCCGTCTTGATCCACAACGACAAGACCCGTCGAGATCAGGTGCTGCTCGCCATTGAAGACTTTCGAAACAGCACCATCGATTTTCTCGTTCAGGCGAACGGCCATGAAGCTGTCATCGGCGAGGTCGTTCAGCGCGCTGGCATCGCTGAGAAGCCCTGTGCCCGTGGCCATGCGCTGCATCAGGGAA
This sequence comes from Hyphomonadaceae bacterium, assembly GCA_028285145.1. Taxonomy (GTDB): domain Bacteria; phylum Pseudomonadota; class Alphaproteobacteria; order Caulobacterales; family Hyphomonadaceae; genus JANQQC01. Next base: position 9,740 of record JANQQC010000038.1, read on the forward strand.
TGGCGTCCAACAACGCCAACAGGACGCCGTGCATGATCGACCAGAACGCAGAGCGGCGCATCCGGATGATCGCCGAAGAATTCGACGATATCGGACCCTCTCGCATCGGAGGGCAGGGGTGGAATCCCCTTATTACAGATCCTCGAAAAGACCATCGACCGCTGCGAAACACCTGAAATTGCGTTCGCTGGTTGTGCAGGGAACTGATTACGATGGGGTTACATAGACCCGAAAATAGGCGAGAATCTTTCCGAAAAAGATATACTTTTCAAATAGTTCACGCCGTCGTAACTGGGCCTAATCCAGTTCGGCTGATTTGACCGCCGCGGCTTGTTTTTCGGCGAGGTCTGTCTCTGAAAAGCCCTCAAGGCTTTGCTCGAAGAGTTCGTGGAAATTCAGCTCAGCGCCGAGACGCAGATAGGCGGCTCCAAGCCCAATTGCGGCGCGGTCCATGAAGACGAATTCGCGCGGAATCTTGACCGGGCCGCGCTCTTTCAGGAGCTGGCGCACGCGGAAGGCTTCCTTTCGGCCATACTCACCGGGAGCAATGCCGTCTGCGACCGAGCGCACACGATCATCGAGGATGGGACCGTAAATGAAACTCGCCCAGACGTTGAGCACTTCGACAAGGTCCTTGGAGAGGTTCTGGAACCCCCATTTCTCGTAGGCGGCGTAGGCTGCGTCGAAATCGTCTGCCTGCAGCGCGCGATACAGGGCGACCGTCCCGCCAACAAAAGAGGGCGGGAAAATGCGGATACAGCCAAAATCGAGAAGGTTCAGGCCGCTGCCCTCGCCGGTGACCTGATAATTGCCGAGATGCGGGTCGCCATGGATGACGCCGTACTCGTTGAACGGGCCCCACCATGTCCAGAACAGCATCGTCGCGATCCGGTTACGGGTCTCCTGAGAGGCGTCCTCGAACGCGGTGAGTGGCTGACCCGAGAGCCAGGTCATTGTCAGAAGCCGGTCGGTGGACAGCTCCGGCACGGGTTCTGGCGTGGTCACGAAATCGCGCTCGATATGCATCGCACCATACAGCGCCATGTGTTTCGCCTCGCGTTTATAGTCGAGCTCTTCCCGCAGCCGATCGGTGATCTCATCGACCATCTCGTCCGGATTGATGGAACCATCCATGCGTTTGAAGAGGCCAAGCAGGGTTTTCAGCTGGCTGACATCGGATTCGACGGCAGAAGCCATGTCCGGATATTGCAGCTTTGCTGCGACTGTCTGTCCGTCATGCAGGCTCGCCTTGTGGACCTGACCGAGCGAGGCGGCGTGGGCGGCTTCCTTTTCGAAGCTTGCAAACTTGTCCTGCCAGTCTGCCCCGAGTTCAGCGCGCATGCGGCGCTTCACGAAGGGCCACCCCATGGCCGGAGCCTGCGCTTGAAGCTGGGCAAGCTCGGCGGCATATTCGGCGGGCAGGAAGTCCGGAATGGTCGACAGCATCTGCGCCACCTTCATTAGCGGCCCTTTGGTCTTGCCGAGGGCTTCCGCCAGTGACCGGGCAATCCGCTCATCGCCCTTGTCGCCGCCGAACATCGCATTTGCGGCAAAGGTGAGCCCGGCTCCGGAGAGATTGGCCCCAACGCGGGCCGTGCGAGCGAGACGACCGCTCAGGCGATTACGTTCTGGATCGTCAGGACGGTTATCCGGCATAGATGCGATGTAGGGCGGATTGGCGGCGTTTGCACTGCGACGTGCTGCGGTCCAATGTGCAGCGCAACAGAACAATGGGAGATGGATATGAATCCGAACGCTGAATTCGATGTGGTGGTTTACGGGGCAACCGGGTTCACCGGCCGGCTGGTGGCGGAATACCTCGCCAAGCAATATGGCCTCGGCGGGGATGTCTCCTGGGCCATGGCCGGTCGGAGTGCCGAAAAGCTAGCCACCGTGCGCGATGAGGTTGGCGCACCTGCTGAAACACCGCTGATCGTTGCAGACGCGAACGACCCCGATAGCCTAAATGACATGGTAAGGCGGGCGAAATGCCTGCTCACGACCGTCGGCCCGTACTCGCTTTATGGGTCGGATGTGGTCGCGGCCTGCGTCGCGGCTGGAACCGATTATGTCGATCTGTCCGGAGAGGTGCTCTGGATGCGGGAAATGATTGAGGCGCATGACGCCGATGCCAAGGCAAGCGGCGCGCGGATTGTGCATTCTGCCGGGTTTGACTCGATCCCGTTCGATCTCGGCGTCCAGTACCTGCAGGAAGAGTCGCAGAAACGGTTTGGCGGCCCGTGCCCGCGTGTGCGGGGCCGGATGCGGAAGATGCAGGGCACCTTTTCTGGCGGAACAGCGGCCTCAGGTGCGGCGACCATGGCGGCGGTGCAGAAAGACCCTTCATTGCTGGGCGTGTTACAGAACCCGTTTTCACTTGCCGGAGGCTTCAAGGGCCCCGATCAGCCCATCGGCAACAAGGTAATGGAAGAAGATGGTGTCTGGCTTGCGCCCTTCATCATGGCACCGATCAACACCAAGAACATTCACCGTTCCAATGCGCTGATGGGCCATCCCTACGGCGAAGACTTCGTCTATGACGAAATGATGGTTGGCGGCCCGGGCGAGAAGGGCAAGGAAATTGCGGAGGCGATTGCAGGTGCCTTCGGGATGACGACGGGCGGCAAAGACGGGCCAAAGCCGGGCGAGGGCCCTTCCAAGGAGGAACGCGAGGCCGGCCATTACGATTATATCGCGATGGGTCAGCACCCCGATGGGAAGACGCTCAGTGTGGTCGTGACCGGCGACAAGGACCCCGGTTACGGCTCAACGTCCAAGATCATCGCCGAGGCGGCGATCTGCCTGGTCAAGGATCGTCCGGATGTTCCCGGCGGTGTCTGGACAACCGCCCCGGCGCTCGGGGCACCCCTGCGCGAGCGGCTGGTGAAGAATGCCGGGCTTACCTTCGATATTGAGGGCTGATCCGCCACCAGCTGAGCGAAGCGGCTCGTGCGCTGGGTTTTGCCGTATTGATGGATTCGAAGTCGTCGCTGCATTGCCGTGCGCTGGTGTCCCCCGGCGCGCGGTAAGAGGTGCACAGAACATCCATGTGCGGATCATCAATTGAAACAGGGCGACCAAGCCAGGCCGCCGTCGCGGGCGATCCGGACCAGACCTGACTGATCAGTATGGCAGGTTGAGTCGGGATGTCGTCATTTGGTCCGCCAGCTTCATGAACAAGCACGTCGCCCACATACCAGCGAATACCATCCTCGCTCCAGTCAAAGGCGTAGAGATTGGGCGTCGTGTCGGAGTCATAGCCGAGATCGATCATCTCTTCGTTGCCGCCGGTGCCGCGCGTGAAGTAGTTGAGCTGGACCTTTGTCGTATCGCGGCCGAGGATCTCGAAATCGATCTCGTCCTGTGTTGTGCCCTGAGGCGGACCGACATAGGTGAAGAAGGCGCTGACAAGGCCCTTGCCGCGCGCTGCTGTCATCACCGTCTCATACCGTCCATAATGCAGTCGCGGGCCGCGCCGCTGAATGCTGGCACCGGCAAAGCTCGCATCGCCCTGTTCGTCCGGTGAAATGGTGAAGCGCAGACCCTCATCTGTCTGCTCGATGGCTTCGCGCCGCCAGACAACGTCGAAGATGCCGTTGACCTGTTTCCACTCCTCGGAGACGTACCACAGCCCTTCGTCGAGATAGTCGAAAGGCTCGCTGAAGGAGGCGGTCTCCTGAGGCGCATTCGTTTCTGCCACCGATGGTTCGGTTGGCGCGGATGTGTCCGGAGCGTCGCCTGAGCAGGCGGCGAGTGCAGCAAAACCAAGCAGGGCGACAGCCGGAAGGGCGGGTTTCAGGCGAAAGATCATTGGTGGGCTCCGAAAGCTGAGATCAGCATTTCATGTTTCATGCAGAGCCTGCGCCACGCGCTTCGGCGTAGCTTGCCGGCGAGGAGACATCGGCGGCAGGATCCAGTTTCGGGTCTTCGTCAAGGGATTCAGCTGCCACGCGTGAATAAAGATCATCCCACGCTTTGCCAGCCGGTTCCGCCGCAAACATCCGGGTTGCCGTGTCGCGCGCAGCCTTTCTGAGCGGAGCCAGCGCGGTGCGGTCGTGAAGGTAAGGGGTCAGCCGCTCCAGCGTGGCTTCTGCGAGGCGGTCGGTCTCTTCCCGGAACCGGCGCGCATAGGCGGCATCCCCGCGCTCGTCATAATTCTCGCCGGCCCATGCGCCGGAGGCGGTCGTTTCCATGGGCAGCATGAGGCCGTTCACGCCATCCTCAACAAACTCAGGCAGGGCGCAGACATCCGTTCCGATTACGGGGGTATGGTCTGCCATCGCCTCGATCGCCGAATAGCCGAACGTATCGGCGAAGGTGGGCAGGAGTGCGAAATGCGAGGCGGCGAGCGTTTCATGGACGACCGCGTTCGGTTGTGTACCGAGAAAGCTCACCGTGGGCAGCTTGAGCAGCTCAAAATACGGGTCGAAGAATCCCTCAGTGGTGGGGTCGATCCAGTTGGCCTCGCCGACTTCGAGGTTTGAGATGATGGTGACGTGGACGGGCAGGGACCGTTCATGCGCGAGTTCGGCGATCCGCACAGCGGCGCAACCGCCCTTGCGGCCAAAATGCCCTCCGACAAAAACAAGACGAAGGGGACCATCCTCGGAAAGATCGAGCGTATCGGGATTATCTGTTAACGGCAGGCTTGGATGACGAACCATGCATTTGGCATCCAGCGCGTCGAAATAGGGGGCACCCTGATGTTGTTCGATAAAGAGACGCCGGGCAAAATGCGACATGCCCACAATCCGGCGGCAACGACGCGAGCGTATCGCATTCGTCATGGTCCGGACGATGGTGTTGTCTTCCTTGAAGGCGTAACGGCGCGGCAGGGCGGACTCAAACGACATAATCAGGCGTGATGCGCCAAGCGGTATCCGATTGTGCGCATGAACGAGATCGACCGGCAGACCCGGCGCGGCGACGGTCACGCCGTCAAGCGCACTGCTGGCGAGATTGAGCGGGAGGAACCGGCGGCGCTCAATTTCGTGCCGCGAGGTGCGCGGACTCATGAAGGTCGACTGGTACCGGTCTCGAAGAACGGCGACGCGAAGCCGCTTCTCGGCCGAGGGTGGATTTGCCTGCCGCATACGGGATGTCTCACCAATGAAAGCCATAGGTCGCGCAACTAGCAAGGCAGGGACCAGTTACCCAATACACGCTAAAATAAATATCGATTGCGACGACGCTATGACCATCGGTCAAATTTCACCGATCTTCCAAACCATAATTCCACTCCTTTGTGTCAAACCGGGGCGTACGAAAACAACACAAGGATGAGGGCACATGGCCAAGACCGTTCTGGTCGTCGATGACGACCCCACACAGCGCCGACTTCTTCAGGCTGCGGTCGAAAAGGCTGGATTTGCCTGCCGCACCGCCCCTGATGGCGAGAGCGGGCTGGCATTGGCCTGTGATGAGCGTGAAGGCGTCGATGTTGTTCTTCTCGACCTTGTCATGCCTGGCCTGTCCGGCATGGATGCGCTGGAACGGATGTCCGACAAGCGCCCGGACCTGCCCGTCATCGTGCTGACCGGGACCAGCGGAATCGACACAGTCGTTCAATCCATGCGCGCCGGTGCCATCGATTTCTTCGTCAAACCGGTCAGCCCGGAGCGGGTAATTGTTTCGATCCGCAATGCGCTGAAAATGTCTTCCCTATCGGGCGAGGTGAAACGCCTGTCCAAGAAGTCCGAAGGTGGGATGAGCTTCGACGACATGATCGCCGGTGCGAAATCCATGAAGCCGGTCGTCCGACTGGCCGAGCGCGCGGCGAAATCCGATATTCCCGTACTGATCCTCGGTGAAAGCGGCGTCGGCAAGGAAGTCGTCGCGCGCTGTATTCAGGGTGCATCCGACCGGGCCGGCAAACCCTTTGTGGCCGTGAACTGCGGCGCGATCCCAGAAAACCTAGTGGAGAGCATTCTGTTCGGCCATGAGAAGGGCGCGTTCACGGGCGCGGTATCGAAGTCTCTTGGCAAATTCGTTGAGGCGGATGGCGGCACGCTGTTCCTCGACGAGATTGGCGAGCTTCCGCTGGACATTCAGGTGAAACTGCTGCGGGCCCTTCAGGAAGGAGAAGTCGACTCTGTTGGCTCCCGCCGTCCGACCAAGGTGGATGTCCGGATTATTTCGGCAACAAACCGGGACCTCTCGGCTCAGGTTGAGTCCGGCGCGTTCCGCGAGGATCTCTTTTACCGCCTGAATGTATATCCCGTGGATATGCCATCGCTACGCGAGCGCACCGAAGACATTCCGGCGCTTGTCGACCACTTCATCAGCCGTTTCAACGCAAGCGAGGGTACGAAGATCCTCGGCGCGTCGAAGAAGACGCTAAAAATGCTGAGCGCGCATGACTGGCCGGGCAATGTCCGCCAACTTGAGAACGCTGTGTTCCGGGCGGTTGTCCTCTGTGAGGGTGACCAACTCCAGCCGGAAGATTTCCCTCAGATTTCTGGCCTCTCGCCGGCGGTTGAAGATGTTGTGGCTCCCCCGGTCGTTGATCAGTCACCTGTGCAGGGGCTCGCCTTGCCGGCCGATGCGATCGCGGCTTTTGGCGAAGACGGTGAGATCCGTGAGCTGACGGATATTGAACGCGATGTCATCCAGACTGCGATCGATCACTATGCCGGACACATGTCCGAGATTTCTCGTCGGCTCGGCATTGGCCGCTCGACCCTCTATCGCAAGGTCAACGAGTATGGCCTGGCGATGCGGGAAGAACGCGAAGCCAGCTAACTCCGTACTCTCTAGCAGCAGAGTCGGAGCGTGGTGCGGGTGCAAGAAGCGCCCGCAAAACGCGATTTCGGCATGGTTTCTGCAACTGTGAGGGGATGAGAGAACTCGCTGGGCGAGAAAAGAAGAAGTCAGTGAGGCGGTTTTGAACGTTTTCGGCGATCGATTTGGGTGGTTAACTCAGCTTTTGTGCCTAGCCGTGCCTGCGATCACGGTGATGTTGATCGTGCTCATTCAGGATGTCATCCCGCCCATACTTGCCTTTCATGATCCGGTGACAATCGAGACCCCGAGAGGCCCTGACTATTGCTGTTTTGGTTACTACGGCGCGATATCGAATGTCGGCGTGATGTTGTGGACATCGTCCGCAGCTGTGTGCCTGTTCGCCGGGCTTGTCCTGGCAACGAGTTTAGGGTTCACGGTGAAATCCTGTGCTCTGATTGCGGGTGGTGCGCTGACAGGTGTGCTGGCCGTGGATGACCTTTTCCTGCTACATGATGACCTTCTGCCGTTTCACGGCATCGACGAGAAGCTAACCTTCGCCGTCTATGGCGCGGGTATTCTGAGCTACCTGTTCTTCTTCCGGAACGCTGTCCTCGACGGCAATATCGTCATGCTCACGCTCTCGCTATTCTTCTTCGGTGTCAGCACAGTGGCTGATCTTTTTCAGCATGCGGCCGATCAACAGCTTGTGCTGATTGAGGAGATCACCAAGTTCTTCGGCGTCGTGTTCTGGGCGGGCTTCCACGTCTTTTTTGCTGCCAGAGCGCTCGCCGATCATCAGAAGATCATAGACAGCTAGCTTGCCGCTTCGGTCATGAATGCATAGCCTTCCCGGAAATCGAGGGAGGCTATTTGCATGTTCAGGGTGATCTCATTTTCGCTCGCCGCCGGTTTGGCGCTGGCCGCCTGTACAAGCACGGAGCCTGTGCCGCCGCCCGTGGCTGATCCTGCCACGGCGCGTACAATCAGCTCGGGCGAGCTTGTCGGTTATACCGATGCTGAAACGGGGGCTCATGCCTGGCGGTCTGTTCCGTTCGCCGCCCCTCCGGTTGGCGATCTGCGCTGGCGTGCGCCGCGCCCGGCCGCCGACTGGGAGGGAGCCCGCGAGGCGCTGGACCCTGCACCATGGTGCCCGCAGCTGACAAACGCGCTGGATGGCGACGATGTGGAGCCGGGCCAACTGGCCGGGCAAGAAGACTGTCTCTACCTGAACGTCTATGCGCCGAGCATGGACGCTGACACAGCTGCTGAAGCGGACCTGCCGGTCATGATGTGGATCCATGGCGGGTCCAACACGTGGGGCAGGGCGGATCAGTATAATGGCGGCGTGCTGGCCGACCGGCATGATGTCATCGTGGTGGTCGTCCAGTACCGGCTCGGGCCGATGGGCTGGTTCGCCCATGAAAGCCTTAGGGAGTCGGCAGAAACGGCGGATGATGCATCGGCGAACTTCGGGACGCTGGATCAGATCGCCGCGCTTGAATGGATCCGGTCCAATATCGATGCCTTTGGCGGCGACGCTGACAATGTCACGATCTTCGGTGAGAGCGCCGGTGGTCACAATGTAGCGGCGCTGCTCGCATCGCCGCGCGCCGCTGGGCTTTTCCATCGCGCGGTGGTTCAGTCCGGCAGCTTCGCGTCCTGGCCATTGGACGATGCTGAGGTGACAGCGGATGAGAGCGCTCGATCGATTGCCGAACGCGTGACGGGCGATGCCATGGCGGATGCCGAGACGCTTCGCGCGATGGACATCAATGCGCTGTATGCCGCTTATGACACTGAGGAAGACTTCAACCTCCCGCGCATTATTGAGGACGGCGTCGTACTGCCGGATGACGCCATGATCGATGCGTTCGAGAACACCGCGACGTTCAATACCGTTCCCGTAATGACCGGGACCAACCGGGATGAGACCAAGCTGTTCAACTTGATGGATGAGCGGCTGATCAAGCAGGCCTGGGGGCAGTTTCCCAAGCCGCGCGATCCGGCCCTCTATGAGGGGCTGTCAAAGTATCAGAGCCTGATGTGGCGGGTTCGAGCGGTGGATGAACCCGCAAATGCGATGACAGAAGCCGGACATGCGGACGTTTATGCTTACCGTTTTGACTGGGATGAGGCGGGCAAGGTTTTCGTTTCGGATTTCTCGACCCTGCTGGGCGCGGGCCATGCGATTGAGATTCCGTTTGTGTTCGGCCGGTTCCAGTTTCTCGGTGATGCCGACCGGTATGTCTTCACCAAGAAGAACGCGCCGGAGCGGACCGAGTTGTCAGACGCGATGATGTCCTACTGGGCGAACTTCGCGAAAACCGGCGCGCCCGGGCGGGGTGTTGATGGCGACCTGCCGGAATGGTCAGCCTGGACCGGTGCGCCTTCCGAGCCAACCCTGATGGTGTTCGACAGTACTTCTGATGGCGGTGTCCGCATGGAAGCTGGCGTTGAGAACGATGAGACTGTCGCTGCAAGCCTTGCTGCGGATCCGACCCTGGCCGAAGACGGGCGGCGGTGCATCGTGCATCAGGCGACCGAGCACTGGTGGCCGGCGGAGGGTCTCAACGCACCGCAGGAGTGTTGAGCAGGGGGGCGCAAGAATCGGGTGGTTTGACGCACGCAAAGCCCTCATCTTTGTCTCATGACCAAGATGATGAGCTTCCCGATCCATGAACGCGCCGCTGCCTATGACCGCATGGCGGCCGCGCTTCGACAGTTAGGCGACACCTGGCGTGATTGGCCAGACCTTGCAGCCTGTGCGCAGGCCGTCGGCCTGTCGCCGTCGCATTTCCAGCGCGAATTCACACGCTGGGCCGGCATCAGCCCGAAACAGTTTCAGGCCGCACTAGCACATGCCGAGGCCGGTGACCTGTTGCGGCAGGGCGCGAGCGTTTTGGACGCGGCGCTGGAGACCGGTCTGTCGGGTCCGGGCCGACTGCATGATCTTTTTATTGCGCATGAAGGGCTCTCGCCGGGAGAAGCCAAGGCAGGCGGGGCCGGTGCAGACCTAACGATTGGGGCCGCACCGACGCCGTTCGGCACGGGTGTATTTCTGACGTCGCCGCGCGGTCTTGTTGGACTCGGCTTTGCCGATGATGGGGTGGATGAGAAGACCGGATTTGAGCACCCTGGCTACTCTCTGGAGCACACCTTCGCCGATATGACCGGGCGCTATCCGAATGCGGATATCCGCCGGGATGACGAGGAAGCGGCGGCATGGGCGCGCAAGGTTTTCGACAATGATGGACCGATTCCGGTCGCGCTATATGGAACGCCGTTCCGGCGTCAGATCTGGCGCGCCCTGCTTGATATCCCGGCGGGGGAGACATGGACCTACAAGGCTGTGGCGGAGGCTGCTGGACACCCAAAAGCGGCGCGCGCAGCAGGCGCAGCTATCGGCGCAAACAACATCTCCTGGCTCATTCCATGCCACCGGGCCTTGGCGGCGGACCGCAGGCTGCATAATTATCATTGGGGCGTGGCGCGCAAACGCGCCATGCTGACTTATGAAAAGGTGCACGCCGCCTGACGAAGCCAAGGAGCCGTTATGCGTGTTGAGACTGTGATCCTACTCGCTGCGCTTGGCTTTGCTGTCTGGGGCGCTCTTTTGGCCTGGCGCTGGAAGTCCACGCGAGACTTCGCGCCGCAGGTCTACGCGGCCAAGCGCAAGGATGGTGAACTGGCCGCTCATGTGGACGAGGCGGATTTTGTCGAGTCGTATATGCGGGCTGAGGCACCGCGCGCCCCGCTTTACTTTTTTGCGACGGCGCTGGTGACGACGATTTCGATCCCACCGCTCATGGGCGCGTTCTCATGGATCTGGCACCAGATCTGGCTCGCCGCCGGACAATATGAGCCCGCTGCTGTCGGGCGGATGGTGCATACGTTCGGTCTGTTCGTGTTTTCCATGCTGGTGATGATCGGCCTGCTGGCGCTAGCCATGCGGCGCTACCATCTCTCCGCGCCGCCGGACCTGAAGAACGCCATCAAGCATCTCAACGAAAAGGCGAACGCAGTATGAGTATCGAATTTCTCCACACCATGGTGCGGGTCACCGACATCGATGCGAGCCTGAAATTCTATTGCCACGGGCTCGGCTTGAAAGAAGTGCGCCGGGTCGACAATGAGAGCGGGCGATTCACGCTGATTTTTCTGGCCAGCGAAGAAGACATGAAGCGCGAAGGTGTCGACCGCGAAGGGAAGGGACTGCCGGCCGGGTTACCCATGATCGAGCTGACCCATAACTGGGATCCGGAAGACTATGGCGGCGGTCGGAACTTCGGGCATATGGCCTATCGCGTGGATGATATCTACGGGGCCTGCGAACGCCTTCAGGGACTTGGCGTCACGATCAATCGCCCACCGCGCGACGGGTACATGGCCTTTGTCCGATCACCGGACAACATCTCCATTGAGCTGTTGCAAAAAGGCGATGCGTTGCCGCCAAAGGAGCCATGGGCCTCGGCCGAGAATATCGGCGAGTGGTAGACGCCGATGACGGGCGCGGTCTTCGCTGAGCTGATGATCCGCGCCGGGGCCGCGGGCATCCTGCTCATGATGGCCATCATGCATGCGACCCGCGGGACCGGGTTCTCGATTGAACGGATCGCGGCGCTCTTCGAATTCGGCACAGCTGTTTATGTCGTCGTGTCCGGCCCGGCGACCTGGGACCTGCTCGGCCCGGTACATCCATTCTTCTGGATGACGGCCACCTTCAATTCCGTCTTTTTCTGGTGGCTGGCAACAGCACTGTTCGACGATGATTTCCGATGGGAGCCATGGCGCCTCGCACCGGCGGTCTTTCTTCTTGGAACGGTTATCTGGCGCTTTCAGACCGGTGCGCCGGACCCGTTTTGGCTGACTCTGATACACCAGCTTCTCGTTGTTTCGATGATGCTGCATGCGATCTGGCTGGCTCTCTCCCATCGGGAGGAGGATCTGGTGGAGCCGCGCCGCCGATTCCGCATTGTCTTTGCCTTCGCGGTAGGACTGTTTGGGGCGGTGATTGCCGTCGGCGAACTTGCCTTCGGGCAGGAGCCGTGGGGCTGGCTGACTCTGGTGCACGCCATTGGGTTGGCTGGTTTTGTCATGGTTTTCGGTTTGTGGATCCTGCAACCGAAAGACGTGTTTCAGATGGCTGCGGCGGAAGCGCCTGCGGCGCGGCGGTCCGGTCCTTCACTGGCCGATCAGCATGAACTCGATAGGTTGCAGGCCCTCATGGATGAGGGCGTTTACCGGGTTGAGGGGCTCACCGTGGCCCGGCTTGCCGATCAGGTAGGTGTGCCGGAACATCGGCTGCGGCAGCTCATAAATGGGTCGCTTGGATTCCGCAACTTCACGGCCTTCCTTAACGAGCGTCGCATCGAAGAGGCCAAGACCCTTCTGTCCGATCCGGCCAATGCCCGCCGGCAAATCCTGCAGATTGCGCTCGATCTCGGTTATGGCTCGGTCGGGCCGTTCAACCGGGCGTTCAAGGATAAGGTTGGCCAGACCCCAACGGCGTATCGCAAGGCCGCGCTCGGCGAATAGGGCTCGCCGATTTTGAAAATGATTGGCTGATTTCCGCTGTTTTTCGGCGGATTCGAAACTGGCGAGACCCTGACCGGGTCCACCGGCGAACTGTTCCTGTCAACACGCAGGAGGCCGGTATGCCGGATTTTCAAACCTATCTTTCGCTTGCCACTGAAGCTGCGCCCAGCATCTTCATGAGCGACCTTGTCCGCTATGTCGTTGGGGCAGGCGGTGTATTCCTGATTGTGAACGCGCTCTTGTCCCGTGCGCTGGCCGGGCGTCGCATCCGCGATCACCGGCCGGGATTCGATCAGGTGCGGCGTGAGCTGATCGCCAGCTTGCGAACGGTGCTGATCTTTTCAGGCGTCGGTTTTCTGATCTGGACGAGCCTGACGCTCGGCATCAGTCAGGTCTATGAGGACCCTGCCGAGAAGGGCTGGCTCTGGTTCTGGGTGTCGACCGCCATATTGATCATTGGCCATGATGCCTGGTTCTACTGGACCCACCGGGTCATGCATCACCCTAAGCTGTTTCGCCGGTTTCACAGCCTGCATCACAGATCGAATAATCCGACACCTTTCACGTCTTATGCTTTCGATTGGAGGGAGGCGGTGATCAATGGGCTCTACCTGCTACTGATCGGCCTGATCCTGCCGGTATCGTTCCTCGCAGCATTCATTTTCACGGCCCATATGATGATCCGTAACGCGATCGGTCATTGCGGATATGAGCTGTTTCCGCGCACGGCTTCAGGCCGGCCATTGTTCGACTGGATGACGACGGTGACCCATCACGACTTGCACCATGCGGAGGCGGGCTGGAATTACGGATTCTACTTCACTTTCTGGGATCGGCTGATGGGCACGGAACATCCGGATTATCATGACCGTTTCGCAGCGGCCGTCCGGCGTCCGCGAAAGAGCAGGGATGCAGACAGGACCGTTGAGCCGGCGGCGCTTGGGCTTGTTGCGCTGATCTCACTGATCGCGGCCGGTGTTGCGGTTGCGCCAGTGGCGGAGGCTGACCCTGCGCCCATTGAACAGATTGGCGGCGAATGGGCCTCTGAAGGCTACGGCGTCGTCGTGCAGATGGGCCCGTGCGCGGAAAACACCGACACGCTTTGCGGTGAACTGGTCTGGGCCTGGGACCCTGCCGATGTCCCTGTGGAGGTCATCGGCGCGCCGATGCTCTGGGGCTTTTCCTTTCGTGATGGTGCCTGGCGGGAGGGCCGACTGCTCAACCCTGAAGATGGCCGGGTCTATCGAGGCTCGATCACGCAACGCTCAAATGACCTGCTTGACCTTCAAGGCTGCGCGGCCCGGATCTTCTGCCAGACCCAGACATGGCGGCGACTATCGAGCCTGCCTCATATCGGTCACTGAGCCCGTCATACCGTTCACTCCACCTCGGGCGGCTTCGGTCGCTCACTTTTTTTGATTCTGGAAAAGACTGATCGGTTTTGAAGGAATGGCCCTGATTTCGAAATCGACGAGATGATCGTGAGTGTCCCCGGCAGGTTGGCTCCATCAACCAAAGGAGACTCACATGTTGATCGCATCATCCAACTCATCCCGCTCGCTCGCTTCGAAAATCACAGAACCCATGCTGATGGTCTTGCTAAGCGTCGCGATTTTCGCCGGGACGATCGTCACGCTCGCGCCGGTCGCATGATCAGGTGTCGGCGGCGGCCTTTGCCAACTGAAATTTGATGGTGAAGGCCGTTCCCTCCGGGCCTGTCGACTTCAGGGACAGGTCCCCGCCCATCGCACGGGCGAGATCTCTAGCAATGACAAGGCCGAGCCCGGTGCCATCCCGTTTGGAGGAGCTTGCAAAGGCTTTGAAGAGATTGTCCCGCGCCTTTTCCGGCAGGCCGGGGCCAGTATCGGAAATGGTCAGCGTGTCGCGATCGAAGTGCGCCCGGATTGACCCCTCTCCATTCATCGCCTGAGCCGCATTGCGCATCAGATTGACGGCGATGCGGTGCAGATGATCGGGGTCGGCCTCGGCTAGCGTGCCCGCCGGAACCTCATTCTTGCAGATCACATTCGGGAAGGGGGCGAGCGCTTCGCTACCCGCATCTTCGAGACAGACATGCAGGTCGACGGTCTGCAGGTTGGCTTTCGGCGTGTCGGCCTTGCCGTATTGCAGCGTGTCTGTGGCGAGGTTGATCGCCCGCTCCAGGGCTCGCTCCATACGGGGCAGGGCTTTCTTCACGCGAGGGTCTTCCGACCGGCCAAGACCATCGGACACAAGCTGTGCGGTGGCGAGCGAGTTGCGCAGGTCGTGATTGATCTTGGCGACCGCTTCGCCGAGTTCAGCAAGACGCTGGCGCTGGCGGAAACTGTCGGACACCGCTTCTTCCATATCAGCGAGGGCGTTCTGGGCCCGCCCGATCTCGTCGCGTCTTTGCGTCGAGCGCAGCCGCCGCGTCCAGCCGCCCGGATCATCACGGAATTGCTCCACAGAGTTCGTAATTCGACGGACAGGACGCACGACCGTGAAGACAAGTAAGAGGAAGATCAGCGTGCCTGCGACGAAGGAGATGATCAGAGAGAGCAGGATGATGCGGTGGCAATAGGCAATGAGCTCTTCGCGCAGCGGCGCTTCGGGGACCACCACTTCGATCAGCCGGTCTGGCGTGGAGCCTTCCGCGCGAATGATCAGCGTGCGCTCTTCCGTGTTCATGAACGCATCAATAGTCGCGCCCATGGACGCGAACAGCCGGCGTTGCCGCAGGTCAATGGATTTCATTTCGCCCGTGATCGGCACCCGTGGGGCGAGCAGCTGGACGCGGGTCTCGTTCTCGATCTCTGCGACCGCAAGAACCTCGGCGCTCGCCAGCAATTCCGAAGAAAGCTGATCTGAGACCATGCGGCTGGGTGCGGCATCGAGGGCAAGGGCCGCGACGCGGGCCGCCTGCACGCGCTCGGTGAGCCACTCCCACCGGAACGCAGCAGCGCTTGGAATGAAGATGATCGTCTCAATGATCAGGAC
This sequence comes from Hyphomonadaceae bacterium, assembly GCA_028285145.1. Lineage (GTDB taxonomy): Bacteria > Pseudomonadota > Alphaproteobacteria > Caulobacterales > Hyphomonadaceae > JANQQC01. The sequence continues at coordinate 24,974 of JANQQC010000038.1, forward strand.
GGCGGCAATCGTGATTGCGAACAGGCGCAGAGATAGGCCATGCCGCCAGCTCCGGGCGACCGGGACCTGCGCCGTCTCTGAAGCGGCAACCACTACCGGCGAGTCAGGCTCTTGCGTCACCTGCTCGGGAATAAGTCAGGGAATACGCTGGAGCAAGCCAACCAGCCGCTTTGCGTTGGGACTGAACACAGTGTCGGTGAAGTGGGCAGACGCGGCACGTTTCACCGCCTCGGCGCGGGTTGGGTAGGGCGAAATGAAATTTGTCAGGGACTGAACCTTCAGCCCGTTCGACATGGCGACGGATGCGAGCTGGATAATGTCGCCTGCGCCTTCACCGACGACTGACGCGCCGACAAGCTTGCCCTTGCGGATGACGAGTTTCACCTCGCCGTCTGTCTTGCCTTCCGCGATGGCGCGGTCGTTCTCATCGAATGCGAAGTGAGACACGGAGATTTCATCGCCATGAACCTCGCGGGCTTCAGCTTCGGTCATGCCAAGCTGGGCGACTTCCGGTTGCACATAGGTGACAGCGGGCAGGGGGAGGTCGGACGCTTTGGAGAACTGCTTGAACAGCGCCCGGCGAACGAAAACGGAAGCGTGCCAGCCGGCCAGATGGGTGAACTGGCCTTGTCCGGCGATGTCGCCAAGCGCCCAGACCCGCGGATTGGAGGGTGAGCGCAGCTTGTCTGACACGGTGACGCCGGAGCGGTCATAGTCGACTTTGCCGGCCTCAAGATCGAGCCCCTCCAGCATGGCGCTGCGGCCGACGGCGACGAGAAGGTGTGTGCCGGAGACCGTCTTGCTCCCACTTTCAGCTTCTGTCTCGACGCTTATGGCCCCTTCCGATCCTGACACTTTCACAGCCTTGTGGCCTTCGAGGATGGTGATGCCTTCAGATTTCAGTTGATCGACGGCGATCTTTGCATGGTCGGCGTCAGCCCGGGCCATGGCGCGGCCCATTTCGATGACAGTGACGTCAGAGCCGAGCCGTCGGAACGCCTGCGCCATTTCCACGCCGATGGGGCCGCCGCCGAGGATCACCAGATGCTTGGGCTGCTCCGGCAGGGAGAAGACGGTTTCGTTGGTAATGTAGGGGGTCGTTTCGATGCCGGGGATTGGCGGGATGAAAGCGGTCGAGCCGGTCGCGATGATAATGCGCCGCGCTTTCGTGCGGGTTGAGGCCGAAACAATGGTCTTTGGGTCCGCGAACTTGGCGTGCTCACGGATGACGGTCACGCCAAGGCCCTCAAAGCGTTCCTGACTGTCGACCGGCGCGATGGTATCGATTGCCTTCTGGACATGAGCTTTCACAGCTTCCCAGTTCACAACGGGTTCGGAAACGGTCACGCCATACTTGGCGGAGTTGCGCGCCTCGTGTGCAGCCTTGGCTGCTGTCAGAAGGGCCTTTGACGGAACGCAACCGTAATTGAGGCAGTCGCCGCCCATCTCGGCCTTTTCGTAGAGAACGACATCGAGGCCGAGCATGGCGGCCCCTGCTGCGGCTGAAAGCCCGCCGGAGCCCGCGCCGATGATCGCAAGGTCGGCCTTGTAGTCGCGTTGTGGAAGCGATCCGGCATTGGTCGGGGCCGGGGATTTGGAAATGCTGTCTGTGTCAGATGTGCCCGAAATGGACACGCGGGCATTGGCTGTGTCGCTGGCGGATGTCATCAGGCGGCTCCTTCGACCTTGGCGGCCTTTTTCGAGAAGAGTTTCTTGTAGGCGACCGGCAGCAGAGCCACGACGCCAAGGGCAATGAAAGCGGGTACAAAGTTTGATGCGAGCGCGCCGATATCGGGTTCGCCGCCTTCAAGCAGCGTGCCTTTTATGGCTGACCCGATCCAGGTGTAGGCCAGCGTGCCGGGGATGATCCCGAGAAAGGTCGTAATGGCGAAGTCGCGATATTTTGCGCCGAGCAGGGCGGGCGCGAAGTTCGCCACGGCGAAAGGCACCACTGGAATGAGGCGCAGAGCAAAAAGATAAGACAGCGCGTCCTCATTGAAGCCCTTCTCCATTTTTGTCAGGAACCCGCCGGCTTTCTCCCGAAGGACCGAGCCGATCGAAGTCTTGGCGGCAAAGAAGAGTACAGACGCGCCGAGCGTTGCGCCGACAACGGTCGCGCCGGCTGCAATAAGTGGGACGACGCCAAAGGCAACAGGGAAGAGGAACCCGCCACCAACGGTGAGGGCGCTGCCCGGGATCATGAAAGCGGTGGCCAGGGCATAGATTGCCACATAGGCCGCCAGCACCAGGAAGAGATTGTCCCGAACCAGCTGGTCCAGCCAGACGGCGTTTTCACTCAGCGATTCAAGAGAGAGATAGGTGTGCCAGCCCTGTGAAAGGGCGAGGCCAAGGCCCCCAAGGATCACATAAAGCGGCCACAGGCGAACCCAGATGGATCGTTTCGCGGCCGGGGCCGTTTGCTGGTCGAGATCGGTCATTGGCTAGCTTTCCGTGTCGTTGAGCGACCAGTCATAGTCGTGTTTGGTAATGCGGGGTTTAGCACGAATCTGCGCGGCGAGGTCTTCGTCTGCATGTTCGAGCAGGTGCTCGATGACGCCTTCTTTCGATCCGCCGAAGTCTTCGCGGAACCATTTGTAGATTTCCGAGACCTGCAATGTGCCATTGTTCCGGATGGTCACCCCGCGCGGATGATTGACGTAATCTCGCGCTGCGGCGTCGAGATCTTCGTCCAGCGTGTCAGCTGTCCACGCCTTTGGGAGCAGGTTCGGGCAGCCGTAGGACGCGCAGTTCACCGCGTAATGGACACGTGGCTCTTCCCATTCCTCACGGAGAATTTCGTGCTCGATATCGTCAAGGGAGACTTCGCGGCCATCCGCGACGGTTTTCACGTCTTTCCAAGGGCCTATGAAGTAGCCGTCACGGATAGACTTGATCGGATAGCGCTCGATGATGTGCTGAACGGTGAGTGCGTTGTAGAGGTTCGCCCAGGCCGCGAACTGCTCGTCTTCAGACAATGCATCGATATCGAGGTCCTCGAACGAGGCAATGTAGGCGTTCAGGGCGGCGCTATCGGCGGCATTGGCCTTCAGGGCGGCATAATTGACGCGATTTACGCCATCATCGGAGACCTCGACGTAAGTGCCCAAAAGGCGGGTCCAGTCTGCGTGGCTTTCCTGCGTCATGCTCGTCTCCACGGTGGTGTCGAGGGTGTCTGCCGCGGCCAGAACAGGCGCGCCGACAAGAGTGGCTGCGATAATTGTAGATCGGATCATGATGCCTGCCCCTTTTCGTCTGCAGTGGAGCGGATATAGCTCAGCGGCGGGCGAGCGCTCATCACGCCTTCCGCAAGCTGGGTCACGCCCTTGTGAGGGTGTTTGTGAGGTGCCGGAGCGGCTTGACCGGGCAGGCCTCAATCTGTAATGACACGCGCTTTCCGATGACCGGTTCCGAGACAAGAGGCGTAAGCCCATGAAACGTACATTCCAGCCCAGCCGCCTGAAGCGTGCCCGCCGCCACGGTTTCCGTGCGCGCATGTCCGATAAGAACGGACGTAAAGTGCTTGCCCGCCGCCGCGCGAAGGGCCGCAAGCGCCTGTCTGCATCAGGCACGGGGCGCTAGGCGCCGGGGCCACGCCCCATGACCGATTCGCCAGAAGCAAAACCAGTTGAGGTCGAGCGCCTGAAGCGCCGGCCTCAATTTCTTTTTGTGCGCGGTGGACACGCCGCACGGAAGAAGACGGTGGTCGTACAGGGCCGCCGCCGCGCTGCCCAGGGTCGGGTAGGGGCTGGTTTCACGGCGACGAAGAAGATTGGGAATGCTGTGGTGCGCAATCGTGCCAAACGACGGATGCGCGAGGCGGCCCGCGCGCTTCTGCCCCTTCATGGCAAGCCCGGTTGCGACTATGTCTTTATTGCACGGATGGACACCGCTGACATCGCGTGGCCCCGTTTGCTTGACGATATGGAAGCGGCGCTGATAACCCTCGCCGCGCGGCTCACCGATACAGGACAAGCGGCTTAATCCCCGACCGGACAAGGCTTCATGGAAAAAGAAGACCAGCGCAATTTTCTCATCGCCATGGTGCTGATGATTGGCTTTATCTGGGCCTATCAGACCTTTGTTGTGGACCCTGAAGTCCGCGCGAACCAGGCTGCGCGTGAGGCGGCGGCTGCCCTTGAGGCTGAGAGTGCGGACGTCGGTGACGCGATTGTCGACCCGATGCTCGCCGAGCCGGAAGCGTCAATTGTTGAACCTGACATCGAAACCGCTCTCTCGGATGGTAGCCGCGTGTCATTCGATGCGAACAGCATTGATGGTAGCGTGCGCGTTACAGGTGCTAGAATCGACGATGTAAGCCTCAAACGTCACTTCCTAACCGTTGAGCAACGGGCTGAGTTGAGGCTCTTTCGACCAGATACGATCGAGTTCGGCGATCACACCTACTACGCCACCTATGGATGGCGAAGCGAAGGCTCTGCCGGCGACGGATTCGTTACGCCTGACAGTGAATGGTCCGTTGTTTCTGCCGGGGACTTATCCGAAGGAAATCCTCTGGTCTTAATGTTGGATCTTTCCAGGGTGAAAGTGGTCCGGACAATAACCCTTGATGAGAACTACATGTTCTCTTTCGAGGATCAGGTGACCAATGAAGGCGATGCACTCATCCAAGTCGAACCATATGGCATCATTCGGCGCCGCGGTGAGTGGCGGGATTTTCTGGAGGCGACAGACCCCGGCTCCGCGCGCGATAGTGCGATCGTGCATCAAGGTCTGATTGGTGTGATCGATGGTGATCTGACCCTGCGCAAGTACAAGGGGTTGAGCGAGGGTAAGGGCATCAAGGGTGAAACCTCGTCAGATCAGGGCGGCTGGATTGGTTTTACGGACAAGTACTGGATGGGTGCGCTTATCCCGGAACAGGCGCGTCCGTTCGAGGTCTCGTTTGATCCAGACGCTAACGGTCAAGAGCAAGGCCGTGGTTACATGGAAATTAAGACCGAGGGCGCTGAGTATGGCATTGCGCCGGGTCAAACGATTACCGCCACCAATCGCATTTTTGCTGGGGCAAAGGAGCTCGAAGTTCTCAAGGACTATGAAGAAGAGTTTGGCATCCCCCGCTTTGACGATGCGGTGGACTGGGGGTTCCTCTACTTCCTGACCAAACCGTTCTTTACCGTTCTGCTCTGGCTGAAGGGCCAGCTTGGTTCATTCGGCTGGGCGATCCTGGCGTTCACCATTCTCGTCAAGATTCCGCTGATCCCGCTCTACAATACGAGCTTCAAGGCCATGGCGAAGATGAAGAAACTCGCCGAGCCGATGAAGGAAATCCGCGAGCGCTTTGCTGCTGATCCCAAGCGCCAGCAGCAGGAGATCATGAAGCTCTACCAGAAGGAGAAGGCCAACCCTGTTGCTGGTTGCCTGCCCATTCTGGCGACTATCCCGATTTTCTATGCGCTCTACAAAACCCTGTTCGTGACGTTGGAAATGCGCCACGAGCCATTCGCTTACATTCAGGACCTGTCGGCACCGGACCCGACCGCGATCGGTAACCTGTTCGGTCTGATCCCGTTCTATTCGGGCGCGGATGTGAAATCGATTCCGATCCTCGGCCTGATCATCGGGATCGGCGTGCTGCCGCTGCTCTATGGGGTGACCATGGCGGCCCTGCAAAGCCTGAACCCGCCGCCGCCCGATCCGATGCAGCGCCGGATCATCATGCTGCTGCCGATCATCTTCACCTTCGTGTTCGCAGGCTTTGCCGCCGGCCTCGTGCTCTACTGGGTCTGGAACAATGTGCTGACCATGATCCAGCAATACTACATCATGCGCCGCAACGGGGCTGAGACCGAGATTGGCAAGTTCATTGCGACCCGGCTCGGCCGCAAGAAAGATCCGGAGTCCAGTTGACCGCAGATGAGGCACTGATCGAGCGCGGCCGGGTTCTGTTTGCGGGCCCCGTTGAGTTCGTCAAAGGCGTTGTTTCCATGCGCGACCTGCCCGGCGATGACCGCGCCGAGGTCGCCTTTGCCGGCCGGTCCAATGTCGGCAAATCCTCTCTGATCAACGCGCTGACTAATCGCAAGGGGTTGGCGCGGGCATCGGCCGAGCCCGGACGGACGCGCGAGATCAACTATTTCGAGATGGGCGATAAATCCCTCTATCTCGTTGACCTGCCGGGCTTTGGATATGCCAAGGTGTCCCGCACGCAGGCAGAGGCCTGGATGCGTCTGACGCGTCAATATCTGAGGGGACGTGTCTCCCTGAGGCGGGTGTTTCTCCTGATCGACGCCCGGCGCGGGATCATGGATCCCGACCGCGAAGTCATGGACCTGCTCGACGAGTCGGCGGTGGTTTATCAGGTCGTCCTGACCAAATGCGACAAGCTGAAGACGTTTGAGGTTGAGAAGGTTGCGGAAGCGACAGAAGCAATCCTGAAAACACGCGCGGCCGCCCACCCAGTTGTCATGCGGACGTCTTCGGAGAAAGGATGGGGTCTGCTGGAATTACGGGCCGAGATTGTCGGTCTCATCTGACGAACAGGGAAGGCGGCCATGGTTGAGATACGAGACGGCGACCTGACAAAACCTGATGTGCTGGCGCTCCTGCAAACACATGCTGATCTCATGTTGAGCGTTTCGCCGCCAGGGAGCTGTCACTTCCTTCCAGCTGAAGGGCTGGCGCGGGAAGAGATCACCTTCTGGGAAATGCACGATGATGGCGTGCTCGTGGGCTGTGGCGCACTGCAGGCACTGGGGGACAATCAAGGCGAGATCAAATCCATGCATGTGCGGGAAGACCGGCGCGGCCGCGGCCTATCTCGCGTGATGCTGGAACATATTCTCAATGAGGCGCGGGCGAGGGGCTATTCGAAGCTAAATCTAGAGACAGGATCCGTGGCGGCGTTCGAGCCGGCCCGCGGGCTCTACGAGGCCTATGGCTTCAACCGCTGCGGTCCGTTCGGGTCCTATAGCGAAGATCCGCACAGCACCTTCATGTCGCTGGATCTCTAAGTGTCGAATGGCGCAAGCAACCCTTGGGTCTTCTTCGGCAGTTTTGCCCGAACGATCCTGTAGGCATCCGTGAGGCGGGCTTTCAGCTCATTGTTGGGGACGGCGCCGGGTTTCACGGTTACCCATTTCGCGCGCGCCAGATAGCGGGCCGGTTCTGCAACGCCGCTTTCGATGAGCATTTCGAAGGCATCTTCAGAGCATTTGAATGACAGGCCTTTGCCGTCTGGCCCGTGGGCGCAGAACATCTTTTCCGCGATGGTGTAACAGTGATCATCGCCCCATTTCAGCGAATAGGCGGCGTCCGGCAGGGACAGGCAGTGAGCTTTGATCTCGTCTGGTGTCATCGCGCCAGCATAGCCTAACAAACCGAACCGCGCTAAGGAGCGCCGCGATGGCCGATACAGACTTTGAAACCGCACAATTCACGGCTCGGACACTGTCCGAAGCGCTGCCCTATATTCAGCGCTATGACCGCCAGACCATCGTTATCAAATATGGCGGCCACGCCATGGTGGACGAAGCGCTGGCCAGGAGCTTTGCGCGCGATGTCGTTCTGCTGAAGCATCTGGGGATCAACCCGGTCGTGGTTCATGGTGGTGGGCCGCAGATTGGCGGGATGCTGGAGCGGCTGGGTATCCAGTCCGAGTTCAAGGCCGGGCTGCGCGTCACCGATGAAGCCACGGTCGAGGTCGTCGAGATGGTCCTGTCCGGGGCGATCAACAAGACGATTGTCCGCGCGATCAACTCTGCCGGCGGCAAGGCGGTGGGATTGTCGGGCTCGGATGCCGGTCTCATCCGCGCCGTGAAAGCTGAAGGCAAGTCCCGCGATCCTGACAGCCATATCGAGCAGGTGGTTGATCTTGGGTTCGTGGGGGAACCGAAAGCGATTGATCCTTCGGTGCTGAATGCGTTGTCCGCGGCTGATGATGATCTCATCCCTGTCGTCGCCCCGGTTGGCGTCGGTGATGATGGCAGCCGTTACAACATCAATGCGGATACGGCTGCGGGGGCTGTCGCTGCAGCGTTGGGTGCAAGCCGGTTACTCCTGCTGACCGATGTGGCTGGTGTGCTCGACAAGGACGGCAAGCTGATCCGCGAGATTCCGCGCAATCGCGTGTCGTCTCTCATCGAAGACGGCACAGCTGCGGGTGGGATGATACCAAAGCTTGAAACGGCGGGCAGAGCCGTGGATCATGGTGTCGGGGCGGCTGTCATTCTTGACGGGCGTGCGCCGCACGCCCTGCTTATGGAGCTGTTTACAGAGCATGGTGCCGGTACGTTTATTTCTTAGCGGGCTCGTCCTGCTGCTGCTTGGTCTCGGATTTCAGTCTGCCGAGGCGCAGTCGGATCGCGGATGGTCTCTCTGCAATGAGACAAGTTTTGTGATCGAGGCCGCGATTGGCAGGCCGGAAGGGTCTGGTGTCGTTGTTGAGGGCTGGACGAAACTGCGTCCGGGATCCTGCGAGACGGCCCTCGAAGGCCCGCTGACGCCGGGTGTGCATTTTCTCTATGGCCGAACCTCGGACGCGCATCGCGGCGGCGAGCGGTCATGGGGCGGGGGCCATGAGCTTTGCGTTGATACGCTCGGGTCGTTCTCGGTGGAAAGCCTTGAGGACTGCTCGGCCATGGGCCTTGAGGCGCAGGGCTTTCGCCCCGTGCTGATTGAACGCGCCAATCGCTGGAGCACGACATTCAGTGAAACCGATGACTTCGGCATGCAGCGCGCCGCCGCCGCGGGTGTGCAGCGTCTACTCGAGGATTCAGGGGTCTATTCTGGCAAGATTGACGGGTTGATCGGGCGGAATACGCGCGCAGCAATTGCCGAATTTCTCAATTCACGGAACCTGAGCAGCGACACGAGCGATGCGGACCTGATCGATATTCTGGAGCAGGTTGCCAGCGACCGGTCCCGAGAGGTTGGTTTCACGGTGTGTAATCGCACCAAGAAGCGGATCTGGAGCGCGATTGCCCGCCGGGCCGGCGAGAATTGGGAGAGCCGCGGCTGGTGGATTCTGGAAGCTGGCGGATGCGCGCGGGTCGTGGATGAACCACTTCTTCAGGCCGAGCACTTCGTTTACGGCGAACTGGAAGAGGATGACGGCTCAGTGCGGACCTTGTCGCGCGCTTCTGATGCGTTCTGTGTGGCGCGCGCCAAGTTCGCCATCAATGGCCGTGAGAATTGTGAGCAGTCGGCCTACCGGACCGCACTGTTCACCGCCACTCCGGCTCCGGAAGACCGCAAACTGATCTTCGAATTCTTCGAGCGGGACTTTGCCGCCTCGGGGCGCGGCGGTTGATCCCGGCATGATCAAAAGCGCGGAGACGTGGGTCTTCGATCTCGATAATACGCTCTATCCGGCGAGCTGTGATCTCTTTGCCGAAATCGACCAGCGCATGACGGACTTTGTCGCGCGGTTCCTCCGGCTGGAGCGGGCCGAGGCGCGGGCGCTGCAAAAGCAGTACTATGCCGAGCATGGAACCACGCTGAAGGGGCTGATGACCCTTCATGGCATGGACCCGGCCGACTTTCTTGCCCACGTCCACGAGATTGATCTATCGCCACTTCCCACCGGCAGTGGGCTGAGCGAGGCCATCGCCGGCCTGCCCGGGCGCAAGTACATCTATACGAACGGGTCTCGACGTCATGCTGAGCGGGTGACCAACCATATGGGCCTTGCCCATCTTTTCGATGGCATGTCGGGCATCGAGGATGCGGCCTACCACCCGAAGCCGGATCAGCGGTCCTATGACCGCTTCTGCGCCCAGCACGACATCGACCCGGGACGCTCTGTCTTCTTCGAGGATCTGGCACGAAATCTCGCTCCGGCTCATGCCATGGGCTTCACCACCGTGCTCGTCCGGTCCGACAAGGATTGGAGCCATGAGCCGATAGAAGCGCGTCCGGCTGGCAAAGGGGATGATTTACCCGAGCATATTGACTATGTGACGAACGACCTGACGGCGTTCCTTTCCGGCACGCCTGCCTGAACGAAAAGGACGCTGCTATGCCTGACGCGCTCGCCAGAGTGATCAACCAGGCCTGGGATGACCGGGCCGACTTCAATCCTGACACGAAGGGCGAGGTTCGCGACGCCGTGGATGCGGCGCTGGAAATGCTGGATGCGGGCGAGTTCCGCGTGGCCGAGCCGGACGGGCAGGGCGGCTGGTCCGTCAATCAATGGCTGAAGAAGGCGGTGCTGCTGTCCTTCCGCCTGAATCCGAACACGCTGATGGGCGCGCAGGGTCTGCCGGGGCCTTACTGGGACAAGGTTCCCCTGAAGTTCGATGGCTGGTCGGCCGAAAGGTTCAGCAAGGCCGGCTTGCGGGCGGTACCCGGCGCGACGGTTCGGCGGGGCAGCTATATCGCGCCGAACGTTGTCCTGATGCCATCCTTTGTGAATATCGGTGCCTATGTCGGCGAAGGCACCATGGTCGACACATGGGCCACGGTCGGCTCCTGCGCGCAGATCGGCAAGAATGTGCACATTTCTGGCGGCACGGGCATTGGCGGTGTTCTGGAGCCGCTGCAGGCCAATCCTGTGATAATTGAAGACAATTGCTTTATTGGAGCCCGCGCTGAGGTCGCCGAAGGTGTGATCGTGCGCGAGGGCTCGGTCATCGCAATGGGCGTGTTCCTGTCCCAGTCCACCAAGATCGTTGACCGTCAGACCGGTGAGGTTCGCTATGGTGAAGTGCCGCCCTACTCGGTGGTCGTCCCGGGCACGATTGCCGGGGCCAATGGTGGCCCGTCGCTCGCTGCGGCGGTCATCATCAAGACTGTGGACGAGCGCACACGGTCCAAGACCGGCGTCAACGAACTCCTGCGCGACTAAGCGGGAACCGACATCGCCGCCTTGTAAGCGCTCATATCCCAGTTCGGCCAACGCTCCTGGCTCCGCGCAATCGTGCGTTCGGTCCAGAACGGATCGCCCGGTCTTGGCACGCCAAGGCAGGAGAGCTGGTCTGGCGTCGCATTGTCGAAGAGCAGGTGCCACGGCTTCATGAACGAGTAGGGCCAGGCAGACCAGCCGATCATGTCATTGCCGGCGGCCTTGTAGCTTGATGTGAGCGTGTAGCGGAAACCGTCCGGTGCAGTGAGGTTGGTCCCCCGGTGATACACGTCGATGCCGTAAGCGAAGATGGACCCGGCTGGCCCCGCGCCGGACCGTTCAATGGCTTTGAGCTGATTTTGGGCGTCGGGATCCCCGTCAAGGAACATGGATCGGTTCTCGCCGGTGATCGGGTTGCTCTCCGGCTGCGGCACATAGTGGATAGCGCCGAGATCATCCCTAACCTCGGTGACATAGATCATAATGTTGATGGTGCGCAGAGCCCTCTCATCGGAGGGAACGGTGAGCGTGTGGTTCTTGTAATCGCAGTGGAAGGGTTGGTCGTAATTGGTTTCGCCCGTGTGCTTGGCCCAGCTATGGCTCTGGTAGAGGCGGACATCGTCTGTTTCGAGAGCAGCGCGTGCCAGCTCTATCAGGGCCGGATGCAGGCCGAGAAGATTGAGCGCGGGCGAGCAGTCGAACGGCATATCGTCGATGTTCTTGAACTGGTCGAAATTGAACCCGCGCTGGACGTCCTTCTCCTCGGTATGGGCCGTGCGGGAGCGTTCCCGCCGCTCGCCGTAGAGCAGCTCGAAATCCTTCACGACAGGCGCAAGTTCTTCCGCCGTGAAGAAGCTTGGAATGAGCACTGCGCCGTCGCGGTTCCATGCCTTGATGTGATCATCGGTAAAGCGCTTGCTCATGTCAGGTCTCCAATCCCGGTTAAGCCTGCAATAGCAGGGCGCGGGACGCAATATCGGTCAGAGGCCAAGACTGCGGAGCACGAAATCGGCTCTGGCTTCGACCGTTGTCTTCGGGAGGAGGATCGTTTCGTAGCCGTGGGCCGGGTAGGCGCGGCAAAGATCATCGTACTCTGCGATGGCGTCGCTAAGATCATGCTGGCGCTCGGCATCGGTTTCATAGATCTCCCGCCAGGGCGGCATCAGGAAGACAGGGCTGTCATACGGGCATAGGGCGACAAGGGTCCTGACCGTCTCCGGAAGCGGGATGCTGCTGCGCTTCAGGGCGGCTGCTGCATCAATCACGGATCGGTCGAAGAAGGAGACACCCGACGAGCTTGCTGAGTCAAAGTCCTTGGCAGCTAGTTCTGCCGCGCGTGTCGCAAAACCAAGAATATCTTTGGTCGGATGGATGCCCTCGCGAACGACGCGACGGCCGGGTTCTTCGAAGGTCTGATAGCCATGCTTGGCGAGGGCGGCGATCAGGGTGGACTTGCCACCGCCGGAGCATCCGGAGATGACGATGCGGCGCGGCGGGCTCATTCGGGGTAGTCGATCCGTTCAAGGTAGAGGCCGGTTGCGGGTGCTACCGGGCCGCAGGCGGTTCGGTCCTTTGCGGCGAGGATGTCTGCGATCCAGCCGGGCTTTTCCCGCCCGCGACCCACTTCGACAAGACTGCCGACAATCGAGCGGACCTGCCGATGTAGGAAGGATTGGGCAGAACAGGTCACGTCAATCTCGTTGCCGTTCCGCATAATGGTGATCTCATCCAGTGTCCTTACGGGACTGTCGGCCTGACAGCCTGTGTCCCGAAACGTGGAGAAGTCATGCCGGCCGATCAGTGCCTGCGCAGCCTTCTGCATTGCGGCCTCGTCCAGATGCTGTGGGCAGCGCCAGGCGAGGCCTTTGCGGACGGTGAGGTCAGCGCGGCGATTGATAATCTTGTAACGGTAGTGGCGCTTCACAGCGTCAAATCGTGCGTGGAAGCCTTCTTGGACCGGCCAGGCGTCCAGAATGGCAATTGGCAGCGGCCGCAGATGCGCGTTCAGCGCGTCGGCGACCTTGCGCTGCTCGATCGGACGCTGGAAATCGAGATGCGCGACCTGACCGAGAGCGTGGACGCCGGAATCGGTGCGGCCCGACCCCTGAACCACAACCGGCGCACCATCGACGGCTTCAGCCGCTTTCTCGATGGCGGCCTGCACGCTCGGCTGGTCCTGCTGGCGCTGCCAGCCAGAAAATGGTCGACCATCATATTCGATCAGGAGGCGGTAGCGCTGGGTCACGCGAACCGTTCTCCGCTGGCGACCGGCGAGCCGCGCAGGAACGTGTCCGCGTCCATGGGCTTGCCGCCGGGTTTCTGAACTTTCAGCAGGCGCACCGCGCCGCCATCGCAGGCCACCAGAAGGGCATCGTCGAGCAGCGTGCCGGGCTGGGCTGTGTGCGCGCTGTCTTCATGGCGACTCATCAGCGCCTTCATGCGCAGGGGCTCTTTTTCGCCGGGCGGAGTCCATTCGAACCATGCGCCGGGAAAAGGCGCGAGGCCGCGAATCCGTCGGTCGGTTTGTGCGGCGAGCTCGGTCCAGTCGATGCGCTGGTCCTCGGCGGTGATCTTGCTGGCATAGGTGACGCCGTCTTCGATCTGTGGCTGAGGTGTCAGCGTTGCGTCCGCAAGCCCTGCGAGAGCAGATGGGGCGAGACTGGCGGCGAGGGCGGCCAGCCGGTCGTGCAGGTCTCCCGCTGTATCGAACGGGAAGATGCGGGTTTCCTCGGTGGCGAGGACTGGGCCGGTGTCGAGCCCGGCCTCCATCATCATCGCCTGCACGCCTGACATATCATCGCCGGCCATGATGGCGCGCTGGATAGGGGCCGCCCCCCGCCAGCGGGGAAGGAGTGAAGCATGCAGGTTCATGCAGCCGAGACGGGGCGCATCGAGGACGGCCTGCGGCAAGATCAGCCCGTAGGCGATGACCACGGCGGCATCGAGACCGAGCGCGGCGAAGGCGGCCTTCTCTTCGGAGGACTTGAGGGATCTGGGTGTGCGAACCTCAAGCCCATGTGCCTCTGCCGCGCGGTGCACAGCGGTCGGCCGCAGCTTCTTGCCGCGCCCGGCTGGCTTCGGAGGTTGGGTGTAGACACAGACGATCTCGTGGCCGGCTTCAATCAGAGCGTCCAGCGTTGGCACGGAGAAGTCCGGCGAGCCCATGAAGGCGAGGCGAAGGGGCGTTACGGCATCAGGCATCGGGAGCGCTCATAGTCCCATGCGCCGCTGCGGTCGAGGCATCGATCTGCGGCACGATGTTCGGAAATCCATCCGCCGACAAGAAACAGGAGAATTATGAGGGCAACGACTAGAGCCGCTCCGAGCAGGGCGGCGAGCCAGCGCGCTCCGGCGCTCAGGCTGCTTCTTCTTTGGCGCGACGACGAGCCTTGCGGACTTTGTCTACCGCGCGCTGGCGTTTCAGGCGGGAGAGATAGTCGATGAAGAGCGTGCCTTCGAGATGGTCCATCTCGTGCTGGATGCAGACCGCATAAAGCCCTTCGGCCTCGTCGATCACTTCCTCGCCGTCATAGTTGAGATACTTCACGCGGCAGCGGACAGGGCGGTCGACTTCGTCGAAAACATCAGGAACGGAAAGACAGCCCTCTTCATAGGGTGTCGTTTCTTCAGCGGGGTCGAGGATTTCCGGATTCACGAAGTAGCGCGGGTTTGGTTCCTCATCTTCGCCGGCCAGGTCCATCACGATCACGCGTAGCGGCACGCCGACCTGTATCGCGGCGAGGCCAATGCCCGGCGCAGCGTACATCGTCTCCAGCATGTCATCCATCAGCGTGCGAATCTCGTCGGTGACGCCGCCCTCAACGGGTTTCGACACCTCTTTGAGCTTCGGATCAGGAACGGTGAGGATCTCTCGGATAGCCATATCGCTTAGGTATGTAGCCAAGGCCGGAGGGTCAATATCGAGCGATCAGGCCGCTTCGTCGTCCTTTGACGAGAAATCGAGCTCGCCCGAGCGGTCGGGCAGGGCGGCCCGCGTCTCAACTGGCTCCAGTTTCGGCGGTTCTTTGCCCTGCGGAGCGATGGAAAGTTCCTGAAACTTTCGGGCGCTCGGCAGGACGCGTTTCTCAAGCGAGCTGTTCATCTTGTTGTAGTTGTCGACGGCACCGTTGAGAGACTTGCCGAGCTTCTCGATATGGCCGCCCATGGCGATGAGGCGCTCATAGAGCTGCTCGCCGAGGCTTGCCGCCTCGCGTGCATTCTCCGCCATTTTTTCCTGCCGCCAGACATAGGAGACGGTCTTGGCGAGGCCGATCAGGGTCGAGGGCGTCGTGACGATGATATTCTTCGCATAGGCGCTCTCCAGAAGGTCCGGATTGTGTTCCAGCGCGGCGGCGAAGAAGTTCTCACCAGGAATGAACATGGCGACGAAATCGATCCGTTCATCGAAATTGGCCTGATAGGCTTTGGAGGCCAGCGTGCGGACATGGCGCTCCACGCTCTGGGCATGGGCCTTCAGATGAGTAGCACGTTCTTCAGGGTTATCGGCTTCCGAGGCGCGCATATAGGCGTCGAGCGAAACCTTTGAGTCGATCACGATCTGGCGGTCGCCAGGCAGGTAGATGACCGCGTCGGGGCGCTGCGCGCCGTTTTCAGTTTGGTCTGTGACCTGTTCGTTGAAGTCGCAATGACCGGACAGGCCAGCCTGCTCCATGACGTTGCGAAGCGTCATCTCGCCCCAGCGGCCACCGCCTTTCGGCGCGGTGAGGGCGTTCACGAGCTTGCCAGTCTCGGCGGTGTTGTGGCGCAGACTGTCAGCGATCGCCTCGACCTGTGTTTTCAGGGATGACTTGTCCTCCGCGCGGACTTTCTCGATGGCTTCCACGCGTTTGCGGAATTCGGAAAAACTCTCACCGATGGGCTGCATCAGCTTCTCAAGATCACCTTTCGCGCCTTCCTTGTGCTTGGCGAAGGTTTCATTGGCGAGTTCAAGAAACTGCGTATTGGCCTGCCGCAGAACGCCATTTGCAAGGTCCGCGAACTTCTTGTCGTCTTCTTCGCTTCGAGCTTCAGCGGCGGCGAGTTTCAGGCGGGCCTCATCCGCGACGGCGCGTTGCGTCCTCAGCTGTTCTTCCAGCATGGCGACCTGTTCCGTTGTCTTGTCGATTTCGCTGGTGTGACGGGTGCGCTCATCGCGCAGCCGGTAGAACAGGAAACCGAGCACGAGGACGGTCAGGAACAGTCCGACATGGATGGGATCGAGGGCGAGATCGCCGATTTGAACAAAGGAAGTCATGGCGCAAGTTTATCCGATTCGGCGGCGGGGGTTTGAGCGTGGACGGAACATATCAAGAACAATTCCCAAGTCCAGAATTTTTCAGTTAATGCTTGCTAATTCGATATATCGAAACTATGTATTTCGATATATCGAATTGGAGTGGAAGATGTATACAAGACACTGTGGACGCGCCCGGAGAGCGGGCATGCGATCCTACGCCCGGAAAGGGTGGGGCGGGGTGCGCCGCCGCCGGCCGCTGGCGCATGGCGAGCTGCGATTTGCCGTCCTGAAAATGATCGAAGAAGGCCCGAAACACGGCTACGAACTGATTAAGGAAATCGAGACGCGTACGGGCGGTGTTTATGCGCCAAGCCCGGGTGTGATGTACCCGACACTGGAAATGCTGGTCGATCTCGGCTGGATCTCATCCAAGAAGAAAGATGGCAAGAAGGTCTTCTCGCTGACAGAAGACGGCGTCGCGGCGCTGGAAGACCATGCCGACGAAGCCGATGCCGTCATCGACAAGCTCGATGCGCTTGGCGAAGAGGCCGATGAGGGCGCGCCGGTTGATCTGCGCGATGCCATGCGGCGGCTCAATCGCACCGTGCTGCGCCGCGCGCTCTCAGGTGAGCTGACCCGTGACCAGAGAGATGCGATTATCGACCTCGTCTCAAAAGCCGAGGTCGATATCAAGAAGGCCTAGACGTTGAACCGGAAGTGCATGACGTCGCCATCCTTGACGACGTAGTCCTTGCCTTCCGCGCGCATCTTGCCGGCATCCTTCGCGCCCTGTTCGCCATCGCAGGCGATGAAGTCCTCATAAGCGATGGTCTCGGCGCGGATGAAGCCCTTCTCGAAGTCGCCATGGATGACACCGGCGGCCTGCGGGGCCGTCATACCATCCTTGATGGTCCAGGCGCGGGCTTCTTTGGGGCCGCAGGTGAAGTAGGTCTTCAGGCCGAGCAGGCTGAACCCGGCATGGATAAGCCGGTCGAGGCCGGGTTCTTCAAGGCCAAGGGTTTCCAGGAATTCGGTTCGCTCTTCATTCTCCAGCAGCGCCAGTTCGCTTTCGATCTGCGCGGAGATGACCACCGCCTCTGCGCCTTCGTCGGCCGCATAGGCGACGACCTTGTCTGAGTAGGCGTTGCCAGTGCCGGCAGAGGCTTCGTCCACATTGGCGATATAAAGCACAGGCTTCGCGGTGAGCAGCTGGAGCATTTTCCAGGCTTTTTCATCATCCTTGGAGACCTCGGCGCGCCGGGCCGGGCGGCCTTCATTCAGCTCGTTCAGGGCCAGGTCCATCAGGGCGATCTGAGCCTTGGCGTCTTTGTCTCCGGAATTGGCTTTCTTGACCAGATTGGCCTTGCGCTTTTCGAGGCTTTCCAGATCGGCCAACATCAACTCGGTCTCGACCGTGGCCAGGTCGGCGATCGGGTCGATCCGGCCGGCGACATGGGTGATGTCGTCATCCTCGAAACACCGCAGGACATAGACGATCGCGTCCGTCTCGCGGATGTTGGCGAGGAACTGGTTGCCGAGCCCCTCTCCTTTGGAGGCCCCTTCGACGAGGCCGGCAATGTCGACAAAGTTCATCCGCGCCGGAATGATCTCTTTCGAGCCGGCGATCTCCGCCAGCTTCTGCAGCCGGACTTCCGGCAGCGCGACATCGCCAACATTCGGCTCGATCGTGCAGAATGGGTAATTCGCGGCCTGCGCGGCAGCGGTCTGGGTGAGCGCGTTGAACAGGGTCGATTTGCCAACATTGGGCAGACCGACAATTCCACATTTGAAGCCCATGAGGGTCTCCCGAAGTCCGAATGAGTTGAGGGCGCATACCCTCTATTTGCGGCGAAAAACACCCGAATTTGTCGCCCGAGAGCGGAATTCGATGGTCAGAGGGTAATTGGCAGGTATCCTGAGAGGCTGAAATCAGGGTGAAAAACCATGGCTTATGACGTCTTTCTCGTCTCAGCGCTTGAAGATCGCGAGATCGCGAAACTCATCACGCGGCGCCTGCGAGCGCTGAAGTTCAAGGTCCGGTTCGACCAGAAGCAGACCGATGACACATTCGATGCCAAGGATGCGCGCGATTCCGCCAATTCACAGTCCGTGCTTGTGCTCTGGTCTGAGAATGCGCTGCAGTCTGACTGGGTGCGCGCGGCGGCCTCTGTCGGGCATTCGCGGCCCGGGACGCTGGTTCAGGTGAGCCTCGATGACACTGAGCCTTATGCGCCATTCGATGCCGAGAAGCTGTATTCCGTCAAAGGCATGACGTCACGCACGACGCCTGAGGGCTTTTTCGAACTCGTCGAGGAGCTTGGCCGGCGCGACGAGCGCACAGATTTGCGGGCGTGGATGGGCTACGGGTCGAAAGATGAGACCCAGAAGGCTGCATGGCTGCTGGCGCATCCGACTGATCCGCTTGCACTGGCGGCGGCGAAGAAGAAGCAACGCAAGCTGGCGGAGAAGCCAGCGCCTGCTGCAGCGGCGGCGGGAGCGGCGGCGCTCGCTGCAAACTCCATTCGATCGGTTCGACCGGCCGCGTCCGGCGGTCAGACGCTGAACCCGCCCATCAAGAGCAATCCAAGCACATCGCTGCTCAAGATGTCCGATGATACCGATATGGGCGCGGGTTGGGGCATGCTGATCCCGATTGTGATCGGGATTGTTGGCATGCTCTGGCTGGCCACGGTGCTGAAATCCGAGGTGGTTCCGAAAAGTACGCTGCCGGCCATTTCGAATGCGACCGTTGTTGCTCCTGTCTGCCCGACCGGCGAGGTGCCGCGCGCGCTTCTGGCCCCGCCGCCTCTGGAAACCGGTCCGATCATCGTCGATGAGTAAGCCGGCCTAGCCGCCCGTCTGTTTCGGATCGCGCTTGGGAGCAGGTGCGAGACGCATCACCTCGGTCTGAAAGCGCTCATCGTCTCCGGCAACGAGAAAGGGTAGGGCGCGTGAGCAGGCGTCTAGCAGCGCATCGACCCAGGCTTCATCCGCCTTTGGGAAGTTGGACAGCACGTAAGGCATGACTTGAGACTTGTCGCCCGGATGGCCGACGCCCATGCGGATGCGGCGAATGTCCGGAGCGAGATGCGCGATCAGGGAGCGGACGCCATTGTTGCCGGAGTGTCCGCCGCCGCGCTTCACACGGAGCCGGCCGGGCGCGAGGTCGATCTCGTCGTGGAAGACCGTCACGGCATCGGCTTCGAGCTTGTAGAAGCGCGCAGCCTCGCCGACCGCACGACCGGTCTCGTTGTAAAAGGTCTCGGGTTTCAGCAGCAGCACTTTGACCGGCCGGCCATCGACGGTCACGGTTCCATCGGCTGCGAGCCCGCCAAACTTTGACCGCCACGGCCCGAAGCCATGATCGGCCGCGATGCGATCCATCGCCATGAAGCCGAGATTATGGCGGTTGCCCGCATACTTCGCGCCGGGATTGCCTTGGCCTGTGAAGATCAGCACCGGGGCGTCCTCCTCATGCGAAGGCGTGTCTGAGGCGCTGGCCGCCTGCCCGAACAGGCGGGCGAGCCAGCCGCCAAGGGATGCGATTAGTCGTCTCCGCCTTCGGAGGCCTCGCCCTCTTCGCCTTCAGCGCCTTCTTCACCGACGACTTCAACCGCTTCCGGATCGACTTCTTCCTCGTCCTCGGTCACCACTTCCGCGATGCGGGCGGCGATGGTCGCGATGGTGAAGTCGCGATCGGTGATGGTCGGCTCGGCACCGTCCGGCAGCTTGATGTCGGAGATTTTGACGTTGTCGCCAATATCCAGCTCGCTGACATCGGCTTCCAGCGAATCCGGGATCGCGTCGGCGCGAACGTTGAGTTCGACGGTGAAGCGGACCACGTTGAGCGAGCCGCCGCGCTTGATGCCGGGAGACTTTTCTTCGCCGACAAAGTTCACCTGAACCTCAACCGCGATGATCTGGTCGGCTTTGACGCGGTAAAGATCGACATGCTGCGGCTGGTCGCTGACCGGATGCAGCTGGATCGCCTGCGGGATGACAAGCTGCTTGTCGCCCTTGTGGACGAGGTCAATGGTGGAAGCGAGGAACTGACCGGTTTCGATTGCCTTGATCAGCTCATTCTTGCGCAGATTGATCGCTACCGGGGCTTCGTCGCCGCCATAAAGCACGCCCGGGACAAGCCCTTCGCGACGTGCGGCGCGCGCGCCGCCTTTGCCCGTGCGCTCGCGCACTTCCACATTCAGTTGGATATTGTCAGCCATTGTTTTTCCTTTCGCCCTGAAGTCCGCCTTCATTTCGCTGAAGGTGACAGCCTGACACGTACGGCCTAACGCCGTCGTTTCTGAAGGTGGGGCTCATAAAGGAGAGGGCGGGGGAACGCAACCTGAAAGGGCTTTTGCGCCTGCTTACTTCGAGTAGTCGAACCTGTTCGCCACGAGACGCCGCCACCGCTTCTGGCGGTGCCTGTAGAACCGCCCGGCGAAAATGGCGACGAATGGCGTCAGGATGCCGGCATCGACGGATATCCGGTCCAAATAATATGTGCCCCCGTTTTGAGGGCTGATTTCGATCATGTGGTCCCATGTCCTGATGAGGCTGCCGTGTCCGTTGTCTCTTATCGACCATGTCTCTCCGTCCATAGGTTGGGGCTCAATGCTGATGGTCTGTGAGCCAACGGGGAGAAAGCCTTTCCAATACATCTCCGCCTTGTAGTGGCCTTCGCTCCATCGCTCAGGAAACTGTGGAGGATCGACGGCCTTGAAGCGGATCATCCCCCTGGTGATGTATTCCAGCAGTTCGGATCGCTCGACATGGTCGCGTACGGTGTCCGGCGGGGCGTCCAGGAAGGTCGAGACTTCGATGGTCTTCATGTGATCATGATTAGTGCTGTGCGACCGGCTTCCAAAGAGAAAAGCGCTTCTGCTCAAAATGTGTCCTCCTGTGCACTTACCCGGCCCGCCTCCCAGCGTCCGGTTGAGATGAAGAGCCCGTGCGACAGCGCCGGTGCGTGTCGGATGTTCTTGTTTAGAGCGCTGAAGGTGACGCGCTCCGGTGCTGCCGCACGCCGCGGTGTTTCGCGCTGTCCCGCCGGGCCTCAGCCTTGGTCTGTGCTTGTGTTCTACAAGCCCCGTGTCTCCACGGGG
>JANQQC010000064.1 GCA_028285145.1 Hyphomonadaceae bacterium
CTTGTAGAACACAAGCACAGGCCAAGGCTGAGGCCCGGCGGGACAGCGCGAAACACTGCGGCGTGCGGGGACGGCTTGCGCCGAACATCGCATTCACTCTTTCAGCGAGGCGCAGCGTCGTCTCCGCACGGGCTCTTCATATCAACCGGACGCGGCAACGCGGGCCGGGCGGGGGTGCAGGGCCCATCTTGGGAGCCATCACCACTTACAGCAAACCCTGATGGCGTCCGAGATGGGCCCTCGGGTCAGGCCCGAGGGCAACGGAGCATAGAGATAGCAGGAGAACCCATACTACCCAGCCTTCTTCCAGATCGGGTCCTCGCCAAGCTTTTCCGCAACGAAGGCGTCATGTGCGGCTTTTTCTGCAGCGGTCACAAGCGATGGCAAAGGCGTCGGTCGCTGTCTGGCCGGCTCGCGGATGGCCCCGGCAGCTTTCGCGGCATCGGGATCGAAATCGAAACTGCGGGCGCGCCCGCCAAGGAGTTCCAGATACACATCGGCCAGCAACTGACTGTCCAGAAGCGCGCCGTGATAGACGCGGTGCTCATTGGAAATGTCGAACCGCTTGCAGAGCGCATCCAGGCTCGCCGGTGCGCCGGGATACCGCTTGCGGGCAATGGCGAGCGTATCGACCCAGTGCTCTTCAGGAATGATATCGCGCCCGATCCGGGCCAGCTCGGCGTTCAGGAAGCCACGGTCAAACTCGGCATTGTGCGCGACGAGTTTTGCATCGCCGACAAAATCGAGAAAGGCGTCGACAATGGAGGGGTCTTCAAAGCCCGGCTTGTCGGCCAGGTCTTCATCCGTGATGCCCGTGATCTCCACCGTCTTCTCTGAGACCGGCCGCCCCGGATTGATCAGTCGGCGGAAGGTCTCCCCTGTCGGAACATGGTTGACCAGCTCAACCGCGCCAAGCTCGATGATCCGGTCATCGCCGAGCCAGTCGAGGCCAGTGGTCTCGGTATCGAATGCAATCTCGCGGATCTTAGCCATCATCGGTGCGCTCTTCTGCGTAGCGAATCATCAGGGACAGAATGGCCCGAACCTGGTCGCGCGCAAAGTCGAAACCATGGGCCGTCGAGATCACAAAATCGGCGCGGGCGCGTTTTTCCGCGTCGGGGGTCTGCTTTGCGAGGATGGCTTCGAAGTCTTCCTCGCTCATCTCACCGCGCTCCAACACCCGGGTCCGCTGAACGTCCGCAGGCGCGGTAACGACAACGACATAGTCGCAGCGCTGGTCCCCGCCCGTCTCATAGAGCAGTGGAATATCCAGCACAGCGCAGGGCGCACCCGAGGCGAGCGCCTCCTGCCGGAAATTGAGTTGGGTCTGCCCGACAAGCGGATGCACGATTCCCTCGAGCTTCTTCAGCGCTTCGGGGTCGCCGAGCACAGCTTCGCGCAGCCGGGTTCGGTCAATCGCGCCGTCCACGACCACGTTCGGAAACGCATCGCCAACCGGACCCACCGCCGATCCGCCCTTTGCGTAAATGGAATGTACCGCGGCATCCGCGTCATAGACAGGCACCCCCTCCTCCCGGAACAGGTTCGCCGTTGCCGATTTTCCCATACCGATGGAGCCTGTGAGCCCGAGAATAATCATCGCTTCGCCTCCAGTGCGGCCCGGCAACGCTTGAGCGCATCATCCGTATCCGGCGCAATGCCGAACCATATCTCGAAAGAGCGCGCCGCCTGATGGACCAGCATGCTCAAACCATCCGCTGTTTTCCATCCACTGGCGCGAGCAGGTTCAAGCATGTGCTCGGCTGCCGCGCCATAAGAGATGTCGACAAACAGGCGGCCTCGCCCATCTGGCAGATCGAACCCCTCGCCGCCATGCCCGGCGCTTGTCGTGTTCACCACGAGATCTGCCTCAGCCAGCCGCGCGAGACCCGTCTCGAGATCCAGGATTTGGCCTCCATCGATCTGAAGATCCTCAAGCAAGGCTTCGGCGCGGGACAGGGTCCGATTGCAAAGCGTGATGTCCGCGCCGGCCTCAGACAGGGCATAGACAACGGCGCGCGCCGAACCACCCGCGCCGAACACTGTCACGCGCTGTCCCTTCAACGGCGCATCGAGAGTCCCGGCCAGCATGTCCTGAAAGCCGCCGACATCTGTATTGTCAGCCTGCCAGACACCTTCTGTCGCGTGGAGCGTATTGGCCGCGCCCAGACGCGTGACCGCTTCGCTCTTCTTGGTAGCGAACTCAGCCGCGGCATGCTTATGCGGTAGTGTGACGTTGAGACCGACAGCTCCCCTCGCCTCGAGTTCTCGAACACCATTGGAGAATTCGCCGTCCGGAATTCGGATCGCCTCATACCGGGCATCAAGTCCGTGTGTCTCTATCCAGCCATTGTGGATCAACGGCGACAGGGAATGCGCGATCGGGTCGCCCACAACACCATAAAGCGCGGTCATGCGGGAAGCGCGCCACGCGTCCGCAAATAGTCGAGAAGCGGGAGCAATGGCAGCCCAAGAATGGAGAAATAGTCGCCCTCAATCGATGTGAAAAGCTGCGCGCCGAGGCCCTCGAGCTGGTAAGCTCCGACAGTGGAGAGGACATCCTCGCCTACGGCATCGAGATATTGTTCGATGAAAGACTCGCTCAGCGGCCGCATGGTCAGACGGGGCCGGGCCAAATGACGCCAGATCGGCTGGCCATTTTCGGCGATGACAAGCGCGGTTTCCAGCGTGTGTGCCTGCCCGGACAAGGCCCGCAAATGATCGGCCGCCCCAGCCATATCTGCCGGCTTGTCGAACGCCCGATCGCCAAGTGCGAGCATCTGGTCTCCGCCAATCACCAACCCCGGACGGGAGGACGACACTTTCATGGCTTTCAGTTCTGCGAGATGCATCGCCTGATCGCGGACGGACACACCCTCCCCCCGCATCGCGGCCTTGGCTGCATCCTCATCGACCAGCGGCTTCACCGCCTCGACCTCGACACCGGCAGCCGCCAGAAGCGCCCGACGGCTCGCACTTCCGGAAGCAAGCACAATCTCGGGCGCACTCATGTGTGACGCTCATTCAGCTTGTTGAGGATGGCCGCCGCTGTCTCCTCGACAGACCGCCGCGAGACATCAACTACGGCCCATTTCCGGCGCTGGAACAGGCGGTTCGCTTCCGTCACTTCTGCCCGAACCGCTTCCTCATTCGCGTAATCTGTCTCCGGGGTCTCATTCAGGGAGATCAGGCGTTGCCGGCGGATCTGCACGAGGCGCTCAGCGCTGATCTTCAGGCCCACCACCATCGTCTTGCTCTCATCGATCTGATCCATCACATCCGGCAAGGGTACACCCGGCACAAGCGGGATATTCCCGGCGCGAACCCCACGATTGGCAAGATAAACGCAGGTCGGCGTTTTAGACGTCCGGCTCACACCAAGAAGAATCGTGTCGGCCGTCTTGAGCCCAGCGACGTTCTGCCCATCATCGTGAGCCAGCGCATAATTGATCGCCTCGATACGATTGAAATAGCCGGTATCTAGCGCATGCTGACCGGCGACGCGGTCTGTGGTCGACATGCCAAGGTGCCGGCTCAGCATATGGATCGACGCATCAAGCACCGGCAGATAAGGGATCGCTTCACCGCGGCAGAAATTCTCCAGCCGCTCGCGCAGAACGGTGTCGGCGATGGTGAACCACACAACGCCGGGAGCCGCCTCGATCTCGCGGATCACGCGTTCAAGCTGCCGCTCAGAGCGCACGAGGTAGTAATTGTGCTCCAGCGGCTGCACATTCTCGAACTGCGCGCATGCCGCCCGCATCAGTGCGTTGAGGGTCTCACCGGTCGAGTCAGAGACCAGATGCACATTGAAGAAGATGGATGGTCGCATGCGCCCGCCTGTTTGCCGGATTAGATGCCGGGACGCGCGCCCGCCCGCAAGACCTGTGGACAGGTTGTGCAAAACGAAGTTGTCCGGAAAAGAGTCACACGGTTTCCACAGATGGCAGAATCCCGGTGCATATGTTCCGGATTTGGGCGGGCTCGTGGATATGGTTAACAAAACCCTAATTTCTCGTTTGCGCGTCGGCATTTGGCAGACGGGCAGTCTCTGGTGCGCCTGTGAGTCGCGTGTGGAATTCGCTGGATTACTTGCCTGATGGCCGATTATTCCCTTTATCCACCGCCTAGTAATCATAAGCACCGATTGAACGGTTTTCGCAGGAAGGATCCAGCATGACCGGCGTGTCAGACAAACCTCTTCTACAGGTCCTTGGCGGTCATCGTCCCCAAAAGACTCCAATGTGGATGATGAGACAGGCAGGTCGGCATCTCCCGGAATATCTGGAGCTCAGAGGCCGGGCAAAAGACTTTCTGGACTTTTGCTACACGCCAAGCCTGGCTTCAGAAGCGACACTCCAGCCGATCCGCCGCTATGGCATGGATGGGGCGATCCTGTTTGCGGACATCCTTTTGATCCTCGACGCGATGGGCCTCGATGTCCGTTTCGAAAAGGGCATCGGCCCGATTGTCCAGCAGATCGAAAAGGCCGCCGATCTGACACAAACACCAGCCGTCAAAGCTGCAGACCGTCTCTCCCCTGTCTATGAAACCGTGCGGCGGGTCCGGGCTGAACTTCCCGATGAGACGACCCTGATCGGATTTGCCGGGTCGCCCTGGACAGTCGGCCTTTATGCGATTGAGGGACGCGGCAAGACTGACAAGAGCACCGCCAAGCGCTGGGCGTATGAACAGCCTGACGAACTTGCCGGAACGCTCGATGCGCTGGTCGAAGCAACGGCGCATTATCTGGCAGCTCAGGTCGAAGCGGGTGCTGAAGCGTTGATGTTATTCGATAGCTGGGCGGAAGGCCTGCCCGATGATGTTTTTCAGACCATCATCATTGAGCCGACCAGGAAGCTCGTGGATCGCGTCCGGACGCTTGGTGTGGCCGTGCCGGTCATTGGTTTCCCCCGCGGGGCTGGTGTGATGGCTCCGCTCTACTTCGAAAAGACCGGTGTGACTGGGCTTGGTCTTGATACCGCGGTCTCGCCAGGCTTCATCAATGAAAAGCTGGCCAAGGCCGTGCCAGTTCAGGGTCATCTTGATCCCCTGCTTCTGATAGCCGGCGGTCCGAAACTCGATCAACGCGTGGATGAACTGCTTGAGGCCTATTCGGGCCGGCCGCACATTTTCAATCTCGGTCACGGCGTGATGCCCGAAACGCCCATTCCGCACGTCGAACAGGTCGTTGCCCGTGTGCGCGCCTGGGATAAGGCCTGACGGAATGCTCTATCTCTGGGTCAAAGCGTTCCACATCATCTTTGTCGTCGCCTGGATGGCGGCCATGCTGATCTATCCGCGCTACAAGATCCATCAAATGAGTTCATCAGCGGGCGAACCTCTGTTCGACACCATGAGTGAAGCGGCAATCCGGCTACGCCGCATTATCATGACGCCAAGCTTGATCCTTGTATGGGTGCTGGGGCTTGCAATGATCGCGCTGAACCCTGCCCTGCTGTCAGATGGCTGGCTTCATGCCAAGCTGGTGCTGGTGCTTGGCCTCTCAGGATTTCATGGCTGGCTGATCGGAGTTGGCCGCTCGATCGATCAGGGCACGCCGAAAATTTCTGCAGGCACAATGCGGATGGTGAATGAGCTACCCTTCATCATCTTCATCGTAATTACTATTCTTGTGGTTGTGCGGCCCTTCTAGCGTCAAGAAAACTTCGCTTGACGGCTGGCAACAGGCCATCCATATCGAAGATTACTTGCAAACCGTTCTGGTTCCACAGGCGCTCTCTTCAGCGCTGCGAGTCAATTCACTTGGACTTCCCAATTCATGCCCGACACGACTTTTGAAAATGTCACTCAGGTGACACTGCGCGAACTCAAGGCCAAAAGCCCGACGGAGCTTCTTCATTATGCTGAAGAGCTCGAAGTGGAAAACGCCTCATCACTTCGCACGCAGGACATGCTATTCGCGATCCTCAAGGAACTTGCTGAACGCGAAGTCGATATTATCGGCGGCGGAGTGCTGGAAGTCCTCTCAGATGGATTTGGCTTCCTGAGGTCGCCTGAATCCAACTATCTTCCGGGTCCGGACGATATATATGTCAGCCCGAAAGTTCTCAAGAAGGCAGGTATCCGGACTGGCGATACCGTCGAGGGCCGGATCAAGGAGCCGAGCGATGGCGAACGTTACTTCGCGCTGTCCGACGTGTCTTCCATCAATTTCGAGGAGCCGGAGAAAGCTCGCCAGAAAGTCCATTTCGACAATCTGACGCCGCTCTATCCCGAAGAGCGCCTCAATATGGAAAGCCAGGATCCGACGAAAAAGGATCGCTCTGGCCGTGTCATCGATATTGTTTCGCCGATCGGTAAGGGCCAGCGGGCCCTGATCGTTGCGCCGCCGCGAACCGGTAAGACGGTCCTGCTTCAGAACATCGCCTCGTCCATCGAGGAGAATCATCCTGAATGCTATCTCATCGTTCTGCTGATCGACGAGCGACCGGAAGAAGTCACTGACATGAAGCGAACCGTGAAAGGAGAGGTCGTTTCCTCCACCTTTGACGAACCCGCGACACGTCACGTGCAAGTCGCCGAGATGGTCATCGAAAAGGCCAAACGCCTCGCCGAACATGGCCGCGATGTCGTGATCCTGCTCGACTCGATCACCCGCCTTGGCCGGGCCTACAACACGACTGTCCCCTCTTCCGGCAAGGTCCTGACCGGTGGTGTGGATGCAAATGCCCTCCAACGCCCGAAACGGTTCTTCGGTGCCGCTCGAAACATTGAAGGCGGCGGCTCGCTGACCATTGTCGCCACGGCGCTGATTGATACGGGCAGCCGCATGGACGAAGTCATCTTCGAGGAATTCAAGGGCACGGGTAACTCCGAAGTCGTGCTTGATCGCAAGATTGCAGACAAGCGTACCTTCCCGGCGATCGACATCATGAAGTCGGGCACGCGGAAAGAAGAGCTGATCACCGACAAGGCGCACCTGCAGAAAATCTATATCCTCCGCCGGATTCTCAATCCGATGGGCACCTCCGATGCGATTGATTTCCTGCTCGACAAGCTGCGCCAGACGAAGACCAATGATGAGTTCTTCGAGGCGATGAAGAACTAGGCCGCGATGGCCGCGGACACGATCTGCGCCCTTGCCTCCGGCCCGCCGCCGTCGGCGATCAGCATTGTTCGCGTGTCGGGACAGGCCGTACCAAAGATCATCGAGGAGTATCTTGGCGGATTGCTGCAAGCGCGGCTCGCGACACGCCGCAGTTTTCGCGATGGCGACGGGGGCCTGATCGACGACTGTCTGGCGGTCTTCATGCCCGGCCCGAACAGCTACACCGGGGAAGACGTCCTAGAGCTTTTCCTCCATGGCGGTCGGGCCGTCGTTGATCATGCCATCGAAACACTCACCGGCATACGAGGCGTTCGGCTCGCGGAAGCTGGAGAATTTACCCGCCGGGCTTTCGAGGCCGGAAAGCTCGATCTTCTGGAGGCGGAAGGTGTCGCCGATGCGATCGACGCTGAAACCCGCGCCCAGAAAGATCAGGCGCTCCGGCAACTCGGCGGGGCCCTGTCGGAAACCTACTCGGCATGGCGCGCCTCCCTGCTGCAGGCGCTTGCGCTGCTGGAAGCCTCCATAGATTTCCCCGATGAAGATGATGCCCCGGTTCGTATCGAGGGGCCAGTCTACGAAGAACTCCGTATACTGATGAATGAGATTGAGGCGGCTCTTGCTGATGATCATGTCGGTGAGCGAATCAGGGACGGGTTTCGTATTGCGATCGTGGGGCCACCAAATGCAGGCAAGTCGTCACTCCTGAATCATCTGGCGGGCCGGTCGGCGGCAATCGTGACAGATATTCCCGGGACCACACGGGACGTGGTTGAAGTGCGCCGCGTCATTGGAGGTGCCGTTGTCTGGTTCCTGGATACGGCGGGTCTGCGTGAAACCGATGATGTGGTGGAAGCCGAAGGCGTCCGGCGAGCGAAAGCTGCAGCCAACGAAGCCGATCTCCGGCTTTATGTTATCGATGGGCTCTCGCCATCGCTGCCGGCTGGCGAGGTGCACAGCCACGATCTGGTCGTGATCAATAAGGCGGACATCGCCGGCGACACACCCCTGCCCGACGGCTCATTTTCAATTTCTGCGACCACAGGCGTCGGGCTTGATGAGCTTGACCGGAGGATTGCAGACTGGGTCGCGGAAAAAGTCACGTGTGACGAACCCGCGCTGATCACCCGGCGGAGACACCGCGAGGGCCTGGCCTCCGGTCTTGAGAGTCTGAAGGCTGCGTCCGCGGCGATTGAGTCCGGCATTGGCGCGGAGCTTGTCGCGGAAGATGTTCGGATGGCGACGCGTGCACTCGATGCCCTTCTTGGCACGGTCGGTGTCGAAGATGTGCTCGGTGCTGTCTTCTCCCAGTTCTGCATCGGAAAATGAGCCTTATCTCCAGACTGAGCTTGCGCTAGAAGCCAGCTCAGGATTGGAGTGAAGCCATGATGGCGAATGAGTTTGATGTGATTGTGGTCGGCGGCGGGCACGCCGGATGCGAGGCCGCATCTGCATCCGCCCGAACTGGTGCGCGAACGGCGCTGGTCACGCACAAGATCGTGACCATTGGCGAGATGTCCTGCAACCCAGCCATTGGCGGCCTCGGCAAGGGTCATCTCGTGCGGGAGATCGATGCGCTCGACGGCTTGATGGGTCGCGTCGCCGATCAGTCTGGCATCCAGTTCCGCGTCCTGAACAAATCCAAGGGCCCGGCTGTCTGGGGACCGCGTGCGCAGATCGACCGGGCGCTCTATCGGAAAGCCATGCAGGCCGAAATCCTGAACCATGAAAACCTCACCGTGATCGAAGACGGTGTGGAAGACCTGGTGATGGTGGATGATCGCGTGGCTGGCGTTGTGGGTGCCAGCGGCGAAACGCATCGTGCAGCTGCCGTCGTCATCACTACCGGCACTTTCCTGAAAGGCATGATCCATATCGGAGACAAGCGGATCCCGGCCGGCCGTATGGGCGAGAAGCCTGCGATCGGATTATCGGACCGGCTCTATGCGCTTGACCTACCAATGGGCCGTCTCAAGACGGGCACGCCTGCCCGCCTTGATGGCAGAACAATCGATTGGGAGAGTCTCGAAAGCCAGCCGGCCGATGATGTGCCGACGCCCTTTTCCTTCATGACGGACAAGATACGCGTCCCGCAGATCGCTTGCGGTGTCACGTGGAGCACTCCGGAAACCCATGCGATCATCGCCAAGAACATCGACCAGTCCGCCGTCTATTCCGGGGCCATCGCCGGGCGTGGGCCGCGCTATTGCCCGTCCATCGAAGACAAGGTTCACCGGTTCGCCGACCGAAGCCGCCACCAGATCTTCCTTGAGCCCGAAGGCCTGGAAGATGACACGGTCTACCCGAACGGTATTTCCACCTCGCTGCCGACGGATGTGCAGGACGCTTTCCTGACAACCATTCCCGGACTGGAGTCGGCGCGTATCATCCAGCACGGCTATGCCATCGAGTATGACTATGTAGATCCGCGAGCTTTGACCGCCGCCCTTGAGCTCAAGGCGCTGGACGGTCTCTTTCTCGCCGGTCAGATCAATGGGACGACTGGGTATGAGGAAGCCGGCGCGCAAGGACTCGTCGCCGGACTCAACGCGGCGCGAAAAGCTGGTGGGCTTGACCTTGCCGTCTTCGATCGCGCTGAGGCCTATATCGGGGTTCTCATCGATGATCTCACGACACGTGGAGTCACAGAGCCCTATCGGATGTTCACCTCGCGCGCCGAGTACCGCCTTGCGCTCCGTTCGGACAATGCGGATCAGCGGCTCACGCTGAAAGGCATTGCGCTCGGACTGGTCGGCACCGACCGCGCCGAGATGTTTCACGTGAAACATTCGAAGCTCGAAACTGCGCGGGCCATGCTCGCCGAATTGAAGCTCGCGCCGAATGCTGCCCGCGACGCAGGATGGGCCGTAAACCAGGACGGCCGTGTTCGGTCCGCCTGGGAATATCTCGCTTACCCATCAATTTCCTTTGTCGATCTTACCGAGGTTTGGCCCGCGCTTACCGAGACCGACTCATCGATACAGGCGCAGATGGAAATCGAAGCCCAGTATGCCGGGTATCTCGAGCGGCAGGCCGCTGACGTGGCAGCGCTCCGAAAAGACGAAGCACTACAATTGCCGTCTGACCTGGACTACGCCTCGGTCGGTGGTCTCTCCAATGAAGTTCGTCAGAAGCTTGAGACGATCCGGCCCGGGACGATCGGTCAGGCCTCTCGGATTGAAGGCGTGACGCCGGGTGCGCTCACGGCGCTACTCGGCCACGTGAAAAAGCATGGATCTACCGCCACAGCGAAAGCGCGGGCCTCGTGAGCGAGTATGGCCGCGAGGATCTTGAGCGCCGGGAAATTGTTTCACGTGAAACACTGAAAGCGCTCGATACGATCGTGGAGACGCTCGACGAGTGGCGGAAGAAATCGAACCTCATTGGCCCGCGAGAGTGGGACTCCCTGTGGTCACGCCATGTGTGGGACTCGCTTCAGCTTCGAGAGTGCATCCCACCGAATGCCCGGATCGTAGACCTCGGGTCCGGTGCTGGTTTTCCGGGGCTTGTCCTGGCAGCCAGTGCCAATGAGCAAGGTCATGTCACAATGATCGAGAGCGTCGGAAAAAAGTGCGCCTTTCTGAGAGCGGCGATTTCGAATGTTTCATTGCCCGCGACTGTCCATCAGGGCCGTGTGGAATCAGCGCCTGATATCACGGCCGATTTCGTCACCGCCAGAGCCTTCGCGCCTTTGCCGAAGCTGCTCGACTACGCATCGCCATGGCTCACCAAAGGGGCGTTTGGATACTTTCATAAGGGCGAGCGATGGTCTGAGGAATTGACGGCAGCCCGCGAAACGTGGGAATTCTCGTATGACGCGATTCCGAGTAAAAGCGGAGGCGCGGGTGTTATTCTGAAACTCTGGGAGGTCCGCCGTGCCGGCTGAAACTCGAATTCTCGCCGTGACCAACCAAAAAGGCGGGGTCGGCAAGACGACCACGTCGATCAATCTCGGTACCGCGCTCGCCGCCGTCGGCCGCAAAGTTCTGATCATCGATTTCGATGCTCAGGGCAATGCCTCGACGGCGCTGGGTATCGACTACGAAGACCGGCAGATGACGTCATACGATGTGGTTGTCCACAAAGTGCCGCTCGAAGAAGCGATACTCGAGACGATTGTTCCACGTTTGGATATCGTCGCGGGTGACGAAAGCTTGTCGGGTGTCGAGACGGAGTTGGCAACAGATCCTAAGCGGTCTTACCGGCTGCGCGATGCCGTGCGGGACTTCGCCGATCGCAAGACTGCTGCGGATGAGGACGGGTACGACTACATCCTCATTGATTGCCCGCCGTCTTTATCATCTCTGACAATGAATGCCATGGCCGCTGCGCACGCGCTTCTCGTGCCGCTGCAGTGTGAGTTCCTTGCGCTGGAAGGTCTGACCCAGTTGCTCCGCACCATCGAAGTCGTCCGGTCCGGCCTGAATCCGAGCCTCGACATACAGGGCGTTGTGCTGACGATGTATGATACACGGAATCGCCTGTCGGAGGAGGTCGCCCAGCAGGTCCGACAGCATATGGGCGACAAAGTCTACAAGACGATCATTCCACGTAATGTCCGCCTGTCGGAGGCACCGTCTCACGGAAAGCCGGCCTTGCTCTATGACTATCGCTGTCCCGGGAGCGAGGCATACATCCGACTCGCATCGGAAGTTCTACAGCGCGAACGTGCATTGAAGGCGGCTTGATCCATGGCGAAAGAAGGTAAGATCAAACCCTCCAGGCTTGGACGTGGCCTTTCATCTCTCATTGGCGAGATTGAAGGGGCAACCCCGGCCAAACCTGCAAAACCTGCCAAGCCGGCAAAGACTGAGTCCAGGGATGCGGCACCAGCGACCCCGGCACCGAACGAA
This sequence comes from Hyphomonadaceae bacterium, assembly GCA_028285145.1. Lineage (GTDB taxonomy): Bacteria > Pseudomonadota > Alphaproteobacteria > Caulobacterales > Hyphomonadaceae > JANQQC01. The sequence goes on from JANQQC010000064.1 coordinate 11,923, forward strand.
ATCGATATCTCGCTGATCAGCCGCAATCCGGCCCAACCGCGACGTGATTTCGACGAAGAAGCCCTTGAGGAGCTGGCTGGATCGCTGAAGCGGAAGGGTGTGCTTCAGGCGATATTGGTACGACCGGATCCAAAGCGCTCAGGCGGCTATCAGATTGTTGCCGGTGAACGGCGCTGGCGTGCTGCGAAGCGGGCAGGTCTGACTTCTATTCCTGCCGTCATCCGTGATCTTGATGAACTCGAGCTTCTCGAAATCGGCATTATCGAGAATGTTCAACGTGCCGATCTCAATGCAATTGAAGAAGCAGAAGCCTATGGCGCTTTGATGAAGCGGTTCGGCCGTACTCAGGATGCGCTGGCCGACAGTGTGGGCAAAAGCCGAGCGCATATCGCCAACACGCTTCGGCTTCTGAATCTTCCCGAAAGTGTAAGAACCGATGTTCGTGAAGGCCGGCTCTCTGCCGGGCATGCCCGGGCGCTTTTGTCCGCGCCGGACCCGGTCGAGGCGGCGATGCAGGTGCTCGCAAAGAAGCTGAGCGTTCGCGAGGCCGAGGCCCTGGTCAAACGCCTCAAGGATGGTGACGAACCGGCCGACACCACATCCGGCAAGCCTGCCAAATCGGATGAGAAGGATGTCGACACGGCGGCGCTCGAAGCGGATCTGTCACGGACACTCGGGCTGGATGTCGAAATCCGTCACAAGCCGGGCGGTGGTGATCTCCGCATCAAGTATCGTGATCTGGAACAACTCGATGATGTTTGCCGGCGTCTAACCGCCAAGCGGTAATGATCAGCTAGCGCGCGGCCACCGAGAGATTTCGCACAAGCGATCGGAGCGCGGCAGGCGCAGCCGGGCCTGATGATTTTGCTAGCAGCTCTGTGTCATAGATTCTGGAGAGCGCAGCCGTAAGTCGTTTCATGGGCCATTTCTGCAGGCGCTTCTGAAAGGCCGGCCAGTCTGACTTCCAGACCGGCGGGCGAAGTTTCATGCCGACATCGCCGCCACTCCTGGAAAGTGCGTGTGCGTCCTGCATGCGCACAAATTCTCTTTGTAGGGCACGCAGGACGGAGATGGGCGAGGTGCCCGTCGCGTCGAGCTTGTCGAATTCGGTCATCGCTGCATCCAGCTGACCGGAGAGCGCTGAACTCACCAGATCATTCAGAGCCTGCTCCACGTCACCGGCGGTGAGCTGGCGAATATCACGGGTGTTGATCGGCCTGTTCAGGCCGCGCCCATAAAGTGCGACTTTCTCGATCTCACGCCGCGCAAGGGTGCGATGGCCGGGCAAGTTGCGCGACATAAGGGCGAGGGCGGCCGGCTCGATCTCGAGATCGTCGCGCGCAAGCTCTGACTTGACCAGGCTCTCAACATCGCCGGTCTCGTCACTGAAAACATGGAGCGCAGCGGCATTCCTGGCGACTTCGATTGTCGTCCGCAGCTTGGATCGTTTCGCAAGCCCATCTGCCAGAATGATGAGCCGCGCACCGAACCGCCCTGGATCGTTATCTCCATCAGTAATGGCGCGCAGGAGAATGACGCTGATCTTGTCGCCGCGTGTCCGCACACGAATAGCGCGTTCGCCACCGAGAAGGGCGCGGGCTTCGAGGGCATCGTAGAAACCTGATGGATCTTTGCGGACGGCATCGTCTTCAAAGGTCTGGATATCGGCCGCATCGATCTTCCAGGTGTCGGTCAGCTGACGGGCGGTATCGGATACAACCCCTTCATCTTCGCCAAAGACCAAAGCTGCCCAGACATTGTCAGCCGGCTTACCGGCGAAGCGCTCGGCCTGCGCCCCAGCGAACTTCATTCTGCCGCGGCGAGTTTCATGCGAAGATTGTCGACAATGTTCTGCGACAGGTTTTCCATGGCGCGATCAGACGCGGCCAGTTGCGCGGAGATATCACCATAAGCCGCGCCGGGGACGTTGAAGGTTGCTTCTGTGCTTGTTGATCCCGAGGTCGCCGTCTCATTGTATCTCAGGACGTAGGTTGCACGTGCGCGATAGCTCGACCGGGCAGCGGCACCGTCTGATGTGAAGGCGAGCTGTGCGAGCTGCTCGTTCAGGCGGACATTTAACGTCGCGCCCTCCATCACACCAGGCAGGCCGGCGGATAGATCTCGCAGCAAGGCCTTTCGGAGCGTGTGCCCGGACCGGCCTGGGATTGTATCGACGGCAATCGAGCCGCCTGAAGGGGTTGCGTAAACCGGGCGGAATCCGCAGGCGCTGACAAGGACGAGTGCGCTGAAGGCGGCGATGGCGAGAAGCTGTTTCATCAGACGACGATATTCACGATGCGCCCTGGAACGACAATCACTTTCTTGATGGCCTTGTCGGCCAGGAAGGACTGAACACCAGCATCGGCTATCGCCAGCGCCTCGACTTCGTCCTTGGATGCATCCTTGGCAACGTTGATTTCGCCCCGGCGCTTGCCATTGACCTGAATGGGCATTGTGACCGCATCATCGACCAGCAAGGCGGGATCCACATCTGGCCAGGGAGCAGCCGACACGAAGCCGGACTCGCCGAGTTGCCGCCAGCAGCTTTCGGCCAGATGGGGCATGAATGGCGTTAGGCAGCGCGCCATCATGGACAGTGCCTCGGTCTGCGCGTTAACCGTCTGTTTACCCGCCGATTGGGCCTTTTTCAGCGCATTCACCCACTCGTACAAAGTGGCGACCGCAGAGTTGAAGCGGAACTCGGCGATGGCTCGATCGATGGCATCCGTAGATTTGTGGGCCAGCTTCCGGATCTCGCTGGCTGCAGGTTCATCGTCTGGCTCTGTCGATGAGGGCAGGGCGGCGAATAGGCTCCAGACGCGTTGTTGGAAACGGGCTGCGCCATCGACGCCAGCCTGGGTCCACTCGACGTCCCGTTCAGGCGGAGAGTCCGATAGGACAAACCAGCGTGCGGCATCCGCACCATAAGTTGAGACAATGATTTCGGGGTCGACAGTGTTCTTCTTCGACTTGGACATCTTCTCAATGGGCCCCGCCGTCACAGGTTCACCGGAGGCGACCTCGATCCATTTGCCGTCTCGTCGATCAACTTCGCCGGGCTCAAGCCAGCGATCATCGGCGGACTTATACGTTTCGTGTGTGACCATGCCTTGGGTGAACAGGCCGGTGAACGGCTCCCCGCTGGACACGTCCAGCAGACCCACATCTCGCATCGCTCGCCCGACAAAGCGCGCATAAAGCAGATGAAGCACCGCGTGCTCAATGCCGCCGACATACTGGTCGACCGGCATCCAGTAAGCGCGCTCTTCCAGATCGTCAGGACTTGCAAACCGGGCATAGTACCAGGAGCTGCAAACAAACGTATCTAGCGTGTCGGTCTCTCGGTGAGCGTCGCCGCCGCACTTCGGGCAGGTTGTCTTCTTCCAGTCCGCATGCCGCTCAAGCGGGTTGCCGGGCTGATCGAAGCTGACATCGTCTGGCAGGCGGATTGGCAGATCTGCTTCGCGTGCCGGAACCACGCCGCAGGAGGCGCAATGGACAGCCGGTATCGGGCAGCCCCAATAGCGTTGTCGAGAAACGCCCCAGTCGCGCAGGCGATAATTTGTCGTTCGTTCGCCAAGGCCGGCGTCTTCAATCCTGTTGATCGCTGCGGTGATGGCCTCATTGCTGCTGAGTCCATCAAGAAAACCCGAGTTGTAGATGGTCCCAGGGCCAACATACGCCTCAGTCCGTATTTCAAACTCAGTTGAATCTTCACCGTCCGGCAAGACGACAGGAATGACCGGTAGCTTATACTTCCTTGCAAAATCGAGATCGCGCTGATCGCCAGCCGGGCAGGCGAAGATCGCGCCCGTGCCATAGCCCATGAGGACGAAATTCGCGATCCAGACAGGCAGGGTTTCTCCCGGCTTGAACGGGTGTTCGACGCGCAGGCCCGTATCGAAGCCAATCTTGTCCGCCGTTTCGATTGCTTCCTCAGAAACGCCGACCTTTGCGCACTCCGCCCGAAAGGCGCTGATCTCAGGTGAGCCTTCTTCCAGCTGCAGCGTCAGCGGGTGGTCCGGGGAGAGCGCAACGAAGCTTGCGCCAAACAGTGTATCCGGGCGTGTCGTGAAGATCTCGATGCCGTCTTCGAAGCCGGCCGGCGCATCGCCATCAAACGGAAAGCGCATCTGAAGGCCTTCCGACCGGCCAATCCAATTGGCCTGCATCGTGCGCACCTTGTCCGGCCATCGCTCAAGGGTGTCGAGCGATTCCAGAAGGTCATCGGCATATTCGGTGATCTTGAAGAACCACTGAGTGAGTTCGCGCTGTTCAACAGGCGCGCCCGAGCGCCAGCCGCAACCATCAATGACCTGCTCATTGGCAAGGACGGTCTGGTCGACGGGATCCCAGTTCACTTTCGACGCCTTGCGATAGACGAGTCCCTTTTCCCAAAGCTTCAGAAAAATCCTCTGCTGCTCCCCGTAATATTCGGGGTCGCAGGTCGCAAATTCTCGGCTCCAGTCGAGCGAACAGCCCAGTTTCTTGAACTGCTCGCGCATCGCGTCGATGTTCTTGTAGGTCCAGGTTCCGGGATGAACGCCGCGTTCCATCGCGGCGTTTTCGGCGGGCATCCCGAAAGCATCCCAGCCGACAGGATGCAGCACGTTGAAGCCTTTGGCCTTCTTGTGCCGGGCAACGACATCCCCGATCGAATAATTGCGGACATGACCAACATGCATCCGACCGGACGGATACAGGAACATCTCCAGCACGTAGGCTTTTGGTGCGTCGCCAGCTTCAGCAGGCGGGATCGCTCTGAACAGATCAGCGTCGTCCCAGGCCGCACGCCATTGCGGCTCCGCGGCGAGGGGATCGTAGCGGTCGGACACTTGGATGGTCCTCCTCGAACCTGTGACGGGTCTAGCTGAGCTCGGCGACTTTCAGCGCACGGGCCCGCTCAAGAATGCGGTTTTCCAGTTGGATGCCGGTATCGACGGAGACGGCTGCATCAACCCATTCGCCGTCCTGACGCTCCTGACGGAACACCGAGACCTTCACACCATCGGCGCGCAGGCGCGTGTCGAGAATGTAGACCGTTGCCTTGATCCGCTCGTCTGGCGTGTTCTCGAAACTGTGCCAGTCATAAAGGATCAGTCCGCCAAGCGGATCCGCGCTGGTGATGGGGAGGGAATCAAGCGTGTCTAGAGAGGCGCGCCAGAGGTAAGGATTTACCCCGCCGCTCACCTCCTGCACCACGCGGCGCTCGATAGGTCCATCGGAGGACTGACACCCGGCGAGCATGATCGCCGCAGCGGCACCGGAAAGAAGAGTACGAAGAACCATATCGCTGAATTCCTGATAGCAAGAGGCCGGGAAACGCGTTTCTATAACATTCGAGCTAGGTCCCGCCAGTCCGTATATGCGGACGTGTCCGAAGAGGTCTTCCCATGCGACTGGTATTCATTGGGATCGTAGCAGCGATTGTCGCCCAGCCGACCGCCCTGGCAGAGTTCGAGGGAGAGATCGGTTCGTGGGATTATGAGATTGGCGGGGAGGTGGTGACCGTTCTCGGCGCAGGCGACTCCGAAGGAATCGGCTGGGAGCCGGCGCTGTTCGAGTTTGGCGTTGAAGGTGGTCTTGAGCGCGTCCTCGACAATGGGGCCGAGATCGGTGTGCGCCTCACATGGCGTGCCCAGCGTGATCATCCGGCCCGCACCGGCGGCGTCGGGTGCCTGGACGAAGGGACCATTCCGGCAGTCGGTGTCTTCTTCGGTGCAGCGATCGGATGTGGTATTGAAGATACCGGGCCACGGGCGTCTGTTGAAGCAGCCTACGCCTACATCGACGGAGGCTACGGCGAACTCACCATTGGCCGCGACCTCGGCATTGCGTCCCGGTTCTATGAGGGCCCGCGAGATGTTTTCTCCCATGCCCGTAGCAGCGATGCACTGCTGGACCCTAGCGGTCAGTCTTTTATTCGGCTGCGGGCAGACCTGACCGGACCGGCGGCGAAAGTCAGCTATACGACGCCGCGGCTTTTGGGTTTGCGTGCAGGGGTGTCCTTCACGCCCGAGGGCGATGCGCGTGGGTTGGATTGGGACCCTGTTCGTTCGATCGGGGGGCTTGACCGCCCGCAGATCGAGTCGGTCTGGGACGCCGGGCTGAACTTTTCTCGTCGGTTCCGTGAGTCCGGCCTCCGTGTAAGAGCCGGGGTGACCTATTCGGAAGGTGATCTCTCTGAGATCGTTTCGCCGCTGGCTTTCAGCGACAACATCTCCGTCACCTCTGGCGGGGTCGAGCTAGAATGGGAGCGACTTGCCGTCGCCGCCTCGGCCCTGTCGTCCGACAATGGGGTATCCGGTGGCGATTACGACGCTTGGAGCATCGGCGCGCGAACGACCGGCTTTGGTGCCGATTGGTCGCTTACAATCGCGAGCGCAGAGGACTCAGTGCTTCAGGCGACCTCTGATTCGGCGGTCATCGGGGCCGCATGGACCCTCTCGGATAACCTGCGACTGGCGGTGGGTTACCAGCGAAATCGACTTGAATTGCCTCTTTTCGAAGCAGATTCGCAAGGTGCCGTGTTGGAAATCACACATTCCTACTGAAACGACGGCCGTTGCCGATTCTTAATCTTTGCTTAAGTGAAAATCGTGCTTACTTACATCGTCTGAGGATGGGTGAAATGCGCTCTGCAGTACTGGCTCTTTTCGGGATGGCGATGCTCGCTGCGGCTCCGGCCGTTGCGGATGAGCGCAGCGCGTCCGAGGTGCTGAGCATGAATGCGCCAACATTGGCCGAAACAGACCGTGCTGAGCCAGACTGGTTCCAATCCTTCACGACATCCGCTGCCAAGAATCTCACAGGCATCGAGATTTGGGAAACTGAGCCCACGCGCGACATTAACCTGCAATGGGTCAAGGGTGACCGATGGCAGTTGAATATCGACGTTAAGACACGCCCGGACGGATCGCCGCTGCCACGCGAAGAGGTTTCTGCCGAGGCCACGTTCCGTTTGACGCCGCGCATCAGCATTGGCGGTGCCGTCAGCATTGGGGCGGAAGAACTTCAGCGCGAGTCTGTCTGGGACGATGAAGAGCTTGAAGCCGGCATCCGGCTGAAATCAGCATTTAAATTCTAAGACTTGTCCTTCGGTGCCAGACCGAATGATGTGCCGTCACCCTCTTCATCTGCAATGATAACACCCGGATTATCGGGGTCTCGATATTCGTAGCCCTTCTGATCTGGGCCCTGGAAGAGATCGAGCTGGCGTGGGTCAGCTTTGCGCTTCCGCTTTCGCGCCTTGGTCCGGCCAGACCGGAAATAGAGTTCGTCAGTATCGTCCTCAGCCTTACTCGCCGGTTTCTTCGCCGGCTTAGTGGCTTTCTTTTTTTTCGCTTTTTCCAGCTTCCAGTAGGTCACGGCATAGACTGGTGCGCCCGACGCGTCTTCATAGCGTTGGACAAATCCCGCACTGACCCCGGCATCTGCTGCGGCAGTATAAGTCTCCGGCTGGTCGTCATCCGGGCTGATCCATTCCGTCTCCAACCCGCCAATGCTCACATCGCCCGCCAGCGTTTCCGCTTCATAGCGTGTGCGCGCCGCTGGTTCGGGCGATACCAGTGCATCTGCGGCGGACACCGCGAGGGGATAGAGATGGCTCATTCTGGACAGCTAAGGACCGGATATGGCCGCGTCCAGCCTGTTCACCCGAGAGGCGGCAAGCCGTGCGAATCTCAGTGTCACCGCCTTGCGCCGCGCCGCAGCCAACGGCGATGGCGCACAATCCCTGAGAACTGCGCCGCCAAATCCATCCGCAACGATCAGCCCGGCCTCATCCGGGATCAGCTCCTTAGGGAAAGCGTGAGACACCGCGAAAAAGAAGCGATCGCAAAAAGGGCGATACTCCGGCCACTTTGCATCGCTTCGAAAATCTGCAACGGATGACTTGATCTCGGTGATGACGATCTCGCCGTTGGCACCGATCGCGGCCACGTCGGCGCGTCGTCCATTGGCCAGGGTCATCTCGGTGACACCGGCAAGGCCAAGATCGCCGAAGAGACGCAGAACGCCCCGCGCGATCGCCGCAGCATCTGGCGACATCGGATCATGTGCCATATTCGGCCCACCTGTTCTTGCCTTGTTCTCACAACAGCATGTCGCCAAGGGCAAGGTCAATGCGGGAAGGCGATCGCGCAAAAGAAAACCCCGGCCAGTTGACCGGGGCTTCTGAACTGTCTTTTCAGATTTGGCCTACATGAAGCCCTTGAACTTGTCCTTGAAGCGGGACACGCGGCCGCCACGATCCAGCAGCTGCTGGTTGCCGCCGGTCCAGGCCGGGTGGGTTGTCGGGTCAATATCCAGAACGAGGCGGTCGCCTTCTTTGCCCCAAGTTGAACGGGTCTGGTATTCGGTTCCGTCGTTCATCACCACGGTGATGAAGTGATAATCAGGATGGCCTTCGGCTTTCATCGTCGCTGCCTCGTCTCGCGCTCGCATTCTGGCGCGTGTGGAAATTCGAAAGCGCGGATGTATCGGAAACGAGCCGCGACTGCAAGGCCCCGAATCAGGCTTCGCCCCGGCTACGCAGCCATATCAGCAAGAGCGGAATCCAGATCAGCGACAGAGTGATGGTCCCCTTTACGGCCTGATAGCCGATCCACAGCCAGAACAGGCGTTTTCGGTTGGCCTTCAGATAAGCGAGCGCGCTCTTGGCCCGGCCGATCGGTCCCCTTTGCGGCGGGGGAGCGGCGTCTGTCTCAGGCGTCATCGCTTCCGGCGGGCAAGAAGGCTTTGGCTTTGCGCAGACGCGCTTCCAGCTGCGAGTAGAGGTCGTCGTTTGCGGCGAGGATGTTTCCGGTGGTCAGGATGTCCCCACCATCGATTTCTCCGACCACGCCGCCAGCTTCACGAACAAGGACAGCGCCTGCGGCGATGTCCCAGGATTTCAGGTGGCGTTCCCAGAAGCCATCAAAGCGGCCGGCCGCGACATAGGCGAGATCAAGCGCGGCGGAGCCATAGCGGCGAATACCAGCGCAAACCGGCGTCATCGCGGCAAGCTCGCCCCAGAACTGCTGGTGATGCTCTTCGGCCTTTCCGAGCCATGGCGTTCCGGTCGCGAAGACAGACTCACCCAGCTTACGACGCGCAGCAACCCGGAGTTTCCGGTTTTCAAGCCAGGCCCCGCGCCCTTTCTCAGCCCAGAAGATCTCGTTCTTCGCAACGTCATACACGACGCCGCAGAACAGCTGGCCCTCGCGCTCGAGCGCGATCGAGACGGCAAAATGCGGTTGTCCGTGCAGGAAGTTCAGTGTTCCATCGAGCGGGTCGACGATAAACCGGTTGGTCTTGTCGCTACCCTCAACGACGCCGCGTTCTTCCATGACGAAGCCATAGCCGGGGCGGGCCTTGCTCAGCGCTTCGAAGATGATGTCTTCGGCGCGGTGATCGGCATTGGACACAAAGTCCCCTGGGCCCTTCTTGGACACTTGAAGATTCTCGACTTCATGAAAGTCGCGCGCAAGGGATCGGCCGGCGCTGCGCGCGGCATTGATCATAACAGTCCCGACAGGGGAGGGTTTGGACACGCGCTAGTCCGCCCGGCGCAGATAGGTGGAGTCGGACGTCTGGACGATGATCTTCTCACCCGCGCCGATAAAAGGCGGCACCATCACGCGCACACCATTGTCGCAAACGGCCGGTTTGAAGCTGTTGGCGGCTGTCTGTCCTTTGACGACGGGCTCGGTCTCCACGATCTCAAGAGTGACCTGATCAGGAAGTGATACCCCGATCGGCGTCGTCTCGTAAAACTCGATCGAGACGACCATGCCGTCCTGAAGATACGCGCCCTGATCACCGACAAAGTCGCGCTGTAGCTGGATCTGCTCGAAGGATTCCTGATCCATGAAGGTGAAGGAATCATCGTCCGCAAACAGGAACTGGTGGTCCTTCTGTTCAAGGCGGACTTTTTCCACCGTCTCAGACGCCCGGAACCGTTCATTGAGCTTGGAGCCATTCATGAGATTGCGCAGCTCAACCTGATTGAACGCGCCGCCCTTTCCGGGTTTCACGGCATTCGTCTTGATCGCCCGCCAGACGCTTCCCTGATGCTCGATAACATTGCCGGGCTTGATTTCGTTGCCGTTGATCTTGGCCATTGGCCACTCCTGTCCACACGTGGCGCGGGCGTAGCCGGGGCGGGGGAGAGGGTCAAGCCGGAGACGCCGCCGTGTCGCAGCCGGTTTTGCAAACGCCTTGCAGCGCCGCTAGTCTCAATCACGAACAAGCAGGGGGCTCAGCATGGGCGACATCGTCAACCGGTTTTTGAACTTCGACAAACTGATCGGCGCGAGCCTGATCAAAATCATCTACTTTGTCGGGCTTGCCCTGATCATCATCGGGACGCTGATCATGATGCTCAGTTCGCTCGGTGCTCTGGGTAGCGAACCCTTCGCCGCGCTCGGGGCCTTCATCATTGCGCCTGTCTTCGGCGTTATCAGCATCCTGTTCTGGCGCTTTATCTGCGAGCTCTACATCCTGCTTTTCCGGATGAGCGATGATCTTCGCGACATCAAGAATGAGAAGCTCGGCCGCGCGGCAAACGAGACTGACGTCTAGCCGTTCGTCTCGTCGAAGATGCGGTTAAACGCCTGAACGGCTGCGGCAGGACCTTCGGCATACGCCCAGACACCGCTACTGACGGCGAGAAAGTCCGCCCCGGCGATCACCAGCTCTCGAGCATTGACGGGAGTGATCCCGCCAATGGCAACGCAGGGCAGTTCCATGACTTCCTGCCACCAGGACAGGAGTTCTAGGTCGGCCCTGGTCGGAGCCTCCTTCGTCTCGGTTGGGAAGAACGCGCCGAAGGCAACATAATCGGCCCCAGCTTCTCCGGCGACCATGGCAAGGTGCCGGCTATCGTGACAGGTCGCGCCAATGATTGCATCAGGCCCCAGCCTTTCGCGGGTTCGTTTGACCGAGCCGTCGCCCTGTCCGAGATGCACGCCATCCGCGCCCAGCGCCAAAGCGAGGTCAGTGCTGTCATTGATGATAACCGCCACATCCTTGGCATGGCAGATCGGGAGAACCCTGGCCGTGACAGCCCGCGTCAGTTCTTCATCAAGTACGCCGTCCTGCTTGCAGCGGATTTGCAGGCAGGCCACATCGCCGCCTTCCAGTGCCGACTCCAATGCCGCAGCAAAGGCGTCCACATCGTCAATGCGTGGCGGTGTAATCAAATAGAGACGGCAGCGATGATCGGGCATGTTGCCGGTTTGCGCTGCAGGGTCAGTCCGGTCAAGCAGCCGGCCCCTCAGAAGAAATCGAAAAGCTCGCTGAAGATGCTCTCACGTTCCTGCGGCTCCCTGCGCCGATTGTCCCGGCCGTGATCGCGCCGGTTCCGCCCCGTGGCTGGGCTCATGCGTTCGATGATCTTGTCGAGTTCGCCGCGGTCGAGCCACACGCCCCGGCATTTGGGGCAGTAATCGATCTCAACGCCGCTGCGGTCGGCGATCACAAGAACCTCGCCATCGATCGGGCAGTTCATAACATCTCCTTTCAGTCCGTACTGGATGGAGATGGGCAGAAAGGCCGGCCCCGAATAGGGGCCGGTCCAGTGTTTCTTTCTATCGGATCGATAGGCTGGGCTCAGCCAGCCTTGGAGGCTTGATAGATGCTGTCGATCGTGTCTGCGAGCATCGCATCAAAGTCGCTGTCTGATTGCTGGGCCGAGAGGCCTTCGGTCAGGGCGCGGGAGAAGCTTGCGATCATCCCGGTGTTTTGCGACAGGCGATTGTTCGCCTCGTCGCGCGAGTAACCGCCCGATAGAGCCACGACCCGCATCACGCGCGGATGATCAATCAGAGATTTGTACTGGTTCGTCTTCTCTGGAAGCGACAGTTTCAGCATCACCTGTTTGTCAGACGGCATCGCATCGAGCTGTTTGGTGATCTCGGCCAGCAGGATGTCTTCCGCTTCGGCCTTGTCCGCGATGGTGATTGTCACCTCGGGTTCGATGATGGGCATCAGTCCATGACCAATGATCTGCTCACCAACTTCAAACTGTTGGGCAACGTTCGCCGCGATGCCTTCCTGATTGGCGGCATCGATGACAGAGCGCATCTTGGTGCCGAACACGCCCTTGGCGACGGCGCGCTCAAGCAGAGCGTCGAGCTCCGGCATCGGGTTCATGAGTTTCACACCCTTGGCGGCCTCGGCGAGGCCTTTGTCCACCTTCAGGAAGGGAACAACACCGCGCTTCTCCCAGAGGTATTGGGCGGTCGGCGTGCCGTCGATCTCGCCATCCATGGTCCGTTCGAACAGGATCGCGCCAACGACCTTGTCACCTGTAAAGGCAGGTGACTTCACAATGCGCGCGCGCATCTCGTGGATCAGCCCGAACATTTCCTCATCATTGGCGTAAGCGCTCTCCTCAACACCGTAGAGTTTCAGAGCTTTCGGTGTGGAGCCGCCAGACTGGTCAAGGGCCGCAATGAAGCCGTCTTTTTCGGCGGCCTGAGCGGCCATCTGTGTTTGTCCCATATTTTGGTATCCCATTGGTCGGTATCCTACGATTTAAGGGCCTCGACGCCTGGCAGCGCCTTCCCCTCCATCCATTCAAGAAACGCGCCGCCGGCGGTCGAGACGAAGGTGAAATCGTCAGCCGCGCTGGCGTGATTAAGCGCCGCGACGGTGTCGCCACCGCCTGCAACCGCAACCAGCTTGCCTGATTTCGCGCGTGCTCCTGCGGCCTGGGCGGCCTGGACGGTGGCCTTGTCGAAAGGTTCGATCTCGAACGCGCCGAGTGGACCGTTCCAGACAAGGGTGTTTGCAACATCCATCGCTGTGGCGAGGATTGCGACCGATTGCGGCCCGGCATCGAGGATCATTTCGTCATCGGCGACTTCATCGAGCCCGCAGGTCCGGTTAGCGGCGTTGGCTGCAAAGTCTTTGGCCACGACGAGGTCTCTGGGGAGGAGGATGTCACATCCATGGCCTCGGGCGATAGCTTCGATTTCCTTCGCGGTGTCGCTAAGATCGCGCTCGCAGAGTGACTTACCCACCGAATGCCCACGCGCGTGCAAGAATGTGTTTGCCATGCCGCCGCCAATGGCGAGGGCATCCACCTTGGTGACGAGGTTCTTGAGCAGGTCAATCTTGGACGAGACTTTCGCACCGCCAACAACGGCCAGCACGGGCGTCTCTGGCGTACCCAGCGCCTTGTCCAAAGCGTCTAGCTCGCGCTCCATGGATTTGCCCGCATAGGCTTGCAGGATCTTCGCAACGCCCGCCGTGGACGCATGCGCGCGGTGCGCGGCAGAAAAGGCATCGTTTATATAAAGATCGCCCAGAGCGGCGATCTCGGCGGCCAATGCTTCATCGCCGGACTCTTCACCAGCATGAAAGCGCGTGTTTTCCAGAAGAATGACGCCGGCCGGGGGCAGGGCGTCGATGGCCGCTTTGACCGCGTCGCCGCGACAGTCGCCAACGAAGCTCACAGGACTGCCGAGCACTTTGGAGAAGGCCGGCGCGATCGGAGCGAGGCTCATCTCCGCGATGCGCTCGCCTTTTGGGCGCCCAAAGTGTGCCAGCAACGCGACCTTAGCTCCTGATGTGCGCAGTGTCTGCACGGTGTCCAGAGCCGCGCGCAGGCGGGTGTCGTCTGTCACGCGCCCGCCATCCATGGGGACATTGAAGTCCACACGGACGAGCGCGGTTTTGCCGGTCAGGTCGCCGGCATCCTCGATACGGTTGAAGCCGGCCATCGTGTCTAGATCAGTTTCGCCATGGCAATCGCGGTGTCCGACATGCGCGTGGCAAAGCCCCACTCATTGTCATACCAGGACAGAACACGGACGAGTGTGCCGTCGGTGACCTGTGTTTGGTCCAGCGCAAAGGTTGAAGAGGCGGGATCGTGGTTGAAGTCCGAAGAGACGAGCGGCGCATCGACATAGGCCAGTACGCCTTTCATGGCTCCGTCGGCTGCGACCGTGATCGCTCCGTTGATTTCTTCCACCGTCGTTGGCTTGCCGGCATCGAAGACGAGGTCGATCATCGAGACGTTCGGGGTCGGCACGCGAACGGCTGAACCGTCGAGCTTGCCTGCAAGTTCTGGAAGCACAAGGCCAACAGCCTTGGCGGCACCGGTCGAAGTCGGGATCATCGAGCTCGCAGCGGCGCGGGCCCGGTAGAGATCGGAATGCATCCGGTCGAGGGTTGGCTGGTCGCCGGTATAGGCGTGCACCGTCGTCATGTAGCCGCGTTTAATGCCGACCGTATCGTTCAGGACCTTTGCAACCGGAGAAAGGCAATTGGTCGTACACGATGCATTGGAGACAACTATGTCATCCTTGGTCAGAGTGTCGTGGTTCACACCGTAAACGATGGTCTTGTCGGCGTTCTTGGCCGGGGCGGAAACAAGCACGCGCTTTGCGCCAGCTTCGAGGTGGGCGGACGCCTTGTCCTTGTCCGCGAAGATGCCAGTACATTCGAGCGCGATGTCGACATCCATTTCCTTGTGGGGAAGTTCCTTGGGATCGCGAACAGCTGTGCACAAGAAAGAGCGGTCGCCGGCAATGATCTTGTCACCCTCGACCCGAACTTCGACAGGGAGTTTTCCGTGAACGGAATCGTATTGGAGGAGGTGAGCGTTGGTTTCGATCGGGCCCAGATCATTGATCGAGACGACTTCGATGTCGCGGCGGTCATGTTCGATGATCGAACGAAGTACGAGGCGGCCGATACGGCCAAACCCATTGATGGAAACACGAACGGCCATGGACTTGATGTCCTCCTGAAAGAGAATTGCTGCGTCAGTTTGGGCGCGGTTTAAACCCGCCTGCCCTCGCCGTCCAGCAAACGGCGGGCCAGTTTGCGCATGACTGCGCTGTCAAACTGCGAAGCTTTGTCTCAGGTGCGGACTTTTACCGCCGATGCCGCCGTTTTCGCCCGTTCGAGACCTTCTTCCACTGTTGCGCCCCATGCGATTGCGACGCCCATCCGCCGCTTCTCATAGCTGACGGGTTTGCCAAAGAGGCGTAGCTGGCTACCCGCTACGTCAAGGGCTGTCTCTATGCCTTCGAACGAAACGGCTTCCGCCTCCATGCCGCCATAGATCACCGCGCTCGCCCCCGGTGAGTGATTGTAAGTGTCGACAGGCAGGCCAAGAATGGCCCGGGCATGAAGCTCGAACTCGCTCTGGACTTGGGTGGCGAGCGTCACAAGGCCGGTATCGTGCGGGCGAGGGGAGACTTCTGAGAACCAGACCTCATCCCCCCGAATAAACAGCTCAACACCGAACAGGCCGCGCCCGCCCAGCGCATCGGTGACCTGCTGGGCCATATCTTGCGCGCTTTGAAGAGCTGCTTCGCTCATTGCCTGCGGTTGCCAGCTTTCAACATAATCGCCGGCTTCCTGCCTGTGCCCGACAGGTGCACAGAAACTCGTTCCGGAGACTGAGCGAACCGTGAGCAATGTGATCTCGAACTCGAAATCCACCGCACCTTCGACGATGACGCGGGTCTGCCCGCCGCGGCCCGTGGTCAGGGCATGCTTCCAGGCGGCTGGAATATCTTCTGGCTTATCGACCTTGGACTGGCCCTTGCCCGAAGAGGACATGACCGGCTTCACAAAGACCGGATATCCGATCTGGTCGGCTGCGGCCTGCAATTCCTCTGCAGTGCCCGCAAATGCGTAAGGGCTCGTCTTCAGGCCAAGCGCTTCGGCTGCCAGCCTGCGAATGCCCTCCCGGTCCATGGTGAGTTGTGTGGCCCGTGCCGTCGGAATCACTTCGGCGAGGCCATCTGTTTCGATCCGGGCAAGTTCGTCGGTGGCGATTGCCTCGATCTCCGGGACGATCAGATCCGGCCGCTCGGACTCAACGAGTGTGCGCAGGGCTGCTGCGTCCGTCATGTCGATCACGTGCGAGCGATGCGCGACTTGCATGGCCGGGGCGTTCTCATAGCGGTCGACGGCGATGGTTTCGACGCCAAGGCGCTGAAGCTCGATCACGACTTCCTTTCCGAGCTCACCGGAGCCAAGGAGCATCACTTTTGTCGCGGACGGAGAGAGTGGCGTACCGATGCGTGTCATATCAGCTCTCCGCCAGCGACAGGCCGCCTTTGCCGGTCGCGGCGCGGCCGATGAGGTAGAAAAGAAGACCGACTGGCCCGAAAACGAAGCTGAAGAGCATGCCGGGCGCTGCCAGCCAGTGCGTCACGCCCCGGCGTAGGGCATCCCGCCCGATCCAGGCCCCTACGAACAGGTCGAAGACGAGATAGTGCGACCATCCAATCAGTACGCCATTGGGATGATCGAACAGGGCCGATACCGCGCCGATGGAGGCGAAGCCGGCCTCCTCCGAGCTTACGCCGAAGAACATGCTGAGCGCGAGGCAGACGGCATAGAAGCTGCCCAGCGCTAAAGGATAGATGCCAGAGTGCACGACCGCTTTGGTGATGTCCGAGCGTGGCAGCGCAATCAGCAACAGCCAGGCCGGCAATACGGACAGATTAATCGCCGTAAACGCAAGCTCATAAGTCATGATGGTCCTCTCAGGGTCTCGTTGGAAGCCTCTCTCTGGACGTGTCCCACCAACTCAAGCAAGACTTTCTGCTGTTTCCTTCGAAAGGTCGCGCGCATGAAACGCTTGTCCAGACCGTCCAGAAATGCCGTTTTGGTGAGCGCGAGTGTTGCCCTGATGGCAGCCTGCGCCGTCGCGCCGCCTGAAACGCCGGTCACTGAAGCTCCCAAAGGGCCAATCCTCGACGCTGCGGAGCATCTGCGTCACGTTCAGGTGCCGATGCGGGATGGTGTCCGTCTTGATACGGAGATTTACTTGCCAGAGGGGGAGGGGCCGTTCCCAACTGTCCTGATCCGCACACCCTACGACACAGAGATCAGCCGCCGCTCGAAATCCATCCAGACCTTCTTCAAGGCAGGATATGCCGTGGTCGAACAGCATGAACGCGGGCGCTACTTCTCCGAGGGGGAGATGCGTATGCTCGGCCAGGCCGATGAAGACGGCTGGGATACGCTGGACTGGATCGCGGCCCAACCATGGTCTGATGGTGGTGTGGCGACCTATGGTTGCTCATCCTCAGCAGAGAACCAGTTGAAGCTCTCAACGCTGGGCCATCCCGCGCACAAGGCGATGATCGCTTATTCGGCGGGTGTCGGCATTGCCGAGACCGGCCCCCATCGCGAACAAGGCAATTTCTGGCGCGGCGGGGCGTGGCAGATGGGCTGGGCAGACTATTTCTATGAGGCCATGGCGATCAACTGGCCCCAGCTTCCGGCTGGCATGTCTGACGAAGCCCGGCAGCGGGCCTTGCCCGGCTTTGCGCTGGAGCGCGGTACGGATATCACGCAGGATGACTACGCCGCCGCCCGCATGCACCTGCCAGCAATCGAGATCGGATCTGTCCTCAATGCGCCAGCGACCGAGATCGAGGAGTATCTCTCGCGTGGACCGTCACATGAGGCATGGGATGACGACCGAATCACGCGCCGAGACAGGCCGCTTGGTCCCGGCCTTTATGCTGAAGCGCTGTATGACATTTCCGCTCGGTCGGGCGTTTCCCGCTTCGAGGAGACACGAGAGAGCCATGCTGGGCGAGGCGATGCCATCGTGATCACCAATGCCGGACATTGCGACTTTGGCCGCGAGACCGACGCATACGTGATGGGTGAACGTCCGCTGGGCGATGCCCGGTTTGACTATTCTGCGCGTGAAGTCGCTTTCCTCGATCGATGGCTGAAGGGCGATGAAGGGGCTCAACTTCCGGAGCAGCCTGTCACCGTTTACATGGCTGGTGCGAACCAGTGGGCCGCTTTCGACAGCGTACCGGAGGCCGGGATAGACGAGACGCTGACCTTCTATTTTTCAAGCGAAGGCGCGGCGAACACCCTCAACGGCAACGGTGTCCTCGCCCTCACGCCTCAGGCCGAGCCCGCATCGGATACTTTCGTCTACGACCCTGCAGACCCGGTCATCGCCCGTGGCGGTGAAATCGCCGGCATGGGGCCGGATCAGTCTGACGGGGCCTATGACCAGAGGGAGATCGAAGCCCGCGAGGATGTGCTCGTCTACACAAGCGCCCCGCTTGAAGGAGACGTCGCCGTCTTCGGCTTTATCAACACGGAGTTGTTTGTCTCATCCGATGCGCCCGACACCGATTTCACCGTAAAGCTTGTGGATGTCGCGCCAGACGGCACCGCCTGGAACATCGCCGATACGATCCAGCGCATGCGCTATCGCGACGGGGTCGAGCAGGAAGTCTTCATGCAGCCAGGCGAGACCTATGCTGTTACCCCGCCGCCCATGCTGGCCGCGAATGTGTTTCAGGCGGGCCATCGCATTCGTGTTGAAGTGTCATCCAGCAACTTCCCGACTTATGCGCGGAATCTGAACACAGCCGGCAATCCGTACACGACGACCGAGACCGCCATTGCGACGAATACGGTCCGCCAAGGCCCGGAGGCCTTGTCCCGGATCGAACTGCCGATTGTGACCCTGCCCGAATAGGCCGGCTGTCTCAGACGAGTTTGCGCACTGCGTCGGCGGCGGCCTCGGCGGTGATGCCGAAATGCTGGTAGAGGTTCTTATAGGGTGCGCTCGCCCCAAAGGACGACATGCCGACAAAGCCGCCATCGGCTCCGATCCAGCGATCCCAACCAAACCGGACGCCCGCCTCAATGGCGACTTTTGGCAGGTCACCACCGAGAACTTCGATCTGGTAGGCTTCGGGCTGGGCTTCAAACAGCTCCATGCAGGGCATTGAAACCACGCGTACCGCAATGCCGTCTGCCTCAAGGGCAGCCTGCGCCGCCATCGCAATCTCAACCTCGGACCCTGTCGCAATCAGGACGGCCTGCTCGTCAGCGCCCGTTGCAGGGGAGAGCACATAGCCGCCTTTTGCGGACAGGTTTTCATCGGTGTGAGACTTGCGCGCAGTGGCGAGCTTCTGCCGTGTCAGGGCAAGCGTAGACGGGCCTGTCTCATTGCGTAGCGCCAGTTCCCAGCACTCGGCCGCCTCAACGCCGTCGCATGGCCGGAACAGGGTCATGTTCGGCATTGCGCGTAGCGAGGCGACATGTTCGACTGGCTGATGAGTCGGGCCATCCTCGCCAAGACCGATAGAGTCATGCGTCATCACGTGAATGACGCGCTCTCCCATCAGGGCCCCGAGGCGGATGGCGGGCCTCGAATAGTCCGCGAACACAAGGAACGTGCCGGAATAGGGGATGATGCCACCATGAAGGGCCATACCATTCATGGCCGCGGCCATGCCGTGCTCCCGCACACCATAGTGGACATAGCGCCCGCCCCAGTTTGCCGGGGTCAGCGGTTCGGTGTGACTGGTCTTCGTATTGTTGGAGCCGGTCAGGTCGGCTGATCCACCAATCATTTCAGGTATCGCGCCGGTTAACGCCTCAAGTGCGGCACCGGACCATTGCCGTGTGGCCTTGTCCTCGCCCCCATCCACCACGCTTTTCTTGTGCGCCGCGACGATGTGCGAGAGGTCAGCCGGCAGGCGGCCTGCAATTGCGGTCTCAAACTCGGTCTTGCTGGGAGAGCTGGAAAGCCGATCAGCCCAGGCCTGGTGTTCACTGGTCTTGGAGGCTCCAGCCTCGCGCCATGCCGTCTCGATGTCGGCGGGGATCTCAAACGGCGCGTGTGGCCAGCCGATGTTCTCGCGGATTCCGGCGATCTCCTCCGCGCCATAAGGGCCGCCATGCGCTTTGCCGGTGCCTTCAATGGTCGGCGCGCCGTAACCGATCCGTGTCTTGCACGCGATCATCACCGGCTTGCCGTGATCTTCCTGCGCCCAGTTCAGCGCGTCGCGGATCGCGTCCGGGTCGTGCCCATCAATCGCGCGGGTCGCCCAGCCGGAGGCGGCAAAGCGCGCGCATTGGTCCGTTGAGTCGGCAAGCTCAGTCCCGCCATCGATCGTCACCGCGTTGTCATCGAATAGAACAATCAGGCGCGAAAGCTTCATGTGGCCGGCAAGCGTGATCGCTTCCTGGCTGACGCCCTCCATCAGGCAACCGTCGCCAGCGACAACATACGTCTTGTGGTCCACCAGCTCATCGCCGAAGCGGGCATTCATGTGGCGCTCGGCGATGGCCATGCCGACGGCGGTTGCGATGCCTTGTCCGAGCGGGCCGGTTGTTGTCTCAACGCCGGGCGTGACGAAGTTTTCCGGATGTCCGGGCGTGGATCGCCCAAGCTGGCGGAAGTTGCGAATATCGTCGCGGCTGACGCTGTCATAGCCGGTCAGGTGAAGCAGCGAGTAGATTAGCATCGATCCGTGGCCGGCCGACAGCACGAAGCGGTCCCGGTCGGCCCAGTCTGGTGCGGCCGGGTCATGTTTCAGGACTTCTGTCCACAACACGGTGGCTACATCCGCCATGCCCAGCGGTAGGCCCACATGTCCTGATTTCGCTTGCTCAACCGCGTCCATGGACAAAGCCCGGATCGCGTTCGCCATATCCTTGTGCGCCGCCGACATTCATCGCCCTCCGTTAACGGTTCAGCGCATGGGACGGTACGATGCCGACGTCAAGACGCTTGGCGGAACGGGCACAGCGCTGCTAGTCCTTTTGCATGAGTTCAATTGAGGAGTCCGCGAAGGCGCTTGACGATGCGCTGGGCCGCCTGGAAAGGGCGCTGGACTCTGTGTTCGCCCGTGCCGGAGACCCGGTCGCGACCCGCAAGGAAATCGCGGCGCTCGTTGCCGATCGTGCCAAGCTTGCCGAGGAGCTGGATGAGGCCATGGCGCGTGAGCAGGAACTGCAAGCGCTGGCCGATGAGGCCTCGTCTGCGCTTGGCTCGGCCATTGATGAGGTGCGCGCCGCCCTAGAGCGGGACGCCTGATACCATGGCCAAGGCAGACATCACCATACAGGGCCGGGCCTATTCGGTGGCTTGTGCGCCCGGTCAGGAAGCCCGTCTCGGCGTACTCGCGGTTGATCTCGATCGGCGAATCTCCGGCATTGCAAGCGCCGTTGGCGATATTGGCGAGGCGCGGCTGCTGCTGGTGGCTGCGCTTGCGCTGCTCGATGAGCTTGAAGCGGCGAAAAGGGCCGGGCCGGCAACGCCTGACATCGAAGTGAAGGCGGTTGAGGCGTTGACCAATGCGGCAACCCGCATTGCGGCGATCGCCGATCGGGTCGAGACCGGCCAGTAGAGTGAAACAGTTCAGAGACGAAAAGAGGCCCGCTCATGCGTGATGATGGTGTTCCGCAGCCATTCCTGGTCGCCTTTCCGATGGAGGACGGCTCTCAGCAGGTGATGCTGGATCCCGGTTTCTTTGCCGGGCTTGATGAGGTTGGAGACTTCCTCGGCGAACTCGCCAAGCAGTACGGCCGCGCTTTTGTGCAGTCTGGCCGCGCCCGCGACATGGAAGACGCATTGGAACAGATCCGCGAAATGTTCCTGATTGAGCTCGAAACACCTGACGACGGCGACGAAGACGCCTAGCCGACCTCGGCTGCCACAAAGCCTTCCTCCAGCACGTCTCCTTCGGAGATGTTCAGCGCCGTGACAGTGCCGTCGGCGGGAGCCTCATAAGGCACCTCCATTTTCATCACTTCCATGATGAAGAGCTCCTGGCCGTCGGTGACGGCGTCGCCCGCCTTCACGAGCACCTTCCAGACTGTGCCGCCGGTTTCGAGTTCTATCTTCGCCATTCCTGAAATCCTTCTATGGCCGCACAGAGAAACCGGTTGGGCCGAGCAGGTCCGGCAGTAGCGGCTGCACCCGGTCTATCCAGCGGCAGAGCATGGGCCGCGTCTCGCGCGGATCGATCAATTCATGCACCGAGAGCGCTTCGCCGCGAGGGAAGGGGGACTGGCGCGCCGCCAGCATGTCTTCCAGCTCCTTGCGCTTCGCTTCCGGGTCGGGCGCGGCGGCGATTTCGCGATGGAATGCGACGGCGACACCGCCCTCAACCGGGAGTGGCCCTGATTCAGCCGACGGCCAGGCCAGCACATAACCCTCTGGTCCGTAATGGGCGGCCTGCGCCACGCCAAAGGAGCGGCGCACCATCACGCTCGCCCATGGCACGCTCGTCAGCGCTGCTGTCAGCACAGCGTTCGCGCCATGACGGATGGTTGCTTCCTGTTCGGCCTTGGAGCCGATCATGAAGCCGGGCTCATCTACGAAGCTGACAATGGGGAGCGAAAACGTCTCGCACATTTCCATGAACCGGCGTGCTTTCTGGGCTCCGTCTGCTGTCATTGATCCGGCGAGGAACTTCCCGTCATTCGCCCAGACGCCAACGGTTTGCCCATTCAGGCGGGCAAGCCCGGTGATCTGGCTGCGGCCATAGCCGCGCCCGATCTCGAAGAAACTGTCCTGATCGACGATCAGCTTCAGCGTCCGGCGCATGTCGAACGCCTTGCGCCGCTCGCGGGGAACAATGTCGATCAGCTTTTCTTCCTGCCGGTCGACCGGATCATCCTGAGGGCCTGTCGGCGCGAGCGACCAGATATTGTCTGGCATGTAGGACAGGAATGTCTTGATCTGCGCGATGGCGTCGGGCTCATCCTCGCCGCCATTATCGACGGTGCCGTTCTTGGTGTGCACCTGCGCGCCGCCAAGCTCATCCTTGGTTTTCTTCTCGCCCATGGCGCGTTCCACCACAGCCGGACCGGCGGTCAGGATTTGCGCGGTCGATTTGGACATCACCGAAAAATGAGAGGAAACAAGCCGTCCAGCGGGCAGGCCCGCAACCGCGCCCATCGCAGCAGTCGCCACCGGAACCGTCGCCATCGCGATAGCAACCGACTTGAAGCGCGATGGTGCGAAGACCGGTCCGGGCAGGCTCGGGCCGCCTGAGCCGCCAACGCTGCCGCCTGCGCCCTCGTGAAGCCGGACCAGCGGGACCTTATACTGAACCGCAAGGTCTTCGGTGTAGACGCTTTTCCGCAGACCGGCGGGGGAGGGCGAGCCGCCCTTAATGGTGAAATCCTCTCCACCAACGATCACGCGACGGCCATCGACCTTGCCGAAGCCAAGCACGAAATTGCCAGGCGTGAAGTCGATCAGCTCGCCATTATCGCCGCGCTCCGAGCCGCCGGCCCCCATGCCGATCTCGTCAAAGCTGCCCTCATCCAGCAGTAGCGCGATACGTTCGCGGACGGTCAGCCGGCCTTTGCCGTGCTGTTTGGCGATGGCTGCTTCGCCGCCCTGTTGCAGGGCGATCTCGCGGCGTTTTCGAATTTCTTCGGTTTCAGCTTCCCAACTCATGGCCGGACTGTTTCGTCACGCGCGAGCTTTGTCAAAGCTAACGTCGGAGCACCGGTCTCAGGGCGCTGGGTGGCACTTCGCGCCCCTCTTCATCGATGAAGCCCGTCCGGACAGGGGATTTCGTGTCCACTTCGACAAAGCTGATCGGCGGCGGCTCGTTGCCGCCAAGCCAGCGATCGCCCCACTGGGTCAGGATGATCAGAACCGGGCGAAGTTCCTCCCCCATAATGGTCAGGACATATTCCGGCCGGGAGCGTTTGCCGGGCTCCTGATACATCCTCCGCCGCAGCAGGCCTTCCTCGGTCAGCATTTTCAGCCGCCCCGACAGCACGGTACGCGGGCAGCCAAGCTCCGCCTGAAAATCATCGAACCGGCGCACCCCATACATGGCCGAACGCAAGACCAGCATTGTCCAGCGATCCCCGACAAGATCGATCGCGCGGGCGAGATTGCAGGCATCTGGAGTAACAGGAGAACGGCGCGCGAGAGGAATCATCCTTCATTTCTGCTTGGGTTCGGGATTCAAATCCAGCCCCGTGCGATGATCTGGTGGCCCGCCGCATTGCGCCTCGCGCCCGGCTCGGTTAACCCACGGGCCAAACACGGCTTTTCAGATAAATCGGAGACGTCCCATGGCCCGCAACAAAATCGCGCTGATCGGTTCAGGCATGATCGGCGGCACGCTCGCCCATATTTCCGCCCGCGAAGAACTGGGCGATGTTATCCTGTTCGACATTGCTGAAGGCCTGCCGCAGGGCAAGGCGCTGGATCTCGCTGAATCGACCCCGGTCTACAACGCCTCCGTCGATCTCAAGGGCGCGAATGATTATGCCGACATTGCCGGCGCGGATGTCTGCATCGTCACTGCTGGTGTTCCCCGGAAGCCGGGCATGAGCCGCGACGATCTTCTCGGTATCAACCTGAAAGTGATGAAAGCGGTCGGGGAGGGCATCAAGGCCCATGCGCCGAACGCCTTCGTGATCTGCATTACCAACCCGCTCGACGCCATGGTCTGGGCGCTCCAGCAATTCTCTGGTCTGCCATCCAACAAGGTTGTCGGCATGGCGGGTGTACTGGATAGTTCCCGCTTTGCTTACTTCCTGTCGGAAGCCACCGGCGTTTCCGTCGCCGATATTCACGCCTGGACGCTGGCCGGACATGGCGATTCCATGGTGCCCATGGTGCGCCACTCAACGGTTGGCGGACTGCCGCTGCCACAGCTCGTCAAGCAGGGCTGGATGACACAGGAAAAACTCGATGCCATCGTTGACCGCACACGTAAGGGCGGCGGGGAGATTGTTGCGCTCCTGAAAACCGGGTCGGCTTATTACGCGCCGGCTGAGTCCGCGATCGCGATGGCGAAATCCTATCTCCGTGATCAGAAACGCGTATTGCCGGCCGCCGCATGGTGCGATGGCCAGTATGGGCTGGACGGAATGTATGTTGGTGTTCCAACCCTGATCGGGGCGAATGGCGCGGAAAAGGTGGTCGAGTTCGACTTCAATGATGAAGAGCAGGCGATGTTCAACGCCTCGGTTAACGCCGTGAAAGGCCTTGTCGAGGCCTGCAAAGGCATCGACTCCAGCCTCGCCTGATCTGGCGGACCGGTGACTGAAGGGCGCGTCAGTGATGACGCGCTCATCAAACCGGCGTGAGGTTATCCAAATTCGTATTCGCAAGGCCGCGGGTGCACGGTAGGAGAAGCCATCACTGAAATGGAGCCACCTACCATGATCCGCACATTTGCTCTCGCCACCACGCTCGCGCTCGCCGCACCGGCCTTCGCCGAGAAAGCGACCGTTGAAGCTGAAACAGCCGAGGTCGTTCAGATCGGACCGACGGTGGGTGAAGCCGCACCTGAGTTTTCCGCGACCACGACTGCCGGTGAAGCTGCGACACTTGCCTCTCTGTCCGGCGAGAGTGGAGTTGCCGTCGTTTTCGTGCGCTCGGCGGATTGGTGCCCGTTCTGTAAAGGTCAGATGAAGGATCTGGAAGCCGCTGTTGCGCCGCTCAACGATGCAGGCTGGGGTCTTGCCTCGCTCTCTTATGACTCGGTCGAAACGCTGGCAGACTTCAAGGCCGAGGCCGAGCTGTCTTATACGCTTCTGTCAGACACAGATTCTGCGGTGATTGATGCGTTCGCGCTGCGCAATACCGATGTCCGTGCAGGCTCGCAGTATGATGGCATTCCACACCCCGCCATCGTCTTCATTCGTGCTGATGGATCGGTCGCGGCTGTCCTTCGTGAAGAAGGCTTCAAAGACCGTCCACAGGTCGATGTTGTGATCGAAACAGCGAGCCAGTTGAACGCTGCAGCCGGCTAGGTCGCCACGCAACAGACAATCGACGATGTTTCCTGCTTTACCTCGCTGCCAAGCCCTTTAGGTATGGCGGCAGGCCACCCGGAAACATCGTCATGCGTTGCGCCCTGATCACTGCCGTCTTTTCGTCCTTGTGCCTCGGCGCAGCCGCGCAAGGCGCACCCGAAGCAGAACCTCTTCCAGGGCGGATCACGCAGACAGTGGACATGCTCATCGAGCAGGGCCTCGCAGATGATATCGGCCTGCAATTCGTTGAGGACCTGACGACAGAAGTTGGCCCGAGACTCGCAGGATCACAGGCCGAGCGCCGGGCAAGGGAATGGGCCGTGGCCGAGCTTCGCTCTCTCGGCTTCCGGAATGTGCGGATCGAGGACTTCGACATTCCATTCTGGTCCCGTGTGACAGATACAGCTCACGTTATCTCCCCCGGTCAGCAGGAACTCGTCATAACGGCACTCGGCGGCTCCGCTGATACAGGGGAAGGGCCGATCGAAGCGGACATAATCCGCTTTGAAAGCATGGATGAGCTGCGCGCCGGCTTTGAAAGCGATATTCGCGGCAAGATCGTCTTTGTCGATGAAATCACGATCAAGACACAGGACGGGTCCGGATATGGCCTCGGCGTTCGTAAGCGCCGCGAGTGCGCCCCCGTCGCGGCCGAGAAGGGCGCGGTTGGCTGCCTGATCCGGTCGGTCGGAACCCAGCCCCGGCGCTTTCCGCATACGGGCATGACAGCGCGTCCCGACGGTGAGGCTACAGGCCCGCTGCCAGCGGCCGCGCTGTCGCCGCCAGATGCCGATCAGCTGACGCGCCTGCTGGAGCGTGGTGCGGTAGCGGTCCGGTTAAACATCCAGACAGAAACCCTGACGGGCGTTCCCTCGGGCAATGTCATCGGCGAAGTGCCCGGGGAGCAGGCAGATGAAATCGTTCTCATAAGTTGCCATCTGGACAGTTGGGACCTTGGAACCGGGGCGCTGGATGATGCGGCTGGCTGCGGAATTGTGGTCGGCGCGGCCAAACTGATCGATGCGTTGCCAGGGCAACCCAAGCGGACCATTCGCGTCGTACTTTACGGCGCTGAGGAGGTCGGGCTTCTTGGTGGCGATGCCTATGCGCGCCAGCATTCCGAAGACCTCGAAAACCATGTTCTCGCTTCCGAAAGCGATTTTGGGGCTGGCCGGATCTGGCGCTTCCAGACCCGGTTTGGTGACGGCGCGCTCGGATACGCAGCGGCCATCCAGAAAATCCTTGCCCCGCTTGGCGTGACGGCCGGCGACAACAACGCCTTCGGTGGGCCTGACATCTTGGTCCTTGCGCGATCTGGCGTTCCCGTGGTCACGCCCGGTCAGGATGGACGTGACTATTTCGATTATCACCACACGCCCGATGATACGTTCGACAAGATCAAGCCGGATCAGTTCCGCCAGAATGTCGCTGTCTACGCCGCCTTTACTTACATCGCCGCTGAGAGCGGGTGGGACTTCCGCAAGGTTGCGGAGCCTGAAGAGGCCGAGTAGGGCGCGCCTGGCATGATCCAGCCAGCCGCGATCTATGCCGAACTCACAGATGTCTGCCGTTTCGCGGCTGATCAGGCTGAAGTGTTCAAAGAGGACAGGTCGGCCCGGCGATGGCTCGCCATCTCCCTTGTTATCGCGCTGCAGGGCGCGTGCGCCTTCGCGCTTTCGGCAAACGGGCTCGACGAGGACGTTTTCGAGACCGGAGATGATAGAAGACTTGCGGCACCGGGTTTTCTGCTGCGCCGAGTATCTTCGGAAAACTACCTGTCAGACTCAGTCCGCCTGCCGCTGACCTCAGTGGGACTTAAGGATCTTGAGGCGCTTATTGCCGAGCGAAATGCTGCCATTCACCTTGCAGGGCACGAACAAGCCCCGCCAAGGGCGTTCAGGGCTGCCGTTGGGGCGCTCGACCATCTCCTCGTCTCAAGACCCGCTTTCGACCTGTCACTGTTTGGGTCCCGGCCCGCGCAGGTCGCCGCGTCACTGTCACGGCTCGGCCCCGCGCTGGAATACTTACCGACAGATTAATCTCTCGGTCAGACTATGTGTGGCATGCGATTCGGATGGATTTCACGCGTGCCTTTCTTGGAGCTGTCGCGCTGCTGGCTGTTGCCGCGGCTCCCGACACGTTCACGCGTGACGAACTGCGTGAGCTGGAAGCGGAAAAGGCTGAGGCTGAGACACGGCTGAAAGCGCTGGAATCGGCCGGTGAGCTGACCGGAGTGGATCTTGAGCGGATTGATGCGCAGATGATTTCCGCCGCCATGGAAAGCCGGCGGCGCGAGGAAATGGCGACCGCCTCGGAACGCAAACTGATCGATCTGCGCGCTCGCCAGAATTCGGCGCAGGCTGAACTCCTGCAGGACCGCGAAAGTCTGGAGGAACTGCTCGCGGCGCTGGCGTCGGCCAATCGCCGCCGCCCGCCCGCCCTGATTGTCTCGCCGGACAAGGCGAACACCGCAGTCCGCGCTGCGATTGTCATGGGCGATGCCGCCCCGCGCCTGTCGGACCGGGCAGGGGAACTCGCCGAAGAGATCGAGACCCTGAACACGCTCGAGCGAGATATTCGCCGCGAGCGGGCGCGTCTGGAGGCCGCCGAAGCGACGCTTGCGGCCAATGAGCTTGAGATCAAACGCCTCGCTGCGGCCAAACGGGCGCAGTACGAAGATCTGAGCGCAGAAGCGGCCGTCCTGAAGCAAACTGTGACTTCGCTTGGCGAACGCGCCGAGACGCTGCGCGATCTTTTGACCACATTGGAGGCGGCAGCGCCTGCAACGCCCGGGTCCAAGCCGTCGCTGCGTCCGCGCTATGCTTCGCTGTCGCCGCGTGGTGGGACCATGACGGATATCTCCCCCAGATCGGCCCCGGCCCCCAATCTGAAGCCGTTAGGTGCCCGAGCGCTGGGGGGGCTTGGCAGTCCTGCCGCCGGCCTTATCGCCCGCAGCTTCGGCGATCGCACTCCCGCAGGCGATGCGGCGGAAGGGCTGACGGTGGTGACGCGTCAGCGGGCGCAGGTGACAGCGCCAGTGGACGGCCGGATCGAATATGCGGGTACGTTTCGAAGCTATGGCCAGATGTTGATCTTGAGTACATCGGACGGTTACCATGTTATACTAAGTGGATTGGGCGCACTTTATGGGTCTGTCGGGCAGACGGTCGCTACAGGCGAACCCGTTGGACAGATGCCAGACCGTGCAAGCCCGCCGCCTGAGCTCTATATGGAGTTAAGGCGCGACGGTCGGCCGATGAATCCGGCCGAATGGATGAAACGCGGACGATAACCGTCTGCGGTGGATGGAGTTAGGTAAATGCGGTCATTGCTCACGGGCGCTGCGATCGGGGTTGTTCTCGGAGGCATGGCCGTTGGCATGTCGGCGCTTGCCTGGCCCGAGGGCCGCGCCAGTGATCCGCGTACCGAGACCTACCGGCAACTTGATCTGTTCGCAGAAATTCTTGCGCGGGCGCAATCTGACTACGTCGTGGAAATTGACGAGGCAGACGCCATGGAGGCTGCCATTAACGGCATGCTGACATCGCTCGACCCGCATTCGGGTTATCTCGCCCCGGAAGACTTTCGATCCATGCAAGTGCAGACCTCTGGCCAATATGGCGGTCTCGGCATTGAAGTCACTATGGAGGATGGTTTTGTCAAAGTCGTCACGCCTATGGATGACACGCCGGCCAGCCGTGCTGGAATTCAGAGCGGGGACCTGCTGACCGCGATAAATGGCGAGCCCATTATCGGTCAGACTCTCAATGATGCGGTGAAGGAAATGCGCGGTGAGGCCGGCAGCGACATCACCATCACTGTGTTCCGCGACGGGCAGGACCCGTTCGATGTGACGCTCACCCGCGAAGTCATTGAGCCGAAGTCCGTGAACTATCGTGTTGAGGATGGCGACATCGCCTATCTACGGATCGCCACTTTCAATGAGCGCACCACGTCCACGCTTGATGATGCAATCGGCGAAATCACCCGCGAGCTTGGCGGACGCCCAAGCGGTGTCGTGATTGACCTGCGCAACAATGGCGGCGGCTTGCTCGATCAGGCCGTATCCGTAAGCGACATGTTCCTGTCGGGTGGGGAAGTGGTTTCCACGATCGGGCGTCGCCCGAACGACATGGAGCGCTACAACGCTCGCTCGGGCGAGGTGTTCAAGAACGTTCCGATGGTCGTCCTGATCAATAACGGGTCTGCCTCAGCATCCGAAATTGTGGCCGGAGCGCTTCAGGATAGAGGGCGAGCCACCATTCTCGGTGTGACCAGCTTCGGCAAGGGTTCGGTCCAGACCGTCATCCCGCTTGGCGCGGAACGCGGGGCCATCCGTCTAACAACCGCGCGCTACTATACGCCGGCTGGACGGTCTATTCAGGCGACCGGAATCGAGCCTGATCTTGAGGTTGCAAACACGCGCCTCAGCGAGGAAGACCTTGAGAAAGTGCGCGTCTACTCCGAGGCTGATCTTTACAATTCACTCGGCAATGAGGACGGCGAGACACGTCGGGGGCCGCATCTGCCGGATGACCAGCCGCCAGAAGGCTACAATGGCTCGGACTACCAGCTGGAACGGGCCATTGATTACCTGCGAAACCGTATCACCACAGCGAGTGTTACACCTAACGCCGGTTAACTTTTGTTTGCCGATTCTTAACGCTTTCAAGGCACATCCTGATCTGTTGGCTTAACTTTCAGGACGTTGGTGAATCCATGGCAAAACGGGCCGCAAGCGACCCCTCGCCAATCCGCAGCGCTTTTCTGCATTCTGGTCTCAGCCTGCTGCTCTTTGGCGGGCTTGCCGGAGTCTTTGGATTCACGGTGAATACTTTTGGCGATGAAAGCCGGGCAGGCCCCAGCGAAATCATCGCTCTGTTTGACGATACCCCTGTTGGCGACGCACCGGTGCTGAAGGCCCGGTTGAACATCGAGCAGCCGGAATCGCCGATCCGTCTCGCTGCGATGCTTGAGCCCGTTGAAGGTCCGTCCCTCAATGTCGACTACCCCACCAACTCGGCCCCGGTCGTCGCACCGCGCGAGCAGGGGGATGCCGGTGAACCCAGTGGTGTTCGCATCAATGGCCGCACGGTTTTACCGGGTCAGTCCCTGAGTGAAGTGACGAAAGTCGTCTCACTGCCAAGAGCTCCAGTCGCCGGCCTGTCGGAAGTGCGTCGTGGTATCCGTCTTCCCGTCGTGGCTGATGATGGCCGCCAGCCTGCGTCCGTCTATGCCCGGCCATTTTCAAATCCTGACGGACGTCCCGTTGTCTCACTGATTGTCGGGGGCCTCGGCATCAACCGTACGCACACACGCTCTGCGATCGATGAGCTTCCGCCCGAGGTCACGCTGTCTTTTGTCCCTTATGCGCGGGGATTGCAGCGCTGGGTGAACGAGGCACGCGAAGCTGGGCACGAAGTGCTGATCGAAATGCCGATGCAACCCTATGATTATGGCCGCATTCGCCCGCACCCACACACATTATCTGTCTCAGCCACTGCCGACGAGAATGTGCGCCGAATGGAGTGGGTCCTGTCCCGCGCAACAGGCGCATTTGGCGTGGTCAATTACCAGGGCGACAAGTTTGCCCGCGATTCCAGTGCCGCCCAGCCCGTCATGGACGCGCTTGCAGATCGAGGCGTGGCGATGATCGAGGATGGCAGCCTGTCGCGCTCCATCCTACGCGACGCTGCCGCAAAGTCCGGTGTGACCTTCGCCGCCGCCAATCACACAATTGATGCCGATACGGACGCCAGTGCCATCAACGGCCGTCTGCTCGAGCTTGAACTGGCCGCGAAGGAGGATGGTCGGGCGATGGGCACCGGTTTTGCCTATCCCGTGACGATCGATACGGTCCGTCATTGGGCGGAGCGTCTTGAGACCAAGGGCATAGTGCTCGCGCCGGCTTCTGCCTTGGCTCGTGTCAGTAAGCCTCCCCAGCAGGTAACCTCGCTTGCCTTCGCCGGAGCTGACCCTGCGCCCTAGCCGGGCCCCTGCCAGGCCGCTACCTCTAGCGGGATGAAAAAACGAGATCCCAAGCTTTACAGGCCAAATGCAGGCCTCGCGCTGTTTTCTGCAGCTGGCCACGTGTTTGTTGGTCGACGGATTAATGGCCGTGGGGCCTTTCAGTGGCAAATGCCCCAAGGTGGTATCGATGAGGGGGAGGAGACCACTGAAGCCGCCCTGCGCGAGCTGGAAGAAGAGGTGGGCGTTCCGGCGAAGCTGGTCGATATCCTCGAAGAAACCGAGGACTGGATCTACTATGATTTCCCGCCGGATCTGCGCCGGCGTATGCACGGGCCTTATCTGGGCCAGCGTCAGAAATGGTTTGCCTTCCGCTTCAAGGGCTCGGACTCCGATGTCCGGCTGGATCGTCACACGCCTGAGTTCGACGCCTGGCGATGGGCACCGCTCGAGGAAACGCCATCCCTGATCGTGCCGTTCAAACGACCTGTCTATCAGGAAGTTGCCGAGCGTTTTGCAAAATGGACCGAACCGGTTCCGGTTCGATAGCTTCTAGCGTGGGGCTCGCTTGGCAAGGATCCGCTGCAGGGTCCGGCGATGCATGTTCAGGCGCCGCGCCGTCTCCGACACATTGTGATTACACAGCTCGTAAACCCGCTGAATGTGTTCCCAGCGCACCCGGTCGGCTGACATCGGGTTGTCCGGCGGGGCTGGTTTTTCATCGGGGCGCGCAACCAACGCCTTGACGATGTCTTCTACGTCTGCCGGCTTTGCGATGTAGTCGACCGCACCGGCCTTCACGGCGGCGACGGCGGTCGCAATGGCCCCGTAACCGGTCAGGATCACCGCGCGGGCATCCTCCCGGTGCTGTTGAAGCGCTTCAACGACTTCAAGCCCGGAGCCGTCTTCAAGGCGAAGATCCAGAACGGCAAAAGCGGGCGGGTTCAGGCGCGCAATATCCTTTGCTTCGCTGACCGTGGAGACGGCCGAAACAATAAAGCCGCGCTGGCCGAGCGCGCGGGCAAGGCGCTGACAAAATGGACCATCATCGTCGAGGACGAGGCAGGTCCGGTCTTCCACCCCTTTGAGGGCTTCGTGAAGTTCAACAGGTCGTTCCATGTCCGCCTCCTGACGGCTCTTATGTATCGGATATGTGTAGGTTTACAGCATTTTCCAGCTCAGATGCTTCCAGGGCGCTTCTTGGCCAAAGAGCCTGCACCACAGCGCCCCGTTTCGGGGGTGTCCGGTTTCGCGTGGCAATGCGGCCGCCTGTTCGTTCAATCAGCGTTTTCGCGATGAAAAAGCCAAGTCCCATATCACCGCCGCCGGCCTGTGCCTCACCGCGTTCTGAAACATAAGGCTCGCCGAGTTTCGGCTGAACCTCAGGAGAGAAGCCGGGCCCATCGTCGGAGATGGTCACAATGATCTGCGTGTCGGTCCAGATCGCGCTCGCCCGCACCCGGGTTTCGGCAAAGCTGACGGCATTCTCGATGAAGGCTCCAAGCGCATGCAGGATCTCAGGACTGCGACGAAGGATCGGAGCCTTCGCCTCGCCGCCTTCGCCGGGCTCGCACGTCACGGCCAGATCGACGCCAAGGCCCTTGAAGGGTGCGGCGGCCTCGTCAATGAGAACGGATACTGGCATCCGGGCATGTACGATATCGGTTGCTTCCCGCGCGCGACCAAGCTCTCCCAGAATGCCTCGGCAACGTTCGGCCTGCTCAACGATCAGCGTCACATCCTCAGAATAGGGACTATCGTGAGGCAGGTCGCGCGCCATCTCCTTGGCCACGAGGTGGATGGTAGCAAGGGGCGTCCCGAGCTCATGTGCGGTCATCGCCGACATGGCTCCAATCGCCGACAGGCGCTGCTCGCGCGCCATCACAACCTGGGCCGCATCCAGCGCCCGCACCAGCCGCGCTTCATCCTCACTGACACGAAGGGCCGACAGCGAGAAGAAAGCTAGTCCGACAGCCAGGGCCGCGAACTGCCCCCACTGGAAAACCTGCGGTAACTCAATCGGCTCCCCTGGCAGCCAGGGCAGGGGTCCAGCCAGTCCGGGCATGACGGCAGCCAGAGTCAGGGCGAGGATGGACAGCATGGCCGCATAGATCGGGCGCAGGCTGACGGCAGAAACGGTAACAGGAACGATCAGCAGCAGTAGGAAGGGGTTCGAGAGCCCGCCTGTAGCTGCCACCAGCGCGGCCAATTGCACCGTATCGAAGGCCAGCTGCAGCGCTGCTTCCCATTCGGCGGTCAGGCGCTGGCTCGGAAAGGCGAGTGAAAGGAAAACGTTCAGCCAGGCAGATGCTGCGATGATGGCGAGGCCGACGGCAAGTGGCGTATCGAAACCAAGCCCGAAATGAACCAGCAGGAGTGCAGCTGTCTGTCCGACGACGGCAATCCAGCGCAATGTGATGAAGGTGCGCAGCCGAGTTCGGCCAAGCGCCGAGCCGACGCCACCAAGCCCTTCCGGGGCAAGGGAAAAGAGCGCCTCATCAAGGCCGGCGCGGGAATCTCTGGCGACGTCTTCCATGACCGATACGCTATGCGGCGCCGCGTCGCTTGCGCCAAGCCGCTTGGGCACATCATATTCCCTTATGATGAAATATTTGACCGCTGCTGCCAGCCTTTCTCTGATCGCCGCCTGTGGGGGTGCTGACGCGCCGCAAATGTCTGGTGGAGACCAGGCCAGCTGCTCCACGCGAGCTTATGACGAAATCGGAGGGCCGGTCAGCCTCGTTGACCATACTGGCGTTGCGGTGACGGAGGCCGATCTAAAAGGCAAGAACAGCCTTGTCTTCTTTGGTTTTACCTATTGTCCGGATGTCTGCCCGATGACACTCGTGACGATTGACCGCGCGCTGGAGCAGCTGCCTGAGTCGGTGGAAGCACCACAGACAATCCTGATTTCCGTCGATCCTGAGCGCGACACACCTGAAGCACTGGCCACCTATATCTCTACCGAGGCTTTCCCAGATGACATTATCGGCCTGACCGGAACGCCCGAACAGGTACGAGCCGCTGCTGACGTGTTTTTCGCCGATTATGCGCGGATTGAAAGCCCTGAAAGCGTCGCAGAGTACACAATGGACCATACCTCTTTGGTCTACCTGATGGACGAAAATTGGTCTCTGAAGACGTTTTTTACCCATGAAAACAACGCAGAGACGATGTCCGCCTGTCTGTCGGAGCTGCTCTGACAACACCTCCGAGTGCGGCGCATTGTTTGCAAGCCTGTCATGTTCTGCATATGTTGCAGTGCAATATGAGAGG
Organism: Hyphomonadaceae bacterium; assembly: GCA_028285145.1. GTDB lineage: Bacteria > Pseudomonadota > Alphaproteobacteria > Caulobacterales > Hyphomonadaceae > JANQQC01. Next base: position 46,690 of record JANQQC010000064.1, read on the forward strand.
GTTTGCTTGCGGTGCTGTACACGCTTGTTGAAATAAACCGCCTGGCGCTCGCGCCGATGCGTGCTGCTGCCAGAACAAGCCGGGCCATGATCCGCGCACCAGGCAATCCATGGCGGAACACCGAATTCGGCAAATCCTTTGCGGCCATGGCGGACGTGTTTGAGTCCGTCACCCGCTATTATGGAAAGCCTGAGTGGCGGATTGAGAGCACGCGCATTAACAGCGTCGATGTTCCAATCACGGACACCGTCGCCTGGTCGACGCCGTGGTGTAACCTCGTTCACTTCCGCAAGGACCCGCGCATGATGTCCAGGGCGCGCAAGGCCAAGGCTGGCCCTATGCCGCGCCTGCTCATCGTTGCGCCCCTGTCAGGTCACTATGCCACACTGTTGCGCGGGACGGTCGAGGCCTTCCTACCGACGCATGACGTCTACATCACTGACTGGGCCGACGCGCGCCTTCAGCCTGTCTGGCGCGGCAAGTTTGATCTGGACGATTACACCGATCACATCCGCGACATGCTGCGCTTTCTCGGGGCGGGCGCGAACGTGCTGGCCGTCTGCCAGCCCGGCCCGGCCGTGCTCGCTGCGGTCGCGCTCATGTCGGAGGACAATGACCCGGCCCTCCCGGCGACAATGACGTTCATGGGCTCGCCCATCGATGCCCGCCGCTCGCCCACGGTCCCGAACGTGCTGGCCGAAGAACGTACGTTTGAGTGGTTCGAGGAAAACATGATTTATACCGTCCCGGCCATGCTTCCGGGGGCAGGGCGGCGCGTCTATCCGGGATTTGTCCAGCTCTCCTCTTTCATGAACATGAACTGGGACAGCCACGTTGATGCAAACTGGCGTTTCTTCAATCACCTCGTGGATGGCGATGGCGACAGCGCCCGCAAGCACCGTGAATTCTATGATGAGTACCTGTCCGTGCTAGACTTGACTGAGGAATTCTACCTTCAGACGATCGACAGGGTCTTCCAGCGCCATCTCCTGCCACGTGGCGAGTACCGTCATCGCGGGCGGCTGGTGGACCCATCCGCGATTACGGATGTTGCCCTGATGACCGTCGAAGGTGAAAAGGATGACATCTCCGGCATCGGGCAGACTCAGGCCGCCCACGACATCTGCGTGAACATTCCGCTGGATATGCAGACAGACTACATCCAGCCGGGTGTCGGCCATTACGGTGTTTTCAACGGCTCCCGCTTTCGGACGGAGATCGCTCCGCGCGTGACGCAGTTCATTGCAAGCTTCGTCGACAAGAAACGCGAGAAGCAGGCCGCAAGGCAGCTTGAACTCGCGCATTAGCGACGGCTGCCAGAGCAAGGTGTTTCCTGCGCTCCCATAATGACGCTATCGTCCTGCTGAAGAGACAGGCGGAGGCGGGTATGTATAAAGTTGAGCTCACGGAATCCTATTTTCCGGCGCAGGGTGGCGCAGAGCCGGCCCTAGTGACGATTGGCGACATGCTGCGGACATCGGCAGCCGCTGGCGCTGATCGCATGGCCCTCAAGGAGCTTGGCTATGACGGATCGATTGGTCGAACCTGGACCTATGCAGAGCTACTCGCCGACGCCGAACGTCTAGCCCGCGCCCTGTCGACACGGCACGCGGAAGGCGCGCGGATTGCGGTCTACGCTAACAATCTTCCCGAATGGGTCGTGATCGAACTCGCCTGCGGGCTGGCTGGCGTAACGCTCGTCACGGTGAACCCGGCCTATCAGAAGCGGGAGTTGAAATTCGTACTCGAACAGTCCCGGTCCGAAGCGATTTATTATGTCGCTGACTTCCGGGGCAATCCGATGCAGGAGATCGCCGACGCCGTCTGCGATGAGATCCCGGCTATCAAGCATCGTATCCTGCTGACGGACCATGATGCGCTCTATGCTGGTGCTGATGAAGGGACACTGCGTGATCCGAAACCGTCCGACCCGGTCCAGATTCAGTACACGTCCGGTACGACCGGCTTTCCGAAGGGCGCGCTGCTGCACCATAATGGGCTGGTGAGAAACGGCGTCGATACCATGACCCGCGCCGGCGTGACCGCGAGCTCATCCTTCGTGCACAACATGCCGCTCTTTCACACGACGGGCTGTGCGATCCTTGTCCTCGGCGGGCTCGGCGTCGGCGCGACCATGCTGCTCGCGCCAATGTTCGATCCGGGCATGATCGCTGAGGTTATTGAGCGTGAGCAGACGGAGTTCATCCTTGGCGTTCCGACCATGCTCGTCGCCTTGATCGATGAGGTAGAGGCAACCGGCAGGGATGTCTCTTCGACCAAGCGCATCATGTCCGGCGGAGCGATGGTCGCGCCGGAGCTCTGCCGCCGCGCGCAGACCGTCCTCGGTGCCCCCATTCAGATCGTTTACGGACAAACAGAATCCTCTCCCGTCATCACGCAAGCCTGGTTCGAAGATACACTCGAAGATCTAACCGAGACGATCGGACAGCCGATCCCTTATGTGGAGGTCTCCATCCGCGACCCACAGACCAATGCGGTCCTGCCTGTCGGGGAGCAGGGTGAGATTTGCGCGCGCGGCTACCACATCATGACCGGCTATAACGACAACCCTGACGCCACCGCCGCGGCCATTGATAAGGATCGCTGGCTCCATACAGGCGATCTCGGCCGGATGGATGCGCGTGGATATGTAAAGATCACAGGCCGGGTGAAAGAGATGATCATCCGAGGCGGGGAGAACCTATTCCCCGCGGAGATCGAGAACGCCATGCTGGAGCACGACGTCATCGATGAAGTCGCCGTGGTCGGCATCCCGGACGAGAAATGGGGCGAGCAGGTCGCCTGTTTCATGCGCACCGCCAAGGGACCGAAGCCATCCCCTGCAGACCTTAAAGCCTTCGTGCGCGAGCGCCTCAGCCCGCAAAAGACCCCGGCCTACTGGATCTGGGTGGATGACTGGCCGCTGACCGGCTCCGGCAAGATCCAGAAGTTCAAGCTGCAGGAGGCCTATGAGCGCGGTGAGTTCAGCGCGGAGATGGCCTGATCAGCTGCGCCAGCGCAGCACGGTCGGTTCAATGGGATTGTTGAAGTCCCGGCCTTCGGTGCGCGCCTCAGCCCATTCGCGCTTGAGGCGCTGATACCATTTCGCCTGCACGTCGATGTCGTCGATCCACATCATTCCTTTTTGGAACTTCATGCCCTCATTCTGAAGGTCGACCATGACGCCATCCTGATCGAGGAACTTCCGGGCCATGGGTTTGGCGATGGGAATGGCGAGATTGAGCAGTGGCGCACCAGTCCACCAGGTCAGCTGGGTGATGCGGGTCTTCTTCGGCGCTTCAGGTGTCAGGCAAGTGAGAGTCAGGACCCGCGCCCGGTCATTTTCGATAATCTCCCAGCGAAAGCCCGGCAGCTGGAAGCGGATTTCCGTCGTCACATCGCCGCCAAACACCCATTTGTAGAGTTTGGTGTTCGAAGAGGGCTTGTGCCGGTCGATGGCCCAGCCGCGCTCCTTAGGGACAAACGGCTTTTCCTTCGATTTCAGGCCGACCGATGGGGGGCGCCACCACCATTGGTCATGCACAAATGGCACATGGGCCGGGTCCATCAGGCCGACGACCGCATCGTCCATATGTGCATTGAACACACGCCCAACGATGAATTTCGGCTTCTCCGGCAGAGCTCCGAAGTCAGGCGGCGGAACGGCGGGTGCCGCCTCCGACCGGGCGTCATGGGCGACGTGTACATAGACCGCCCCATTGGCTTCGTGCACCGGATACCGGCGCACTTTCACGCGCGCGGGATCGTAGGGCTCGCTGCCAGTCAAACTCGGCATATGTTTGCAGATGCCATCGGTTCCGAAGCGCCAGCCATGATAGGGGCACTGCACAGTCGGCTCGCCATCGGTGTCGACCTGCTTGCCTGCAGATAAGGGAACGAGCCGATGCGGGCAGATGTCTCTCAGCGCGAAAGGCTCTCCGCTCGCCGTACGTCCAAGCATGACAGGCTCGCCGAGAATGATCCGGCGATGCTGCTGACCGGCTGGTAAGTCAGCTGACGGCGCGGCGAGATACCAGCTGTCGGTGAGAAAGCCGTCCTCGGTGATCCCGGTCTTTGCGTCTGACAAGGGCTGTGTGTCCGCCATTCGCGCTTACTACGCTGAATGGCGGCAGGCGCAAAGGCGGAGTGGTCAGTCGGCCTTGCGGACCTCAAGCGCGGTTTCGGGAAAGTCTGCGAAGACGCCGTCCACCCCTTGGGCGTAGAGCGCGGCCAGTTCATCCTCCACCCTCTCGAAACCATCCCCGACATTGTCATCGCGCACTGTCCATGGGTGCACGACCAGCCCGAACGCATGTGCTCGCTGCACAAAATCGGATGGCGTGCCGGGTGCCGTCCATAGAAGGTGCTTGCTCGGGCCAACCCCGTCGGCATAGGCCCCGACCTCGTCGAGCGGCGGCTCGAAACCCGCGGCGGCGGCTTGTGGGTCGCCCGAATAGAGCTGAACGAGCGGAAACCCGGTCATTTGATTAAGATCACGTAGGATCTGCGCTTCGAAAGACTGGATGTAGACGGGCACCATCAACCCCTCCATAGCTTCCAGAAGCGGCGCTTTCATATCGAGGCCGATGGCCGTGTGATGGCTCGGCGACTTCGTTTCCGGATAGAGGCCGACGCCCGAGGTAATTGCGAGATCGACAACCTGCTGAAGGGTCGGAATCTCAAATTGGTCGTCATAATCCGTTGACCGGCCGGCATAAGGTTGGCGGGCGCGCAGGGTCTTGATCTCGGCGAGGGTAAAGTCTTCGGCCCACCAGTCTGTTCTTGGTTCGCCATTGAGGTCCTGCTCGCGGCGTCGATCTGCGAATTCGGGCCGGTCAGAAACATCGGTCGAGGTGGATAAGTGCCGGTCATGCCGCGCGATCAGAACGCCGTCGCGGGTCATCACCAGATCTGGTTCAATAAAGTCTGCCCCTTGCTGAACGGCCAGGGTGTAAGCTTCAAGCGTGTGCTCGGGCAGTAGCCCCGATGCTCCGCGATGCGCGATCACGACGGGCGGATCGCCAGATAGGGTGGGGGCATCGCCCGGTGTATCACCGGGTCCCGCGCAGCTTGACGCCGCCATCAGGCAAAAAAGCGCGGCAACAGCGCGTCGGATCATAGAAGACACCTGCGAGATGGGAGAGTTTCCTAGCTGATCGCGCAGGCCTGACCCGCGAAATCGCCCGGCAGGACAGAGGCTTTCGATTGTGCCGGGACATCCATCTGCATCGCGGCATCCACTAGAGATGCACGAACGGTATCGGACACAACCAGATATTCAGTCGCGTTTTCAGGAGCGATGGAGCCTGTCAGCTTGACCGAGTACGCTCCGACCGGCGTCACCGTGCTCGTCTCAAGCAGGGGCAGGTCTTCGGCGGCAGCCCGCAGGCGCGCGGCAATCAGGTCACGGAACTTTGCGGGCTCTGGCCCCTCAGCGATGACACAAAAGGCAACGTTCAAAGGCCGCTCGGCCGTACCGCTTGCAAAGTTCACATATTCGTTGAGATCGCCCAACACGCTGGTCCGCCCGCGCGCTGTTGCCGCGCTGCGAACATCTTCGACAACGGTCAGTGCAGCGGCCTCTGCGTTTTCCAGAGCGGCCAGAGCGGCGCGGTAGTCGTCCCTTGCCTCGTCGAGATCATCGCCCGCTGCGTCCAGACGGTCGGCATAGTCATTCAAATCGTCGTATTCTTCGCGGCGCGCGCTGCTCACTTCATTTGCGGCCGGTGTTGCAAGGGCGATCTTCGCCTTCTCGCGCAGGACATCCGCCTTTTCGTGCAGAATGGACGACTCGATTTCGGTTCTTGCGTCGACATCTTCGGGCGCGCCGACATCGGCAAATGCGGCTGGCGCGGCAAGAAAGGCGAGAGCGGTGATGATACGAGCGAGTATGGCGGCCTCCAGCAGCGATGATGCGGCGCAGTATGGCCGCTTGTAGAGAATTTAGGCGAGGGCTATGTCCTGCCAATGACCCCACGCGATAAAATACGCAACTTCTCTATCATCGCTCACATCGATCACGGCAAGTCGACCCTTGCTGATCGGCTGATCCAGACCTGTGGCGGGCTGACCGAGCGCGAGATGTCCGAGCAGGTGCTCGACAATATGGATATCGAGAAAGAGCGCGGCATTACGATCAAGGCGCAAACCGTGCGTCTTGAGTACAAGGCGAAGGATGGCGAGACCTATACGCTGAATCTTATGGATACGCCGGGCCATGTTGACTTCTCCTATGAAGTCTCGCGGTGTCTTGCGGCCTGCGAAGGCTCGCTCCTTATCGTTGATGCTTCGCAAGGGGTGGAGGCGCAGACCCTCGCCAATGTCTATCAGGCCATCGATCAGGATCATGAGATCGTCCCGGTGCTTAACAAGGTCGACCTGCCAGCGGCGGATGTCGACCGGGTGGCCGAACAGATCGAGGAAGTGATCGGCCTCGATGCTACCGACGCCATTCAGTGCTCGGCGAAAACAGGGCTTGGCATCGACGACGTGCTGGAAGCGATTGTCACCCGGCTGCCAGCCCCGGCTGAGGGAGATGCCGACAAGCCGCTCAAGGCGGCGCTCGTGGATGCCTATTATGACCCGTATATGGGCGTCGTCGTGATCGTCCGCATCGTGGATGGCACGATGAAGAAGGGCCAGCGCGTGACGATGATGGGCACCGGCGCGAAATACACACTCGACCGGGTTGGAACATTTAATCCCAAGCCAACCGATGTTGATGAGCTAGGCCCGGGCGAAGTCGGCTTTCTGGTCGCCTCGATCAAGGAAGTCGCCGACTGTGCGGTTGGCGACACGATCACGGACGAGAAGCGCCCGACCGACACGCCGCTGCCGGGCTACAAGGAAGTCCAGCCGGTCGTTTTCTGCGGTCTGTTCCCGATGGATGCCGCTGATTTCGATGATCTGCGCGCCGCCATGGGCAAGCTGCGTCTGAACGATGCAAGCTTCACCTGGGAGATGGAAACCTCAGCCGCCCTCGGGATGGGCTTCCGCTGCGGTTTCCTTGGCCTGCTTCATCTGGAGATCATTCAGGAACGCCTGTCCCGCGAGTTCGATCTCGATCTCATCGCGACTGCCCCATCGGTGGTCTACGAGCTGACCATGACGGACGGCACGGAGATGCAGCTGCACAATCCGTCAGACATGCCGGACGTTGTGAAGATATCTGAAATCCGCGAGCCATGGATTGAGGCGACGATCTTCACCCCGGATGACTATCTCGGCGGTGTGCTGAAACTCTGTCAGGATCGGCGCGGCATCCAGAAGGAGCTCACCTATGCCGGCACGCGGGCCATGGTGAAGTATGAACTGCCGCTAAATGAAGTCGTGTTCGACTTTTATGACCGGCTGAAATCCATCTCCAAGGGCTATGCGAGTTTCGACTATGAGATCATTGGCCATCGCGCCGAAAATCTCGTGAAGATGTCGATCCTCGTGAATGAGGAGCCTGTCGATGCGCTGTCCATGCTGGTGCACCGTGACCGGGCCGAGAGCAGGGGGCGCCAGATGTGCGAGCGCCTGAAGGATTTGATTCCCCGTCAGATGTTCAAGATCCCTGTTCAGGCCGCCATCGGCGCGAAAGTGATCGCGCGGGAGACTATTTCAGCCATGCGGAAAGACGTCACCGCAAAATGCTATGGCGGCGATGCGACACGGAAGCGCAAGCTTCTCGACAAGCAGAAAGCCGGCAAGAAACGCATGCGCCAGTTCGGCAAGGTGGAGATCCCGCAGGAAGCCTTCGTTGCCGCGCTCCGAATGGACGGAGATTAAGCGTCCGCCTCTTGAAAACTCCGACGTTTGGGCTTATTGTTTATCAATAAGCAAGGAGACTGGACATGGAAGACGGCTCGATCTGGAGCATGCCGTGGTGGGCCTGGATGCTCATCGGTTTTGGAATCTGGAGCATGTTGGCGTCTCCATATGGTGCCTGCGGATCGTCTAAACGCAGCCGTCGAGGCAAGCGATCTTCCAAGAAGTCGGCTGAAATCGCCCGGTTAAAGGAAGAACTGGACGCTTCCCAAGCGCAGATCGCCGCGCTGAAGTCCCGGCTGGAAGCGGTCGAGACCATCGTTACGGACGAAGAGAACGAGCTTCGCCGAGAATTCCGCCGGCTTCAGGAAAGCTAGGACATCGCTCCGAACAAAGACGGCCCGCAGACCTGATCAGGTTGCGGGCCGCTTTTGTATCTACCGCAGGCCTATTCGGCGGGGGGGCGACTCTCATCATGAACCGGATGGCCGTCTTCCCCCTCACCATTGGTGCGGTGAAGTGCGATCACCACGCCTGACAGCGCGAGGATAGCGATCAGGTTCGGGAAGGCCATCGATGCGTTCGCTATATCCCCCAGGAGCCAGAGCGCATCGGTGTTGGTCACCATCGCGCCGGCAAACACGACCAGCACCCAGACATATCGGAACGGATGTGTTGCCCATTCACCGACAAGGTAGGTCGCGGCCTGCTCGCCATAATACGACCAGCCGATAATCGTGGTGAAGGCAAAGAAGAACAGCGCGATCGGCACGATCCACTCGCCGCCCGGGAAGGCCGCGCCGTAGGCCCGCGTCGTGATGGCGGCTGAGTTCGCGTCCGTTTCCCAGGCATGGGCGACATCGATCAGAACGTCCGGATTTCCGGCCGCGTCCAGCGCCTCCTGAGACACCTCAACGCCTTCCGCCTGGCAGGCCAGAAGGTAAGACTGCGCGGTCGGGCCGTTGGCGGCGATGATGCCTTCGCGCCCATCCTCATAGGCAGACGGGAAGAGATCGCCGACTGAATAACGCATGCCTGGCTCTCCGCCTGGAATCTCAGGCAGCTCATAGCCTGCTGCGGCGCAGGTATTTGCCGCCATCAGCGCCGGGCTTTTCTTGAAGTCGCCCTGCACGGTAAGGATGACGAGCGCCGTCATGGTGCAGATCACGATCGTGTCGATGAACACACCGATCATGGCAATCTCGCCCTGCATGACCGGGTTCTTTGTTTGGGCGGCCGCGTGCGCAATCGGCGCAGAGCCTTGCCCGGCCTCATTAGAGAAAAGCCCCCGCGCGATCCCGGCGCGGATGGCCGCCAGCACGCCATAGCCGGCTGCTCCGCCAGCCGCTTCCTGCCAACCAAAGGCCGAACCGATGATCTGCATGAACGCACCAGGCACCTTGTCCGCGTTCGCGACCAGCACGAGGAAAGCGATCAGGACATAAAGCGCGGCCATGACGGGCACGACCTTGCCGGCCACGCTCCCGATAGACTTGATGCCGCCAATGATCACCGCGAAGACGAGACCGGCGATCACGACCCCGATCAGCCAGTTCGGAATGGAGATGCCGAAGGAGGCGCTGCCAACTTCCTGCGCGGCTTCAGTGATCGAGTTCGCTTGGATCATCGAGCCGGTGGCGGATGCCGAGAACAGCGTTCCGAGACAGAAGATGATCGCCAGCCAGCCCCAGTTCTTTCCGAGGCCGTTCTTGATGTAATACATCGGCCCGCCATTGATGCGGCCATACTCGTCGACTTCGCGATATTTGATGGCGAGTGAGCTTTCCGAAAATGCGAGGGCCATACCGAACAGCGCGACGACCCACATCCAGAAAATCGCGCCGGGCCCGCCAAGCGTGATCGCGGTGGCCACGCCGGCGAGGTTTCCTGTCCCGACCTGACCGGACAGGGCGGTGGAGAGGGCCTGCCACGGTGTGATTGCTCCATCATCGCCCTGGGCCTTCCGGCCATCCCAGACCTCTTTCAGCGCTGGCACGAAGCGTTTAAGCGGGCGTCCGCCGAGCCGGAACATCATGAACGTGCCGGTGCCGAGAAGAACGATGGCGAGGGGTCCAACAGGCAGGAGACGCACATCACCCCATGTCCCGCCCCAGATGAAGCCGCTGACAGTGGTGATCAGTTCGACAATGCTTTCCATGGGCCGCCCCGGCTCCTTTAACTGCTTGTGGCGGACCTTAGCCCGCTTTGGGCTGGTGTGAAGCACCCGGGTGAGTTCTCCAGCGGGAGTTGCCCCGAAGCCGCTCTCGAACTAGCGTCCGCCCGCTGTACACTACGGGGCCTTTCACAAATGACCGACACGCCTGTTGTCACGCTCGAAGATATCCGCGCTGCCGCCCAGGTTCTGGACGGTCAGGTGCTGGAAACGCCTCTGGAACACTCACGCACCCTGTCGGAGATTACCGGGGCCGAGGTCTGGGTGAAGTTCGAGAACATGCAGTTCACCGCGAGCTTCAAGGAGCGTGGAGCCCTGAACCGGCTTACCAAGCTGACCGAGGCCGAGAAGAAGGCTGGCGTCGTCGCCATGTCGGCCGGCAATCATGCACAGGGCGTTGCGTATCATGCCGCCCGCCTCGGTATTCCGGCCACCATTGTGATGCCGGTGACCACACCGTTCAACAAGGTGAAACATACCCGCGAGCATGGCGCGCGCGTTATCCTCGAAGGTGAAACGCTGGATGAGGCCACCGCCCATGCCTTTTCCCTGCGTGCCAAGGAGGGCCTGACTTTTATCCACCCCTTCGACGATGCAGACGTCATCGCCGGGCAGGGCACTATCGCGCTTGAAATGCTGGAGCAGGAAGGCGCGCCGGACTTTGATACGCTGATCGTACCTGTTGGCGGGGGTGGCCTTATCAGCGGCATCGCGACGGCGGCCAAGGCGCTGAAGCCGGACATCAAGATCATTGGTGTGGAGGCCGCAATGTATCCGGCACTTCATGCGCGGATGGGCGGGAACATTGGACAGGTTGGCGGGGCGACGATTGCCGAAGGCATCGCGGTCAAGGACCCTGGGGAACTCAATTTCGAGATCGCCAAGCGGCTTGTGGATGAGGTGGTCCTGGCTGAGGAGGAACATCTGGAGAGGGCGGTAACGCTTTTTGCCGATGTTGAGAAAGTCATCGCGGAAGGGGCGGGCGCTGCGGGTCTGGCTGCCATGCTGGCGCATCCGGCGAAGTTTGCCGGCAAGAAGGTTGGCCTCGTCCTGTGTGGCGGCAACATCGACCTTCGGCTTCTGGCGTCGGTGTTCACGCGCACCTTGGTACGGGAGAAGCGGCTCGCGCGGATCCGCATTATTGGCGACGATCGCCCGGGCCTCCTCGGAAAGGTGTCCAAGGTCATCGGCGATGCCGGGGCCAATATCATGGAAGTCGCTCACAACCGCATCGCGCTGGACGTACCGGCCAAAGGGGCCGAGTTCGATATCCTGATCGAAACACGGGATGGCCAGCACACGAAGGATGTGATCGAAGCCCTCGTTCTGGCCGGCTATCCGCCACGCGAAGGCTAGCTATTCTTTTGGAAGTGTAATGTTTCGGCTGCGTGACAGCCGACGGAAAGATGCTTAGGGCTGCGGCAGTTCAAGAAGGGGATTTGGACATGAAACGCGCATTCGCGGCATTCGCGCTTGCCGGCCTGTTGGCGGCCTGCGGCGGTCCGGCCGAAACCACCACCGACATACCAGATGACACAGTTGAAGCAGAGACCGAGATGAACGACCCCCTTGCAAGCCTGATCCCTTGGAATGCGGACGCGGACGCCGTTCAATCGACGGAGAGCGGCCTCCAATATGTTGTGTTGCGCGAGGGCTCCGAGGATGGCGTCTCTCCTGAAAGCCCGCGCGACCGCGTCACGGTAATGTATGAGGGCCGGCTGGCCGAGAGTGGCGAGACCTTCGACAGCTCTTATGAGCGCGATGCGAGCGCCACCTTCCAGCTAAATCAGGTGATCCGTGGCTGGACCGAGGGGCTGCAGTTGATGAGCGAAGGCGATGAGTATGTCTTCTACATTCCCGCCGAGCTTGGCTATGGCGACAATCCACGCCCCGGTGGCCTGATCAAGCCGGGCGATGACCTGATCTTCCGCGTCGAGCTTCAGGACGTGCGCCTCGCGCCGCCGCCCAAGCTGGTCGATGAGGCGGCCTTCGAGGCCCACTCACCCTGGGATTCGGACCATCCCGATGTCGTGAAAACCGGCTCCGGTCTGGAATATGTTGTCCTTGCCAGCGGACCGGAAGAGGGGGCCTCCCCTGAAGGCGGAGAGATGGTCGTTGTTCATTATGAAGGCCGGCTCGCAGAGACGGGCGAAACCTTTGACAGCTCTTTCGCGCGCGGCGAGGCGGCCATGTTCCCGTCCGACCAGCTTATCTCGGGCTGGGTCGAGGCCTTGAAACTGATGAAGCCCGGCGACCGTTGGCTGCTCCGCGTGCCTTCCGAACTCGCCTATGGCGAAGCCGGAACGCCCGGCGGTCCTATTCCACCGAACGCCGATCTCGTCTTCGAAGTCGAAATGATGGATGTATTGAAGGTCCAGTAGCCTTTCGGGCGAGCGTCAGACCTCCGGAATTTTCATACCGCGGTCGACGGCTGGCCGTGCGGCAAGGCTTGAATGCCAGCGTTCCACGTTCGGGCTCTCCAGCCCGGCAATACCTTTGAGCGCGTCGTAAGCGGCGACAGACCACGGATAGGTGGCCATATCTGCTATAGAGTAGTCGCCGCCAAGATACTCGGCTTCGCCAAGGCGTTTCTCCATAACGCCGTAAAGGCGCACCGATTCATCGGTGAACCGCTTAATCGCATAAGGCACATGCTCGTCTGTGAAGCGCGTGAAGTGGCCAAGCTGGCCCAGCATCGGTCCAAACCCGGCAATCTGCCAGGACAGCCATTCCAGTGTCTTCGCGCGGCCCGCTGCATCGGTCGGCAGGAACTGTCCGCTCTTCTCAGCCAGATAAATCAGGATGGCAGCGCTCTCGAAAACGCTGATGCCATTGTCCTGATCGATGATGGCGGGGATCTTGTTGTTCGGGCTGATCTTCAGGAAATCCGGGGCAAACTGCTCGTCCTTCCCGATATTTACGGGATGAACGGCGTAGTCGAGTTCCATCTCCTCAAGAGCGATGGAGATCTTGCGGCCATTCGGCGTGGTCCAAGTGTAAAGATCGATCATGTGTTTGTCCTCATCAGCGCCGCTCATCCTGCGCCTTCTGGCGCGCCGGTTGCAAGCGATGCGCACACCATCCGCTTGTCGCTGGCAGAGCGGCGCGGTAGCACACTTTCAGTATCCTGAGGTAAGCGTTCGTGTCCGTCACCCGTTTTGGCATCATAGGTTACGGAGAAACCGGCAAGGCCTATGCGGGCGCGATCGAGGAAAGTGCGGACGCTGTCGTTGCAGCCACCTCCGGGCCCGGCGGCGAGGGTGACCGTTACCTGCACTTTGAGAGCGCGGACGGCCTCATCGCCCGCAATGATATCGACGCCATCGTATTTGCCGGCGCACCGTCCAACGCCACACCGACAATTGTCGCCGCGCTGGAACGGGGCTTCCCGGTGCTTTGCGCTGGTCCGCCGGGTTGCACGGTGGATGATGCGGCAGCCATCTCCGGTGCAGCTCCCGGCACGACGCTCTACTTTGCCAATCCGATTGCCTGCCACGGCTCCGTCATTCGCGCCTCCAGTATTGTGGAGCAGGGCACCCTTGGCCGTGTTTTGACTGTTCGCGCCGTTTATGGCGGCTCCGGTGTCGCGGAAGGCGAAGAAGCCAGCTGGCGCGCCGATTATGCCTTGTCAGGTGGCGGTGTCCTCATGTCGGTCGGCTATCAATTGATCTCCCTGCTACAGGACCTGTGCGGACGTGTTGAAGACGTTGCCAGCATGATCTCCAGCGCATCTCCCGGCCCGCAGGGCATGGAGGACAATGCCTTTGGCCTCCTGCGCCATTCTTCCGGGACGGTGTCTCAGGTGCATGCTTCGATGACCCAGTGGCGGCACATGTTTCGCGTCGAGCTAGGACTTGAAAAGGGGTATCTCTGGCTCGACGGGCTGATGCCGGAAGACAGCGGATTCACGCCCGAAATGCTGATTTCCGCGCGCGTGCGCCTCGACGAGAATGACTGTCCCCGTCCAAATCCTGCCGAAGAGGTTCGCGCGTTCGAAGAGGACACCGCCCTTAACCGGGTCCTGTCTGGCTTCCTGCGCAGCGTCGGCGGCGAACCGGTGCCACAGCATGCAAGCCTTGAAGCGGCGAGCGATGCGCTTGATACCGTGCATCGTCTTTATGCCGCTGATCCGGCCTGGCCCCGCGCCTGATCCCGACACACTCTGAAAGGAGCTGCCTATGGCCCTCACCGCTGACACGCTCGCGAAAATCGCTCTGGATGCCGGCGCACTGATCATGGAGGTCTACGAGACGGACTTCGATGTCGAGCGCAAGGACGATTCCTCTCCCGTCACCGAAGCCGACGAGCGCGCCGAGGCGCTGATCCTTGACCGGCTGAGGGAAGCCGACCCCGACCTTCCCGTGATCGCCGAGGAAGCCATGAGCGCCGGTCATGTTCCCGAGCATGGGACGCGCTTTGCCCTCGTTGATCCGCTCGATGGCACCAAGGAGTTCGTGAACAAACGCGGTGAATTCACCGTCAACATCGCGATCATTGATCATGGCCGACCGGGAATGGGCGTCGTCTATGCACCGGCGTTGGATCGGCTCTTCGTTGCCGAAAGCCCGTCCGAGGTCTGGCAAGCCGAGGTGGCTCCGGGCGGCGAAGTGCCTGCAAACGCCGAACGGCGCGCGATGACGATTCGCGGCGCGCCTGAGGGCGGCATCACCGCCATCGCCTCCAAGTCCCACAGGTCCCCTGAAACAGATGCTTTCCTCGACAAGTTCACAGTCGGCGACGTGATCTCAGCGGGCTCCTCCCTGAAATTCTGTCTCGTGGCGGCAGGGGAGGCTGACCTTTATCCCCGCATGGGTCGAACCATGGAATGGGACACAGCGGCCGGACAGGCCGTCGTTGAAGCCGCCGGCGGGCGTGTGCTCTGCGAAGACGGCACGCCGCTCCTCTATGGCAAGGCCGAGCGCGGCTACGACAATCCGCACTTCATTGTTTATGGCGATGTGACGCCCGTCTGACATTGCCCCTGAATTGCCCTTGTCTGTTGACACTTTTCGCGGCGTTTCCCCTTATCAGGTTCGCCTGAGAGGACTGGCGAGATGACCCGTAAATACTTCGGAACAGATGGCATTCGCGGAACCGCGAACACCGCTCCAATGACGCCGGAGATCGCGATGCGACTCGGCATGGCCGCCGGCAAGTATTTCCGGCGCGGCGGATCGAGGCGTCACTCAGTCGTGATCGGCAAGGATACGCGCCTGTCAGGTTACATGATCGAGCCGGCGCTGGTCGCCGGATTCACCTCGGTCGGTATGGACACGACCCTTTTCGGTCCGCTGCCAACGCCCGGCGTGGCGATGATGACCCGGTCCCTGCGGGCCGATCTCGGGGTCATGATTTCCGCCTCCCACAACGCCTTTCACGACAACGGCATCAAGCTGTTCGGCCCGGACGGCTACAAGCTGTCAGACGAGATCGAGCTGGAGATCGAGGCACTGATGGATGGCGGTCTTGATGACAAGCTTGCCGCGCCGGAAGCCCTTGGCCGCGCCAAAAGGATTGATGACTGTCAGGCCCGCTATGTGGAGCTGGTCAAGCGTGCCTTTCCGCGTGGCATGCGCCTGTCAGGCCTGCGCATCGTGATCGATTGCGCCAATGGGGCGGCCTACCGGGTCGCACCGGTCGCGCTGTACGAGCTTGGGGCTGAAGTCATCCCGATTGGTGTTTCGCCGGACGGCTTCAACATCAATGATGAGTGCGGCTCCACCGATACCCGTGCTCTGGTCGAGGCCGTCGACAAGTATCGCGCCGATATCGGCATCGCCCTCGATGGCGACGCGGATCGCTGCATTCTGATCGACGAAAAAGGTCACGAGATCGACGGCGACCAGCTAATCGGCCTCGTCGCCGGGCACTGGCATGAGCGCGGCCTTCTGAAAAAGCCGGGCGTGGTCACCACGGTCATGTCGAATCTCGGTCTGGAGCGCCATCTCGACAGTTTGGGCCTGAAACTGGAGCGCACGCGCGTTGGCGACCGCTATGTCGTCGAGAAGATGCTGGCTGATGGCTACAATGTTGGCGGCGAACAGTCCGGCCACATCGTCCTGTCAGACTATTCCACTACCGGAGATGGCCTGATCGCAGCGCTGCAGGCGCTTGCGGTGATGGTAGAAACCGACAAACCCCTGTCTGAAGTGGCCCGTGTGTTCGACCCGTCCCCGCAGAAGCTGGTCAATTTGCGTTATAAATCGGGCGATCCGCTTGATGTGGACGAGGTAAAATCCGTAATCGCGACGGTTGAGGCGCGTCTTGGTGCATCTGGCCACCTCGTCATCCGCAAGTCCGGCACCGAGCCCCTTATCCGCGTCATGGCGCAGGCAGATGACGCGGATATGATGGAACAGGCCGTCTCCGATGTCGCAGACGCTGTGCGCGCCGCGATCTGATACCTCGTAAAGTTGCACGGTCCTTGCAGGGTCGAAGCGGTAATAGCTTTGAACCTCTGTCGGGGAGTCCCAAAACGGTGCACGGTCAGCCCAACTACGCAGATATTGTTGTCGTCACATCGGGCACGCCGCTCGCCTGGACGCAGATTAACGCTCTGCGCCGTGCGCTCGGTCCGTTTCCGGTGATCGAAGTGCTGCCGGCCCCTGAAAGAGCGCGCAGGCGGGGTCTGTTTACCGAACTCAGCCAGCTTGCAACGGGCTTCCTGCTGGGGCTTCGTCGCAAATCGGCGCTCCGGAAGATTGAAGCCCTGATCGATGAAGAAGGCCTGTGCACGGGTCCTGATATTGATCAATACGTCATGCGCCTCGCCTCAGCGAACAATCTGCGCTTCCAGGATACGCTGCGCCGCATCGGCCCGGCTGCTGTTCTGGTCATCGATGCCGGCGATATCTCGCCGCAGACGCTGACCTGCATTGATGCGCCGTTCATCCGGTACCATTCGTCCCTGAACCCGGCTGCCTCAGCGGAATTCGGGGCCTATTTTGCACTTGCCGCGGGCGATAAATCTGGTGTGGGGGCGAGCCTTCACGTGATCGCGGCCGATGGCGGCATCGGCCCGCTCGTCGCGCAACAGCCTGTGCCCGTTGAAAAGGGTGACAATATTCACACCTATCCGTGGCGGATCGCGGCCCATGCGCGGGTAATGGTGGTGCGCGCGATGCGAGATGCGCTCGTCGGCCGTCTGCAGCCACAGACGGTGGATATGCCGCAACCCGCTTTCCTGAAGCCACCTCTGGGCCGCTATCTCGGGGCCGGACTGACCCGCGGCGTCTGGTAGCCATTGATCCGGGCTCGATTCGCGCGATATCGGCGCAAGAACGACCTCAGATGCAAAGGGCCTAGAGCATGGCTTACATTCTCATCCACAATCCCGGCTGCGGATCCTCCAAGAAGGGGCTGGAGCTCCTGAAGGAAAACGGGATCGAGCCCGATGTCCGCAAGTATATGAACGCGACCGAGCGTCTCACCGTTGACGAGCTGAAAGATATTGCCAGCAAGATGGGCGGCGTGTCTCCGCGCGTCTTCCTGCGCGAGAAGGATGCCGCCAAATTCGACCTGCCAGAGAGTGCGAGCGATGAGGAAGTCTTTGCGGCAATGGCTGAGAATCCACGACTGATCCAGCGCCCGATCGGGATCAACGGCAAGAAGGCTGTGCTCGGCCGCCCGAACAGCGCGTTGCTCGAAATCGCGTAAAGACGGCGCGGCGCGTGGGTAAGGGATGATTTCCTATCGAAACCCCTATGTTTTTGGGTGTTTTCAGGGAGGTCGATGAAATTTGACCGATCTCCGAGAGCCGATGGAAAGGGATAACTGTCATAAAGGATGCTTCTAATCGGAGCCTTCCATGACTGCCCTGCTGATCATCGCCGCCTTGCTGCTCGCGCTATCTGCATTCCTGTTCTTCGGCGTACCCTACATGCTATTGGGCCGGGCGGGCCTGGCTTCGGTTATGGCGCGTCCTGAAGCCAGAATGACAGGCGGGGCATTCGCCAGCGTTCTGATCATGGTCGCCCTGATGCCGCTCGCTCAGGCGGCCCTGGTCTCCAGCGGCGACCATGCGATCTACTTCGCTTCGGAACTCCATGGGTTGTCCTTCGGCATGTAAGCCGGGATAGAGAGCGCTCTGATCATCCAAGAGCGCTTTTCATGACAAAATCCAATCCAGGCAATTTCTTCGAAGACTTTCAGGTCGGCGGGCAACTGATCCATGCCACCCCGCTGACTCTGAGTTCGGGTGATATCTCGCTGTATCGCGCGCTGACCGGGTCACGCCACGCGCTTTACTCCTCCGAACCCTTCGCCACTGGCGCAGGCTTTGACCGACTGCCGATTGATCCGCTGCTCGCTTTCCATGTCGTCTTCGGCAAGACGGTGCCTGACATCTCCCTGAATGCCGTCGCCAATCTGGGGTATGCCGACGGGCGCTTCCTCGCGCCGGTCTATCCCGGGGACACTTTACTGGCGGTGTCCGACGTCATCGGCAAAAAGGAAAACTCGAACGGTAAGACCGGCGTGGTTTACGTCCGCACCCGTGGCGAGAACCAACATGGCGAGACGGTGCTGTCCTATGTGCGCTGGGTCATGGTCAACAAACGCGATCAAAGCGCACCAGCCCCGGAACCGGCTGTGCCGGAGCTGCCCGACGCTGTCGACCCGAAGGACTTGCCAATCCCGTCTTATGCAACTTGGCATGATGCTCTGGCGGGCTCCCGAGATCTCTATGGAGCGTATGAGATCGGTGAGAAGATCGACCATGTCGACGGTATGACGGTAGAGGAGGCCGAGCATCAGATCGCGACGCGTCTCTACCAGAACACCGCAAAGGTTCATTTCGACGCGCACGCCCAGAAAGAGAGCCGCTTCGGCAAACGCCTCATCTATGGCGGCGTGGTAATCTCCATTGCCCGTGCGCTCTCCTTCAATGGTCTGGCGAACGCGGCACAAATGATCGCCATCAACGCCGGCACGCATGCCGGACCGCTTTTTGCGGGCGACACGGTCTATGCTTGGTCTGAAGTGCTGGACAAGGCCGAGCTGTCTGACACAGTCGGCGCGCTGCGCCTTCGCCTTGTCGCCGCCAAGGACCAGTCCTGCGAGAACTTCCCCCTGCGCGGAGAAGACGGAAAGTACGCCCCCGGTGTCCTTCTGGATTTTGACTATTGGGCCGCAATCCCGCGCTAGGAGAAACCTCTACACTCTTCGCCTCACTCTGTTAGAACTCAGTAAGAATGAGTGAGTGTGCGCTGGGGAAGTGGTGTGATCCGTAGTGTTATTTTGGCCGCCTGCATGGCGGCCGGTATAGTGGCCAATGCGGCGGCCGATACAGCAGAACTGTTTGGCCAGGCGACGTCTGCCCGGTCGGTTCAGGTCTCTCCGGATGGATCGCGTGTTGCCATCGGATGCAGCCCGTCCGGCGTGCCGGCTGTCTGCATTTACGGCATCGATGCGGAAGAAAAGCCGCGGCTTTTTCAGGCTGCGGAGAGCCAGCGCATTACGAGCTATTATTGGGCCTCCGACAAACACGTCATCGTCAATATTAGCTTCATAGAGACCCTCCCAACCGCCGACGGCGTGAAGGAGTATGACATGGGACGCGCGATTTCGTTTGACCTCGAAACACGGCGATCAGTCATGCTGATGCAGCAGGAGGCCAGCGTTACTAATCTCACCGACCTGGCATCAGTCTGCGATGTCAAACCCGATAAGGTGATGATGGAACTGACCTTCCGTGCAGCTGATGATGAAGAGTTTGGCCGGCGGACCGTGATCCGCGATCGGGGATTCCGCACCATTCTGTACTCCGTTGATCTGTCTTCAGGGCGGTCTCGTCGGGAAGAAGCGACAAACCTGTCGGTCTGGACTCACATCCTCAATGACGAATGCGAGCCCGAAGTCCGCGTCATCTACAATGATATGCGCGGTGACTACCGCTTGGAGGTAATGGAGGGTCGCCGGACCATTCTTGAATATGAAGGTGTTGCTGATCTTCCAATGTCGGTGGCTGGGTTTACAGGAGACAAACAGGGGCTTGTTGTGCGGGCGGACCATGGCGACATGCAGGGCCTGCACACGGTATCGCTCACCGATGGTGCCGTCGCGCCCTTGACGCTGGACGGCGAGACCGTGGGGGACCTCGGCGTCATCAAGGATCGATATCGCAATACAATTGTCGGTTACACTTACACCAATGATCTGAGGGGTCAGATGTTCACCGATCCCGAACTCAAAGAGCGCCATGAGGCGCTCTCGGGTGCCTTTCAGGGCAAGAAGGTCCACATCACCTCATGGAGTCGGGACCGTGCCCGGATGACGCTGAGCATCGCAGGGCCAGGCGAACCCGTCTCTCACTACTTGTTTGATGCCTCTGACTGGTCGGTCTCACCGCTCGGGGAGGCGATGCCGCAATTGCAGGATCGTTCACTCGGCGCGGTCACCGGGTTTAGCTATGCCGCGCGTGATGGGCTGGATATCCCGGCCTATCTCACCATGCCTCCAGGGCATACGTCCGAAGACGGTCCCGTTCCCTTAGTTTTGTTGCCGCACGGAGGGCCGGAGATGCGTGATACCGCCGCCTTTGACTGGTGGGCCCAAGCCTACGCCGCCGAAGGCTATGCCGTACTCCAGCCAAATTATCGCGGCTCGAGCGGGTATGGGCCCGCATTCCGCGATGCCGGCTACGGAGAGTTCGGCGGTGCCATGATCGAGGACATGATTGATGGGGTACGGTTTTTGGTAGCCGAAGGCATCGCTCGTCCGGAAGGCGCTTGCATCGTTGGAGGTAGCTATGGCGGATACGCGGCCCTGATGGCTCCACTCAAAGAGGATTCCGGTCTTGGTTGTGCTGTTGCGGTCAATCCAGTGACTAACATCTTCACGCACATGGCGCGCTACAGTCGAGATGGCGAGGCTTACAACTACTGGGCGCGGTACGCGGGCGGCGACATTTATGCCGGTGACGAGGCGCGTGATGCGATCACGCCGATGGCCAGAACTTCAGAATATGACATACCCATCCTTCTCCTCCACGGAGAAGACGACACACGGGTCCTCTTCGATCAATCAGAGGCTTTCCGCGCCCAATGGGGCAGCAAACCCGGTCTGCGCTTTGTTGAACTGGATGGTGAAGACCACTTCCTGTCCAGCACAAATGCACGCCGGACGGTTCTGTCAGAAAGCCTCGCCTTCCTGGAAGCGCATCACCCCGCTCGCTAAGCTTTGCTTAGGCTTGGCCGGTCGGCGCCGGTGCGCTGCCTTCGGCTGCGGCCTTTGCGCGCTGGGCCTGATAGATCTGCACAAAATCGACCGGGTCGATCATCAAGGGCGGGAAGCCGCCCTCACGCGTGATCTCGGCGATAATGCGCCGCGCGAACGGGAAGAGCAGGCGGGGGCACTCGATCAGCAGGAGCGGCTCGACCTGATTTTCCTGAGCATTCTGGATTTGGAAAACGCCGGCATAATCGAGTTCGCAGACGAAGAGAGTCGTCTCGCCGGTTTTCGCCGTTGCGTTGAGGCGAAGGGCCACCTCGAACGTATTGTTTCCGGATGAATGCGGCGTGGCACCGACATCAATGTTCAAATCGATGTTGGGTTGTTCCTGAACCGGGCGATGACCAGGGTTTTCGAAGGACAGGTCACGAACGAACTGGTTGAGCACGCGAAGCGATGGAGCGGCCTGTTGCGGCGCGGGATTCGGCTGCGGGGTGCCTTCCGGCGGGGTGCTTGTATCGGTCATATTTCTCACTCTATTCGAAGCGCGCCGACTAACATGCAGGTGATACCTGCGCAACGGCGGCTGGCATCCGCGCGATCAGGCCTATATGAGAGGGGAAACGGTCACGAACGGGTCCCCATGTCGAACCCCATTATTGAAGTTCTTATCCTTGCAGCGATAGCGCTTTTTGTGCTGTCGCGCCTCTATATCGCGCTCGGTCGTGATGATGGGTCGGGCGAGCGTCCGCGCCCTGCGCCTGCGCCGAGACCGCGCCAACCTGCCGATGATCGCCCGCAGGAACCGGAGCGACCTGAGCCAAGCCGCCCGGTCTTCACCGGTCCCGGGGCCAGCGCGTTGGAAGATATCTATAATGCCGATCGCAGCTTCAATACACGCGACTTCCTGCAGGGCGCGAAGGCGGCCTACCAGATGATCGTCGAAGCCTTCGCGCGCGGCGACCGGGATGCGCTTCGCCCGCTTCTGGACGATGATGTCTACGAGGCCTGGGACGATGCGATCACCCAGCGCGAAAGCGATGGCACAGCCGCTTATGATCTGCTCCGCCTGAAGAAAGCCGAGATCGACGACGCCTCGCTGGACAACGGCACGGCGCGGGTCATGGTCCGCTACGAGGCCGAGCTTGGCGATGGCGAGCGCACGCGGATCGCCCGGGAAATCTGGACGTTCATGCGCGATGTCAGCTCAAGCAATCCGAACTGGCTCCTTGATGATGTTGAGACGGCGACCTAGTCCTCAGACAGAAGCCGGGCCTTCAGCGCGTCGCGTTTCGTCTCCGTGACATCCAGAACATCGCTCAAATAGGCATCCAGGGACCCGGTCTCCGCCTTGATCGTGTTGATCGCCGTGTGCAGGTAACGCTCCCGCACGCCCATGAAGGGCTGGTAGACCTCTGCGTCGTAGTTCTTACCCAGCATCTCATTGAAGTACTGAGTCGCCTCCGGCAGGCGCTCGGCCACTCCGGCCGCCTCATTCGTCAGAAGATAATCTGAAACAATATCGGCCTCGTCCGCGCCGAGGATGTGCTTGGTCAGCGCGCAGGCAATTCCGGTTCGGTCCTTGCCGGCGGTGCAGTTGATCACGGCGGCTTCGGTTTCACCCAGTCCGGCCAGCCGGTCGAACCATTCGGTATAGAGCGCGACATGATGCGGCTTGAACGGAGCCTGCCGGTAATAGTCGTTCATCCATTCACTGGCGGTTTCAGCATTGGCCTCGACCTTTTGCAGGAATCTGTGATGCGGCGCGTCCTGTTCGCGCCCGCCATCATTCACGACGACCTGAGCGGTCTCGCCCGGCCACTTCCCCGGCTGGCGCTCGCGTTCGTCAGGGCGTCTCAGATCGACCTGCAGGACGATCCCGAACCCTTCTAGGACCGCCATGTCCTCGGCCGTGGCTTCCGCATAGTGGCCGGATCGGTAGAGCAGGCCGTGCTTGATCTTCTGTCCGCTCGCGGTCGTGTAGCCGCCGAAATCGCGAAAGTTGCGAACACCCTCAAGGGGTTTGATCCTGTCTTGCATCGGAGATCCTCTCGTCTCGGTCAAGAGCTAGACCGCCTTGCCGGAGCCGTCCATACAATTGAATTCTTGAGCTGCCGACAGACATTAAAGCCCAATGATATGAAGAGGTTGAATAGCGGCAAACGGCAGCGCATAGTTCATGTGGCTAAAGGCGGGGGCTGACATGGCTGATCTTTTCATTTCTTACAGTAAGGAAGACCGGGCGGAGGCACTTACGTATCGATCTGCGTTCGCCGCAAAGGGTGTATCTGTTTGGTGGGACGACAATCTTCTCGCCGGTGACAAATGGGAAGCGGAGATAGAGCGGCAATTGCATGAGGCGTCTTGCGTGGTCGTGCTTTGGACCGAAACGTCTGCGAAGTCAGCCTTCGTGCGATCAGAAGTGACTGCTGCCTTGGAGGAAGGACGGCTTGTCCCTGTCGCCCTTGCACCACTGTCCCAACTTGGTCTGCGATCACCTTTTGATCAAATCCAAGCCACCGATATGAGTGATTGGGATGGGGATCCTGATTCAGCGCACTTCGAAAGGCTTCATAGTCGGGTACGAGAGTCCATCATCGTCAATAGGCTGCGCCGTCGTGAGCGATCTTCGTCGGTCGAGTTTGAGTTCTTTAAAACGATTAGAGAGAGTGACGACCCCCATCTCTGGACCGACTATGTACGGCGCTTTCCACAAGGTGATTTCGTGGATATCGCGCGACGGAAGCTCGTTCAGATCGAGACGTCACCTCAGGGCGGCGAACCAGGTCCGAAGCCACCGTCAGATGCCAAACGACCATGGGCTGCCTTCGCTTTTGCGGGCTTATCTGCAGTACTAGCGATCAGTTGGTTCGGCTCGGAGTTTGGTTCAGATATCGTTTACAGGCTCAGCGCGCCTACTTCTGAAACGTCCGTCGTCGAAACGGACAACGTGGTCGATGAGTCGGGCAACTCATTGATGGCAAGAAAGGACGATCTGCGAGCGATAGCCGATAAGTTTCGTAGCGATAGCTTTTCGGATGACGAGGCACGCATCGCTATTAGGGCCACCCTTGCCCTTTCGACCGAGGAGATAGCGGACGATCAGGAGATGATAAGAGCAGTTGAGACTATTTTGGACAGTTTTCTTTCTGCTGAGCGTTTTGATTTCGCGAAGCAACTCGAGAGTGAGCACGCGGATTTGTTCAAACAGCGTGCTGAATTCTTCGTTTCCTTCTGTCTTGCTTATGGCATTCGAATCTTGGAGACGCCGCGCGGTGATCTGAACGACCTTTGGTCCGTTGCTGAGCGGGATGTTTTCAAAAGGAATGTCGCCGAATACCGCGAGTATGCTACGCTTGATGTAGTGCGCCAGCGTTTCCCGGAGTACGCTCCAATGTTCGAGCCTTTTATCCTGAAATTGCAAGGAGCCAGCGATCGAGAAGTTGTGACACGGATGCGGAGGGTCGAAAACATCAGTGGCCGCGACTTGTCGAACTTCAATAATGTAATGCAGGCCTATGCGACGGGTGCCCATACAGTAAACCCAAATGGAACGGACGCTCGACTCGTGAGTGCGCGTGTCCTTGATCTGATCGGCGAGTACGCTGAAGAGCACGATTTGGACGAATGGCAGCGGATAGGCATATTAGCGTCCTTGGATTGAATCGCTGTACGACTATCATCTCCGAAATAGCAAGCGAGATTATCAATTGATTGAGGTATTGTGCATCGCGAGCTTCTTTACGGCGATCAGCACGCTCATCCAATGATACCTTGGTGGGTGTCCGCTCGTTTAACCAAGAGCTAGACCACCTTGCCGGAGCCGTCCACCGGATCATGTCTCGCACATGGAAAGACCCGCGCTTGATGACATAGACGACGCTGCCGAGTTTCTCGACTGGTACTGGTTGAAAGAAGAGCTGGCCGATTACTGCCGGCGGGCAGGTTTGCCCGTGTCCGGGGCGAAGGCCGATCTGCGGGCTCGTATCCGCCACTTCCTCGAAACGGGAGAGACGCTGGCGACGCCGGCGGGACTGCGGCGCGCCCCGTCAAAGACAAAGTGGTCCAAAGCGACACTGACCCCCGAGACGATCATCGATGAAAGCATCAGCTTCGGCCCGAATGTGCGCGGCTTCTTTACGCAGCAGATCGGCGCGGGCTTCTCCTGCACCAGCGAATTCATGGCCTGGGTGAAATCCAATCCGGGACGGACGCTCGCCGATGCGGTCGATCACTGGCAGGCGCTGGAGGCCCGCAAGTCCGATCCTGCATTCCGCCGCGAGATCGCACCCGACAATCAGTATAATCGTTATGTGCGAGCCTTCTTCGACGACAATCCCGATGCCGACATGAAAACCGCGCGCGCCTGCTGGCTGGCGAAGAGCCGCCGGCGCGGCAGGCCTGTTTACGCGCGCAGTGACCTTGGGCTCATCGAAGGAGACTAGTCGAAGGTTCCGGCGACATCCGCTGGTCGTCGTCCGCCCGTTAGAGTCAGATAGGCGGCGGCAGACGCGTAGATCGAGAGAATGCCGCCGGCTGCGGCCTGCAAGCCGCCTGACAGCGAGACCCCGATCAAGCCCGGGATGAAGGCCTCGACAATCGCTGATCCAAGCCCGAGCACGATAAAGGCAGGGAGTCCGATGATCACCGCAAAGCCGAGGATCGGCAGAATGGATGGCCAGACAAGGTCGACGCTCCGCCTGAAAGTTTCGACAATTCCCGGTCGCTCAGCCATGACAATTGGCACCACCAGGGCAAAGAGCACCATGATGACGAGCCCCGGAATAATCAGGAAAACGAGCCCGATCATCGCAGCAACGAAA
Organism: Hyphomonadaceae bacterium; assembly: GCA_028285145.1. Taxonomy (GTDB): domain Bacteria; phylum Pseudomonadota; class Alphaproteobacteria; order Caulobacterales; family Hyphomonadaceae; genus JANQQC01. Next base: position 72,607 of record JANQQC010000064.1, read on the forward strand.
CTGATCGCTGACACGACCAGCACCAGTCCATAAGCGCGCGCGGCCACCGATGCGGCTTCATTCAGGCCCGGCGTGTACCGCCCCACCGCCGAATAGGTCAGCATCGCTGAAAAGAATGAGCCAACCAAAAGAGACACGACCGTGGCCCCGAAGGGCATGCCCGATTGCACCACCGCGCTCAGGATCACAATCGCTCCGAACCAGGCCGCGCCGACAGGCGGCAGGAGACCTGAATCCCGCGACAGCAGCGAGAAGGTCAGGCGCAGGGCGTCGGAGATGGAGAAATCGCGGGTCATGGTCTACCGGAAAGGAGGTTCGTCAAAGGCGCGCAGCTTGCGCGAGTGCAGCGCTGAGCCGCCATCCTTGGCGAGCCGTTCCAGCGTTTCGATGCCGATGCGGATGTGCTCGCCAATTGCTTTCTCATAGAACCGGTTCGCCGCGCCGGGCAGTTTGATCTCGCCATGCAGCGGCTTGTCGGAAACGCATAGCAATACGCCGTAGGGGACACGCAGGCGGAAGCCGTTCGCCGCAATGGTCGCGCTCTCCATGTCTATGGCGATGGCGCGGGACTGGTTGAAGCGCCGGGCCTGCTCTGAGAAGCGCAGCTCCCAGTTGCGGTCATCTGTCGTCACAACCGTCCCGGTGCGCAGCCGCTTTTTAAGCGCGCCACCGCTCTCTCCGGTGACCGACGCGGCGACTTCCTGAAGGGCCACCTGAATCTCCGCGATGGGCGGGATCGGAATGTCCGGCGCGAGTACGGCATCCAGCACATGGTCGTCGCGGAGATAAGCGTGTGCCAGCACATAGTCGCCAATCGCTTGGGAGTGGCGCAGGCCCCCGCAATGGCCAACCATGAGCCAGCATTGCGGCCGCAGCACGGCGAGATGGTCTGTAATCGTCTTCGCATTCGACGGGCCGACGCCGATATTCACGAGCGTGATGCCGGTGCCGTCCTCGGTCATGAGATGACAGGCCGGCATTTGGAACCGGCCCCAGGAAGCGTTGGCAACGAGTTCGCGTGCCTCTGGCGTGTCGGCGTCTACCGATTGCCCGCCAACCACCGACAATCTTGTGTATGGACCCGGTTGCCGGACACGCTCAACCGCCCAATCGCAGAAGACGTCGACATAGCGCTGGTAGTTTGTGAACAGGATGTACTTCTGAAAATCGGCTGCTGGCGTTCCGCAATAATGCGTCAATCGGTTGAGCGAGAAATCGACGCGTGGCGCATCGAATAGCGCGATGGGACGCTCGTCTCCCACATCGAACAATTCTCCATCGGCGACCTCGTCGCCAATATGCTGCAGTTTGGGGGAGGGAAACCAGCGGGCCAGCTCAGCCGGCGAGATTTCGTCCAGCCCTTTGGCCTGCCCCTGATCCCAGACGTAGGCATATGGAATCTCAGACGTCGAGCGGCGGACCTCGACCTCCACATCATAATCGCGCAGCAGGGGGGTCAGCTGTTCCACGAGATAATCCCGGAAGAAAGCGGGTCGCGTAATTGTTGAAGCATAAACGCCGGCTTCCGACATCTTGCCGAAGGCGCGGCTGATGGGCGGGGGTGGCCCGTCCGGGTCATAGCGGACGACAAGCTCAGGATAACAGAAAGCACCGGCGCTGCGGGTCTCGCCGTCTGGCGGCTGGCCTTCACGCAGGAATCGGTCGAGGGCGTCGGTCAGAGCAGAGACGGCGCTGGCATACAGCGTCTCCAGCTCATCGACGATCATGTTCGGATTGGTCTGATTTGACATGAGTCCATCTGCCGCGAATGAAAGCCATGGTCAACGCGCCTTGGTTTCGCCTCCGCCAGCGCTAAACTGTGTGCGGACGCTTAAGGGGAACACTTCATGGCGCAGTCGCGTATCATGAAAATAGCAATATCGCTCGCCATCTGGGCGGTTGCGGCCTGCGCGTCAGAGACCGGCCCGCCGCCGCTCTGCGCGGCGCAGAGCCATCACAATCACCCTTTTATCGTCTGCACCGCGAGGCCCGCTGAGCATGATATTCGTCTCTTCCTTGATGCGCCGGATGGGGAGCCTTTCGGCGATTTCGAGCCGCTCAGCGATCACCTGTCCGATCAGGGCGAGACACTCGTCTTTGCCATGAATGGTGGCATGTATCACGATGACCGGTCCCCGGTCGGGCTCTATATTGATCGCGACGGCCAGCGCGCGCGTCTCAACCGAAATGAAGGTCCAGGCAACTTCCATCTCCTGCCAAATGGCGTGTTCGCGCTGGATGGCGATGAGGCTCTGGTCATGGAGTCCGGAGCCTTTGCAGACTTCTACGATGCTGAAGACGACCAGCCGGACTATGCCTCTCAATCGGGCCCGATGCTGGTCATCGATGGGGACATTCATCCCGGTATCAATGAAGACGGCACCTCGCGCAAACGCCGCAACGGCGTTGGTGTCTCGGCCGATGGGCAGACCGTCTATTTCGTGATCAGCGACACGCCCGTCACCTTCCATGAATTCGCCAGTCTGTTCCGCGACGCGCTCGGCACTCCCAACGCGCTCTATCTCGACGGTGTTGTCTCCCGGCTGTATGCGACCGATATCGGGCGGGACGAAAAAGGCCTCGACATGGGGCCGATTGTTGGAGTTGTCAGATGAGAACGCTTCGGATTGTCGGCCTTCTGGTCGGTGCAGCCTTGCTGCTGGGTGAACTTTGGCGCGGTTGGGGCGCGGGCCTTCCCATCTTTGACTGGCTGGCCAATCCTTTGGCCGGGGTTCTGCTCATCGCGGCCTCTGTGATGCTGTCCAAGGACAGGACCCGCCGCCGCGCGGCCTTTGTCGCCACCTGGGGGCTCATCGCCGGGCTCAACTACAAGTCACTGGTGATACTGATGACGGCCCCGGAAGGCGTAAATGCAGGCAACCTCACCACCGGGCAGCTAACCCTCGCGACAATGCTCATTTTCGGCGTCAGTGCCGTTTGCACGCTGACCGCCATTCTCCATCCAAGGGTACGCTGATGAAACTTTACGGTCTGAAGAACTGCGACACATGCAAGAAGGCGCTCAAGGCCCTGGAAGGGGCGGGCAAGACAGTCGAGTTCATCGATATTCGCAAGGAAGCCGACCTGCCGGACCGGCTGCCCGTTTGGTTGTCGGCGGCTGGCGCAGACACGCTGGTCAACCGGCGCTCCACCACCTGGCGTGGTCTCTCTGAAGCAGAACGCGCCGCCGATCCCGAAGCGCTTCTCACGGAGAATCCGACCCTGATCAAACGCCCTGTCATCGAAACGGGCAAATACGTCCATGTCGGCTGGACACGGGATGTCCAGGCCGCACTGCTTTAGGGTCCGTGGCGCGCACGCTTCTTTTCAACAAGCCTTATGGCGTTCTTAGTCAGTTTACGGACAAAGGCACCGAGGGCTCGCCGCGCCCGACCCTTTCAGCGTATATCGACGTTCCCGGCGTCTATGCGGCTGGCCGCCTCGACCGTGACAGCGAGGGCCTGCTCGTTCTGACAGGTGATGGCCGCTTGCAGAGCCGTCTCGCCGAGCCGCGCCACAAGACCCCGAAGACCTACTGGGCGCAGGTCGAGCGCATCCCTGATGAGGCCGCGCTCGAAGCCCTTCGTGCGGGTGTTGAGTTGAAGGAGGGTCTGACGGCCCCCGCAATGGCGCGTCTTATCGATGAGCCCGCAGGCCTATGGGAGCGCGACCCGCCAGTGCGCTACCGCAAGTCCGTGCCCGATTGCTGGCTGGCGCTCACCATAACGGAGGGCCGCAACCGTCAGGTCCGCCGAATGACCGCTGCTGTCGGTCATCCAACGTTGCGCCTCATTCGCTACAGCGTCGGAGACTGGACACTTGATGGCCTCGCTCCCGGAGCGTGGCGAGAGATCTAGGCTTGTAGCTCCGCGAGCAGCTGTTCCAGCAGATCCATGCCTGCGCCCCAACCGCGGCCCATGCCGTCCACCGCTTCGGCGAAGCAGGCGATCTCGGCCGCGCTCGCCTCATGCGGCACCCAGATCAGGCGCATTCTGGTCGCGCCATCCTCCTCCTCGAACGTGACCGTCGTCAGCAGGACACGAGGCCAGTCGGGCATCATCGGGTTTTTCGCGATGTTCCAGTTTTCGTCCGTGTTCGACATCAGCATGACAAGCCGCTCGGGCGGAGACACCTCCGTATACTCCGCACGCTGATAGCCGGACCGTTCGCTCATCTTCATTTCGTTCAGCCACAGCCCGCCCGGCGTGACATCAAGCTTGTGGATCACCGTCTCGACGCCCGGTCCGTACCAGCGCGCCAGCAGCTTCGGGTCCGTCCAGGTTTTCCAGACAAGCTCACGGGGCGCATTGAAGGTGCGCTCTAGGACATAGGTTGGCAGGTCAGTCATTTTCGGTGTCTTTCGCTTCGATTGTCTTCAATTCGTCGAGCAGGGTGTCGAGCTGGTCGAAACTCGACGACCAGAATGTTCGAAATTCCTCCAGCCAGTTCACCGCGTCGGCCATCGGCTGTGCAACCAGCCGTGCGGGCCGGCGCTGGCGGTCCACATCGCGGGCCACAAGTCCGGCCCGTTCCAGCACTTTCAGATGCTTGGACACCGCCGGCTGGCTCATTTTGAAAGGCGCTGCGATCTCGTTCACCGAAGCTTCGCCACTAGCGAGCTTTGTGAGGATGGCCCGCCGTGTCGGATCGGCGAGGGCCGCAAAGACAGCGTCCAGCTGAGGGCTTTCGTTTCTATAACCAATCTGTTCCATAACTGATCAGTTATACAAAAGCCCTCAACGCGTCAACAGCGCGAAAGGGCGGCGTGATATGTCAGTTCTTCGCGTCGGGTCCGTCCGCGATATCCTCAATGAGGACTTCGGTGTCATCGGCGATCTCGCGCGCGGCCTGGCCGCCTTCTTCGGCCGCAAAGCTGGCGAACCGGTCGAACCGCGCGCCCGCTTCGGCGAAGGAGCCGTCAATGATGCGGAACAGCACCATGAAGCCGACAAAGAAGCCAACGACGAGGATCACGATCCCATTGAGAATGCGCTTCATGAAGGGGCCTTCCTGTCCGTCCCGAATAAACGCCCGGCATGATCGCCGGTTCCGCGGGGCTGGTCGTCTCTTACCTTATGTCAAGGCCAGCCAGATACAGCCTACGCCTGTCGCGATCATGACGAGCAGGGTGCCCAGCGTTCCGACGAGGCGGCCAAAGCCGAGCCCCGGCGCGCCGCCAATACCGAGCGCATAGAGCACGCGAAAACCGAGGAAGCCGCCGCCAATGGCATGGATCATCCCAAGCGGCGCGCCCAGCCCGACAAGGCCAAACAGGGCGATCATCACAATCGGCACGTCTTCGGCCGTATTCGCCTGCGCCCGCATCGCCCGCTGCAGCAACTCATTGCCGCCATCGCCAATGCTGACTTTCGCGCCGGCGCGCGATCGCCCCGCATTCAGCTTCAGCGCCAGGAACAGCAATACAAACAAGCCTGCATACAGCGTCGCCGCTTCAAATCCGGTCATGGGTGTCTCCTCCTTGCCCGCCCGGAGAGTGCACCGCATTCGCCGCCGGGTGCAACAATTCGTGCCGAACCTGCTTTCAATACGCCTCGGTCTCGACTAGTCTGAAGCTTATCCGAGGGGCGCGCTGTGCAGCCGCTGAGATGGGCCTGTCGCCGGCCCAGCACCCTTAGAACCTGATCCGGGGAATCTCCGCGTGTTGGAGGTGGCCGGCGTAGGAACGGAGCAAAGCATGGCGACCCTCGCCACACGACCAAAGCCCCCCAAACCCGTCGCGGACGTGTTCGCGCAGGCCCCTCCATCTGCACGTCCTGCGCTGGACGAGGTTCGCGCGCTGATCTTCGAAACCGCCGCCGGGCTGCCAGAGGTCGGCCCGCTGACCGAGACCCTGAAATGGGGCCAGCCGTCTTACCTGACCGAAAAATCGAAAAGCGGCACCACCATCCGCCTTGGCTGGGACGGGGAGGGAAGCGCGATCAGCCTCTTCGTCCACTGCCAGACCAAAGTCGCCGAACAATGGCGCACCCAGTATGCCGGCACGCTCGACATTATCGGCGACCGCGAGCTTCGCCTCCCTTTAAGCAGCCCCCTCCCAACAGACCCGCTGGCGCACTGCATCGCCATGGCGCTCACCTATCATTCGAGAAAGACCTGATCTCATGAACAAGCCCAGCAAACAGTCCGAGTTCGAGACCCCGAAAGTCACCACCGGCCCGCTGCCCGCCAGCCGCAAGGTCTACACCCATCCGCTCCCCGACCTCGCCGTGCCCCATCGCGAGATCGACCTGCACCCGTCCGCCAATGAGCCCCCAGTCCCGGTCTACGACACCTCCGGCCCATACTCTGATCCATCGGTCGAGATCGATGTCGAGAAAGGCCTGCCGCGCCTGCGCACCGCCTGGGTGAAAGAGCGCGGCGGTGTCGAGGAGTATGATGGCCGGGACGTGAAGCCCGAAGACAATGGCGGCGCGACCGGGGACTATCTCGCCCGCGAATTCCCGGTCACGAACCGCCCCTTGCGTGGAGTGGGGGACTCCCCAGTCACCCAGTATGAATTCGCCCGCGCCGGCATCATCACGAAAGAGATGATCTACGTCGCCACCCGCGAAAATCTTGGCCGGAGCCAAGCCGTCGAGAACGCCGCTGACCAGATCGCGCAGGGCGAGTCCTTCGGCGCGGAGATCCCGGACTTCATCACCCCGGAATTCGTCCGCGATGAGATCGCCAAGGGCCGCGCCATCATTCCGGCCAATATCAACCACCCCGAGCTTGAGCCCCAGATCATCGGCCGCAACTTTCTGGTCAAGATCAACGCCAATATCGGCAACTCCGCCGTCGCCTCATCCGTGGAAGAAGAAGTCGAGAAAATGGTCTGGGCGACCCGCTGGGGCGCGGACAATGTGATGGATCTCTCCACCGGTCGGAACATCCACAACACAAGAGAATGGATCATCCGCAACTCGCCAGTCCCCATCGGCACCGTGCCGATCTATCAGGCGCTGGAAAAAGTCGACGGCGTCGCCGAGGATCTCACCTGGGACGTCTACAAGGACACCCTCATCGAGCAGTGCGAGCAGGGCGTGGACTATTTCACCATCCATGCCGGCGTGCGCCTGGCTTACATCCATCTCACCGCCGAGCGCGTCACGGGCATTGTCTCGCGCGGCGGCTCGATCATGGCGAAATGGATGCTCGCCCATCATGAGGAGAGCTTCCTCTACACCCACTTCGATGAGATTTGCGACATCATGCGCCGCTATGACGTCTCCTTCTCGCTCGGGGATGGCCTGCGCCCCGGCTCCATCGCGGACGCCAACGACGCCGCCCAGTTCGCAGAGCTGGAAACCCTCGGCGAGCTGACCAAGATCGCCCATGCGCGCGGCTGTCAGGTGATGATCGAAGGCCCCGGCCACGTGCCGATGCACAAGATCAAGGTAAACATGGACAAGCAGCTGCGCGAATGCGGCGAGGCTCCGTTCTACACGCTCGGCCCCCTCACCACAGACATCGCGCCCGGCTATGACCATATCACCTCCGGCATCGGCGCCGCCATGATCGGGTGGTACGGCACGGCCATGCTCTGCTACGTCACCCCGAAAGAGCATCTCGGCCTGCCAGACCGGGACGATGTGAAAGTCGGCGTCGTCACCTACCGTCTCGCCGCCCACGCGGCAGACCTCGCCAAGGGCCACCCCGCCGCTCAGATCCGCGATGACGCCCTCTCACGCGCCCGGTTCGAGTTCCGCTGGGAGGACCAGTTCAATCTCAGCCTCGACCCTGAAACCGCGCGCGACTTCCACGACCAGACGCTTCCCAAGGAAGCGCACAAGGTCGCGCACTTTTGCAGTATGTGCGGCCCGAAATTCTGCTCCATGAAGATCACCGCCGAAGTCCGCGACTATGCCGATGCCATGACCGACAATGAAAAAGCAGACCTCGCCCGGCAGGCCGAAGAGGCGCGTGCAGCCCTGAGCCCGACCCATCGCGAAGCCGCAGGCGAAGCGGGGGTCATCACAGAAGAAGCGCGCCAGCGCGGCATGGAGGCGAAGTCCGCCGAATACGAAGCGATGGGGCGCAAGCTCTACGTCGAAGCCGGGGACTGATTTGCGAAAGCGCGCCCGGCCCGCTTAGGGTGTCCTCCTCAAAACACTTAGAGGGGACACATCATGAAACTCGCCGCATTCGCCATCGCCGCCAGCCTCGCACTCTCCGCCTGTGGCGGAGGCGGCGCATCAGATTCGGTTGAGCCCGCCGCAGAGACCAGCGAAGCCGCCCCAGCTCCGGCCGAGACCGGCATTCCGGCGGACGTGGCCGCGCTCTGGTCCGGCAACTGGAAAGCGTCAGACCCGGAAACCGGCCAGACCATCTCCCGCTTCGAGCTGCGCGTGGAGGACGGGGCCCGCTGGACCGGGCAATACGGGCTGAACCAGAGTTTCTGTCAGTCCGATCAGCCCGACTTTCCCGCATCGCTGTGCCCGTTCGCGGGGCAGGGCGGCAGCTGGTACGATATCGACGCCAACACGATCAGCCTGATCGCCACGGCCCCCGACCCCTTCCTCCCCGGCGAGGACTTCACCCTGACGCTCACCTCCACCGATCAGGCCACGGTCAGCAACGTGGTCTTCGTCGCCGATGCAGGGCGGGTGAGCTTCGATGCGGAGTTTGAGCGGGTGGAGTAGGGGTGCGTAGTAAGTTCGCTGAGGCTATGGGGAAGACTGAAAGACCAAAACTATAAGAGGCGAAGCATGGAGCCAGTTGATTTTCTCCCAAATTGGCTAGCCGAAATACTGTTCTGGATTTACTACAGTCAGACACTAATCACGGGTATAATTGCTTTAGGTGTTGGGTGGCTGACGGTTCGTCACCTGCGCCGACAGTTTGTTGATGAACGGATCAGGCACCAAGACCAACTCGATGCCGATCAGCGCAGGCACGAAGACCAGAGAAACCGTAAGCTTCGCGCTCTGAGGGCAGGTCTGCCGATAGCGCTTTCCGAAATTCATGAGTACGCCACTGAGGCGATAGAACTGCTTAGCCGGTTCGTGACCGCAGACGGAAAACTACTAGGGTCTGATGAGACTGACATTGAAACTTTCGCAGAGATCCGCGATAGCCTGCCACCACGTCCCGAGTATCCTTCGGAAGCGTTCAAAGCATTGCAGGGCGTTATCGAGCATGCGGATCAGGCCGATGCGGAAAAACTTCATGAGATAATTGCATATGGTCAAATCCACAATTCTCGGTTTCGTTCAATTTCTGCGAGAATTATCGATGGTGCGAACCCAAGTATGATTACGATGTCGACACACCTTCTCTCCGCCATAAGAGATAGTCTTGGGATGCGCCTCCACGTCGATAGAGCGTTTGACTATGCAAGAGAAACCACAGGGCACATTGGAGATCTGCCAAGCGCGGCCGAGGCCGCAGATAGGTTGATGTGGGGAGGGCAAGGTGATGATCATGTTCGCCGATATGTGCTAGAACACTGGCCGCCAAATTTCCCTCGCAAGAGCCCTAAAGACGATACACTTGGCGAGGCGTAGATTCTGACATTGACCGGGTAAACTTCGACTCCAACTTCAAGCGGGCGGAGTAGGGTACAGGGACTTACCGGAGCGAGTAACTTAAACGCGCCACAGTGCAACGATGCCTAGTACTGTGAGCATTGAGGCCACGGACAATCCAGCAATTACCCAAATTGCGAAATCCCCCTCTGCTTCCGCACGAATAGATAGAAACCGGAATGCGATTTTAGAACGTGCCGCCATCAATCGCGCTCCAAATCTTCAGACCAGCGATCAATAGCGCTATAAAACCGTCTAAGGGGGAGAGTAATTGCAGCTATCCGATTGTTCGGGATAAATACACTCTCTCCATCCTCGACTTCGAGTCGAATGAGTTGGCTTTCGGGTCCATCAAAAGCGTCTAGCTTCATTAGTAGATCATGAATGCAGTGATCTGAAAGTCGGATTTTTCGGTGTGATCCATCGACAAACTGGATTTGCTCGTCAAACAAAAATTCGCTGAGTTTATCATCGTCATGTAATCCAAGCCCAGACTGTATATTTTTTGCGTCTTCGATGACGTTTTTCGTGAATCTGTTTTCAAGTTTTCCGATATCCGAACCAGTCTCAACACATTCTAAGCATTCGTAAACCTCCATGTAGTTGCCCATGAAGCCATCGTCAGGGATCGTCCAATCTTCATAAGGTGGCTCGTAATCATCCCAAAGTAACGATACGTGCTGAATAGTCTTGATGTTTATAAAAGAGCATTTATTATTTAATGTCTCTAATATTATCCAGCTTTTTTCTCTATGATCATATAGGACGCTACTTAAATAGTCTCGGATTTCCTTATCTATAGGGTACCAAGTTGACTTCTCATCAAATGGGAAACGGACTGCGAAGTGTCCCCAATAGTTTTCCGGTGTTCTGTTCGTCCCGGTCTTCGCTTGGTTATCGGATTGACTTAGTTTTTCCTGATCAATCAGCTCTGTCACTTCGACACCGAGAGCGGTGGCTATCGCTACGATAGTGTCGATCTTTGGTGGCGTAATCCCACTTTCCCAACGCCCTATGGTCTGTTGGGTAGTGTCAAGCCGTTCGGCTAAGGCCGCCTGTGTAAGGCCCCGTTCCAGCCGCAAGCGCTTCATATGAGCCAAAACACGCATTGGGTGTGTATACACACAAGGCGTGTGTTCGTCAATTTTGAAGGGCTCTGTTCGCGTTGAATTAGATTGGGCGAAGTCGCTCGCTAATCGATAGGCGCATCAGACGCCCGCAACCGCGTCACCACCGCCTGCCGAACACCCCAAGTCGTCCAGTTCTTACGCGGACGGGACAGCCAGTGACGATTGTGCGTTCCAACCGCGCCCGCCCCGCCACCGTCCCGCCAAATTCCCGCGCTAAGCGGACCCCTCAATAGGGAGGCCGCCTCATGATCCGCACCCTTTTCGTCACTGCGAGCGTCGCTGCGCTTGCGCTGCCGACGACGGCCCACGCAGAGACCCGCTGGTCGGCGGCGCAACAGGAGATCGTCGATCTTCTCGGCGACGGCCCAATGGGGATCGAGACGGACTTCGACTCCTGGGCGCGCGAGTTCCATGATGACTGGACAGTGTGGTTTCCGGGGCAAGGCGCCGCGCGCGGCAAGGCCGACCACATGGCGAGTGTCCGCGCCTATATCGATGGCGGCGCGCAAGTCGTCTCCTATCAGGCCGACTTTGCCGACATCGCCATACTTGGCGACACCGCGCTCGCCCGTTTCAACGCCGTGGAGACATTGCAGGAAGCTGATGGCTCTGAGCGCATCGTTCATTATGGCAGCACGGATTATCTGATCCGCGTCGATGATGCGTGGAAGGTCCGCGCGACCACAGTGGCGATCCAGCCCGCCCCGCAGGAGGACTAGCCTATGATCCGCACCCTTCTCGCCGCTGCGAGCTTCGCCGCGCTCGCGCTGCCCGCCGCCGCGCAGACGCAGACCGGCTACATGGTGGCGCAATGCCAGATCAATGACGCCCCCGCTCAGCTCGCCCTGCAATACGAAGCCATTGGCGGGGCCGGCATCACTTATGGCCCGGGCGTCAATCCGGACATTACCGGCGTCATTTCCGACGGCTCGACGACCTATTACTGGAACGGCACGCTCACCGGCAGCTTCGGCCAGATCCCGATCTCCGGCGAGAATTACTTCCTGCGCTTCTACGACCAGAACGCCTACAACCGCGAGACCGTGCTCGAAGTGACGATGACCGGCCCGCAAAGCTTCTATCTGGAAGACGTCTACGGCAACTATCCGGGCCAGCATCCCTGCCAGATCACGGACTTCCAGTAGCGCTTCGACCTGTTTTCGCCGGCAATTACTTGCCCGCGCCAGCGGCGCCCGCATAGGCTCGGCCCATGATCCGCGCTGTCCTTGCCGCCGCCAGTCTGATGCTCGCCGCCTGCGTGTCTGCGCCATCCCTGACCGAGCCAGACCGCGTCGCCCACAATGCCCGGCTCGCCGCTCTGGTGGCTGGAGAGGGTGGCGATCCGGCCCATGCGCTCGCCGGCGCGGTGCTCGTCGTCATGCGTGGGGATGACATCATCTATGCCGGGGCCGCCGGCCGCGCGCGCATCGATCCGGCGGGGGGCGACCGCGCGCTGAGCCCCGAAACCAAATTCCGCTGGGCCTCGGTTTCGAAAATGGTCGTCGCCATGACGGCTCTGGACCTCGCTGCCGACGGAGCACTGGATTTGGATGCCGACCTCTCAGAGACCCTCGGCTGGCCGCTGCGCCACCCGGACCATCCCGACCGAGCGATCACGCTGCGACAGGCCCTCGGCCATACCTCCTCGATCCACGACCCGGCCGCCTATTGGGCGCCCCTGCCGGGCAATATTCACACCCTCATTGAAGGAGAGGATGCGCCGTTCTCAGAACACGCTCCCGGCGACTGGTTTGAATACGCCAACCTGAATTACGGCCTCGCCGCCACTGCGATGGAGGCGGCCACGGGGGAGCGCTTCGACCGCCTCGCCGCGCGTGCGCTTTCTGCCGCTGGTCTTGATGCGGGGTTTAACTGGTCTGGTGTCTCGACGCCCGCCCGGCGCAGCGGCGCAACGCTTTATCGCAAGGTGGACGGCGCCTGGACCCCGCAGGTCGACGATCTCGCCACGCTCGAAGATGACGCGCCGCTGGTTCTGAAGGAGGAGGGCGCGCGCCTCGCCGACTACACGCCCGGCGCCAATGGCACGCTCTTCTCCCCGCAGGGCGGTCTCCGCGCGAGCGCTCTGGATCTCGCCCGGCTCGTGCGCCTCCTGAAAGCCCCGCGCTACGCGCCGCTCTGGGCCGATCCATGGGTGTACGATCCGGTGCGCCAGAACGGCACGACCGCCGAAGCGGGCGTCAGCGCCGAGGGCCTGTTCACGGCCTATGGTTTGGGCGTCCAGCTCCTGCCGGGGGAGGCCGCCACCGCCGCCTGGCCGTGCGAGACGCTGATCGGCCACTCAGGCGATGCCTATGGCTTGCTATCCGGCGCGTGGGTGCAGGCTGGAGGCGACGTGGCCTTCGCCTATGCCATCACCGGCGTGAATGCGGACATCGACACACCGCCGGGCGAGCGCACGGCCTTCACCCTGTATGAAGAGAGATTGCTCGACCTCGCCCGCGAGATCGCGTCCGCCGACTAGCGCTTCAGCATCGCGTAGATCTGGTCCTTCAGAACCATGCGCTTCAGGCGCAGGCCCTGTTCGGGGCGCTCATCGACCGCTTCCACGCGCGTTTCATAGCGGTGAATGGCGCGATTCACCTCGTGATACTCATCGGCGAGGTTCGCAAAATGCGGGCTCGTCTGCTTCAGCGTGTGGATCGCGTCCTTGAAGGCAGGGAACTCCTCGGCGAGTTCGTGCGGCACGTGAGACATGGGCATCCTCCTTGGGCGTCGTCAGGTCGAGCGACCATCAAACGCTTAAGGGAGATGGGAGTCAGTCAGGACTTCTACGTAGGCGCTAGCCGCGCGCCACGTCGAGATCTTCGATCGAAGCGAACAGCTCGTCCAGCATGCCGGCCGTCTCTGCCGCTTCCTCGCCCGTCTCGATCAGCGCTTTTAGGCGCGCCAGATCGTCATGCACGGCGACGAGCAGCATGGCCGTCTCCTGCTGCAGATGAACCGAGCTCAGCCCCGGCACGAGCGTCGCCGTCTCAATGAGGTCAACCCGGCAGCCACCGTCCGGCAGCGGACTCAACGTGTAGGCGCTCTCGCCTGAGATCAGCGCGCCGACTTCCTGCCCGTCGGCAAAGGAAGTGCGAATCGTCAGTCGGTGCGGCGGGTCGTACCGGGCGATGTCGAACACAAAGCCAAGCTCTGGCATTTGAGGGTCGGATCCATAGAGCCGGGCGGAGTTTTCCGGGTCGAGCGTGACCGTCCAGCCGCGCCGGGCATAGCGATTATCCGGCGAGCCGGGATCAAGGCAGGCGAAAACTTCCTGCACCGTTGCATCGATCTTGATATCCGCGGTCAGCTCGACCGGCGGCGTCGCCTTCTTCCTGAACAATCTGAACATGCGCGTCCTCTTCGCATAAGCGCCCCGCCATTCGTGTCTCAAAAGCCTGTGAAAGCGGCCTTGGCGGAAGGGTTTCAATTTCATCGAAATTTGCGGCGCCGGAGGGTTGGCGCTGCGGCACCTATCGCACGGCCATCAGGGCGGTTAACCTCGCCTCATGATCCTGCACACCTATCCCGCCGGGCCAAACCCGCGCCGTGTTCACATCTACCTCGCCGAGAAGGGGATAGAGGTCCCCCTCAACGAGGTCGACATCCTCACGCGCCGCAACCGCGAGCCGGACTTTCTTGAGAAGAACCCGACTGGGGGCATCCCCATTTTGGAACTGGACGATGGCACCTGCGTCGCCGAATCCGTCGCCATCTGCCGCTACTTCGAGGCGCTGCATCCCGAGCCGCCGCTCTTCGGGCGCGATGCGAAGGAGCAGGCGGTCATCGAGATGTGGCTGCGCCGGATTGAGCTCAACCTGATGGTCCCGATCGGCATGGTCTGGGTCCACGGCCATCCGCTGACGGCAAAGCTCCTGAAACAGATCCCTGAAGCGGCCGAGCAGAACCGCGCCCGCACCGCCATCGGCTATAAGATGTTCGATGCTCAGCTTGCGGACAATGAGTTTATCGCCGGGCCGGACTATACCGTCGCCGATGCCGTCGCCCTTGCGACCATCGACTTCGGTACCGGCCTTGTCGGTGTTCCGTATAAGGATGAGCTGACCAACCTAAAGCGCTGGCATGAGGCCGTCTCGGCCCGCCCGAGCGCGCAAGCCCACAAGGCCATGTCATGACCCGCGCAGACATCATCACCGAAACCCTGGAAGCGGTCGCCGAGGCGGTCGGCGACCCGACCCAGCAAGTCTATGCCCGTCTGTTCGAGGCTCACCCGGAATTCGAGCAGCTCTTCATCATGGACATTGATGGCGGCGTGCGCGGCTCCATGCTTCAGCAGGCGCTCGATTGCGTGATGGACCATGCCGATGGCGGCGCGCTTGCGCCGGTCCTCGTGCCCGCCGCACGGGCAGACCATGAAGGCTATGGCGTCGAACCGACAGACTTCCCGCTCTTCTTCACGGCGATGCGCGATGTCTTCCGCGAATCCCTCGGCGCGGGGTGGACGCCTGACATGGACCGCGAATGGGCCGCGCTCCTCAGCGAGTTGTACGGGCTGGCGAAGGAAGACGCATAAGCGAGGGGCCGCCCCCGGCCAGGGACGGCCCCTCCAACGCGATTAAGACCGGGAGGAAATGGTCTGCTAGCGTTGTTCGAGGGCGGCGACGATCATCGCCGGTTCGGTGGCAAAGATGCCGGCCAGCGGCGCGGCATCGGCTTCATTGCTTTGAATCCCGGCAACCGCCTTGGCCACGAGATCGCTCGCGCAGGCTTCGTCGATCCGCTCGGTCACGATTAGCGCGCGCTCGCGCAGGCAGGCGCGGTCGGCCTGTGATTCAAGCGACGCCAGCACTTGCGCTGCCCCGGCTTCCGAAGCGAGCAGGCTGGAATCATATTCGAGGACCACAGTGATTTCCTGGCTGGAATCCGCGAAAGCGGCTGGAGCGAGCGCAACTAGGCCCGCCGCGAGGAGGGTTGATACAGTTCGCATAAGACATCGTCCTTCAGAGTTAGCGCCGGACACGTCCGGCTGAAAACTCCTCCCGCAACACACCGCCGTCGCATCCTACACCGCCTTTTCGGCAGTGGGCCAAAGGACCCCGCCAGCACGTATGCTGCGATGCAACACGTAGTTCGCGCTCGCAGCATGTGAAGCCTTTCAGCGCGTCTTTTTCATGAATTTCGCAGAGTGGTCATTTTCCAAGCAAGCGCGCCCAAGAGATGGGCCGGATCCTGCCTTCGAGCACTTAAACACAACGAAAACAGCGCTTAAAGCCACCACCGCCGTATGGTCGGCATCACAATCAGCACCATTGCCGGAACCATGATTGCGCTCATGATCAGCGTTTGAAGGGCAACCGGCTGGCGCGAAAGATAGGGCTCAAGTGCAAGGGCGATTCCGGTGAGGACCGGATACACGCCGGCCCAGGTCAGCAAAACGAGGCGACCGCGGCCGCCTCGTTTGAGTGCTTGTGACGACGACGAGTCTCTCATCACCTTAAACCAGATCCCAAGCGGTCAAATTCTCAAGCATGTGCGCTTTCGAGGTCGTCCCCGGAATGACGATGATGTTTGGCGACCGCCGCAGCAGCCAGGCCAGCGCCTCGCGCGGGGCGAGTTTCGCCCCTTGCTGCATAGGGTTCGCGCCCAGCGGTCCATAAGGGATGAAAGCGATGTCCTTCTCCGCGGTGTAGTCGACGAGATCGGCATCATTCGTCTCGCTCATATTGAAACGGTTTTGAACGCTGGCGATGGGCGCGACCGTCAGGGCCCGGTCGAGGTCTTCCCTTGAGACATTGGACAGCCCGATATGGCCGATACGTCCGTCCGCCTGAGCTTCGGCCAGAGCCGCGACTGACACTTCGATTGGCGTGTCCGGGTCGATGCGATGCAGCTGGAAGAGATCAATTCGGTCGCGCCGCAGATTGACCAGCGCCTCATCGATCTCACGAAGCAACGTATCTCGCGATCCGTCGACCGTGATTTTCCCGGGTGCCGGCTTGTCGACGCCGCCCTTGGTCGCGATCGTTACCTCTCGACCCTCAAGCGCCTCGCCGATGATCTGGTCAGCGGTGAGCGGGCCGTAGGAACGGGCGCTGTCGAAAAAGGTCACGCCGCTGTCCGCCGCCGCGCGCAGAAGTTCGAGCCCGCCCTGCCAGTCTTCAAAGGGTCCAAAGTTCCCGGGCTGACCGGTCAGGCGCATGCCGCCAAAGCCAAGGCGATTGACCTCAAGGTCGCCGCCAATCCGATACGTCGTGTTTGTTGCGTGTGTCATGTTTTTCTCCAGTCATTGGCGGGGCATTCCGCCGATGGGAGAAAGTTAGCGATGTCCACGAACTACGGTAGACGAATGAAGTTGTTTACAGATATACGTTTAACGTATGAGCAGAGCTCTGGATCGTCTGACCTTGCTGGAAACCTTCGTGCGGATCGCGGAGCGCGGAACGATCAGCGCGGCGGCCCGAGACCTCGGCCTCTCTCAGGCCTCCGCCAGTCGGCAGTTATCCGATCTGGAGCAAAGGCTGGGTGTGGACCTGATCACCCGCACCACACACGCTTTGTCTTTGACAAAAGCAGGGGAGACCTGCCTGACCGAAGCCCGCCTGCTGCTCGCGGACTGGGACGGGTTTGCTGAACAGTTCGCCGATGAAGCTGAGTCCCTGTCCGGCCCGTTGAAGATCGTCGCGCCGATCGCGCTGGGCCAGACCATCGCGCTGGACTGCGCCGTCGCCTTCCAGAACGCCCATCCCGGCATCGTTCTGGACTGGATTCTCGAGGATCGTCCGATCAGATTCTCAGAGACGGGCTGCGATCTGTGGATCCGGATCGGTGATGTGCCGGATGACACATTGATCGTTCAGCCGCTCTCGACCGTCGAACGCCTGATCGTCGCCGCGCCGGGGCTGCTTCCGGAGGATGCGCAGGCCGAGCCGGAAAGGCTTGTGGATCAACCCTGTCTCGCGCTCAGCCCGTTTGAAGGCGGACGGATTCCTCTATCAGCACAGGATGGAACGGTGCGGGATGTGGCTGCGAAGGTATCGTTTTCGAGCAATGACATCTTTGCGGTCAAACGCGCCGCCTTGTCGGGGGCGGGCTACGCCGTCCTGCCCCGGTGGCTGATTGCGCAGGAGCTCGAAGAGGGGAGCCTGATCGACCTCCTGCCGGACTGGCGCGCCCCGTCCCTGACGATCAACGCCGCTTACGCGCCATCCCGCCGACAAACCCGCCGCCTGCGGCTCTTCCTCAAGGCGATGAGCGACGCATTGAAGGGATAAGCGGCACCGTACGTCTTCGGATCGCCAGGCTCACGAAAACCCGGCCGATATCCGCTTTGGTTTTAGTCGTGACACGCTTTGAAGAGATGGCTCCGGCACCCCCGGCAGTCGCTGCTGCCAAACCCCGCGACGGCGACTTCAAATCCGCCGGCTGAAAGCATCTTGTCGGCCAGCTCACATTCGTTCGCATCCGGAACGGCATGGGCCGCCAGCTCAGCGGCTTGAGTGGTCAGGTGATCCACATGCCAGTGGAGCGTCTTGTTCACGTCAAAGTGCCGCTTGAGGCGCGCCGTCAGACCACCGGCCCCGTAAGCGCTTCCTGCATAGAGATAGAGCCCCGGGTTCAGTCGGTTCGCCGGCAACGTCTTGATACTGATGGGCACGGCCCGGTCCATTCGGAGGACCAGGACATAAGCCCCCTTCGCCGGTCCCAAAGTTTCATGGCGGGCAGGGGTCACCCATTCGCCGCGCGGCGCGCATGTCTCCAACCTGTCCCTGACCTGTTCAACGTTCCGGATCGCGCTCATCCCCAACACTACCAATCACAAGCTGGCCCACGCACTCCTTATCTCAAACGAGCTGCCGGCCTCCACACAAGGATCGCGATTGCCTCGCACAGCCGCTGGAGCGAGACCGTCGGTCTCATATTAAAAACTTGCCGTGAGTTGGACGTATCCGAAAACCGTCCCGTCTCCCTCAGGCCCGTCTGGCAGATTTTCGGGGAAGTCGCCGTAGACGAGGCCAGATGCGCCTAGTTCAAAGCGGAGACTGTCAGGGATCACCCAATAGCGCGCCCGCGCATCGAGGACATGGCCGATGAAATCGCCGGACTGGCCGCTGGGATCTCGCCGGCGCGCGATCACCCAGCTATCGGTCTCCGATGCCAGATAAGCGGCGTGATAATAGAAGCGCGCATCCCAGCGTGGACTCGGGGTTACCTCTATCCGAAAGCCGGGGGCGTTCAGGTTGGCTGGCGTGAGCGGCCCGTGAATGGAGGTGTTGTTGAGGTCGGACCGGCGCGATCCGAACAGGCGCTCATGCTGATCGAAAGCGAGATCGTCGGGGTCGTCATCGCCGCTCGCATAATAGTATTCAAGCGCGAACCGTGGCTGCCAGGGCGTATCGAATGTGTAGCCAAGCGCCGCGAACAGCATGGCAGCGTCCACATCAAGGCTTTGCGTGTCGGACGGATCGTTGGTGGCGTACCGCGTGCCTCGTCTTTGGGCCGCTTCAAGATCGATATCCCATTGGCTGGTCTCCGGCTTTCGATACAGGCGAAATCCCGGTGCGGCATATGAGCGGTTGGGCGTCTGAAAATCGTTGGTATCGGTCTCTTCCAGGCCATACAGGAACGCCTCGCCCCAGAGGCCCGGTGCAATTTCGGGCAGAATGTCAGCGCGGCGATAGTGCACGGCCCAAATGCGTCGTCCCCACTGTTCCTCATCGCCTGAAAGCGCATTGTCATCGAGATCGGGCCGTGTGTCCGGGAACCGCGCCGTCGGAACCACATGGAGCAGATGCAACTCGTCGCCCCTATCGGCCGTCGTGATGAGGTGTGCGCCTGTATAGCTTTTGATCACATTGGCGAAGTCGACCCGCTCGATTTGCCGTTTGGAACCAATCGAAACGGTCAGCCGCCCGAGGGCGAGGCTACTTGAAGACCGATCTCCCAACAGGCCGGGCAGGTCATCGGCGCGCGCATAGAGCTGCAAGACATCAAGCGGATTGGCGATGCCGTTGGAGAGCGGCGTCCCGGTATCAGCGAGGTAGGTCCGGCTGTCCTGCAGTTCCACGCCGAAAGAGACCGGCCCTGTATCGGCTTCGGCCAATAACAGGCTGCGGAACAGCAATAACTGGTCGCTGCCCGCGCGGTTGGCTCTGAACTGCCCGTCGAGGCTTTCATAACGAATGCGGGCTTCTCCCTTGAGCGTGAGCCAGTCCGGTGCATTGACGGCGGTTTCCAGACGCCACGGGTCTGCCGTTGAGGTACCGCAACAGCCAAGTCCGGCGACCAGGGCGATACAAATGTGTGAAAGGCCCATCTCAGCAGCGATCGAACTGAAGCGCTTCAAGAAGCGGCGCGCACACCTCGACGCGCCCTTCGCAGCAATCCTCGATCAGGTAGAGCACGACGTCGTTCAGGGCCGATAGGTCAGCCGCATAGACAATCGACCGGCCATGACGCTCGCGTCTCACCAGTCCTGACGCTGAAAGGATGTTCAGCTGTGCCGAAAGCGTGCTTGGCTGGACGTCCAGTTTTTCTGCCAACGCGCCCGCCGCCAGCCCCTCGGTTCCGGCCCGGACCAGCTGCTTAAACGCTGCAAGGCGGCCAGCATGTGACAGGGCGGTGAGGCGCTCGAGAGCATCAAACATTTCCATATTTCATGAATTATCGAAATATGGGTACGGGTCAATGGTAGAGATATCCCAGTGACGGCTGCTCCTGCACTCTCAGCGGCTGTTTTGAATGCGTCGTCGAATATCAACTAAGCGTCCAACTTGTTGAACGAAGGAAGGCACTTCATCCAGGTTTTGTTCCACGCGTAATGCGTAAGATAACACGGCGAAGACGTCGCCAGCCAAGACGCCTTCTCCAGTTGCTGCTCGATGGATGACGATGATGACTGCCACCAAAGTAAACAGTTGAGCGAGCGACCAACTGGTTGCATCAAGATCAGACAGACGAATTCGCCATTTGGCCAAGCGTCCGAAATGAACGTGCCAGCGGCGCGGTCTACGATCACTGATGACCTCGACTTGCTTCTCCCATTGCGAGTTTAGCGCGACATTGTTCCGGTAAGCGCGTACTCCCGTAATGGCGTTTATGGCTAAGATTGGGATCATTAGTGCCAACATCACCAATCCTGATCCAACATCATAAAGTGCGAGAAAGACGAGACTTCCAACCAAACCGACGACCATGGCGAGCAGGATCGGCATTTCATGTTCGAGGAACTCAATCAGTTCCTCAATCATTTCCACGCGCGCGGTGATCTCGCTGACGGATACGCCATCCTGTCTTTGATCGCGCACGGTTTTTGTCCCCATCTTGGCGTTCAGC
This sequence comes from Hyphomonadaceae bacterium, assembly GCA_028285145.1. Lineage (GTDB taxonomy): Bacteria > Pseudomonadota > Alphaproteobacteria > Caulobacterales > Hyphomonadaceae > JANQQC01. The sequence continues at coordinate 93,560 of JANQQC010000064.1, forward strand.
CGTGAAAACAGGCGGGTATCGTAGAGCTGGCGAAAAGCGCCAACTGCGATATGCGCGAGCCAGATCGCAACGAGCGGCCAAATCAAACTCGGCTGTCCTATGATCAGCCCATTTATCGCCAGACCCATTGCCCAAGGATAGGCAAGCTCAAAGAGGTTCTCTACGAACGAGAGTGAGTATGTGAAGGCAATCGGAAGCCTTCGCTGCTTCAGAGCCCCTAGCGCTGTATCGTTTTTTTGTCCCAAAGGGTTGGGGGTATTCATTGCCCACCTATTGATTCAGCCTCACTTCTGACCATCACGACTATCTGATGAAACGCAAATCGATCCTGCGTGGATAACTACGTCCGCTGATGCGCTCAGATGAAACAAAGTAGCTCCCAACGTCTACGTGACGTGGAACGCCAACATCCTATCCCATGGTGTTTGCGGTCGACTATGGCTCGCCGGGGGAGGATGCGGCGGCCCGGCGTCCGCGCTCCAAGCACCAAGCAATCCGGAGCCCTCGCAAGGCAATCTCCAGTTGCGCCCGAACCGGTCGCGCAAGTCGCTAGATTGATTGTCAGTCCGCGACTTTCTCAATCGCGAAAAACCGGGCGGCATTGTCATGTAAAATGGCGCGGCGTTGGTCCGCTGATAGAAAGTCAAACGAGTGGTATCGGTCGAGGATTGGAGCTGCTTCCCAATTGTCGGTTCCCATCATAATTCGATCTCCAAACCCCCGGTCTATGAAGTCCTGAATTGCGGCCGCGTGAACGTGGGGCGGTGCCGCTGCATTCAGAGCCGTCATATCGACATAAACGTTCGGATAGTCAGATAGGATTGCGAACGTCTCCTCAGTGTAATCAATGTCGTCAAATACTGGCATGGCGGGGAAGCCCGCATGCTGGAGCCAGATCTTCAGGTCCGGATGCCGCTCTAGCACAGGTCGTAGTAAGGCAGGATTGCCTAGATCGGCATTGTAATTCGGACAACAGCCCGCCGGTCTGGACGGACTATTCGGTGGCGGGCCACGGTTGATGTGCACCGCTACGGGGATTTCCAATTCCGCGGCCATATCCCAATATGGGCTCATGCGTGGATCGGTCGGTGTGATGCCCGCATAGACAAATAGCATTTCTCCCATCACGCGCATCCTGCCGGCTTCATAGTTCGAGCGCATCCAATCAAGGTCCGGCCAGGCGGCTCCGTTCCAATTGCAGGAATGCAGTTCGCCTGTGTCGTTCTCCCAGCAGGGGAAAGCGGGCCCCGCGAGAAACCTCCCAGGAGCTGCGTCCACCCAGTCTTCTAGATCGCTCGGTTCAGCAATATGAAGAACCGATTTGGAGATATTGTGTGCGTCCATCTCTGCGAGAACGGTTTGCAGATAGGCTGCGTCATCCATGTGCAAATATGCCGAGTGAAAATGCGCGTTGATAAGAACCTCTTCCGTTTGGGACAGATTGCGATTTTCTTCGCGCTGGGGTGTAGGGGATGCCTCAAGCATCCCACAGCCCGCGAGCAAGAATGCAATAAGCCAAACTGAAGGTGCGCGCATATCAATCCTCCCTGGGTCGGACATCCTCGATCACGCTTGGCAGTTCACATTGCTCTCGTCACCGGGAGGTCCGCATTGGAGCTATCAATAACATGAAAAGCAGATGTCCGCTTTTGGCGTGCGCTTCCGACGAGGCAGTTTTCAGCGCCTGACGCCAGCGTCGACACCGACAGCAGACATCGCGCGCGCTATCCCCGCCCCTTCACCCGCCGCCATTGCAGTTCGCAGAAACTTATCCCCCTCCCGTGTGCCACAGCTATGCTTAGCGCATCCTCTCCCATGGGGCTTGCGGTCGACCATGGCTTGTCGGGGAGGATGTGGCGGCCTGGCGGGCCGGGCATGGTCGCCCG
>JANQQC010000004.1 GCA_028285145.1 Hyphomonadaceae bacterium
AAGGTCGAAGCGAGCCATATCCAAACCTCCCATCAAGCTTGAGAGTTTGAATCACAACAGCGCAAAAAGGGGAATCCCTTTTATGAGTACAGAACCTAGGCCTCCTGTCCTGAGTCCGGGCTCGTGGCCACGGCATTGCAGATCAGGTCGGCGACCTGAGCGACATGGCCCTTCAGTTCATCGCCCGTCGGTGTGTTTCCGGCGTTCAATGCCCGAAGAGACAGGTAGTTCCCATGCAGCATTCCCATGAACGCCTTTGCCAGGAATTCGGTGTCGGCGCTCCGGGAGATCTGCCCGCGCCGGGCAGCCTGCACGAAGAAGTCGTGCAGAGAATCCTGGACCCCATACAAGTCAACCGGCCCGACAGTACGCGCGATGCGAGAACCTTTGTGTGCAGTTTCAACACAAAGTCGAAAAGCCTTGATGTGACGATCGGTGAGCAAAGTGTTTATGTAACGCTCACCAAAGTCGGCCAGCTCGTTCCCAAGGTCCTCAGCGTCATTGTTGATACTTTGAATTTCATTCTGAAATTCTTCTGTGAGACGCGTCAGAGCATGTTGCAATATTTCTTCTTTCCCCTCGTAGTATTTGTATATTGTTTGTTTGGAACTCCGTGAGCGAGCCGCAACGGAATCGATGTTTGTTGTGTGGAATCCGTTTTCAAGGAACAACTCGATTGCTGCATCTAGTATTCGCTCGCGGGTGCTTGTCGTTTTCAACGTATGCCCGCCGGTCATCATTAACCTTCATAGCCGTTAACTTACCCACTCCCCCGGGGTAGTAACGGGAGTACAATACAGGCCGTTATTGTAGATGCGCAACAGTGATAACCGTGCAGTACCGTACAGTACCCTGTCGACCTTATGTTTCCTCGAATGGCTTGCGGCAATTCGTTCTGCTTTACCTGGCACGGTTCGTGCTCTTTCTCCAGTGTAACCGAAATGTCCGGCGAATCGTTAACTGAGGGACCGAGGATGTTGCACTTCATATTTCTAGTATTGGCTGTCGCCGCTTGGTGGGCAGCCTATTCAGAGGGGATGATTCCGACGGCGATGACGGCGATCGGATTGTTCTTCGCGAGCTATGCTCTGTGCATGGCCGCGTTGTTTCGAGAGTGAGGGCGCAAGGTCCGGGGTGATCAGTGCCCCGGCCGGAAGGTGCCGCCGGGGCGGGGACAGACGGTCGGCGCGGCCTCGAAAAAACTCGCTCAGGGTGGGCATCTCTGCTGGCATCGCAAAAATCGCTTATGCTATAGAGGCGGCGCAGCGCGCGGCCAGTCCGCTCTCGGCGCGGGCGTGGTGGAATTGGTAGACACGCAAGATTTAGGTTCTTGTGGCGCAAGCCGTGGGGGTTCAAGTCCCTCCGCCCGCACCAGGTTCACCCCGTCTCGAACCCGATCCATGTTGAGCGGAAGCGCGTAACACAATCACGGTATAGGGTGGGCGCCTCGGCAGGCGCAGTCCTTGGGAAAGCGATTTGTCATGGAAGTTACGGAGAGCCTCAGCGAAGGGCTGAAGCGAGAGCTGAAAATTGTGCTGGCGCAGAACGAGCTGGAAGACCAGCTCACAACACGCCTGAACGAGATCAAAGGTCAGGTCAGGCTGAACGGCTTCCGGCCCGGCAAGGTTCCGGTGTCGCATATCAAGAAGATCTACGGCCGCTCCCTTATGGCTGAAGTCGTGCAGCAGGCGGTGACGGACTCCAGCCAGAAGGCGCTTGACGAGCGCAGCGAACGGCCCGCCTATCAGCCCGAGATCTCGCTCCCGGAAGACCAGGAGAAGATGGAAAGCGTGATCGAGGGGCAGGCGGACCTGGCCTATACGATGGCGTTCGAGATCGTTCCCCAGTTCGAAATCGAGGACTTCTCCAAGCTGAAGCTCGAGCGGCCGACGGCCGAAGTCGAAGACAGCCATATAGATGAGTCCATCGGTCAGCTTACCCAGCAGTACCGCGAGTTCGAGCCGCGCGGCGAAAAGGACAAGGCGGAGTCCGGTGACCGGGTGATCATCGATTTCGTCGGCCGGATAGAGGGCGACGAGTTCGAAGGCGGCAGCCAGGAAGACGCGCCGCTGGAGCTTGGAAGCAACACGTTCCTGCCCGGCTTCGAGGATCAGCTGGTCGGGTCCAAGGCAGGCGACGAGGTGACCGTTAAAGTCTCCTTCCCCGAGGAATACGGGGTGGAGTACCTCGCCGGCAAACCGGCCGAGTTCGAGGTCAAGGTCAAGGAAGTCGCCCGGCCGGTCGATGCGGAGGTCAACGAAGAGTTCGCCAACCGTCTGGGCTTTGAGGACCTGGCCAAGATGCGCGAGGCGATTTCGGACCGTGTCGCCCAGGAATTCGACATGGTGTCGAAGGCGCAGCTCAAGCGTCAGCTGCTCGACAAGCTCGACGAGACCTACGACTTCGCCCTGCCGGAGCGGCTGGTCGATCAGGAGTTCGAGCAGATCTGGCAGCAGGTTACGAACGAGCTTGAGCAGTCCGGAAAGACCTTCGAGGACGAGGACACGACCGAGGACGATGCGCGCGAGGAATACCGCGCCATTGCGGAGCGCCGCGTGCGGCTCGGCCTGGTGCTCGGCGAGATCGGTGAAAAGAGCGACGTCAGCGTCAGCGACGAGGAAGTCAACCGGGCGCTCATGGAGCGGATCAGGCAGTTCCCCGGCCAGGAAAAGCAGGTCTATGACTTCTATCAGCAGAACCCGCAGGCGCTCTTGGAGCTGCGCGGCCCGATCTTCGAGCAGAAGGTGGTGGACTATATTGTCGAACAGGCCGACGTGACCGACAAGAAGGTCTCCAAGGACGAGCTGTTCAGGGACCCCGAAGACGAGGAAGAGGCAAAACCCAAAAAGGCGAGTGCCAAGAAGAAGGCGCCGGCCAAGAAGGCCTCAGAAAAGAAGGACGCCGGCAAGAAGGCGGCGGACAAGGACGCGGAATAGATTGCGCCGATATGCGCGTTTCCGCCGCGGTGAGGCCCGCAGCGGACAGGACAGAGAGCAATTGCCTGCACCGATGAAATTCGTTTCGAGCCGGTGTGTACCGCCAGGCGCCGAATCGGATTAGTTTGACCCGCCTTCCGTTCGGGCTACCTCCAAGGCCCGTGGTGCCGGGGCGCGGTACGCAGTAAAAGCTCCAACAAAGGAATGAGACGAAATGCGTGACCCCAGCGATGTCTATATGAACACCCTTGTTCCCATGGTGGTGGAACAGACCAACCGTGGCGAACGGGCGTATGACATCTATTCGCGCCTGCTCAAAGAGCGCATCATCTTCGTGATCGGTCCGGTGGAGGATATGATGTCTTCCCTGATCACGGCTCAGTTGCTGTTTCTGGAGGCGGAGAACCCGAAGAAGGAAATCTCGATGTACATCAATTCGCCGGGCGGCGTGGTGACATCGGGCATGGCGATCTACGACACCATGCAGTTCATCCGCCCGGCGGTGTCGACCCTGTGCATCGGTCAGGCGGCGTCGATGGGGTCATTGTTGCTGTCGGCCGGCCAGTCTGGCATGCGTTTTGCGTTGCCCAACGCGCGTATCATGGTGCACCAGCCTTCGGGCGGGTTCCAGGGCCAGGCGAGCGACATCGAACTGCACGCCAAGGAGATACTGGCGCTGAGGGCTCGTTTGAACCAGGTTTACGCCACGCATACGGGACAGTCGGTCGAGGCTATTGAAAAGGCTCTCGATCGTGACAATTTCTTAACCGCCGAGGCGGCGAAGGAGTTCGGCATTGTCGATAGCGTCATCGAGAAGAGGCCGGACGAGCAGGACGACGAAGAGAAAAAGAAGTAGTTTGAATACGAAACACTACGGTAAACAAACCTGTCGCGCGAAGGTGACCGGCCGTTCCGTTAATCAAATCTTGATCAGTGGCTACATACCATGCTCTGATGCTGATTCGATGTTGGCCGGTACAACATCTGCAAGGCGGATGCGGGATGGGCGGCGCACGCGGAGCAAGGGCTACAGCGACTGCGTGATGCGCAAACCGTCCGTAGAATCCAGGGGTAATGACCCCGAAACTTGGCCAGGGAGTGCCCATGAGTAAAGTCAGCGGCAGCGACTCGAAAAACACCCTCTATTGTTCTTTCTGCGGCAAGAGTCAGCACGAGGTGCGCAAACTGATTGCCGGACCGACGGTGTTCATCTGTGATGAATGCGTCGAGCTGTGCATGGACATCATCCGCGAAGAGAACAAGAGCTCGCTGGTCAAGTCGCGTGACGGCGTGCCGACCCCGCTGGAGATCTGCGAAGTTCTCGATGACTATGTCATCGGCCAGCCGCATGCCAAACGCGTGCTGTCGGTCGCTGTTCACAATCACTACAAGCGCCTTAACCACGGCGGCAAGAACAACGACGTGGAACTGGCCAAGTCCAACATTCTGCTGATCGGCCCGACCGGTTGCGGCAAGACGCTGCTTGCCCAGACGCTGGCGCGGATCCTGGATGTTCCCTTCACCATGGCCGACGCCACCACGCTGACCGAGGCGGGCTATGTCGGCGAGGATGTCGAGAACATCATCCTGAAGCTGCTGCAGTCGGCCGACTACAATGTCGAGCGGGCGCAGCGCGGCATCGTCTA
>JANQQC010000021.1 GCA_028285145.1 Hyphomonadaceae bacterium
CGCGCTCCGGCAAAATGCTTGCCCGGTCGGCGGCCAGAAACAGGAAAATTCAATGGTCCAGCTTGCAGCCAATCTCTCCATGATGTTCAACGAAGTCGACTTCCTCGACCGCTTTTCCGCAGCGGCGGAAGCGGGCTTCAAGGGTGTTGAGTATCTCTTCCCTTATGATTTCTCCGCGGACGATCTCAAATCCCGGCTCGATGAAAACAACCTCACCCAGGTTCTCTTCAACACTCCGGCGGGTGACTGGGACGCAGGCGAACGCGGGCTGGCCTGCAACCCGGCGCGTGTCGATGACTTTCGCGAAGGCGTGGCCAAGGCCATCGACTACGCAAAGACCCTCGGCTGCGAGCAGCTCCACTGCATGGCCGGTCTTGCGCCCGAAGGCGCCGATGCGGGCGAGCTTCGCGAAACTTACGTGGACAATCTGCGCTACGCGGCAAACGAGATGGGGAGTGCGGGGATCAAGTGTCTGATCGAGATGATCAACACCCGCGATATCCCGGGCTTCTACCTGAATACATCGGCCCAGGCGGAAGAGATTCTGGCTGCGGTCGGTTCCGACAATCTCTTCCTGCAATACGACATCTATCACATGCAGATCATGGAGGGAGATCTGGCGCCGACGATCGAGCGGCTTCTGCCAAAGATCGCGCATATGCAGCTTGCCGACACACCGGGCCGTAATGAACCGGGAACCGGCGAAATCAACTACGGCTTTCTGTTCGCACACATCGACAAGCTTGGATACAAGGGCTGGATCGGTTGTGAGTACAAGCCGGCAACGACAACCGGCGAGGGCCTGGGCTGGATGGCCGCCCACACCTAGGTGAAGACCGATACGGGATCGCGCGGGCCCGGGAAGTGCCCGCGAAATGGACAAAAAAGGAGTAAGTCATGACGGATATTGGATTTCTGGGGCTCGGCATCATGGGGGCTCCCATGGCCGGTCACCTCATCGACGGTGGTCATACGGTTCGCACCACGGTTCATCGGACACCCGCGCCGAAAGACCTCACCGACAAGGGATTGGAAGTCCTCGGATCCGCCAAGGACGTGGCCGCCGCGAGCGACGTGGTCATCGTGATGGTTCCGGACACGCCACAGGTTGAGCAAGTTCTGTTCGGAGAAGACGGCGTGGCCGAGGGCCTTGCCAAGGGCAAGGTCGTTATCGATATGAGTTCGATTGCGCCGATGGCTACGAAAGAGTTCGCCAAGAAGATCAATGATCTCGGCTGCGACTATCTCGATGCGCCGGTGTCCGGCGGTGAGGTCGGCGCCAAGAATGCCGCGCTCACCATCATGGTCGGCGGCGAGCAGGCCGTTTTCGACAAGATCAAGCCGATCTTCGATCTGATGGGCCAGAATATCACGCTCGTCGGTGGCAATGGCGACGGCCAAACCTGCAAGGTCGCCAATCAGATCATCGTCGCCCTCAACATCGAGGCCGTGTCCGAGGCCTTGCTTTTCGCGTCCAAGGCCGGCGCGGATCCCGCCAAGGTGCGCGAAGCGCTGATGGGCGGATTTGCGTCATCCAAGATTCTCGAGATCCACGGTGAGCGGATGATCAAGCGAACGTTCGACCCGGGTTTCCGCATCGAACTTCATCAGAAGGACCTGAACCTGGCGCTGCAGAGCGCGAAGACGATCGGGGTGTCAT
>JANQQC010000031.1 GCA_028285145.1 Hyphomonadaceae bacterium
CGCGGGGATTGGTCATCAACTCGCGCCACGCCTGACGGAAGGCAGGCCGCGGTGTGTATTCATCGATTACGGCCTGGTCTCGGCCTTCCTGCTTCCAGAGTGCCACGAGGTTGAAGAGCATCGCGGCGACCGCTGCGCCCTGAATGACCCGGATCAGTTTGATTTGCGTGAAGTCTGCGAGCAGTGCTCCGAATATGAAAGCGCTCGCGCCCATGCCGACAAGCAGCATCACGTAAAGCAGCGCCACGACACGTGGACGGGCTTCTTCCGGTGCGATGTCTGTTGCCAGAGCGAGGCCGGCTGTTTGTGTGGTGTGGAGACCAGCGCCCACGAGCAGGAAGGCGAGGGCAGCACCGGCCTGACCGATCCATGCAGGCCCGGTCGTGTCGCCAGACAGGATGAGCAGCGCGAACGGCATGATGGCGAGACCGCCAAACATCAGCATTGAGCCGTACCAGATGTAAGGTCCGCGTCGCCATCCAAGGGCGGAGCGGTGCGTGTCGGACTTGTGCCCGATCAGAGCGCGGAACGGCGCGAAAACAAGGGGCAGGGAAATCATCAGCGCCACGAGCCAGGATGGCACTGCGAGTTCAACGATCATTACCCTGTTGATGGTGCCGGTGAGCAGGGCAAGCGCCATGCCGGCAGAGACCTGAAACAGGGACAGGCGCAGCAAACGGCTCAGCGGAAGTTGATCGCTGGCGGCGTCGGCGAACGGCAGAAACGACCTGCTGACGCCCTGCCATGCCGATGCGAAAGTCCGCCGCTGCTCTGTCACTTTGTGATCTCCAGCGCATGAGAGATATAGAAGCCCGTCGTAATCCGCTGAGACCGGCCGATCTGACAGTTTGAAAGCCCGCGGGCCGTTTCAAGGTCAGCCCTCAGCGCCGCTTCGGGATGAGGTTGAATAGCGGGCGACCGGTCGCTCCTGGGGAATAGCTTGCCGACCGTGTGCATGATCGCGAGCGCGGGTGTGCGCGGCGCGAACGTAAAGAGCAAAGACTGTCGGGCCAGCGCGGCCAGTTTTTCGATCCCTGAGACCAGGTCCGTCCGGTTGTAGTGGATGACAGAATCCATGGCGACGACATGATCGAACTCACCAAGTTCCGGTGAAAACATGTCTCCGACCCGAAAGTCTATCGAACCGCTCAGAGGTATTTCGCGACTGCGCGCGGCAGCGAGATCGACGAGCGTACGAGACAAGTCAATCGCGACGACCTCAGCTCCGCGCTCGGCAGCGGCAACAGACAGTTGTCCCGCGCCACAGCCCGCATCCAGAACTCTGCAACCATTCAGGTCATCCGGAAGCCAGCTGAGCAGTGTTTCGCGCATCGCGTCACGACCAGCCCGCACGGTCGCGCGAATGCCACTGACCGGCGCATCCGAGGTGAGTTTCGCCCACGCCGCCGATGCTGTGCGGTCGAAGTAGGCTTCGAGCTCATCGCGGCGTTTGAGATAGGTTGCGGTCGCCATATCAGTCGAACCCCAGAAAGTCGAAGATCTCGCGATCTTTCATCGGCGTTGGCTGAAGCTCATCGACGCCCTGCCAAAGCGCTTTGGCGAGTTGGATGTACTCGGCTTGTACGGCTTTCAGTTCGGGTGACTCGTCCATCTCGAAGAGCGTGGATTTCTTCAGCCGTGAACGGCGGATGATATCGAGGTCGGGGAAGTGTGCGAGACGTTGCAGGCCCGTCGCTCCATTATAGCGGTCGATCTCGTCGGTGGCGGCGCTGCGGTTTGCGATAACACCTCCCAGCCGCACATCGTAATTCTTCGCCTTAGCCTGGATTGCCGAGACGATCCTGTTCATTGCGAAGATGGAGTCGAAATCGTTGGCGGTGACGATCAGTCCTCTGTCGGCATGCTGCAGAGGCGATGCGAAGCCACCACAGACGACATCTCCGAGAACATCAAAGATGACCACGTCGGTATCTTCCAGAAGGTGATGTTCTTTAAGAAGTTTTACTGTCTGTCCGACGACGTAGCCACCGCAACCGGTGCCTGCCGGTGGACCGCCGGCCTCAACACACTTAACGCCATTGTAGCCTTCAAACACGAAGTCTTCGGGCCGCAGCTCTTCGCTGTGAAAGTCCACTGACTCAAGAACGTCGATCACCGTTGGTGCGAGACGTTTGGTGAGGGTGAACGTGGAGTCATGCTTGGGATCGCATCCGATCTGAAGGACACGCTTGCCGATCTTGGAGAACGCCACGGACAGGTTTGAAGAGGTCGTCGACTTTCCTATCCCGCCTTTTCCATAAACGGCGAAGACTTTTGCAGTTTCGATTTCGAGCGAGGGATCCAGCTGCACCTGTACGCTGCCGTCGCCATCTGGCGGTGTCGCGCGTGATCCCGGGCGGTCGAGTGTGAGTAGGGTCATGCGGCCGCTCCTTCGTTGATATCGAGGCCCTCGACCCGATCCTCCAGTTCATCCTCGGCCCTTTGCAGGGCTTCGAGTGTCTCCGGATCGGGGGTCCAGTAGTTCCGGTCGGAGGCCTCGAGCAGTCGACCGGCAAGTTTCGCTGACGATTTGGGGTTTAGCTTGGAGAGCCTGCGGCGCATCTCTTCATCCAGAATGAATGTTTCGCCTATGTGTTTGTACACCCATGGGTCTACTTGGCCCGTCGTGGCAGACCAGCCCATCGTGTTGGTGACCTGCGCCTCAATCTGACGGACGCCTTCATAGCCATGACGCAACATACCCTCATACCATTTCGGGTTCAGGGAACGTGTACGTGATTCCAGAGCGATTTGTTCCGACAGCGACCGGACCTTGCCGTCGCCTTGCGTCTGATCGCCGATATAGACCGGCGCTTCTGATCCGCGCGCCTGTTTAACCGCCTGGGCGATGCCGCCGAGCGTATCGAAGTAATGGTCGATTGTGGTCAGGCCGAGATCGACCGACTCAAGATTTTGATAGGCGAGGTCAACTTGACCAAGGATCGATTTGAGAAGTTCTGGGCGCGCCTGCGGCTGACCTTTGCGACCGTAGGCAAAGCATTTGCGCGTTTCGTACGCATCTGCCAACTCGCTTTCATCCTGCCAGCAACCCGCGTCGATAAGTTGGTTGACGTTGGCCCCGTAAGCGCCGTCGGCATTTGAGAAGACCCGCAGTGCCGCCGTTTCGAGATGGCAGTCGGTTTCACGTTGATAAGCGAGAGCATGCTTGCGGACGAAGTTCTGATCTTCAGGTTCGTCCGCACCTGCAGCAGCGTAGGCTGCCTCCGCGAGAATTCTCGATTGTAGGGGCAGTAGGTCTCTGAAAATACCGGAAAGGGTTGCCATCACATCGATGCGCGGACGGCCGAGTTCTTTCAGGGGGATCAGGTCTGCGCCAGAGAGGCGGCCGTAGGAGTCGAAACGGGGTTTGGCTCCGAGAAGTGCAAGTGCCTGGGCAAGTTGCGCGCCCTCACTTTTGAGATTGTCCGAGCCCCAAAGGACAATGGCCACAGTTTCTGGCAGAGTTCCGTTATCGGCCATATGGCGTTCAAGAAGCCTGGCGGCCTGTCGTCCACCGTCAGCAACGGCATAGGCACTGGGCAGGCGGTACGGATCGAACCCGTGAATGTTTCGTCCGGTCGGTAGGATGTCGGGATTGCGGATGAGGTCTCCGCCAGATACCGGTCGGATAAACCCGCCACCAAGGGCTCGTTTGAGACCGGAAATCTCGCCGTCATTAGCCAGCATCTGATCGATGTTGGCGAGCCAACGAATTTGCTCGATTTGTTTCGGCGCGATGTCCTTGGCGATCCTTGCAGGGGCCATGTCTTCGGTGATTGCTTCAATAGCCGCTCGAGGCAGAGCGGGGGCGTTGTCAGGTAACGGAATCGCTGCCAGAAGATCGGCGCGGTCTGAGGCCGAAGGCACCTCACCTGCGACGTGCAGACCATTCGGGATCAGGGTGTCTTCGAGTTCTCGAAGCTTGCCAAACAGCGATTCGATATCGCCTTCATTGGTCACAGGTCCAAGGTCCAGAGTTTCCGCTTGTGCAGCAATCAACTCGAAAAGGTCGGCAGGTGGATGTTCGCCAGAACCAATCTTGGTGGTCCAGAGGTCAATGGAGGCTTTGAGGTCCGAGAGGCCGCGGTAAAGGCCTGCTTCTGCCACCGGCGGTGTGACATAGCTGACAGTGACAGCAGCTGACCGGCGTTTGGCGATTGTCGCCTCGGACGGATTGTTGGCAGCGTAGAAGTAAACGTTTGGCAGATCCGCGATCAGATAGTCAGACCAGCAGTCAGCGCTCAGCCCGGTTTGCTTGCCGGGCATGAATTCGAGCGCTCCGTGCGTGCCGAAATGCAATACGGCGTTTGCGGCGAAGTCTTCGCGTAGCCAACGATAGTAAGCGGCAAAAGCGTGCGTGGGTGCAAAGCCACCCTCAAACAGCAACCGCATCGGGTCACCTTCATAACCGAAGGATGGCTGAAGCCCGACGAAGACATTGCCGAAACGTTCGCCGAGTATCTGGATGCCCTTGCCGGTCGCTTGTAGACCGCCCGGTGCTGGCCCCCATTGCGTCTCTATCTCATCAAGCCGGGCTTCGCGTGAGATGTGCGTTGCCGTTGAAACCAGCGCATGTACATTTGCGTCCGCTCCGTAGCGGACGGCGTTGCCTTCAACAAGGCGGCTGCGGAGCGTGTCGACGTCTGCGGGAAGGTCAACGTTGTATCCCTCAGCTTTCAGGCTCTTAAGCGTGTTGAACAGCGACTCAAATACCGACAGGTAAGCTGCCGTACCCGTTGCGCCGCCATTGGGCGGGAAGTTGAACAATGTGATCGCGATCCGTCGGTCTTGCGGCTTCGTGACACGAAGCTCGACAAGCTGAGCAATCCGACGAGACAGCATGTCTGCCCGTTCCGGGCAGCTCTGCATGCTCATGAATCCTGCTGTTTCGCTGGGCTCGAAAGTGCAGTGGCGATCGCAGCCGTCGCAAGCGGTGCCTCCGTTGGCGCGCGCTCCGAAAACGATCGGCCCTGTCGCCCCATCAATCTCGGGGATCGCGACCATCATGGTCGCCTCTACCGGGCCCAGGCCCTGCTCGTTCCGGCCCCACTCTTCCAGTGTCTGGAATTCGAGTGCTTGGGCAGACACGTAGGGCACGTCCAGTCTATCGAGTGTGTCGACCGCCGCGCCGGCGTCGTTATAGGCCGGCCCGCCGACAAGGGAGAAACCGGTGAGCGAGACGATCGCGTCGACGGTTGGCTTGTCATCCTTTGAAAAGAAAGCGTCGATCGCTGCGCGACCGTCCAGTCCGCTTGAAAAAGCCGGGATCACTCTGAGGCCGCGCGCTTCGAGCGCATCAATGACGCCGTCATAGTGCCTGGTATCACCAGACAGTATGTAGGATCTCATGATCAGCAGTCCGACTGTCGGTCTACGCGATCTGGCGAGTGGAAGGTTGGAAGCCTTTTCGCTGACATTCGGTGTCATGCGAGGATGGTAGACACCGATGTCGGGATAGATGTTGGGTTCGGCCACTTCGAGGGTGCCGCGCAAATGGGCCCGTTCGCCGCTTGCGTAGCGATTGATCAGAAAACGGACGAGGTTTTCGACGTTTTGATCTGATCCGGATAGCCAGTACTGCAGTGTCAGGAAGTAGGCTCTTACGTCTTGAGCTGTCCCCGGAAGATACCTCAATAGTTTCGGCAGCCGGCGCAGCATGCGAACCTGGCTGGCTCCTGCCTTGGATTTGTCTGAAGAGCCCCGCAGACGTTTCAGCAAAGCGATTGGACCACTAGTCGGCTTGTCCATCCGAAACTGACCGAGGCGTGTCAGTTTCACGATTTCCGAGGCAGACAGACAGCCGGCAATGGCATCGCAGTTTTCGCGGCGTGCCTGCAGGTCCGGCAGGATGGCTTCGATGTGATCCTCGATGAAAAGCATCGACGCGACGACGACGTCGGCTTCGGCAATGTCCTCTCGGCAGCGATCCAGACAGGCGACGTCACGCGACCAGTCGGCGGCGGCGTGAAATGTCAGTTCGAGATTTGGCAGTGACTGGCGCAGGCTCGCGCGGGCCCGTGAAACAGCCGCTTCAAGCTGCCTGTCGAGCGAAATGAGGACAACGCGAACAGGGGTCTGATCAGCGGCCATAATGCGCCTTTGCTTCATAAAGCGTATCGACAGAAATCGTTTCCAGATGACGGTCAGCGGCGAAACGTTCGGTGTTCCGTCGCGCCTTGCCTCGAACAAAGAAGGGGATCTTCCGAAGCTCCTTTTCGGCTTCGGGGTCCCATTGAACGACGTTTGACGCTGGCTCGATGGCTTCGACTGCACCGCCGTGTCCGCCTAGATGTGAAGCACCAGCTTCATCATGAAATTCAAAGTCATCTCTGAACATGCCAAGCAGGTGCTCTTCCAAGCCCATCACAAGCGGATGAATCCAAGTGTCGAACAGCACGTTGGACCCCTCGAACCCCATTTGTGGTGAGTAGCGCGCAGGGAAATCGTGGACGTGAGCCGGCGCGGAAATCACAGCGCACGGCACCTGAAGGCGTTTGGCGATGTGGCGCTCCATTTGCGTGCCGAGGACGAGTTCCGGTTGAGCCTCAGCAATCGCTGCTTCGACTTCCAGATAGTCGTCGGTGATCAGGGGCTCGACGCCGTAGCGCTCTGCCGCAGCGCGAAGATCACGCGCGAACTCTCGATTGTAGCAACCGAGCCCGGCCACTTCGAAACCGATCTCTTCATCTGCGACGCGTGCCGCAGCAATGGCGTGTGTTGCATCACCGAATATGAAAACGCGCTTGCCCGTGAAGTAAGTCGAATCCACGGAGTTCGACCACCAGGGCAGGTTTGTTTGGCCAAGACCGGGATCGGGATCCACGCCTGCTAGATCGGCCACTTCGGCAATGAATTCCCGCGTTGCGCCCACGCCAATCGGTATGGTCCTGGTGAAAGGCTGCTTGAAGGTTCTTTCGAGCCAACGCGCCGCCGTCTCACCAATTTCCGGATAGAGCAGGACGTTGAAATCCGCAGCACCAATCTCAGCGACGTCAGTCGGCGAAGCGCCCATTGGTGCGATCAAATTGATGTCGATCCCCATCGACAAAAGCAAAGACCCAATTTCGCGAACATCGTCGCGATGCCTGAAGCCAAGCGCTGCTGGGCCAAGGATGTTGCAGCTCGGTCGACCGACCACATCGGATCGCCGCGTAATATCAGGTTGAGCCAGACTGCGGACAATCTGATAGAAGGTCTCTGAAGCTCCCCAGTTCTCCTTCTTGGAATAGGATGGAAGCTCCAGCGGAATTACAGGGACGGGCAGGCCGATACGTTTGGCTAGACCGCCGGGATCGTCCTGAATGAGTTCGGCGGTGCATGACGCACCAACAATCATCGCGTTGGGCTCGAAGCGTTCATAAGCTTCCCGCGCCGTCTTCTTGAAGACTTCAGCAGTATCACCGCCAAGATCGCGGGCTTCGAACGTTGTGTATGAGACAGGCGGGCGTGCGTTGCGCCGTTCGATCATGGTGAAAAGGAGATCGGCATAGGTGTCACCCTGCGGTGCGTGCAGGACATAGTGCAGATCCTCCATCGCAGTCGCCACACGCATGGCACCAACATGTGGCGGGCCTTCATATGTCCAGACCGTGAGCTTCATCAGACGGCGAGCCTCGTTTTTCGGACAAGCGGCCGCGAAAAAAGCTCTGCGAGGTCGGCGGCCTGCTCGTAGCCCTGCAAAGGAGTGAACATCAGTTCGATCGACCACTTGGTGGTCAGCCCCTCAGCTTCGAGGGGGTTGGCGAGACCCAATCCGCAGACTGTGATGTCGGGGTTGGCGGCAAGGCATCTATCAAGTTGCTTGTCGACGTCCTGTCCTTCCGAAATTGTCACATCGGCCGGCAGGAGCTCCAGTTCTTCTGCCAGGTGCTCTTGATGAAGATAGGGTGTACCGACCTCAAGAAGCGTCATCCCAAGCTCTGTGTTGAGAAAGCGCGCTATGGGCACCTCAAGCTGGGAGTCAGGAAAGAAGAAGACGGATTGCCCGGACAGACGCTCGCGGTGCTTTGCAACAGCGCGTTGGGCCCGAGCGCGCGGCAACTCGACCACCGCATCAAAAACATCAGGTGATATTTGCCAAGTATCCGCCGCCGCTTTGAGCCAAGCGGTTGTTCCCTCCACACCCAGCGGGAAAGGCGCAGCGATACGTTTCGCTCCGCGATCCTCAAGCGCCCGCGCCGTATCTGTCAGGAAGGGCTGGGCCAACAAGTAGCGGGTGTTTGGGCCGATGGTCGGTTGCTCATCGGCCTCGCGGGCTGGCAAGAAGTCAACCTTGTCGATACCGAGCGATGCGAACAGCCGCCGCATCTGATCTTCGACCACGTCAGCGAGCGCACCGCAGACAAGTAAGGATGGCGCTTTGGTTTGATCAACTGGCGCATCTTCGACGAGCGCTGACAGACATCCGTCTTCGCCTTGTGTGAATGTCGTCTCTATGCCGCTGCCCGAGTAGTTCAGAACCCGGACCCGTGGTGAGTGCTGTTCAGAGAGACGTGCTGCTGCTCGTCCAAGGTCGAGTTTGATCACTTCAGAGGGGCAGGAGCCGACGAGGAAGAGTAGTTTGATGTCCGGACGACGCGCGAGCAGTTGATCGACGACTTTGTCGAGTTCTTCATTCGCGTCTGCCATGCCAGCAAGATCGCGTTCCTCGATGATCGCTGTTGCAAAGCGAGGCTCGGCAAAGATCATCACGCCGGCTGCCGATTGAATAAGGTGAGCGCAGGTGCGTGAGCCGACAACGAGAAAGAACGCGTCCTGAATTCTTCGGTGCAACCAAACAATGCTGGTCAGGCCACAGAAGACTTCTCTTTGTCCGCGTTCGCGCAGGATGTCTGGTTTCGTCTTTGTGGCGATCAGGGTGGTCACGCATATCCCTCCAGTCCGCTGGAAGGGGATTGCTCGAGGCGGGCCTGTCGCAACTTCAAAACGAATTGTGCGGCGTTTATGACGTAGGTGCCGTAGGCGGCGAGCGCGATCCACATCTGAGCGGCAGGACCAGCCAAGGCAAACGCGACGACAACGAGATAGAGCGTGTGCAAGGCGAGCACGATCATCGACATTGCGTCTTCCCAGAAGAACGCCGGTGCGAAGAGGTACCGACCGAAAACCCGTTTCTCCCAGATCGCTCCGGTGATCATGATTGCGTAGAGCGCCAGTGTCTTGGCGATGACGGAAACGGTCGCTGCAGCGTAGCCGTCGCCAGTGGCGAGATACCTCAAGACAAGGATCAGGCTGACGCCAAAAATCAGGAACTGGACCGGTGCGAGAAGGCCCTGCACGACGGTCCAGTGACTCGCGTCTCGCCTTGCACGCTCCTCATCAGAGTAGAGCGGCTTTCGAGGCGTTTTGACCTGACTGCCTATCGACATCTCCGCTCGCCTACCACCCGATAACCTTAACCAAGACTATCTACGCCGCGCATAAGCTGTCAACTAAGGTTTACGTCAATTTGACTTGACGATTTCGCTTTATCGGTGAAACCTGCACTCGGTCAGGTTGCCCTTTCGGAAGGGGCCTCAGTCTGGTAAGGTTAACCATGTTGGGTTGCGGAACGGCGAACAAAAACGAAAACGGTCGTCACCGCGGACAACACGTCGGCGCATATTTAAACCGTCCCAAAATCGAAGCAAAAAGAATGACCGGCGTTGGCAGCGGCCAACGACGAGCTTCCTGTGTTTGCTTGCGCCGTCGAGAAGGACCAATCGCCAAAATGGCGCGGCATGATCCGCTACGTAGTGAGGATTGCCGATACTAGCGAGTTGGAGTGAGGGACGCCGTCTGATCCGGGAGGAATGCAAATGGCGGAACGTAGTGGGGAAAGAACCGAGACAGCCGCGGGAGCGGCATACGATCTTGGCGCGTCGACTTTTGAAGATCTCGGTCAACGCCTGAAAACAGTTTGTGATGACAGCGCTTCTGCTGACGGCCTGGTGAAAGCCATCGAGACCGAAGTGCTTCCACGTCTGATGCTCGTCCATAGAAGTGATGAGGTAACCTCGCCGGGTCGAAAACCTGACACTCGTTTTGGAACTCCCGAGCAGATTGATGATTTTGTAGATGTCCTTATCAGGGGCAGTGCTCATGCGGCGAGCGAGATCGTTGATGGATTGATTGCCACGGGTATTCCGGTTGAGGACGTTTTCCTCGGTCTGATGGCACCAACCGCAAAGCGGCTTGGAGAACTCTGGGAAGAAGACCTTTGTGATTTCGCGGACGTGACGATCGGCTTGTGCCGACTGCACGAGTTGTTACGGCATAACAGCGTTTTGGGAGATGATGTCTTCCGCGCGGGTGTCGATGCAGAGCGACCATCCATCCTTCTGGGAACGGCTTGCGGTGATCAACACGTCTTTGGATTGATGATGGTCTCAGAGTTTTTCCGGCGTGACGGTTGGATGGTCTGGACGGAGCCCGGCGCAAGCGTGCGAGAGTTGTCGCGGATTTCCTCTGATCAGTCCTTTGACTGTATCGGCCTCTCCTTGGCGACGTCGGCAAGCAAACGAGACGTGAAGAACGAAATCGCGCGGCTTCGGTCGGCGTCTCGCAATGGCAATGTACAGGTTTTGATCGGTGGAGCGTTGCTTGGCCGAGAAGAAGACGTTCACAAGCAAGTTGGTGCAGACGGATATGCTGTAGACGCCTCAAAAGCGCCAGTATTCGCGCGAGACTTATTGGCAAAGGCGACCATAGGCTGCTAAAGGCCAGCTTCTTCACCGTGACGGAAATGCAATGGATGCGAAAACCCCCCGAGAACTGAACGACGGATTGGGGTCCGCAAAGTTCCGTAAGCCCGCTGACTTCCTGAGTGATCTAGATCCGTCCACAACAGCGGAGATCGCTACGGCTGCAGCCGACATTGCAATCGTTATTGAAGACGGCGTGATCAAGGATGTGGCGTTGGGCGAAGAGTCGCTTGTTTCGGAAGGCTATGACAAGTCGTGGTGCGGCCAGTCCTGGATCGATACCGTGACGACGGAAAGTCGCTCGAAAATCGAAGAGTTGCTAACCGCTCATCATGGTGGCGAACGTTGGCGTCAGGTGAATCATCCGTCCCAGTCCGCGCTTGATGTGCCCGTCCGCTATACCGCAGTGAAACTCGGAAGCGGCGAGCGGTACATCGCGCTGGGTCGGGAACTGCGCGCGGTATCTGCCCTGCAGCAAAGACTGATTGAAGCCCATCAGGATCTGGAACGCGACTACTCCCGCATGAAGGAAGCTCAGGGCCGTTACAAGATTCTTTTCGAATCTATTTCGGAGCCGGTTCTCGTGATCAATGCTGGGGATCTGACCGTCGAGGAAGCGAATCCAGCCGCTGGCCGTCTTATGGGCGTCGACCCGAGGAAGCTCGTTGATCAGTCATTGTCTGCTCTCTTCGATCAAAGTGAAACCCACCATATCAATGCTTTTGTCGCAGACTGTATGCGCGGCGGCACAGCAGGGCTAAGCAAGCTCGAGCTGCCCGGTGGCGTGCAGGTCAGTATGAGCGCGTCCGCTTTCAGAGAAGATCGCGCCACGCGCCTAATTGTCCAACTAACATCAGGGCAGCCCCGTTCCGCACATTCCAGCGCTCAGCAGTCTTTGCTTTCTGCGTTGCATGGCCTGCCTGATGGTCTTGTGATTGCGGATAATGATCAGAGGATTGTTGCAACGAACGCATCTTTTGCGCGGCTTGCGAAGATCTCGGGCGATGCTGAAGCAACAGGCGGTCGGCTCGAAGATTTTCTTGGCCGGTCCCCGACAGATTTGAACGTACTTTTCTCAACTCTCCGCAAGCATGGCGTTATCCGGAATTTCGCGACGGTGATACGCGACCGATTCGGCGATGAAGAAGCTGTTGAGGTTTCAGCGGTGGTGGCCCCCACTGGCGATGACGATGTCTACGCATTCTCCGTCCGAAGTGTGGCCCGCCGCCTTCCATCCAGCGTGGGACTGGACGAACAACTCCCAAGCAGTGCTGCGCAGTTTACGGAGCTTGTCGGGCGCGTGCCGCTTAAGGACATCGTCAAGGAGTCGACAGTACTGATTGAGCGCCTTTGCATCGAGGCGGCCCTTGAGATTACCGACAATAATCGAGCTTCCGCGGCAGAGATGCTGGGCCTGAGCCGCCAGGGACTTTACTCCAAGTTGAAGCGTGCAGGGCTAGGCAGCGAAGACTAGTCTTTTTCGATGAAATGAAGCGTCTATTTGAATTGACACTGCAGAGTGTCACTCATACGCTTTTCATGTGTCAAACGCTGAACTCCCACTAGCTTCACGCTCCCATCCGGGATGGCGAGACATCTTGGAGTTGTCGAAGCCCGTGACATGGTTTGCTGCCATGTGGGCCTTTGGCTGCGGCGCGATTTCCGCGGGTCAACCACTTGGTGATCGATGGCTGTACGTGGTTGGCGGTGTTCTGCTTGCAGGACCCATGGTCTGTGCCGCCAGTCAGGCGGTCAACGACTGGTACGATCGCCACGTCGATGCGATCAATGAGCCAGACCGGCCAATACCGTCTGGGCGTATTCCGGGGCGGTGGGGCTTTTATCTGGGTCTCTTCTGGTCAGCGATGTCTCTTCTGCTCGGGGCGGCCCTTGGTTTCTGGGCGTTTTTGGGAGCTGTGGTTGCCGTTACGCTGGGCTGGATTTACAGCGCGCCGCCACTCCGTTTGAAAGCAGATGGCTGGGCTGGTCCAGCGGCGTGCGCCTTTGCCTATGAGGGTGTCGCGTGGTTCACAGGCGCGGCAGTCGTTCTTGGAACGGCTCCGGGCCCGCTTGTTGTGGCTGCGGCGGCGGCCTACTCAATTGGTGCCCATGGCATCATGACCCTGAATGACTTCAAGGCAATCGAGGGTGACCAGCGGATGGGCGTCCGGTCTCTGCCGGTACGGTTTGGAGCGAGGCGTGCGGCTCAGCTCGCCTGTGTTGTGATGACTGGAGCTCAACTTGTCGTCATTGCCGGATTGATCGCAATTGGGACGCCCATTCACGCGACAATCGTTACCTTGCTCGTTGTCGCACAAGTTGCGCTCATGCGGACGTTACTTCGGGATCCGAAGGAAAAGGCCCCTTGGTACAACGCCACTGGAACGACACTCTACGTGCTCGGCATGCTGGTTACGGCCTTTGCGTTGGGCTCGATCGGAGGAGGGCCGTCATGGTCGTAGAGACGGAGCAGCGTGGATTGGGGTGGCTGGGCATCGTTCGATTGGGGCTGGTTCAGTCAGCTCTTGGCGCGATCGTCATTCTGACAACGTCAACTTTGAACCGGGTGATGGTTGTAGAGCTTGCTCTTCCGGCCATGCTGCCGGGCGCACTCGTTGGGTGGCATTATGCTGTGCAGATGTCTCGTCCCCGCTGGGGTTACGGATCGGATGTCGGAGGCTCGCGGGTTCCCTGGATCATCGGCGGGATGATGGTTCTCGCTGCTGGGGCCGTCGGAGCGGCCGCCTCGACTGCCTTGATGGGAAGTTCCCCGCTCCTTGGCATAGCCACAGCTATCATTGCTTTCTCCGTTATTGGAGCTGGGGTCGGTGCCGCAGGAACCAATCTCCTCGCGTTGCTTGCTACGGCAACTGCGCCCTCACGAAAGGCGGCGGCGGCGGCGATTGTCTGGATCATGATGATTTTCGGGTTCGTGTTGACGGCAAGTATTGCTGGCCAGATGCTTGAGCCGTTCTCGCTTTCGCGACTGATCGTGGTGACAACCATTGTTTCAACGGTCGCGGTGGTTGTCGCTTCGCTTGCCGTTTGGGGAATTGAGCGAACGCACGCGACGCCCACGAAAGCTGTCGTAGAAACTGACGAAGGAGGGGGCTTCAGGGAAGCCTTTCGGGAAGTTTGGGCTGAAGGGCAGGCGCGGCGTTTCACAATCTTTGTTTTCGTGTCGATGCTCGCCTACAGCGCTCAGGATCTGATCCTGGAGCCGTTTGCCGGCATCATCTACGGTTTCACCCCAGGGGAGTCGACAAGCCTCGCTGGCATACAGAATGGCGGTGTCTTGTTGGGCATGATCGCGACCGCAGTCGTTGGCACAACAATAGGAAAATCACGAGCAGGCTTCATGCGGCTCTGGACCGTTGGCGGATGCATTGCCTCCGCAATGGCGCTTGCAGCTCTCGCAGCTGCGGCGGTGGTTGGTCCGAGTTGGCCACTGGAACCAACAGTGTTCGCACTTGGTCTGGCGAACGGGGCTTTTGCGGTCGCCGCAATCGGTTCGATGATGACACTCGCCAGCGCCGGGCGGCCAGGTCGCGAGGGGACACGCATGGGCTTGTGGGGTGCCGCACAGGCCATTGCTTTTGGCGTAGGTGGGTTCCTTGGTGCGGCGGCTCTGGACGGTGCCCGCGTTATTCTCGCGGAAGTCGGGCCGGCGTTCGCGCTCGTTTTTCCCCCCGAAGCGACGCTCTTTGTGGTCGCTGCCATTTGCGCAACGCGGGTTGGTAAGAGCGATGCCGACGACATGAAACTACCAGCAATGCCATCAGCGGAACTTGTCGCCGCGGAATAAAGGGAGCCAGTCATGGTCACGGATGACACACACACGGATACGTTTGACGTTGTTGTTGTGGGGGGTGGTCCGGCCGGCGCAACAGCGGCACACACACTTGCAAAGAAGGGGCGCAGCGTCCTACTTCTCGACAAGGCAGGCCGCATCAAGCCCTGCGGCGGCGCAATACCTCCGCGATTGATAAAAGATTTTGCGATCCCCGAGTCTCTTATCGTGGCTCGCGCGGATACTGCCCGCATGGTGTCACCCAAAGGACGATGCGTCGACATGCCGATCAATGGCGGAACTGTCGGGATGGTCGATCGCGAGTATTTTGACGAATGGCTTCGAGAGCGTGCTCGGCATGCAGGTGCTGAACGACGGGACGGACTGTTCGATCGGATCGAGCGCGACGCTGATGGCACAGCACTGATCTGTTATCGAGAACCGGGAGCGAGCCGTTCTGAGCCGCCTGTGAAAGTGCGGACACGTATGGTCATCGGTGCCGATGGCGCAAAGTCTCGCGTCGCCGAGCAGGAAGTGCAGGGAGCTGATGAGAAGCACTGTGTGTTCGCTTATCATGAAATCATCCGCTCTCCTCAAGCGGCAGATCCAGATGCCTTCGATGGTGCGCGATGCGAAATCCGCTACGATGGAAAGCTATCCCCGGACTTCTACGCGTGGATCTTCCCGCACGGGGACACCACGAGCGTGGGCGTTGGCAGTGCGCAAAAAGGTTTTTCCCTAAGGGGCGCGGTGAGTGCTTTGCGCGGAAATGCAAATCTCGAAGACGCTGAAACCATTCGCACCGAGGGAGCACCGATCCCTCTGAAGCCGTTGAAGCGCTGGGATAATGGACGGGATGTTCTACTTGCTGGTGATGCGGCCGGATGCGTTGCGCCAGCGTCCGGAGAAGGCATCTATTACGCCATGCTTGGTGGGGAAGTCGCCGCCGATGCCGTTGAGGAGGCGCTCGTGACGGGCAAGGCGAAGGCTTTGTCCCGCGCTCGAAAACGCTACATGTCCGAGCATGGCAAGGTCTTCTTTATTTTGCGCATCATGCAGCATTTCTGGTATCGCAATGACAAGCGCCGGGAGCGTTTCGTGAATATCTGCGACGACCCGGACGTACAACGTCTCACATGGGAGGCGTACATGAACAAGAGACTCGTGCGCGCCAATCCGATGGCGCATCTGCGCATCATGATCAAGGACACCGCTCATCTGCTCGGCTTTGCGCCGGTACGGAGCTGAGCTAGGCATTGTCATCAATCACGAAACCCACGCTTGTCGCTGGTAGTGCTGCCCTGACGGTTGCACTTCTGGGCGGGCTCTCAACGCGTATCGGTCCTTGGTATGAGACCTTAGAGAAACCTGCTCTGAACCCACCGAACTGGCTCTTTGCGCCAGCCTGGACCATGATCTATGCCCTTTGTGTCGTCGCCGCTGTCATGGGCTGGCGGAACATCACAACAAATGCCGGGCGGGCCTGGTTGCTCTCCTTGTTCTTCATGAACGCCGTGCTGAACATTATGTGGAGCGTACTCTTCTTCACCTTTCAGCGGCCAGACTGGGCGCTCGCCGAAGTCATCACTCTATGGCTCTCCGTTGCGGCCCTGTTGGTATTCTTCATGCGGAGTGCTTCGAGCGTTGCTTGGTTGATGGTGCCGTATCTCGCATGGGTCACGTTCGCAGCTTATCTCAATCTGCGGATCGTCGCTCTCAACGGCCCATTTGGATGAGCCTGTCTCCTTACTTGCTTGATGGCATTCTTGTTCTCGTGCTTGTCGAATTCCTGGTGCTGACCGTGTTCTTGGTCTGGCGCGGTCGAGGCGATGTCTTGCTGGCGCTCTTTTTCTTCCTTGTTTCAGGTGGTCTCTTGTTGGTGGGGATGCGGGTTATCGTGGCCGGCGGTGCAGAGACGACCGTAATGGCCATTCTCGCGATGTCGTTTCCTGCCCACATCGCCGCACTGGTTTTGGGCTGGCGGCTTCTGTCAAAGAGGTAGCCATAACAATTGGGGCGACGCTTCCGCGCCGCCCTGATGAATGTCTGGATTAGGTCTTTCAGAACCTGGCGAAGTTGTTTTCGATACCCCACAGGAACCAGTTGTCGACAACTGTCCCCGTCAGCAGGATCCCGATCCCGCCGGTAAGCGGACAGAGAATTGCAAACCACCACGCCCAGCGATGAATGGATTCCATTGAGGCATTGAACCCCATTGTCCAGCGCCAGAACAATGCAGCCCGCTCAGACGCCGTGCCACGATCCACGATTTGTTCAACCTCTCGCTCACCGCCATAACGACCAACCGCAAGAATGGTTGCGCCATGCATCGCGAACAACAGTGTCGATCCATAGAGGAACACAATCGAGAGCATGTGGAACGGATTGTAGAAGAGATTCCCGTAGATCAGGGAGAAGTTGTTGGTCCAGTCGAGATGGGTGAATATCCCGAAGGGCACAGCCTCTGACCAACTTCCCATCATGATCGGACGGATAAATCCGAGCACCAGATAGAGCCATATCGCAGATGCGAAAGCCCATGAGACATGTGTGCCGAGGCCGAGGGCACGCGCCCGCCGATAGGTGCGTACCCACCACAGCAATATCGCCGCTGTCAGGAAGAAGCCTGCCATGAGCCACCAGCCACCTTCGTTGAGTGGCGGGAAGGGATTGAGGCCATGCTCCGCAAGCGGTGGGTTGAGTGTCAACCAGGGAAGTTGCCCGACGAACTTGATCGGATCCCATCCAACAGACGCCCACATGTTGAGTCCGATAATCTCGATCGCGATGAAGCCGCAGATCAGGGAGGCGACGCCAGTGCCACCTAGATAGACCGGCCCGATTTGCGCATCGCCGATTTTACCAAGCAGGTAGCTGAAGGACTTTACCTTTTCGCGCGGCCAATCCGGCCTGGGTAAGTCAACACCGGCATCGTAGTGACCGCGGACCTGAGTTTGGGTGAAGATGTTTTGATAGTCTGCCATGGTTTCAGCCCCTAATCAGCCCAGATCGGAATGTTCTTCCACCAGTCCCACCAGTCGATCCACGAGCCCTCATAAAGCGGCCCGCTTATGACGATACAGATGGCGCTCCAGAATCCCGCCGACAGGGCAAGGAAGAGGCCCACGCGGTGAATGCCGAGTGTCCCCACGGAGTAACCCATGATGTCCCGAAAGAACGAGTTCTCATGTTCTGGTGCCTTCACCTCTCGACCTTTCCCGGGATTGGTTGCCGAGAGAACGGCACCTCCATGCATGGCCAGTGCGAGTGTTGTTGTGAAGAAGAATGTGATGGCGATCATATGCGCCGGGTTGTAGTGGAAATTCCCGTACTGGTAGCCCGTGGTCGAAACCCAATCGAGATGGCTCATAATGCCGTACGGAAATCCGTAGCCCCAGGCCCCCATAAGGAAGGGACGGAACACAACCAGCGTCAGGTAAGCGAAGATTGCGACACCGAAGGCAAAGGGCACGTGATAGCCCATTCCGAGCTTTCGGCAGATCTCCACCTCTCTGAGTGCCCACGATATGAAAGCACCCGTGGCGCAGAAGGTGATCAGCTGCCACAGGCCGCCCTCGGCCAATGGCGCAAATGCCAGGCCGTAGCTCACATCTGGCGGATCGATACTGATCAGCCATGGGTTCCAGGTGTCACCCAATGACGCACCGAAGAAAATCAGCGCCGTCCCAAGTGTTGCGAAAAACGCGGTCGTGACCCCGAAGAACCCGACATAGAAAGGCCCGACCCAGTAGTCGAACAAGTCGCCGCCGATCAGGGTTCCGCCGCGAATGCGGTATTTACGTTCGAAACTTAAAAGCGCCACAGCAAATGCTCCCTAAGCGACTGGCAAGTTGTCGAGGACGGTGACCGCCGCCCTCGACGATTTGATTCACGCGTTTTCGGTTACGCTGCCGATGTCGAGCGTGATTGCGGCCGACGTGCTGGGCGCTGTGCCAAGCCAGTTAAACCGCTCCGTGCTGAGCAGGATGAAATGAATCAGCAATGCCAGCGTGAATAGAAAGATCCCGAGCGCCACGAGGACGCGGCGTGGATCAAAGAGAAGCCAAATTCTCCACATTGTTTTGATCTCCTATCCGAATTGGCCGAGTAAGGACCCGGCGAGCTTCACGGTTTCCTCGATGGCGGAGTAACCCTCCGGACCGGGGATCCATGGACGCCACATCCACACGAGGAAGTGCGCCACAACGGCAATAAGCGTGAACATGATGAAGCTGGACAGGAAGATCTTGTGAAACTCCTGAGCTTCGCTTTGTGTTAGTCCAGACAAGGACTCCGACCGATCGGTCGCGTCACTGGCCATTCTTGCCTCCTTTGTTGTCTAAGGCTGTTGCCGCAACAAACCCTGCGACGGGGTAAGCGAGAGAGTGGCTCCCGCGAACATTGTGTTCCGGGCGACATTGGCCCGATTGCATGTGTCACCTCCCCATAAACATCCACGGCAGAGTCGCATTGAGCGACGCTGTCGTCTGGTTGAACAAGCTCTGCTCGATCTTCCGGTCGTCCGTGTACCGACGACGAAGGATGCGAGAGAAAAACGATGTGATCAGAACGAGTGGATAGAGAAGTGTGAAATAGAGCCGGTACTCAATCTTGTCGGAAAGAGGCTTACCGGGGCTCGTTGTTGTCATACTCATGTCTTCCTCCTCGTGATCTGCACTATGCGGCCTGGCTTGCTTTGAGGTGTTGGCTTGAGGCTCGAACGCGATCAGCCGTAACGGTGGTTTCGCCCTGGCTCCTTGCGTCCTGTTCCGAGCGATCTCGCAAACGCTTGGCTGCAGAAATTCTCGCAAGAACGGGATAGGTCTCCACGCAGGCATCCAGTGCCTTGCTGGCATCGCTGTCCCATGAGAGAGCGCGTTCAATTCTTGATGGGGTTGCCTCGTTTCGATCCATCTCCGAGCCGAGTGGCAATATGTTGAATAGAGTATCGAAGAGCGCGTTGCAGACTTCTTGAACGATATAGGTCGCGCCGGCGTATCCCATGAACGGTGTCCCGGTGTGACGCCGGATTACGGCACCGGGGAATGAGGCGGGGATGTAGGTCGAGTGTGCGCCCGTCTCTTGAAGGTACATTCGTTCATTGAAGCTGCCGAAGACGACCAGGGGAGCTCCGTCTTGCAGAGCTGCCCGAACGGCATCGTTATCCGGCTTGCGTCCGGCGACCCGTGCGAACGAAAAGCCGCAGGGCAGTCCAAGATCGTTCTCAAGGTAATTGCGCAGACCGCGCGCATAAGTTTCGTTTGCGACGATACCGAAATTCGCCGTGCCGAAGAAGTCCTGTGTGACCGACCGCCAGAGGTCCCAGAGCGGTTTGATCGTGGCGTGCTTCTCTCGCTCGATAAACGGTTCGGGATCGAGCCCGAGAAGCTCGCCAAGCGTGCGGAGGAACTTCGTTGTCGAATGGAGTCCGATCGGAGCCTGTACGAACGGTTTTCCAATCGCTTCGCAAAGTGCGCGACCAAACTCCCGGTACATGCAGATGTTCACATCAGCATCGACAAGGCGGCGCGTCTCGGAGATGTGCGAGCCCAACGGAAAGACCATGTTGATCTCCGCACCCAACCCTTCAACGAGGCGACGGATCTCAGCCAGGTCGGACGGCATATTGAACATGCCGTAGCTCGGTCCGATGATATTTACACTTGGCTTGGCGTCCGCCGGTTTCTTACGTGGCTTCGGATCGCGTCCCTTGGTTTGGGCATATTCAGTCCACAGCCAAAGCAGCGCACGGTCCGCGCTCTGCCACTGGTCCTCATCGATGGTGCGGGGAAGGAAGCGCTGAATGTTGGCCCCTTCCGGGGTCACGCCACCGCCAATCATTTCGGCAATAGAGCCGGTGACAACAACCGCCGGCAGTTCGGGGTCAAGCGCTTCTCTTGCCCGCTTCATCGCAGCTTCGGTGCCGTGCTGACCGAGCTCTTCCTCGGCAAGCCCGGTGACAACAATTGGAAGCTCGTGTGGAGGAAGCGCATCTGTATAATGCAGAACAGACGTCACAGGTAGGTTCTCGCAACCAACCGGCCCATCAATCACCACCTGCAAGCCCTTGATCGCGGTAAACACGTAGACAGAGCCCCAATAACCTCCGGCGCGATCATGATCCTGAATCAGCATCCGACCGGTTCCTCCAGATTTGCCGCCCGCTTGGCCGCGATGGCTAGTTTTCGGCGCTGCTTGGCGCGGAAATCTTCGTGCTGGTCTGGTGTGTCCTCCCAGACCCCCGCCGTATCTCCGGAACCGACACCTTCGAAGAAAGCACGCATCTCGTCGAACCTGCTTTTCCCTGCGATAGCTGCATTGACGACCTGCGCCAGAGAACCTGCACCGGCTGGCCCCATAAGCGGTCGAGCGGAGATCAGATTGGTGAAGTAGAGTGAGGGCGTACCCTTTTCCTTTGCCTTCTGAACAACAGGCGTCGTTCCGATGGCGAGGTTGGGTTGAAAGGCTTCAAGCGCTGCGAGATCCGTCTCGAGCGAAGCCCTGAAGCGGATTTCAACGCCTTTGGACTCGAGCCATTCCCGATCCGAGTCAGACCACGTGGTCTTTGGGCAGGCGGTCCCGACATAGCGAACGTCGGCACCACTCTCGACCAGCAGGCGGGCAACCAGCAGCTCGGAGCCTTCATAACCTGACAAGGTAATTCGGCCCTTGATGGGAGAACCCTGCAGCGCACCCGAGATTGCGGGAAGAACAGCATTCTGAGCCGTCGCAATGCGATCCGCTGGGACGGCCGCCGCTTCTCCAATCGCGCTTAGCCAGTCTGCTGTACCGTCACGCCCGACCGGAGCTGAGCCGACAACTGCTCGACCTGCGGCTTCGAACTCGCGAACGCTTGCAGTGTAGAAGGGGTGGATCGCTCCAACCGCGACACCGTCCAAAGCCGTGTAGAGTTCACGCCACTCCCGTGTTGGAACTGATGCGCCTGCCGCCAGGCCCATCGGCTCCAGCATGCGCCCGATTATCACCGGATCAGCGGGAAACATCTCCCCGAGCAAGGTGATCTTGGGAAGATCAGACTGATCGTTCGATGCCCTTGGAACGGCTCCGCTTTCAGCTTCGAGCCGGGCATAGTTCAGCATCGCGCCGGCAAGAACGTCTTTCGCTTCAGCATGGGTCGGCACGCCGAACCCCGGCACGTCGATACCGACAATCCGAACGCCATTTATCTCTTTGGGAAGTAGTCGGAGCGGAACGCCGGAAGCTGTAGGGACACACAGATTGGTCACAACAACTGTATCGTAGCGGTCCGGATCGGCAGTTTGCTCTACCGCCTCCTTGATGTCCTCGAACAGTTTACCAGTGACGAGCGTCTCCGAATTGAACGGGACATACCCAACACTGCGTTTGGCTCCGTAAAAGTGAGACGTGAAGGATAATCCGTATACGCAGCAAGCAGATCCTGAGAGAATCGTTGCTGTTCGTTTCATCCGCAGGCCCACGCGGAGCGAGCCGAAAGCCGGACACATGCTTTGTGGCTGGTCGTGAGGACCGACAGGGTAGTCCTTTGCGTACTTTTCCAGGAGCGTGGTTTTTCCGGCTTTTCGGGCGGCGGCGCGCATTTCATCTGCTCCGCCATGACAGCCGCCCCCTGATCCCGATTCGAACTCTTCTCCACCACCCTGATTTTCGTAACCCACATCGACCTGCACATCGCCGGCATCGTCGTAGACGACTTCAGTATTGCTTTGGTCCGGAGGTGTGGGACGGTCGGTCATGAGGGTCAGATCGTTTCGTAGATGATTTCGAGAGACTCTTTTTCGGTGGTATTTGCGCCGCGCATATCGGCCGCGCTGGCAGGTTCAAGCACGAAGTCGGCACCTGTCTCTTCAGCGGAGAAGAGTCCGAGCAAGTCGTCCTGTGACAAAGGAGAGGGGTGGACTGGTGGCGCGGTAGCAACATTTTCCGCCAGCGCTTCAAACACGGGTGCCCATTGAGAGCCCGGCTTTCCGACGATCTGGTAGTTTGCGCTCTTCCGCCGAATGTCTTCATCGGCTGGAATAGCCGAGAGAATGGGGATGCCTGCAGTCTCTGCAAAAGCAGCGGCTTCTCCGGTGCCGTCATCCTTGTTGATAACCATGCCGGCAACGCCGACGTTCCCGCCGAGCTTACGGAAATACTCGACCGCTGAGCACACATTATTTGCAACATAGAGAGATTGCAGATCGTTTGAGCCGACCACGATCACCTTCTGGCACATATCGCGCGCGATCGGCAGGCCGAACCCGCCGCACACGACGTCTCCCAGAAAATCAAGCAGGACATAGTCGAAGTCCCATTCGTGGAAACCGAGTTTCTCAAGCAGTTCGAAACCGTGGATAATGCCGCGGCCGCCGCAACCTCGGCCAACTTCCGGCCCACCCAGCTCCATCGCGTAGACGCCATCTCGCTTGAAGCACACGTCGCCGATGACGACCTCTTCTCCGGCCTCTTTTTTCTTGGAGGAGGTTTCGATGATTGTGGGGCAGGCGCGCCCTCCGAACAGCAGTGATGTTGTGTCGCTTTTCGGATCGCAGCCGATCAGCAAGACCTTCTTTCCCTGCTGGGCCATCATGTAGCTGAGGTTGGCCAGAGTGAACGACTTGCCGATCCCGCCCTTGCCGTAGATCGCGATGATCTGGGTTTCTTTTGTCACCTCGGAGGTCGAAACTGGATCTGGCTCGATCGACGCCTCTTCCCTGAGAGCATCAGACATCCGATCAACCGGGGATCGTCCTTCAATGAGCGTGGCCATGAGTGGACCTCCAGTCGAGTACCATTTTCAAGCAATCGGGATCGCCAAATGCGATGTCGTAGGCTGCAGCTGCATCATCCGGCTGTCGGATGTGCGTCACGAGACTGTCGAAGCTCAGGAGACCCCGCGAACGAAGGGCCAGAACGGCGTGCAGATCTGATTGCGTCCACTCCGCTGCGATCCTGAAGCTCATCTCGCGCATAAAGGCGGGCGGAAAGTCGAATGAAGGCCGATCCGCATAGAAGCCAGCGAGAACGATTTCTCCACCATGCGCCGACTTCGCGATCATCTGATCTATCGCGCTGATGCTGCCGCTTGCGTCACATATGGACTTGTAGTCTGCGCGCGTATCTTGCTGCGGGTCCAGGACGAGGTAGTCGTCAGCATCTCTGCGCCTGGCATTCGTTTCCCAGGCTGTCGGCGCAGCATGCCCCAGTGCGATAGTTATTCTAGCGATCAGGCGCCCGAGGACGCCGTGGCCGACCACGAGTTCAGGCGGACGACCGGCAACGACAGCGTGATGGGCGGTCGCGGCCAGAGCAAGGAGTGCATCGTTTGCGCTCGGCGCGTTGTCGAGAAGAACAACCTTGTCGGCTGGCACAATCACGCGAGAGGCGGAGGCCCCAAACAAGCCGGCTGCGCTGTCATAACAGCGTGCGCCGGGCACAAAGACCGTTCTGCCGATGAGCGAAGCGTGCCGATCAGCATAAGTGATAACGCCAACACCTTCATATCCAGGAACGAGTGGATAGGAGAGGCCCGGAAAAGGCGGCATCTCGCTGCTCCAGAGTAACCGCTCGGTGCCGGTGCTGACTCCGCTCCAGTGCATATCAACGATCACATCTTCATCGCCGGGCTCTACCAGTGCCAGTTCGCGAATACCGAGTTGCCGCTGACCTTCAAAAACGATTGCTGTTGCCTGAAGTTGGTGCCGACCGACGTTCACGGGCGGCCGGGAGGACGTCGCATGTCTGATTTCGGAATCGACAGCGGGGTTGGTCATGGTGTCATCATAAGAAGACACTTAGGACTGTCAATTAATACTTACGATGCGATGACAACTCTGACGAGAAGTGGCTGACGAGTCCGGCGCGCGCCTATACGTGAGAACCCCGCAGCCCTCAGCATCGCTTTGATCTCCTTGAGGGTCCGAGGTCGTCCAGAGCCCATGGCCCAGAGATACATCCCGAAATAGGCATTACCTGCGCGAGCGCTGTCTGCAGTCGGCTCTGCAACAATCACAGAACCTCCCGGTGCGAGCGTTTGTCTGGCCTTATCAAGAAGCTTTGCGACTTGGTCATCGTCATGATCGTGCAGAATCCGGATGAAGCTTATGAGGTCTGCGCCTACGGGCCATGTGTCCTCAAACATGTCGCCGCTTTGAACCTCGGCGCAAACTCCTTCTTCCGAAAATCTGCTCTGCGCGATCCTTGCCACTGGCGGCAGATCAAACAGCGAGAGAGCTATATCCGGCGAGCGTTGCGCGACGGCCCGAAGAAAGGAACCATCGCCGCCGCCCACATCCAGAAGCTTGCGATGCTGGTCGAAGCGATAAGCATTGAGAACTTCATCAGCGATGAAGCCTTGCGTGGCGCTCATCAAAGCTGAGTAGGTTTCAGCGATGTCTTCGGAGTGTTCGGCAGCATGCTCACCTCCAGCATAGGGCCAGTAGGCGGCGAGCTGCGTCGCTGAGGATCTTTCCTGAAGGAGTGCTTTCGGGTCAGCAAGATCTGCGTACAGGCTTGGATGATGACGGATCATCTTCAAGACGCCAGGGTTGCCAAGGAGGGCGGCTCCCATGGGGCCGAGCCCGTACCGTTGCTGCGAACGCCGTTCGATCAGTTTTAACGCTGCAGCCGCCTTGAGCAGTCGATCAAGTCCTTCAAGCGGTAAGCCAGTGATATCCGACAATTCCGATTGGTTACGCGGCTTTTGTTGGAGCGCCTCCAGCAGACCAGTTTCCACGCAGGCCAGCAGGACTTGTGAGTAGACGAACCCTGCGCACAGATCGAACACGGCGCGTGCATTGGCGCGTGCAACTGGTCGCGTAAGCGGGAACGCAGCCGCCATACGTTGAAACCGCGTACTCGTGAGTAGCTTCGCGCGCGCTGTTTTCAGGTGGTCGAGAAGTGTTGGTGACCGGCTGCTGGGCTCAGGCAACGCGTTGCGCGAGTGTGCTTGGTGCCAGACGTCTCGCCTGCGCGTAGACCAACTGACGTAGGGCATCTGCACCATGGCAATCAGGTACGGCGTCGGCGGCCGATTGTATGGTGTCTGCCAGCCTGTCCAGCGCCCCTTGTTCGCCCAGAACCTCCACCGCATTGGGGCGTCCGTGGCGTATGTCCTGGCTCGCGGGTTTTCCAAGTAGTGCTGCTGGCAGGAGCGCATCTCTCAAATCGTCGGCGACCTGATAGGCCTCTCCCAGCTGCGTGCCGAGCTCAATCCATGGTGCATCGGCGGCACCCATAGCGGCCGCTCCGGCTCGCGTTGCAGCAACAAACAGGGCAGCGGTCTTTGCATTGTGATAGGCGTCGATGTCGATATGCGGCTCGCTTTCCCAAGCTTGGCCGGCTGCGATTCCATAAGGTGGGCTGATAGCCTCCGAGAGAACAAGTATCAGCTCTCGCGGGCTTGCCTTAGTCTCTCTGGCAAGCGTCTGGAACGACATGGAGATCATTGCGTCCCCGGCAAGGACAGCAAGCGGCTCGCCAAAAGCGGTATGTACGGACGGCTTGCCGCGCCGCTCTTCGGCATCGTCGAAGCAAGGCAGGTCATCGTGAACAAGCGATGCGCAGTGTACGAGTTCGATAGCCGCCGCTGCGGCAAGGGCATCGGTTAAGTCGCCTTCCGGAGAACAGGCCGCAGCGACGGCAATGCAAAGGCGCGGACGCACACGCGCCCCACCAGGGAAAACAGAATGACGGATGGCTGAAGAGAGAAGTGGAGGGCCTGAGATGTTTTCGGTCGCCGCTACCGCGCGTTCCAACATCCATTCGATCTGAGCGTCGATATCCATGTTGTCTCCTTGAGGTAACTGTACTTAGTCGCCGAGTAGTGTCAATTTGATTGGACGCTTTCGAGGATTTTGGAGACGCACAATCGCAATGAACCCGCTGCCTCGGATTGTTGTGATTGGCGCTGGCATGGGCGGCTTGTCGGCAGCAGCCATCATGTCTCGCTATGCTGAAGTGACGGTTCTCGAACGGGCGTCGGACGCCGGCGGCAAAGTTCGCCGGCAACGTGCCGGTGCCGAATCGATAGACGCAGGCCCGACAGTCTTCACCATGAAGTGGGTCTTCGAAAAAATCTTTGCCGAAGCTGGGGCCGCGTTCGACGATCATGTCTCCGTTACCCAAGCGGAAGTTCTTGCTCGGCACTTCTGGACGGGTGGAGCCACACTCGATCTTTTTGCTGATAAGGAGAGATCAGCTGCCGCGATTGCATCTTTCTCATCGCCAAGAGAAGCGCGTAACTACTTGGACTTTTGCCGCCAGACCGAGCGGGTCTTCATGGCATTGGAAGAACCGTTTCTGAAGGCTTCCAAGCCGGGCCTGTTTTCTCTGGTTTCATCTTCCAGTCCTCGCGCCTTATG
The DNA here is from genome assembly GCA_028285145.1 of Hyphomonadaceae bacterium. Taxonomy (GTDB): domain Bacteria; phylum Pseudomonadota; class Alphaproteobacteria; order Caulobacterales; family Hyphomonadaceae; genus JANQQC01. Next base: position 26,817 of record JANQQC010000031.1, read on the forward strand.
GCGGATGAAACCGTTCTCCACTCTTTGGGTGGCGCTTAGCGCTCAATTCGATGATCCGCGGCTCCGACAGCTCTTCGGGCGCTATGCTACCTATTGCGGCGCTTCGCCATTTCTTGCGCCAGCGACCCTCAGCCTGATCGCCCATGTGGAGCGCTCCGGCGTCTGGTCTATCGAAGGCGGGATGAAACAACTCGCTCTCGCTCTGGAGGTCTGCGCCAAACAAAACGGAGCAGAGTTTGTTTACGGCGCTGATGTCGAAAGGATTGTCTGGAAGGATGCCAAGGTGTCGGGCGTTGTGTTGCGCGGAGCGAAAAAGGTGCCTGCCGACATCGTCGTTTGCAATGCGGATGTCGCCGCGCTTAACTCTGGCCTGCTGGGATTGGATATTGTGGATGGCGATCGGACTGTCGGCGTCGGCCCGCAATCGCAGTCAGCGATGACGTGGACCATGCAGACGAGAGTGAATGGCCCTGCACTAAGCGAACACAACGTCTTCTTTTCCGATGATTACCGCGCAGAATTCGAAGCCGTATTCGAGCGCGCCGAGACGCCTGTATCGCCGACGGTTTATCTACATGCACCTGCCAAAAGCGACGCCGATCAGCGCCCGGTGTTCTGTCTGACAAATGCACCGCCGAATGGGGGGAGTGGCCGATATGATCTGGAGGAGATGGAAAGATGCTGGATGCGGATGATAACGAGGCTGGAACAATGCGGTCTCAGCTTAGAGCCGACACCCTCCACGATCACCGCCACGACCCCGGACGACTATGCGACGCGATTCCCGGCCACCAATGGCGCGCTGTACGGAGCACCAAGCCATGGCTGGCAGGCAACATTTCAGCGACCGGGGGTGAGAACCCGAAAGAGGGGGCTCTACCTGGCGGGTGGAAGTGTACACCCGGGACCGGGGGTGCCCATGGCGGCGCTCTCGGGGCAGGCAGCGGCGCGCGCAGCGATCTCGGATTTCAATTTGATCGGGACGTTCCCGCAGGTGGCTATGCATGGTGGTACGTAGACGCAGTCAGTGATGATGGACGCAACGCGATTGTCATTATCGCCTTTGTGGGGAGTGTTTTCTCTCCCTACTACGCTTGGAAAAACTGGCGAGATCCGGAGGACCATTGCGCGCTGAATGTCGCGCTCTATGGATCCAGCCACCGCTGGGCGATGACTGAGCGCCGACGCGGCGATGTTTCGAGATCCGTAAGCCTGTTCGAGATCGGGAGAAGTTCAGTCCAACACACTGGGAACCTGCTTGAAATCGACATTAATGAAAGGACGGCTCCTTTCGCAAAAGCATTGCGCGGGCAAGTTTCCGTGACCCTGCCGCACAGAAACGAGACGGCCTTCGCTCTGGATAAAAGCGGACATCATTTCTGGAGGCCTGTTTGTCCGTCCGCAACGGTGGATGTCAGCCTATCATCACCCGGTCTGTCATGGTCGGGCCGCGGATATGTCGACATGAATTATGGCGCTGGTCCACTGGAGCGCGCCTTCGACTACTGGGATTGGTCAAGAACGCCGCTGAGCAATGGAGGGACCCGTATCAGATATGTCGCTGATGGCATGGATGGGCGGAGGACATCGCTTAGTCTCTTGTTTGATCCAGAGGGCGGCATCTCCGAGACGTCAATCGACCAGGATGTGAACCTGACTGCGACGCCCATTTGGCGCATTGCGCGTCGAACGGGTGCCGGCAATGGGGCCAAGCCACGTGTCGTGCGAACGTTGGAAGACACACCATTCTACAGCCGGTCTTTGCTCCAAAGCGACATGGCGGATGAAGGTGTGACGGTTCACGAGAGCTTGTCCGGCGCGCGTTTGCGGAACGGAATCGTTAAGGCGATGCTTCCGTTTCGGATGCCAAGGCGTCCGCTCTAGCCGCGCGCTCTTTCTCTCGCGTTTCATCGAGGAGCCGACTTGTCTTTCGGTACTCCCAATAGGCCCACCCAAGAACAATTGCGTGAAACAAGAAGAGTTCAACGAACAAAGGCCAGCCGGTCATGGCGTCTTCCTTAACTCGTGGGCGTGGCGCGCTCCTGACGCTCCAGCCGCATGAAAAGATCGAGAACCCAAAGCGCTCGTGTTGGGGCGAGGGGTCGCGAGGATGATCCGCTCTTGGAGTTAGCGAGGGCGTCGACAAGAAATTCTGTTTCAGCAAGGGCCGCCATTTTCGAGGCGTCTGCAACCTGATTGAAGGATGCCTTGGCGAGAAGGGCAAGCTTGCGGGCCTTCGGCACGAAAGCTCTGTAATCAACGGAGTTCAGCCCGTTCCGGCGAATGCCTTCGCCGATGTCCTGATAGATCAAACCTGCAGCTGTTATGGCCGTCTGACAGTTGCGGGGCAGGAGAGAGACACCGGACAGCCCACGCTCGTAGAGTGGTTCGGCGGCCTGCAGTAATCGATCTGTAACAGTTGCAATCCGTCGATCGAATAAGGGTCGCTCAAGAAAAGCGTCTGGATCGATTCCAGCTTCACGCATCCAGTTCGTCGGAGCGTACAGGCGTCCCGAACGAGCGTCTTCGCCGATGTCCCGCGCGATATTTGTAAGTTGCATGGCGACGCCCAGATCGCAGGCACGGGAGGCGGCGGTTCTTGAGGTCGACGCCATAAGCGTTGTCATCATACCGCCGACCGTTCCGGCGACTCTTGCGGCGTAGGCCTGAAGTTCGCCCAAAGTTTGGTAGCGTCGGCCCTCCGCATCCCATTCGAAGCCTTCGAGCAACGCCGCAGGGAGCGTTTTCGGAAGGCTCCAAGCCTCGGCGGTATAGGCGAATGCGCGGTCCACTGGATTGTTTAAAGGATGACCTGCATAGGCGCGATCGAGCCGCTCTTTCAATTCGCTAATCGCTTCGTTCGGGCGTCCTGAGAGATCGATGAGATCGTCAGCCACCCGGCAAAAGGCGTACACCGCATAAGCTGCTATTCGCGTTTCTTTGGGCAGCATAAGAGAAGCCGCATAGAAGCTTTTTGAACCGGCTCGCGTAATTGAGCGACATTGCTCAAAGTCGGTGGACAGGGCTCTAGCGGCGTGTGGCGAGTTCGAGGGCATTAGGGACCAACTTATCCAGGACGCGAGCTGATGATAGAACACCCGGCACACCCGCTCCTGGATGTGTGCCGGCGCCAACAAGGAAGAAATTCTGAATTGACCGCTGCTGATTGTGCGGCCTGAACCACGCACTCTGTGTAAGAACAGGCTCCAGGCTGAAGGCCGAACCTTTGAAGGCTCTGTAGTCGGTCTTGAAGTCTAAAGGTGTAAGAACGCGCGATGAGACAATCGTTTCGTCGAGTCCGGGCATAACGGTTTCACAAAGCCTGCGCTCGATCGACTGCCGATAGGGTTCGGCAGCGTCTGCCCAGTCAGTGTCGCCGTCAAGGTGCGGGACTGGTGAGAGCACGTAAAACGTATCGCAGCCATCTGGCGCAAGGCTCGGATCGGCCTTCGATGGGCGATGAAGATAGAGGCTGAAGTCTTCAGAAAGGCGTTTGTCCTTGAAGATGCTGTCCAGCAGTCCGCGATAACGCGGCCCAAGCAAAATCGAGTGATGACCCACATCATCAAATTGCCGCTTCGTACCGAAATACCAAACGAACAGACCCATGGAGTGACGTGCCTTATCTACTGCGCCGGGGGACCAGCGTCGCGCGGGTTTACTCGGTAGCAGGTCGCGCAACGTAGTTGCGGCGTCCGCGTTGGAGACAACAATATCGGAGCGTAAGTCTTCGCCTGACGTCAGCCGGACGCCAACGGAATGACCATCTTCGACGATGATCTCTTCAACGTCGGTATTCAGTATGAGATCTCCGCCCTGGCGCTTAATAAGTTGGATCAATTCCCGGACAATCGCTCCGGTGCCACCAACGGCATGATGAACACCCCATCGTCGCTCAAGATATGGGATCAGTCCGTAGACCGCGCTAGCGGAAAACGGATTTCCACCGATCAGAAGCGGATGAAAACTGAAGACGATGCGAAGCTTCGGGTGCTTCACAAAGCTCGAGACGATGTCGTGAACAGATCTGTGTCCGCCAAAGCGAAGAATGTCCGGTGCAGCGCGCATCATGTCCCCGACATTGCCGAAAGACACATGTCCCAGACCTTCGAAGGCAACCCGGCACAACTCCTCGGAGCGCTTCATAAGCCGCTCGTAGCCGTCGACATCGGATGGGGATATTCGCTCTACTTCCGATCGCATGGCCAGCGGATCGCCGGAATAGCGGAACACATCGCCATCATCGAACCGGATGGTGTAGAAGGGATCGACAGGCTTCAGATCAACGTGATCTTCCATCGACTCGCCGGCGAGTTCCCAAAGCTCCTCGAACAGGAAAGGGGCCGTAATGATTGTCGGCCCGGCGTCAAACGTGAAGCCATCCTGCTCAAACACGCGTGCCCGTCCACCGGGCCGGTCGAGTCGTTCAAGAACCGTTGTCCTGTAACCCATTGAGCCCAACCGGACAGCTGCAGCCAGGCCACCAAAACCAGAGCCTATCACGAGCGCTGTCGCCTTTGCTTGGGAAGACTGTCCCAGTGGTTGAAGATCAGGGCGCGTCAGCATCGATGGACATTGAACGGTGTCATCTCGTTCAGCGCAAGCTGAAATCAACGCTCGGGTGACCGGTTGAGAGCAGAAACACGCTTTCGCATACGTCTCACTCCGAGCGCAGCAATCGTCAGAACGATAGGCGCGGCGACCCCCGTAATCACGGTCGAATTCACAGAGGCACCGGCTGCTACAGCTCCCTTGGCCATGTAACCGATCACACTCACGACATAATAGGTAATCGCCGCAACAGAGAGGCCTTCAACTGTCTGTTGCAGGCGCAATTGCAACTCGACCCGGCGGTCCATGCTGGCAAGAACTTCCTGATTCTGCTGTTCGAGGGAGAGATTCACGCGGGTTGATAGCAGTTGTGTTGCGCGGTCTACCCGCGCTGACAGCGTCGTAAGACGCCGCTCAGCTGAAGTGCAGGTCGCCATCGCTGGTGCTAACCGGCGTTCCGTAAACTCTTTGAAGGTTTGCATGTCCGGCATACGCGCTTCACGAAGCTCCGAGATCCGGCGTTGAACCAGTGCGTAGTAGGCAGTCCCCGCTCCAAAACGGAACTGACTCTGTGTGCTCGATCGTTCGATCGCGGCCTGCAGAGACGTCAATCGTTCAAGAAGCTCTGTTTCCTCCGGCCCCTCTTGCTCCGTCATTTCATCAGTAATCTCGGAGAGTTCTTGCTCCCAGGCTGCCAGCTCTATTGTCAGTGCCTGGGCAACCGGTAGCGCAAGCAACGCCATTACCCGATAGGTTTCGATTTCGAGCAGGCGCTGAACAATCCGTCCTGCATGCCACTGGGTCATCCCATCATTCAGGATCAGGAATCGCCCGAGTCCGTCGGCGTGAATTCGGAAGTCAGTCACAGCCGTTGCGGACCCTTCCGCGATATCTGCACCGATTAGTGTGTTCGCCGCGAAGTGCTTGCGAACCTCATCAAGGCGGGAGTCTGAAGCGGGCGAGGGAAGTATCGCTGCGTGAGCACCCGCAATCAGTTCACCCGGCAAAGAGGCAAGCCAGGCAGAGGGAACGGCTTCCAACGCTGTGTTCTCGAAAGGCTCGTCATTCCCTGGGATGAAGAATGTATAGCGAATGAACTCTGTATGCCGCTCCCAGATGAGCGAAAATTCCCCAAGGTCTACGCTGTAGTGCTTAACGCCAGGACCGGGAGGTGTTGCACCATATTGCTTTGTCAGTTCGCAGACGGTTGTTCGGTCATCATCCTTGTAAGGCCCACTAGTTGTCAGGGCGATGCAAGACACTTTCGTCGGCGTATGTAGCGGCACGGGTGGCCGCGCGTGGACTTCGTTGCTGAGTGCAAAGCGCTGCTCGTGATTCCGTGGGAGCTCCAGCATGGACCGTATCCCTCCTACGATCTCCTATAGTTTCAACTAGATCGATAGGGGCGCAAGCCCAATTGAGCGATTACGCTCGGGCAAAGGCCTCCACGATGATCCTTGCGATCTTTTGTGGATTTTCTTCGTGAGCGAGGTGGCCAAGACCGCTCAGACTAACATGCTCAGCCTTACACGCGATCCGAGCCATTTCGGCTGCCGCCTCCGGTGGGACCGCTTTGTCTTGGTTTCCAGCGATGAACATGATCGGCGCGGAGAGCCGCCTGCAAGCGGCTTCTATGTCGGATAAATCCCAGTGTGCCATCATCTTCAGCGTCCCCGAGACGTGCTGCTTCTTGGTCATCAGTTTCGCGTAGTTGCGAACACTGCTGGGCGGTGGCTTCGATCCTGTATCAAGTAGGAGCTTCTCCACGCGCCTTTCGCTACGGGCGCTGCGGGACAAGGCGCTCGCAGCCAGTCCGCCGAAAGATAGTAGCCGCGCAGCTGCCGGCGCGACGATCCGCATTGCACCATCAAAAGGACGCAGCGCACCATTGATTGAAACAAGTTGCTTCAGGCGGGCGTGATCATCATCTGCCAACGCAATCGCGATTGCTGCGCCTGCGGAATGACCGATGACCAGTTCCGGGTCGACCTTCAATTCCCGAAGCAAGTTACCCACAGCACCTGCAACGTTTGGCAAGTTTGGTTTGAAGCCGGGAGCCGACAAGGTGAAGCCGTGGTTTGGCAAATCCAAAGTGATAACGTCGAAGCGTTCAGCGAGCAGTGGAAGCAAGCCCTCCCAGGAATGGGTCGACGCGCCGGTACCGTGAATGAGGAATGCTATCGGCCCTTTGCCAAGTCGCTGCAGGTGCCAAATGTGATCGCCATTTCGGTAAAAGCGGCTGTGCTCCCGATGTGGCCAGCCGATGCCGTCGACAGACCAGTCGGGTGCGCCGCTTCGGCCCCTCGGTGATCCCTCAAGCAAAGGCATGTATCATCATTCCTCAGCGATATCCGATGTACTCCCGAACAAGTCCTGAGACCTTGTTGCTGTCTGCAATTGGCAGGAACTCATAAGCCGCTCCAAGAGCGTCGCTCAGCGTCTTTGCCTGCGGGGCCGGGCGTCTTGATGTGTCAAAGAAGACCGTCGGAACGGACAGCGCCGACAATCGACGCGCCATTGTTGTTGTCTCTTGTGTTGCCAGAGCTCGATCGGGTTTTCCATCCAGCGTGATGTTGCCGCGACCGTCCGAAAGAAAAACGAGAAACGGAGATCGTCCGCGAGAACGTTCCGCTTCGGCCATCGCCGCCGCAGTAGTGATCGCGCGGGCGAGAGGTGTCGCACCGCCACCGGGGAGATCAGACAGGCGGCGATGCGCAGTGACCAATGATCGTGTCGGCGGCAGGAGCAAGTCTGCTTCTTCGCCCCGAAACGCGATCAGTGAGACGAGGTCCCGCCTCGAATAGCAATCAGACAGAAGCCGTTGGACCGCACCCTTGGCTTCCGACATTCGGTGCATGGCAGATGAACCCGATGCATCCACAACGAAAATGACCGATGATTGCTTGCGTCGTCGGAAGCGTTTCATCCTCAGATCTGAGGGTTTGATTTTCGGTTTAGTCTGCTCTGAGGCCTGCTGTCGAAGACGTTGCATCGGGGCAGCAGCCCGCAGCGTGGCTACCAGATCAACACGGTTGCCGCGTCCGCGAATCCGAGACGGGCGATCGGCACGCCCCATGTCGGACGCGAATACTGTTTCGCCCGATCGGCCAGCTGAACCAGCGCCGCGCCGGTCAGGTTTGCCCTTGTTTTGGACAGACAGAAGACGCGCATCAATGACAGTTTCCACAGTCTCCACCAACAGATCTTCCAGATTGGGATCGTCTGGCTTGATCTTGATCTCGGCCATTGCTTCCGTATCTTCGGCTTGTTCAGGTGACGGCGGTGGTGGCTCGGCTGCATTCTCAGCCAGCGCTCGTGATGCAAGAACGAGTGCGCCCGCCCGCAATACATCGTCCGAAGTCACGTCGGCGCGCCTATCCAGTGCTGCCAGAGCCTTTGCGGCATTCAGACAAAAGAGCGGTGCCCGCATGGACCGCACATTGAGTTTCTCACATGCAACCAAAACGGCTTCTATGATTTCGTCCGTCACCTCCACCGAACCAACGGAAGACCGCGCTCTCGCGATGTCGGAGGGGTTGATCGTGAAAAGGGCGGCAGCGCGCAACGGCGTGTCATGTAAGTCAACATGAAACGCCAACCGCTCGGTCAGGATTGCAGGTGGCCGTTCGTCATCGGACTGAGATTCGTCGAGCAGAATGGCACATGGGACGTCACTTGCTTCCACCCCTGAACGATCAAGCTCCGAGGCAATCAGCGCAGCAACCTGTGTATCCAGTCGCTCTGCCATGTTGACGATCAGGCAGTTGCCTCGCGCCTTCTCGACAAGCCCGGTCTCTTGGACGACTTCGCCCGAAATCAAGGATCGAGCGCTAGACATGCCGCCTGTCAGCGCTTCCTTTGAAACAGACGCTGGCACGACCACGCACTTATCTGCCGCTGGGCTGATGCGCTGAAGTTCGTCTAGCCAGTAAGCGCGGACGGGTCCTGCATTCGCCGACAAGCGCACACCGCCAAGGCCTTGCGGGAAAACAAGGGTCAGGGTTGCCGCCAACACTGCCCGTGCCCACTGTGCTGTGCCCGTTTCTGTTGCTTGTTCCACACCAGCGAGATCGTCGGGGTGGAGCAAGGTCTGGCTCATGCGCCCAGGACGCTTTCTACCGCGCGCGCGACACGTGCGGAGGCATCGCTATCATCAAGAGGGTCTTTCCGGAGTCTATGCCCCAATGCCATTGGCGCACCACGCTTCAGATGCTTGAGCGTCACATGCTCGTCGCCCGCCAAAGCAGCAAAGCCACGAGCCGCCCGGATCAAGGCCAGTTCACCGCGCAATCCGTCAGAGCCAAGCTTGACGCAGAGCGCGGCAGCCGCCTCCAGGCTTGCGTCTGGTGTCTCGATCTTCTCAGCTAGGTCTCTCGCTTTTTCGATCTTCTTGCGGAGCGCAGCGTCCTTGCGCTTCCAACTCCGTGCAAAGGCCTCACGGTCCCGCTCGAATGCCTGTCGGCGCTTGATGATCTCGACACGATCTTTTGGCTCAAGCGGTGTGCGAACATCTACCGAGAGGCCAAACCGGTCGAGTAGCTGCGGGCGGAGTTCGCCTTCTTCGGGGTTACCGCTGCCAATCAGAACGAACTCGGCCGAGTGTGTCAGGCTCATACCCTCGCGTTCGATTCGATTGACGCCGGATGCGGCAACATCGAGCAGGATATCCACCAGATGATCATCCAGAAGATTCACTTCATCAACGTAGAGAAACCCCCGATGGGCCCCGGCAAGTAGACCGGGTTCGAAGGTTAGTTCTCCGTCGGCCAAAGCACGTTCGAGGTCTAGTGACCCAAGTACGCGGTCTTCCGTCGCCCCAAGTGGCAGATCGACAACTGAAGGGGACTCCTGACGAGTGCGCAGTTGACCGGACTTTGTACTGGACTGGCAGTTCGCACAGAGCTGGCCCGGCTTTTCGGGATCACATCTGAACCGACAGCCTGCGACTACGGTTTGCTTGGGAAGCAGTGCCGCAAGTGCTCGAATGGCCGTGGTTTTACCCGTGCCCCGATCACCGAAGGCGAGGACGCCGCCGATTGTCGGATCTATTGCTGATATTAAGAGCGCGCTCTTCAGATCGTCCTGCCCAACAATGGCTGAGAAAGGGAAAGCTTGATCCTGCAAGACGGCTCCGTTTCGGCGATTGATGCTCGATACAACAACAAAAGCCGCTGAGCATGCAACTCAGCGGCTTTCATGTCTTCCTATGTCTTGCTGCCGTTTAGCTCGACTCAGCTTTCAGGTACGCAATCACGTCAGCACGTTCTTGTGGGTTGGGTAGGCCAGGGAAGGCCATGATTGTACCCGGGATAAAGCGCTGTGGTTGTTCCAGGTATGCGAACATAGTTTCCTCGGTCCACGTGATGCCTGAATTGGCGTTTGCGTCCGAGTAGCGGAAGCCTTCGACGGAGCCTGCATCCCGGCCAATAATGCCATAGAGCGAAGGTCCGACGCGGTTTTGACCTTCCTGCACGACATGGCACGACATGCACTTGGTAAAGACCCGACGCCCTTGTGCAGCGTCACCAGTCAGGGCGGCGTACTGTGCGACGATTTCATCGGAAACACCCGTATCAGCCGCTGGGGTCACCGCCTCGGCGACATCCTCTGCGGCCTCTATCGCTTCTTCGACAGCCTCATTGGCCGCTTCTTCAACTTCGGTGGCCGCTTCCTCTACTGCATCAGCGGCGTCCTCCGCAGCTTCCGCTGTTTCATCTGCTACTTCTTCGGAGGCGGCCTCCGCAGTCTCGACACTCTCTTCTGCTGCTTCAGGCGCAGCCGCTTCTGGTGCTGACTGCTGCGGTTCTGATCCGCCGCATGCTGCAAGAACGAGCAAAGATGCAGCAAGCAACGATGAACTCTTCCAGCTTCCTTGAATAGATCGCATTCCAATTCTCCCGCTTAAGTTCAAGCTAGATGTTAGCCCGTAAAGGCTGACGGCCAAGAAATTTCTCTCTTTGCTTGCCTCTCGGCACTATAACGCTTGCAGGCTTGGCCTTGTTTCTGGACTAGCGATGACGTGCCAGAAGCGCTTGCTTCCTTACCGCTACAAGGTCCTCAAAATGTGCCTCAAGATAGTGCCTTAGCCATGCGGCCTGCTGCTCTGTCTTCACGGCTCGCCCAGCCAGCAAGTCCTCCAGCTCAACATAGTCTGTTTCGGAGACTTCAGTTGGATTGAGCGAAGGCTTCGAGAAGCAATTGGCGTAGAAGACGTGCACGAACTCGTTCTCGATCATATCGCCATCGAGTTCTGCAATATATCTGGTCTGGAAAGCCGGCTTCAAGGCGACATCTAGCCCAAGCTCCTCGCCTAGCCGCCTTTGTGCGGCGTCCGCGATGTCTTCGCCCGGGCGCGGATGGCCGCAGCAGGTATTCGCCCATTTGCCAGCGGAGTGATACTTCTCAGGGGCGCGCTTTTGGATCAGTGTTTTGCCATCGCGGTCAAAGAGAAAAATCGAAAAAGCACGATGCAGATCGCCTCGTATGTGCGTTGCGATCTTCTGTCCGATCTTCAGTTCCTTGTCGTTTTCATCGACCAGGATCACATTTTCCAGGGTGTCATTCATCTTTATCATGCAACTATCTCAGTTACATACTTCGACGACACTTGTCATGTTTCACGCTGGTAGCCGCCTCTTCGCCGCTCGCCGATCTGCTAAACTTGATTTTCTGTAATCTTGGACCCACTCTTTTCCGAACCGATGAAAGAGATCGTCGCAGGACGACAATGGATACGTGATGGGCAAGCTGGATCTCAGCTACGCAATTACCGTTTTTATCCGGGCATTGTTCCGGGATTTTGCTGTGTTCTCCGGTCGCGTCGGGCGTCGTGAGTTCTGGCACGTTTTCGCCGTGGCCGCAGTCATTGCTGTATTGGCGTGGATGCCAGGCCTTGTTTCGAGGCCGTTGGGCGCAGCTGCACTGTTCGTCTGCGCCGGCCTGCTTTTCGTAATCGCTTCCGCGGGCGTACGCCGGATGCACGACCTGTCACTATCTGGTGTTTGGTTCTTCGCGCCCGGCATCAACATTTATCTTGCCACACGCAGAGGGCGGGTGGGCCCGAACCGGTTTGGACCGGATCCGCAAGGTCATCGGATAGACGCCTTCGCCTGATAACCGGAATCCGGTAGATGGAACCGGGAACGGGAGAAAGACATGATCTATCTGATTGCTGGCATTGCCGTCTTCATGGGCACCCACGTCTTCGCGGCAATGCGGGACAGGGGAGGCAACAGTCTTCGTGACCGTCTCGGATACGGCCCGTACATGGGATTGTTTTCGGTAGTTGCCCTCGTTGGTCTTGGCCTGATCATTTATGGGTATGGCGCGGCCCGGCCCGCCGCGATCCTCTACTCGCCTCCCACGGCGATGAGGCACGTCAATCTGTTGCTGATGGCGATCGCCATGGTGCTTCTGGTCGCTGCATATGTTCCGACCGGTCACATCAAGAAAGCGGTCAAGCATCCCATGATCCTCTCGCTGAAGGTCTGGGCGTTCGGCCACCTCCTGGCGAATGGCGAGTTGAACTCGGTGATCCTGTTCGGTGGGTTTCTGGCTTATGGCGTCATTAGCCGCATCTCTGCTAAGCGTCGTGGCGATAACGGGCCTGGCCCTGAAGCTATCGTCAATCCGATGGGCGATGTTCTTGCAATCCTCATAGGGCTCGGCGTTTACGCAGCGATTGCGTTCTACCTGCACCCTATTCTGTTCGGCGTGCCCGTTCTTGTGTGACATGGCCACGTTGCCGAGCCGGTTCCGGCGCGATAAGGGGGCGCAATGTCTGCTCAACGTCAAATCCGCCGGAAAACCGTTAAGGACATCGCCGCTGCAAAAGGCAGCGATCCGCTGGTTTGCCTGACCGCCTACGACGCGCCAACTGCGGCGTTGCTCGATCCCCATTGTGACGTTCTTCTTGTGGGAGACAGCGTTGGCATGGTGGTTCACGGATTGGACTCCACCGTCGGTGTGACAATGGAGATGATGATCCTTCATGGGCAGGCTGTGATGAGGGCTTCTGAACAGGCTTTTGTTGTGGTGGACATGCCATTTGGCTCCTATGAGACAAATGCCGACCAGGCCTTCCTGAATGCCGCGCGCATTATGAAGGAAACACGCTGTCAGGCCGTGAAGATTGAGAGCGGGGCGTATGCCGCTCAACAGATATCTCATCTTGTTGATCGCGGCGTGCCGGTCATGGGTCATGTCGGGCTCCGCCCGCAGGCTGTGAATGTGGATGGCGGCTTCCGGGCCAAGGGCCGGTCTCAGGATGAGCGCGCCCGCGTCATCGATGAGGCGCATGCGGCCGACGAGGCCGGTGCTTTTGCCATCGTGGTCGAGGGTGTTGCTGAAGATCTTGCAACAGAAATCACTGAGCTCGTCTCATGCCCCACAATCGGTATCGGTGCATCCGCCAAGTGTGACGGACAAATCCTTGTGACAGATGACATGCTTGGAAAGTTCGAATGGACACCGCGTTTCGTACGCCGTTACGGAGATGTCCGGACGGTGATTTCCGATTCCGCCAGCGCCTACGCTGACGATGTCCGCAATCGCCGCTTTCCGGGTGATGCGGAGACGTACGCCTTGTCCAAGCGCAAGGCCGAAGGCTAGGGTCCGCACGACTCGCAAATCCCTGTTTTGGAGCGACTCTTTTGAGCGATATTTTCGAAGAAGTTGAAGAAAGCCTGCGTCAGGACAAAGCAACTATGCTTTGGCAGCGCTTCGCGCCTTTCGTATGGGCTTTGCTGGCGCTTGCTGTTTTGGCGGTTGCGGGGCGTGAGTACCTCATTCAGCAGGCAAAAGAGGAAACCGAGGCGCGCGCTCAGGTGCTTGAGCAGGGACGTGATGCGCTCGAAGCTGGCGACTATGCGCTGGCGGCCGAGCGCTTTGACGAGATCATAAATGAAGGCGGTCCGTCTGCTCGGATTGCCGCACACTATCTCGCCCGCGTGCGTGTGGAGGGAAATGGCGACCTTGAAGCGGCCCAGACCGTTTTGATGAACGCAAGCGATCCGCAGGGTGCGCCGTTTGAAAAAATGGCAACGCTCAAGGTTGCTTACCTCACCGCTGACACCGCGAGTATGGAAGAACTCGAAGCAACATTGGGTGCGATGATCAACGAGGATTCGTCGTTTGGCGCGCTGGCGCGTGAGCTCGTCGCAGCGAAAGCGTTCGCCGACGGAGATACCGCCCGCGCCCGTCAGATGTTTGGCTACCTGAAATTTGACGCAAATGCCCCTTCAGGTCTCGTGCAGAGAGCTGACATTGCACTCGCGGCCCTGCCGCCAACTGAAACTGAGCCGGCCCCCGTCGAGGAAGCGTCTGCTGACACTGCCCCTGAAGAGGCACCTGAATGACCATAGTCAAATCATCCCTGATTATTGCGAGTGTCCTGACGCTGTCAGCTTGCGCGATCTTCGACAATCGTTCCGCTGAGAGACGCGCCGAAGAGGCGGCCGACAAGGCCGGCCGTATCACTATGGTGCTCGGCGAACCGGAGCTGGAGGCAGACCCGGCATTGGCCGCGACCGAAATCGTGCTGTCTCCTGCGCGTGATGTTGAGGCCTGGCCGCAGGCTGGTTCGCGTCCATCCAAAGTGGTGGGACACGTTAACGCCGCGCCGGCTCTGGATATTGACTGGCGGTCTGATGCGGGGCGGGGCTCGGATAACAAGTCCACGCTGACAGCGGCTCCGATCGCGAGCGACACCAAGGTCTATGTCCTGGATGCGAAGCAAACGATCCGCGCGTTCAATATCAGCAATGGTCGCAGAGCTTGGTCAGAGGAACTCGACTCTGGCTCCCGTCGGGACCAGATTGGCTATGGCGGTGGGCTGGCGATTGAGGGCGATGTCCTGATCGTCGCTAGCGGCTACGGCTTTGTCGCTGCGTTGGATGCGGAGTCCGGCAGCGAGTTGTGGCGGCAGGACATGGATGCGCCAATGACTGGCGCGCCGACAATTATCGATGGCCGGGCCTTCGTATCCTCCAACAATAATGAGGTCTTTGCGTTCGACTTGGAGACAGGGGACATTCTCTGGAGCGATCAGGCGATTGCGGAACCGGCCCGTGTGCTGGGAAGCCCAAGCGCTGCAGCGGTGGAAGACATAGTCGTTGCCCCTTACTCGTCAGGTGAGGTGATTGCGTATCTGGCCGCGAATGGTCGCCGCTTGTGGTCTGATGCCCTGGCGCGTCCGGGGCGGTTCACACCAATTTCTGCGATTAATGACATTGCGGCTCGGCCAGTTCTGGCGAGCGGGCTCGTCTTTGTAGCCAACCAGTCAGGCGTCACTCTTGCGATTGACGGCCGAAGCGGCTCACGCGTATGGGCGCAGCCGATTGGATCGACCCAGGCTCCGGCCGTGGCAGGAGACGTTGTCTTTGTCGCCAGTGTTGACGGACGTCTCGCGGCGCTGTCGGCGTCCACGGGTGGTGTATACTGGGTGCAGCAGTTGCGTCGCTTCAGGGATGAGGAAGACCAGAAAGGACGGATCAGCTACTCCGGACCTATTGTTGCTTCTGACCGTGTCATCGTCATCTCTTCTCGTGGTGAGCTTCAGGCATTTTCGCCACAGACCGGAGAACCGGTAGGCTCCCTGAAACTCGGCGATGAGATTTACCTCGAGCCGATCGCGGCGCAGGGGAAGCTGTTCGTTCTTACTGATGAGGCAAAGCTGATCGCGATCCGATAGCGTTTCGCGCCGCTGCTTTGTAAGCATGTCTCATGCCTTTGAAACTCGCCATTGTGGGCCGGCCAAATGTCGGGAAGTCGACGTTGTTCAACCGGCTGGCGGGCAAGAAGCTCGCTCTGGTCGATGACCAGCCCGGCGTTACGCGTGACCGAAAGGAAGCAGTTGGTCGGCTGGCCGGGCTGCCGCTGATTCTCGTCGATACAGCGGGGTTCGAGGACGTTGCTGATGATAGTCTCGAAGCGCGCATGCGGTCGCAGACGGAAGCGGCGATAGCCGAGGCTGAGCTTGCACTCTTCCTCGTGGATGCGCGTGCAGGGGTCACTCCGGTCGATGAGCGGTTTGCCGAGGTGCTGCGGCGGGCGGACATCCCGGTTGTGCTCGGGGCCAATAAGGCAGAAGGCCGAGCGGGCGAGACGGGGCTCTATGAGGCTTATGCGCTTGGCTTCGGGGAGCCGGTTGGCCTCTCTGCCGAGCATGGTGAGGGCATGGCCGACCTTTACGAAGCCATCCGCGAAACGCTGGGCGAGGAGGCGTTCGCCCGAGCTCTGGAAGAAGACGAGGACGAGAACGACAGCGGGGCTGGCGAGGAAATCCTCGACAAGCTCGCGCATATCGATGTCGAGGACCAATCGCTTTCTGATGATGAACTCGTCGCGGCGATTGAGGCAGCTGGCGTAGACGAACACGACGAACCGGAAAAGCCGCAGCCAGACAAGCCGATAAAGCTCGCCATCGTCGGGCGGCCAAACGCGGGCAAATCCACCCTGATCAACACGCTGCTGAAATCGGACAGGCTCCTTACCGGACCTGAAGCCGGGATCACAAGGGACTCCGTTTCCATCGATTGGGAATGGCAAGGCCGGCGCATTCGTCTTGTCGATACGGCTGGCCTGCGAAAGCGCGCCAAGGTGCAGGAACGTCTCGAGCAGATGTCGACCGGCGAGACAATCCGCTCGCTGAAGTATGCCGACATCGTCGCCCTCGTCATGGACGTCGACGAAGCTTTGGAAAAGCAGGACCTCCAGATCGCCGATCTGGCATTGCGCGAGGGACGGGGTCTCGTTCTGGTCGCGTCGAAGTGCGATACGACAAAGAACATCGATGAGGTTCGAAAGGATATTCGCGATCGGGCCGCGCAGCTATTGCCAAACGCCGGCGGTGCGCCCGTTGTCTTTCTGTCCGGCCTGACAGGCCGGCATGTCGAGCGGCTCATGCCCGCCGTTGTGAAGGTCCATGAAGACTGGACGGCCAAGGTGAAGACGGGCGACCTGAACCGGTGGCTGCGTCACACGATTGAGCACCACCCACCGCCATCGGTTCACGGTAAGCGGATCAAACCTCGCTACATGGCACAGATGAAGGCTCGTCCGCCAACCTTCGTCCTCATTGCGTCTCGCGGTGAACAAATGCCCGAGCAATATAAGCGATATCTCGTCAACGGCGTCCGCGAAGCCTTCGATATGCGCGGTGTACCGATCCGGCTGTTCGTTCGGCAGGGTAAAAACCCATACGCGCACAAGGCGACGCCAACCAAGCCTACGAGCTATGCCAAAGGCAAGCGCCGCAACTAGGCGCTACTCGGCCGCGATGCGCGCAGCCTGTTGAGCACTTAGCCATCCATCGAAATCTCGGAGCGCGCGGGCTGCCATGACACGCTTTTTTGCCCGTCCGCGTTCCTTGCCTTTTAGGCGTTTGCCATCCGGTCCAGTCCGGGGCGGGTCTTCAAGCTCGGGAAGAAGACCAAAGTTGACGTTCATCGGTTGGAACGTCTTACCGTCGAGCAGATGCCCACCGGTAATGTGGTTGACCAAAGCACCGAGCGCCGTCGTTTCCGGTGGTGCGCTGAGATCCTCGCCAAGCCGTTCAGCCGCTGCCAGGCGGCCCGCGAGCAAGCCGGTCGCAGCGCTTTCGACATAACCTTCCACGCCAGTGATCTGCCCTGCAAATCTCAGTCGAGGCATCGTCTTCAGTCGAAGCTGCCGATCGAGCAGCTTTGGCGAATTCAGGAAGGTGTTGCGATGAATGCCGCCAAGGCGTGCAAAGCTTGCAGCCTCCAGACCGGGGATCACGCGGAAGATATCGGTCTGTGCGCCATGCTTCAGCTTGGTCTGGAAACCGACCATGTTCCATAGTGTGCCGTGCGCATTGTCCTGGCGCAGCTGAACGACGGCGTAAGGCTTCTCGTCTGGCCTGTGGGGATTGGTCAGGCCAATCGGCTTCATGGGGCCGTAGCGTAATGTTTCGCGGCCCCTCTCCGCCATAACTTCAATGGGAAGGCAGCCCTCAAAGTAGGGCGTGTTTTCTTCCCACTCCTTGAACGTCGTCTTCTCGCCAGCGATCAGCGCATCGACGAATGCATTGTACTGTGCTTCATCCATTGCGCAGTTGATATACGCCGCCGTGTCGCCACTGGGACCGGGCTTGTCATAACGTGATTGCCGCCACGCTACGTCCATGTTGATCGAGTCGGCATAAACAATGGGCGCAATCGCATCGAAGAAGGCAAGATCGTCTTCGCCAGTGGATGCACGAACGGCATCTGCAAGCGCCACCGATGTGAGCGGACCAGTCGCGATGATTACGCTGTCCCAGTCCTCTGGCGGCAGGCTATCAATCTCCTCGCGCCGGATTTCAATCAGCGGATGGCCTTCCAGCGCGGCCGTCACAGCATCTGCGAAACCGTCCCGGTCGACGGCAAGTGCTGAGCCCGCCGGAACCTGGTGTTTGTCGGCCGTGTTGATAATCAGACCGCCGGCCCGCCGCATCTCTTCATGCAGAACCCCGACCGCATTGCCCTCATGATCGTCGGACCGGAAGGAGTTGGAACAGACGAGTTCCGCCAGTTTGTCGGTTTGGTGGGCATCGGTGCCCTTGACGCCGCGCATTTCATGCAGGACGACCTTTACGCCCATGGAGGCAGCCTGCCATGCCGCTTCGGACCCGGCCATTCCGCCGCCGATAATGTGGATAGGTTTCTCGTTCATTGGGCCGACATGCGACCACGAAACGAAGTGGTCAAGACCAGAGACGCCGCAATGGCGCGCACGGGTGAGCAAGGGGTTGCTTATGTCTTCGCAAAGCCCAGTATTGGCGACGATACTGGACTCCTATCAATTTGCGGCGCGGAACCTGCCGCGTGCGCTGCCGTATGGTCTGGCTTTCGCGGCCTCGTTCGCCTGGCTGGCGGTTGCTGCCACGTCCTCGATGTCTCCTGGAACATGGATGATCGTCGTATCCTTGTCGGCGCTGATCGCATTTGCTTTTGGCTGTATTCTCTCGGCAAAGCTCTACGGGCTAGCTTTGCGCACAGGCCCGTCTTTCCCGTCCCGTGATGACGTTATCAATCTCGGTTTCGCCAATGGTGCAGTCTACGGCTTCTTTGGGATCGTGGTGTTCTTCATCGGCTTCTTTCTCGTGATGTTGCCAGGGATCCTGGTAGCGCAATCGGGTTTGCTGGATGCAGAAACGGTTGAAACAGATCCCGATGCCGTAAGGTCTGCTTTCGAGGTCGTGATGGCAGGTCCAGCAGGGATACTCGTATTGCTGGTAGCCTTGGCAGGAGCGGGCATCCTCGCTTTCCTGAGCCTGCGTCTCGTCTTGTTTGCGATCGCCACCTTTGCACGCGGCGAAATCCGCGTTCTCAGTACCTGGGAGTGGACGACGGGTAGCCTTCGAAAGATCGCGCTCATTTCAATCGCGACGCATGTCTTGCCGTTTCTCTTGTGTGTTCTGGTCTTTTCAGCCGTCAGCAATACAGCCGGTCCCGGTCCGGTCGGGCAGGGCGTGACATGGTTTGTGACTATGATCGCCGCTCTGCCGTTTCTGATGACGGGACATGCCATGGCAACGCGTGTTTATCTTCAAGTGGCACCAAACCTCACTGATACGCCGTCGGGAGCGGCCAGCGCCTGATCGTCAGGCGGTGCTTTCAGTCTTTTTTCGCGTTCTTGGTTTTGCGGTCTTCTTCGGCGAAGCCTTTATCTTTGATTTTCCCGTCTTTGCAGTTTTCGATGCGCTGGTTTTCTTCTGGCTGGCGCGACGTTCGTCCTGGCGGCGGAAGGTCTCCGCGAGGAACCGGCCCGTCCAGCTTTCCTTGACGCCGGCCACATCCTCCGGCGTGCCTTCAGCGACGATCTGGCCGCCGCCATCACCACCCTCGGGGCCGAGATCCAGGATCCAGTCGGCTGTCTTCACGACGTCCAGATTGTGCTCAATGACGACTACTGTATTCCCGGCGTCGACAAGCTCATGCAGAACTTCGAGCAGCTTGCGGACGTCCTCGAAATGCAATCCCGTCGTGGGCTCATCCAGAATGTAAAGCGTTCGCCCGGTCGCACGTTTCGACAGCTCTTTCGACAGTTTGACCCGTTGGGCTTCACCACCCGACAGGGTCGTCGCCTGTTGGCCGACCTTGATATAAGAAAGCCCGACCCGGTTCAGCGTCTCCATCTTGGACTGAATGGCGGGCACAGCTGAGAAGAACTTCTCGGCATCTTCCACTGTCATGTCGAGCACGTCAGCGATCGACTTGCCCTTGTACTTCACTTCCAGCGTTTCGCGATTGTATCGCTTCCCGTCGCAGACCTCGCAGGTGACGTAGACGTCGGGCAGGAAATGCATCTCGATCTTGATGACGCCATCGCCCTGGCAAGCCTCGCAACGCCCGCCTTTCACATTGAACGAGAAGCGGCCCGGCTTATATCCGCGCGCCTTGGACTCCGGCAGGCCAGCGAACCAGTCCCGGATGGGTGTGAAGGCGCCCGTATAGGTGGCTGGGTTGGATCTTGGCGTCCGACCGATCGGGGACTGGTCAATGTCGATGACCTTGTCGAGGTTCTGCAGGCCTTCGAGGCTCACATATGGCGCTGGTGCAGCCGAGGCATTGTTCAGCTTCCGTGCGAGCGCCTTGTAGAGCGTCTCGATGATTAGTGTCGACTTTCCGCCGCCTGACACACCTGTGATGCAGGTGAAAGCGGCCAAAGGAACGCGGGCATCCACCGATTGGAGATTGTTCCCCGATGCGCCTTTGAGCTTGATCGACTTGGCCTTCTTCGCAGGTCGCCGCTTGGCAGGAATCTCGATCTCCCGAGCGCCGCTCAGATAAGCGCCCGTCAGACTATTCTTGTCTTTGACGATGTCCTTCGGTGTGCCTGAAGACACCACCTCTCCGCCATGAACGCCGGCGGCAGGTCCCATATCGATCACGTGATCGGCTGTCAGGATGGCGTCTTCGTCGTGCTCCACAACAATCACCGAGTTGCCGAGATCGCGAAGCCGCTTGAGTGTTTCCAGTAATCGCTCATTGTCTCGCTGATGAAGACCGATGCTAGGCTCATCGAGCACGTAAAGTACGCCCGTCAGCCCAGAGCCGATCTGGCTCGCCAGACGAATGCGTTGGCTCTCGCCGCCTGATAGAGTACCTGACGACCGGGACAGCGACAGATACTCGAGACCAACGTCGTTTAAGAATTTAAGCCGGTCATTGATCTCCTTCAGGATCCGCCCGGCAATCTCATTTTGCTGATCCGTCAGGCTCTTGGAGACTTCCGTGAACCATTGCCCCGCCTCACGGATCGAGAATGAGGCGGCTTCGGAGATGTCCAGCGGGCCGACCCTGACGGCGAGAGCTTCAGGCTTCAGGCGTTTTCCGCCACAGGCGGGGCAATCCTGTGCCGACTGGAACTTGCTGATCTCTTCCCGCACCCAGGCCGAGTCAGTTTCGCGGAACCGGCGGTCTAGGTTTGGAATAACGCCTTCGAAGGTCTTGGTGACCTCGTAACGTCGCATTCCGTCATCGTAGACAAACTCGACTTCATCATCGCCTGTCCCATGAAGAATGAGCTGCCGAATCTCTTCGCTGAGCTTGTTCCATGGCGTCTTGAGGTCGAAATCATAGTGCTTGGCGAGTGCCTGCAGTGTCTGTGTCTGGTAAGGAGAAGCTTGCTTGGCCCAAGGGGCAATCGCACCTTTCAAAAGCGTCAGATCGCCATCGGTGGTTACGAGGCTCTCATCAATCTTTAGCTGACTGCCGAGACCATCGCAGGTCGGGCAGGCACCGAAGGGGTTATTGAAGGAAAAGAGGCGCGGCTCAATCTCGGGAATTGTAAACCCGGAAACAGGGCAAGCGAAGTTCGCGCTGTAGACGATGCGTTCTGGTTCTTCGTCATCCTTCGCATCGGCATACTCAGCCACAGCAATGCCATTGGCGAGTTCGAGCGCGGTTTCGAAGCTCTCGGCGAGGCGCCGTTCCATATCCGGGCGCACCACGATGCGATCAACCACAACGTCGATGTCGTGCTTGAACTTCTTGTCGAGCGTTGGCGGGTCTTCCAACTCATGAAACTCACCATCGACTTTCACACGCTGGAAACCGCGCTTCAGAAGCTCAGCAAATTCCTTCCGATACTCACCCTTTCGGCCCCGCACGATCGGCGCGAGCAGGTAGAGCCGTGTCTTCTCCGGAAGCGCCATTGTCCGGTCGACCATCTGGGAGATTGTCTGGCTCTCGATCGGAAGGCCAGTCGCGGGAGAGTAGGGGATGCCGACGCGTGCCCAGAGGAGCCGCATGTAGTCGTAGATTTCCGTGACCGTGCCGACCGTCGAGCGCGGATTTCGGCTGGTTGTTTTCTGTTCGATCGAGATTGCCGGCGAGAGGCCTTCAATGCTCTCCACATCCGGCTTCTGCATCAGTTCCAGGAATTGACGTGCATAGGCGGAAAGACTCTCGACGTAGCGGCGCTGGCCCTCGGCATAAATCGTATCGAAGGCGAGCGAGGACTTCCCGGACCCGGAAAGGCCCGTCATCACAACGAGCTCACCGCGCGGGATGTCCACGTCGATACTCTTCAGATTGTGCTCTTTCGCGCCGCGAACGCGGATGAATTTGGATTCTAGTGAAGACATGAAGGACTTTCGGATCGGGCGACTCGGTTGAACGAGAATGTGTAGTCCAAGTCCAGCTTGACGACCAGAACAAAGCATGAATATTAAGAAATATGCGCCGGGGCTGCCCGCAATTGTGGAAATTGGCTTTCCATGCAGCGACAGCAAGCCCGCCAGGCGGTAGCTAAGTCTATTGAATTTGAGAAGCAGCGGTCGGAGCGAGTTATGGCAGGATCAGTGAACAAGGTTATCCTTGTAGGAAATTTGGGCGCGGATCCTGAGGTTCGCCAGTTCCAGAACGGCGGGCAGGTTTGTAACCTCTCGATTGCGACATCCGAGAACTGGAAGGACAAGTCGACCGGCGAACGCCGCGAGAAAACCGAGTGGCATCGCGTTGCCATCTTCTCCGAGGGCCTTGTCCGCGTCGCGCAGAGCTACCTGAAAAAAGGCTCGAAGGTCTATCTGGAAGGCCAGTTGGAAACTCGCAAATGGCAGGATCAGAACGGTCAGGACAGGTACACGACGGAGGTCGTCCTGCGGGGGTACAACTCCAATCTCACCATGCTTGATGGTCGCAATGACGGTACAGGCGGTGGCCGCGGCTACGGTCAGGACTCCGTTGCTTATGGCAATCAGGGCGGGGCACGTCAGATGGAAGGCCCGGCACAGGATTTCAGCCAGGATCTGGACGACGAAATCCCGTTCTAGGCGAGCTGAAAACACGCTTGAAATACTGCGATTTACAGGGCCCCGGCGTTTGAATGAAACGCCGGGGCCTGCTATTGTTTTCACAATAGAGACGGGCGATTCGAGCCCGCGCAGCTTTTGAGAGCAAATCATCCGTGACTGACGAGACGACACCTCCGGAAGAGCCGGAAACTCCGGACATGCCGACAGAAGACGGCATCGATCCGATTGCAATCGAAGATGAGCTGAAAAAGTCTTATCTCGACTACGCGATGAGCGTGATTGTCAGCCGAGCGCTCCCTGATGTGCGTGATGGTCTGAAGCCGGTTCACCGCCGGATTCTCTACGCCATGCAGATCAACGGCAATACGCCGGACAAGCCCTACAAGAAATCGGCAAACATTGTGGGTGCCGTGATGGGTAACTTCCACCCGCATGGCGACAGCGCAATCTATGATGCGCTTGTGCGGATGGCACAGCCATTCTCCATGGGCCTGACGCTTGTCGACGGGCAGGGGAACTTCGGATCGATCGATAACGATCCGCCAGCGGCCATGCGCTACACCGAGTCCCGGATGACGCGGTCCGCGCAGTACCTGCTCGCGGACATCGACAAGGATACGGTCGACTTTCAGGACACTTACGACGCCCAGAACAAAGAGCCGATGGTCCTGCCGGCGCAGTTCCCGAACCTGCTGGTCAATGGCGGTTCGGGCATTGCCGTCGGTATGGCGACCAACATTCCACCGCACAATCTTGGCGAGGTGGTCGATGCGACCATCGCCATGATTGACGATCCGGCAATCGAAGACGAAGCGCTTCTGGAGATCGTGCCCGGGCCGGATTTTCCGACGGGTGGCCTGATCATGGGCCATGTAGGATCTCGCAAAGCGCTGATGGAAGGCCGCGGTTCGGTCATCATGCGGGCACGTACCGAGATTGAAACGGTAAAATCGGGCCGTGAAGCCATAATCGTCTCTGAGATTCCTTATCAGGTGAACAAGGCGACGATGGTCCAGAAGATCGCCGAACTGGTCCGGGAAAAACGGATCGAGGGCATCTCGGACCTGCGCGACGAGTCTGATCGCAACGGGATTCGTGTCGTGATCGAGATCAAGCGCGACGCCAGCGCGGATGTTGTGCTCAATCAGCTTTACCGCTTCTCCCCGCTGCAAACTTCCTTCGGCGTGAACATGCTGGCTCTGAATGGCGGCCGGCCGGAATTGCTAAATCTGCGCACCGTTCTTCAGTGCTTTATCAGGTTCCGCGAGGAAGTCGTCACACGACGCACCAAGCATGAACTCAGCAAGGCGAGAGACCGTGCTCACGTCTTGGTCGGTCTGGCTCTGGCGGTCGCAAACATTGATGAGATCATCGCGATTATCCGCCATTCACCGGACCCGGCCGTCGCGCGCGAACGTCTTCTGGAGAAGGCGTGGCCCCAGCAGGATATGGGCCCGCTCATCGATCTGATCGCAGACCGACGCACGCGGCGCGGTGAAGACCCTGACACCATCTATCTGTCCGACGAGCAGGCCCGCGCGATCCTGAACCTTCAGCTTCACAGGCTGACCGGGCTCGGCCGCGACGATATTGGCAACGAAGCCAAAGGCCTGTCTGACAAGATTGCGGATTATCTCGATATCCTCCGCTCACGCACACGGATCATGGACATCGTCAAAGGCGAACTGGGCGAGGTGCGCGAGAAGTTCGCTGTGCCACGTCGTTCCGAATTTGCCTTCGGTGACATGGACATGGACGATGAGGACCTCATCGAACGCGAGGACATGGTCGTCACGGTCACCCATGGCGGTTATGTGAAGCGCACGCCGCTTTCGACCTATCGCGCCCAGAACCGCGGCGGGAAGGGCCGGTCTGGCATTTCGATGAAGGACGATGACTTCGTCGTGCGTCTCTTCACGGCCAACACCCATACGGAGATCCTATTCTTCTCCACAACCGGCATGGTCTACAAAGAGAAGGTATGGCGCTTGCCGGTTGGCGCGCCGCAGTCTCGCGGAAAGGCGCTCGTCAACATCTTCCCGCTTGAGAAGGACGAACGCATCGAATCCGTCATGCCGCTGCCGGATGACGAGGAGTCCCGCGCGGAACTCGACGTCATGTTCGCGACCCGCTCCGGTGGCGTCCGGCGGAACAAGCTGTCCGATTTCGTGCGCGTGAACCGCAACGGCAAGATCGCCATGAAGCCGGACGAAGGCGACGGCATCATCTCGGTGAAGATCTGTTCCGAGAAGGACGATATCCTACTCACAACGGCGCTAGGCCAGTGCATTCGCTTCGCTGTGACCGATGTGCGTGTCTTCTCCGGCCGTACCTCATCCGGTGTTCGCGGTATTCGCCTCGGTAATGACGATCAGGTCATCGCCATGGGCGTCCTGCGCCATGTCGATGTGACACCGGCCGAAGCCCGAGCCTACCTCAAGCACGCAGCTGCGATGCGCCGTGCGGCTGAAGGCGAGGAAGAAGAGATTGTCGAGGAAGAAACGGACGAGGCCGTCGAAGACACGGCGCTCAGCCCGGAACGCATCGCTGAACTCGGCGCGGCCGAGCAGCTGATCCTCACAATCGCAGATAACGGTATGGGCAAACGCGCTTCGGCGTATGACTACCGGGTCACAGGTCGCGGCGGCAAAGGCCTGATCGCGCATCGCCTGTCCGAGGGTCAGCGCATTGCCCAATCCTTCCCGGTGGAAGAGACCGACCAGATCATGCTCGTAACCAACGCCGGTCAGCTTATCCGCACCCATGTCGATCAGATTCGTCAGGCGGGACGCGCGACATCCGGTGTCTGGGTGCTCCGGACCGCGGAGGAGGAGCGTGTCGTATCCGTCGCCCGTCTTGTAGAAGAGGCGGAAGACGATATTGATGGGGCCGACGGCGTAGAAGCTGCGCCAACAGATTAGAAACAAGGCATTGGGCCGGGGAGGACTGCTTGGAACGCGTCGGACTTTATCCGGGGACGTTCGATCCCCTGACCATGGGTCATATAGATATTATTGGCCGAGCCATGAAGCTCGTCGATCGGCTGATCATCGGCGTCGCTATTAACGAGGCTAAGCGGCCGTTATTCTCTCTGGATGAGCGCGTTGCGACGGTTGAGAGAGAAATCGGCAAGCTCGCCGCGCCGGGCCGCGCCGTGATTGAGGTTCGTCCCTTCGACAATCTTCTAATGCATTTCGCTGAGGAGTGCGGTGCACAGGTGCTGGTGCGTGGCCTTCGAGCTGTTTCGGACTTCGAGTACGAATTTCAGATGACGGCCATGAATGAGCGGCTGAATCCGGACATTGAAACCGTGTTTCTGATGGCCGATGTTCAACATCAGGCCGTGGCATCCAGACTGGTCAAGGAAATTGCCAGCCTTGGTGGCCGCATTTCTGACTTTGTCACAGCCGATGTTGAAAGAGAGTTGCTGGAGAAGTTCCAAAAATGAGTTTTCGCTTTGCTGCGGCTGCGGCCGCATCCATCGCCATGGTGTTCAGTGCCTGCGGGCAGGAGCCAGGCGATGACGCGATGGATCAGACAGAGGTTTCGGTTGAGGCGGCGAAAGCCGACCCTGAGAACTGGCGCGCTGTCGATCCTGAAAACCTCTTCGTTTTCGAGACGACCAAGGGCCGTATACTGATTGAGGTGCTGCCGGTGGCGGCACCAAAGCATGCCGAACAGTTCAAGACAATTATTAGCGGCAGTCAGTTTGATGGCACGGTGTTTCATCGCGTCATCGCCGGCTTCATGGCTCAAGGTGGCGATATCTTCGCGCTGAACGGCTTAGGATCGGGCCTACCCAACGTTCCGGGTGAGTTCGACTTCCGTCGCTCTCCAACGGACACGCCGCTCGCGCTGATTGGGGACGCCGCCAAGGCAAAGCAAGGGTACTATATGGGTTTCCCAATGCAGACCCAGCCTGAACTGCTCGCGGAGATGACCAAGGACAAGATGGTCGATAGCTGGATCCTGCACTGTAAGGGCATGGTCTCGACTGCGCGCACAGATGATCCGGATTCCGCTAACAGTCAGTTCTTCCTGATGCGCGATACCTCGCCTCATCTGGACAGGTCATACACCGCCTGGGGACGTATCCTCGATGGTCAGTCCGTGGTTGATAGCATCAAGCTCGGCGAGCCCGTCGAGAATCCAGACATCCTGCGAACAGCTCGGATCGCGGCGGACCTTCCAGAGGAGCAGCGACCAGCAGTATGGGTTCAGCGAACGGACGGCCCGCAGTTTCAAGAAATGCTGGCTGCTCAGGGCGATGCTGAGATCTGCGAGCTGCCACCCGTGCCGACGGTCGTCGAAGGCTAGACGGTTTCTTTGAACCTCGATCTGTTCGATTTCGATTTGCCGGAGGCGCTGATCGCGCTTCGACCGGCTGAGCCTAAAGACTCAGCGCGTCTTCTTGTTGTGAATGGCGATGGAACGCTGGAAGATCGTGTCGTGCGTGACCTTCCGGATTTGATTGGTCCCGGTGACTCGCTCGTTTTCAACGACACACGCGTCTTGCCTGCGGCACTCAGGGGAGTTCGGCCTGCGCGCGATGAGCAGGGCCGTGATGTAGAGGTCGATCTCAACCTCGTTGAACGCATCGATGGAGCATCCTGGCGCGTGCTTGCCCGGCCGGGTCGCCGCCTTAAAGCGGGGGACATCCTGCAATTCGATGGTGCTTTTGAGGCCGAAATCCTTGGTGGTGACGAAAACGGAGCCCTTGAGGTCCGTTTTTCAGTATCGGGCGATGAGCTTGAGGCCGCTCTGGACGCTCATGGAGCGATGCCATTACCGCCATACATCGCGCGCCGTCGGGCTGCGGACTCACAAGATCGGCGCGACTATCAGACGAGTTTCGCAGGCGACGAGGCTGAATCGGTCGCTGCCCCGACAGCAGGTTTGCACTTCACCGAAGACCTGCTCGACAGAATTGACGCTGCAGGTGCGGCTAGAGAGAAGGTCCGCCTTCATGTCGGTTTGGGAACCTTCGCGCCACTGAAGGAAGAGCAGATCAAGGACAGTCGCTTGCACAGCGAATGGCGCAAGCTCGGCGCTGAAACGGCTGAGAGGCTGAACCGGACTCGCAAAGCGGGAGGGCGCGTAATCCCCGTTGGCACCACCGCTCTACGGACATTGGAAAGCAGCCTCGATGAGGCAGGTCGCTTCATTCCAACCAGTGGCCCAACAGACATCTTCATCAAACCGGGCGATGCTGTGCGCTCCACCGATGCGTTGATGACCAACTTCCATCTCCCGCGATCCAGCCTCTTCATGCTGGTCTGCGCGCTGATGGGAACCGATGTGATGCAGGCCGCCTATGCGCACGCCGTCCGGGAGACGTATCGTTTCTACTCCTACGGTGATGCTTGCCTTTTGCTGCCTGAGCGGGCCTAAGCCAGTTCATGGCTGATTTTGAATTCTCTATCGACGCTACGTCGAGCAATGCTCGGCGCGGTGTACTCAAGACGCCGCGCGGCGACATCCAGACGCCTGCCTTCATGCCAGTTGGGACAGCGGGCACCGTCAAGGCGTTATACATGGATCAGGTGCGCGACGCCGGTGCCGATATCATTCTTGGCAACACCTACCATCTGATGCTGAGGCCCGGCGCAGAGCGCGTCGAGAAGCTTGGCGGCCTGCACAAATTCTCAGGTTGGTCCGGACCGATGCTGACCGACTCCGGTGGATTTCAGGTCTGGTCGCTGGCCCAGCTGCGGAAAATGGATCCAGACGGCGTGACCTTCCGCAGTCATATCGATGGTTCAGAGCATCGCCTGACACCGGCGCGTTCGATCGAGATACAGGCGGATCTGCTCGGGGCCGATATCTCGATGCAGCTGGACGAATGCACCGATTTTCCTGCGAGCCGTGAGGAAGCAGAACGAAGCCTTGAGCTTTCATTGGATTGGGGTGAGCGGTCTCTCGACGCGTTTGGAGACCGTTCAAATCAGACCTTGTTCGGTATCGTACAGGGATCGAATTATGCCGACTTGAGACAGCGTTCTGCGGAAGGCGTCGTATCGCAGCAGTTCGGCGGGTACGCGATTGGCGGGCTCGCGGTCGGGGAAGGGCATGAGCAAATGTGCGAAACGCTCGATTGGACGGCACCATACTTGCCAGCAGATCGCCCACGATATGTGATGGGCGTGGGCAAGCCGGTCGATCTTGTCGAGTGCGTTGCGCGCGGGGTCGATATGTTTGACTGCGTGTTACCCACGCGATCCGGCCGCCACGGCCAAGCTTGGACGTGGGACGGCCCGATCAATCTCAAGAATGCGAAATTCGCTGAGGATGAGCACCCCGTCGACGAGGCAATCGATTGCCCTGCGAGCCGCGATTACTCCCGCGCCTACCTTCATCATCTCTTCAAGGCCGGCGAGTATCTCGGGCCGATGATACTGTCCTGGCACAACACGGCGTTCTTTCAGACGCTGATGGCTAGCCTAAGGACGGCAATTTCCGACGGGAGCTTTCCGGTCCTGCGTTCGGAGCTTTCGGCTCGCTGGGCGTCGACGAAGTCGGCTCCTCGGACGCCGGACTGAGCGGGGCCTCTAACGGTGCGATCTCAACAATATCTTCGCGCGTTGTTTTCACGAGTGAAATCGGCGCGCCTTCCGCGCGGGGGCCGTCGGACTCTCGCGCCAGTTTCAGGTCACAGCTCATCGCGGCCCAAGCGCCTCTCAGATAGGCGCGCCGTTGTTTGCCGATTGAGACAGCCGTCTTGCGACGGCGCTCATACGCTTCAGCCCCGCTGATCTTTCGGATGGTGGAGCGGAAGGGAATCAAGTTCTTCGCTTCGCCCTCAACGACATCGACAGCGGTATCAGCGGCCTTGTCTGCAATGCGCCGGGAGATCGTTTTCTCGGACTTTATTCGCGGCCCCTCACGCCCCAGCGCATCGTCCAGGCCTTCGATCTCTTCGGCGACGGCCTCGCAAGTCAGGACGCCATTGTTTTCAGTATAAGATTCCAAGTCCTTGATTGAGTTTGGAATTTCGTCTCGCTGGAGATTGAAGTCTTCGAGCGGCCGGGTCGCCACGTCCTCGATTCCGCGCCTAGTCTTGTTGACGGCACCGCCGGCAGCATCGCGGACTTGCTCCAGATCGACAACTGGCCGCTCGTCCGGTGATTGCGTGTCGCCGTGCGCGGTTTCGGCAATTGCGAGGGCTGCTCCGGCAATGAGGATGAACTTCCAGCTCATTGTGGCGAACCTACCGGGAAATGAGACGATTTCGCGACCGCTGCTGCCTGTGACACAGGGTTCATTGACCGCGCCGCGCGACTTGCCTATGTACCGCGCTCGGAGCGCCCATAGCTCAGTTGGTAGAGCAACTGACTTTTAATCAGTAGGTCACAGGTTCGAATCCTGTTGGGCGTACCATCCTCATCGTTCAGTAGCGCTCGTAGCGTACTGATCCCTCAGTCCAGCATGAAGGCGATCGCGGCTTCGACGTGCAGCAGCGCGGTGTCATAGACTGGCAGCGGGCAATTGCCGTCATCAAGTAATAGCCCGACCTCCGTACACCCCAGAATCATTGCGTCGGCCCCATCGGCTTTCATCGCCTCCGTGAACTCGACATACCGCGCCCGGCTCTCATCGCGGATCACGTGCCGGCACAGCTCTTCGAAGATGATGTGATCGATCTCATCCCGCACGGGCTTTGTCGGGATAACCGGCTCAATACCGAAATTGTCCGCAAGGCGGGCGCGTATGAAGGGATGCTCCATAGTGGTGAGGGTTCCGACCAGAGCCGGCTGCTTACGGCCATCAGCCGTCAGGCGCTCACCCAAGGCATCCGCAATATGCAGGAAAGGGACGGTGAGGGCGGCTTCCATGGCGGGCGCGCATCGATGCATCGTATTGCAGGCCAAAAGCACGCCGTCGACACCGGCATCCTCAAGCCCGCGCGCGGCTGCGGCCATCACCTTGTCGGCCTTCTCCCACTCATCGGCCTGTTGCAGACCGGCGATCTCTGCGAAATCAAACGAATGAATAAGAAGATTGGCGCTGTGAAAGCCGCCCAGCCGATCCCGAACCCCTTCATTCAAAGCGCGATAATAGATTTCCGTGGAAGCGGGGCTGATGCCGCCCAGAATGCCAAGCCGTTTCATCGGACACCGTCCTCAAAGCTCGCCAGCGCCCACTCTGCGAACTCTGAGAGCACGCCGCCTCGGAACAGGAAAGCGCCAACACCGGCAGCGCGCGCAGCTTCGATGTCGGTCGGCTTGTCGCCGATCAAGAAGCTCGCTTCGCGTTTGACTGGAAAATCGGCCATTGCCTGCAAAAGCATCCCCGGCTTGGGTTTTCGGTCGAAACTGTCTTTCCGGTAGCGTGCGATCTCGCCGGCCTCGTGAAACGGGCAGTGATAAATCTGGTCGATAAGCGCGCCGTCTTTGGCCAGTTCATCCAGCATCCATGCATGAAGCTGAGTCATGTCTTCTTCGGTGTAGTAGCCCCGCGCGATCCCTGACTGATTTGTTACCACGAAAACAAACCAGCCCCGCTCATTGAAGGTCTTGATCGTTTGAGCCACTCCCTCGACCCACTCGAAGTCCTCGATTCGGCTGACGTAACCTTTGTCGACGTTTAGAACGCCGTCACGGTCAAGAAACAGGGCGGGCCGATGCTCGATCATGGCTTTGATTAGTGAAGGTTTCAGCGTTTCGCCAGTCCTGTCGCATCATGGCCAGCATTGATCAGCAGGTTGGCCCGAAGGCTAGGCATCACTCTGCTCGTGGAGGTCAGATGCGCGTTCCTCACTACCTTCCTGTAGCGCTTCCGGGGGAACCTTAGCAGCCAGTCCGAAAAAGAACGGGACAAGCGCGATGAGTGTGATCACGGCAGCCAGCAGGAAGGCCGCGCCCGGGAAGTAGACCGGGGCATCGTCGGCGGAGAAGGTGTGCAGGGTCTGCGTCATCATGATGGGGCTGATGATCATCGCCAGCGCCATGATGCTGGCGGACGCCCCCTGAAGCTCACCTTGGGCATTCTTTGGCGTCCGGGTCGACATGATTGAGTTGACGGCAGGCTGGGCGAGGCCGCCGAACGAGCTGAGCAGGATAATCGGATAAGCCATCCAGGCCTGCCCGGCGAGGGAAAAACAGAACATCGCAGCGATGTTCATCGACAGCCCAAACATCGCCGTCCGCGCGGCCCCAAACCGCTTCAGCATCGGCCCCATCAGGCCCGCCTGGACGATTGCCGCTCCAATCCCGACAAGGCCGAGCGAAAACCCGATTTCCCGGCTGGTCCAATCGTAGCGGATTTCACCATGAAAGTTCCATGTCGCCGGATAAACAGAGTGAGCGAGGCCGAAACATCCCATCGCCACGAGGAACCACGAGACGTGAGGCAGCTTGGAGAAATGCCGGAATGCGCCAAACGGGTTCGCGCGTTTCCAATCAATCGGGCGGCGGTTCTCGATCGGAAGCGATTCCGGCAGCACAAACCAGCCATAGAGAAAGTTGCAGGCGGACAAGGCGGCCGCCACCATGAACGGTGCCCGCGGATCGATAGAGCCAAGCAATCCGCCGGCAACCGGCCCGATGACAAATCCCAGCCCGAAGGCAGCACCTGTCATCCCGAACGCGCGTCCGCGTTCCTCGGGCGTGGTGACGTCGGCGATATACGCGTTTGCCGTAGAGAAGGTCGCGCCGGAGATTCCCGAAAGTGCCCGGCCGAGGAAGAGCAGCCAGATCGTATTGGCGAGCCCCATGATGATGAAATCGATCGTCAGCGTGAAAAGCGAGGCCAGCAGGATAGGGCGGCGGCCGAACCGGTCTGAAAGTGCTCCGAGCGTCGGCCCGAAGGCGAAGTTCATCAGCGCATAGGTTGCGGTCAGGACGCCGCCCCATGCAACGGCTTCGGCCGGTCCGAGCCCCATAATGTCGTTGAGTAGCGCCGGGATCACCGGAATGATCAGACCAAAGGCCAGCATGTCGATCGTCACCGTGACGATGACGAAGAAGAATGCATTCGGCCCCAGCTTGCGAGTCATTCCTAGGCTTTGGGCCGCTGCGTCGGGACGGTCAATGCGCGTGGCTCACTGCTGAAGGAACTCAGCCTCGATTTCGATCACCACTTCATCAGCGATCAATCCTGAGAAGCGATCCACGCCGAAGTCGGTCCGGTCGATGACCGTACGGCCGGAAAATCCGACAACGTACGCCCCTCGCAGCCGGTCGTTTGCGCCACCATTGAACGTCGCTTCGATCTCAATGGCCTGCGTCATACCGTGCAGTGTCAGATCGCCCGAGATCACGGCTTCATTGTCGCCAACCACCTTCAGACCGAGCGATCTGAACACTGCCTCCGGGTACTGCCCCGCGTCGAACCATTGCGGTCCCATAAGGGTTTCGGCGAATTCATCATTGGCGAGGTCAAGGCTGGTCATGT
>JANQQC010000036.1 GCA_028285145.1 Hyphomonadaceae bacterium
ATTGAAGAGAAGTGCGCAAAATTCGCCTATTCCAGCTATTTCGGTTTCAATGTTTCCACCGGGAACGGTCGATTGGACAAGAAGGCGCCCGATAACACGCTGCTGTTCACCGATGACGGGTATCACTTCAAGGAGCGAGGCCACACCTTCGATCACGAGGCCGAAGAGGGACATCTGGCCTCGAGTTTCTCACCCTGGAGCGATGTCGAGGTGCGCACCTGGATTTCTGCTATCGGTGCGACCGGACATCTGCGTGTGCATCGCGTGCGCTCTGAGAGGCAGTTGACCTGTGTCGAAGGCGGCTTCGCGCTGCCGCGAACGGATGCCCAATACATCGCGCTTGGAGGCGAAGCCCTGGGAACCTACTTTGGTGAAGTGGACGAAACCAACGGTCCGGGGCAGTCGGTCATCTCGCAAAGCTCAGGTTTGAGCGGCATCTTCGATCCGCGTGGAACGCGCGCAGGGCGAGTCATCTTGCATGCGCCCAATTCCAACGTGATCCACCCACGAGCCGTCATCCCAACGCTCAGTCACACCATCCTCAATGGCGAGACGTATCTCGTGAGCCTGATCGTTGCGCATCCGGACCCGCAGATCGGACAGGACTTATGGTCCGCAAAGCCAGGGGCAGAGCAGCTCGCAGATATGGTGCCCAAACAGATCAAGGATGTCCTTCATGCGGCAAGGGCAGGGACATCAAGTGACGCCCTTTGAAGCCATCGAACAGCGCATGTCCATCCGCACGTTTTCGGAGCGCGTTGTGGATCGGGCCAGCATCGACAAGATCCTTCGCGCGGGTTGGCATGCGCCGTGTTCGTGCAATCTGCAGCTCATGCGCTACGTCGTCGTGGACGACCCAGAGCTTCGCGCGCGCCTTGCGAAAGTCGCAAGCAAAAAGGTGCTTTGGGCGCCGGTGAACATCTTCTTTTTCATCGACCCCCGGTTCAACACCAAGCGCTACGCCAATATCATGGGCCTGGGTGCGGCGATGCAGAACATGGCCTTGGCGGCCCATGAGCTGGGCCTCGCAAGCTGCCCCATGGCGGGCTTTGAGGGCGATGATGACATCAAAGCTGTTCTGGGTGTTCCCGAGCTCTATGAGGCGATCCTGATCCTTGGTGTCGGCTATCCCGAAACTGCCTCGACGGACAAGAAACGCGTGAGGCTCCCCCTGTCGCGGGTCGCCGACTACAACCATTTCGATGCGACAAGGCCACCTCTGAACGACAGTGCCGATCTTGGCCAGTGGTCGATGGATCAGTTGATCGACTATCGCGATCGCATCGCGCCGGTCTATCGATACCAGGACCGGTTTGCCCTGCAGTCCTTCAACAAGAAGATCTACGCCCACATCTTCAGCGAACTGGCATCGAAAACGCCGGATGCAGATTCAGTCTTGGATCTGGGAACCCATGACGGGTATTTCTTCAAGCTGTTGAAAGACAATGATTTTGCAAACGACTACACGATCGCTGACTATGTGCCGTACACGTTATCCAGTTTGGCCGAATTGTATCCCGACACAGAGACCTGCCTGATTTCACCCGAGCATGGCCTCAACTCGATTTCTGACGCGTCCGTGTCGCTTGTGACCTGTGTTCACAAGGTGCAGTTCATGCCGGATCTGGACGCCATCTTTTCCGAAGTGTACCGGGTGCTGGCGCCTGGTGGCACGCTCTTTGTAACGCTTCCTGAGCGCAGCGGTTGGCAAGTTTTGCAGGAGTGGGTTGCAAGGACATGGCGCCGGTGGCGAGGCGCTCAGGTCAATGTTTATGACGGCAACCCATTCTACAAGATCGGTCCGTTCCGAGAGATTTCTGCCCGGTCAGTCTCCAAGAAGCTCGATGCCTTGCGGTTTAGGGCCATGAGCGCTGAGGTGAAACGGGCGGACTATGGCGCACCGCAACCGC
>JANQQC010000037.1 GCA_028285145.1 Hyphomonadaceae bacterium
GGCGGGCGTTTCTGGGAAGATGTCCTGGGCTTCGCGATGCCCGACATCGAAATGGTGCGTAAGAATGAAGTCGTAGAGCACTTTGGCCCGTATCGCAGAGTAGTCGCCACGCTGCATGTTGCGGCGGTAGTTGGCTGCTAAGGCCCAAGGCGGATTGAATGGTGATGAGACCCCGAAGGCGCAGCCATGCTTTATGTAATCATTGCGTTGCTCCCTAGGGAAGACTGATCTGGCCGGAACGGCCACGAAGTGAAGGCGAGATCAGCCGGTACGACCGTTTCTGGGGCTGGTGGTTGGTAGCTTAGGGCCGTGTGCGGGCGAATGGTGTTGAAGTGCCGTCGCCATCTTTCGATCAGGACCTTTGCCTCCCTCAGGTCGTTGAAGAGTTCGACATTCAGCAGTTCGTCCCTGAGCTTGCCGTTGAAGCTCTCGTTGTAGCCGTTCTCCCAAGGGCTTCCCGGCTCTATGAACAGCGTCTTCGCACCGACCTTCGCGATCCACTCGCGGACCGCACGGGCTGTGAACTCAGGACCATTATCGGACCGGATGTGATCCGGCACGCCGTGATTGACCATGAGATCAGCGAGGGCCGCGAGAACACTCTGGCTGTCCAGCCGGCGGGCCACCTCAATGGCGAGGCACTCGCGGGTGAACTCATCGATGATCGTGAGCATTCGGAACTTCCGCCCATCCCGCGTCCGGTCCTGGACAAAGTCATAGGCCCAGACGTGGTTCGCTCGCTCGGGCCGCAGCCGAATGCACGACCCATCGTTGAGCCATAGCCGGCCGCGCTTCGGCTGCTTCTTGGGAACACGAAGGCCCTCCCGCCGCCAGATCCGCGCAATGCGCTTGTGGTTCACGTACCATCCGTCTCGACGAAGCAGCGCAGTGATCCGGCGATAGCCATACCGGCCGTACTGGCTGGCCAACGCGATGATCGCGGCCGTGAGCGCGTCCTCATCGTCAAGCTTCTGCGGTTGTCGCCATTGCGTCGATCGATGCTGGCCCACCACCCGGCAAGCCCGGCGTTCGGAGACGCCGAGTTCCGTACACACATGCTCGACGAACTGGCGCTTGCGGGAGGGCCCTACCAGTTTCCCGAGGCGGCCTCTTTCAAGATCGCCTTGTCGAGCTCGGCATCGGCAAGCAGCCGCTTCAATCGGGCGTTCTCTTTCTCAAGGTCTTTCAGACGCTTCGCCTGATCGACCTTCATACCCCCATACTCCTTGCGCCACCTGTAGTACGTCACCTGGGTCACGCCGAGCTGACGAACGACCTCGCCCACGCTGACGCCTTCCGCAAGCAGCACCTCGGCCTCACGCAGCTTCGAGATGATCTCCTCGGGTCTGTACCGCTTCGCACCCATCGCTCTTCTCCTTTGAACAAGCCATTCTTCCACTCAGGGCGGCTGCGTTCAAAGGGGCCGGGTCAGTAACTTCGGGAAAAGCTCTACCGACTCCAATCGCCTTTTCTCATCTCCATCACCCATCTCGCAAACACAGCAGAGAACCGCTTCTTCTGGAAAGGATCGATGCGGAAAGCAGATTGGATGCTACGCGGTCGGATGACCGCTTGGAGCGCATTCCGGTCGTCCATGTGACTGCCTCCAA
>JANQQC010000046.1 GCA_028285145.1 Hyphomonadaceae bacterium
ACGCTTACGAAGCCGATGCGCCCTCCGACATGCCTTCTTCGGCCGCCGGCCCTTCCGCATCGACGGACTGGTCGAAAGCCTCCGATGGCAAGACCATGGGCGAAGACTTTGACATGGACGGCACGCTGACACGCGAGACGTCCCTGAACGATCACCTGCACGAGCAGCTGAACATGACGGCCCTGACGCCAGCCGATCGACTGATCGCCTCGCGTCTGATCGATGAGACAGATGAGGCTGGCTATTGCCGCGCCGATCTTGAAGAAACCGCTTCGGCGCTCGGAGCCGATGTAGAAGATGTCGAAGCCGTGCTCGAGCTGTGCCAAGGTTTTGACCCAACCGGCGTCATGGCGCGGTCCATCCCGGAATGCATGGCGCTTCAGCTTGCCGAGCGCGACCGGCTCGACCCGGCCATGCAAGCCCTGCTCGACAACCTCGATCTGGCGGCCAAGCATGACATCAAGGGCCTGATGGCGGCATGCGGTGTCGACAAAACCGATGTAGTGGACATGCTCGAAGAGCTGCGCACGCTGACCCCGCGCCCAGGTGCCGGCTTTGTTGGCGAGGCAACAATTGCCGTCGCGCCGGATGTCTATGTTCGAGAAATGCCGAATGGCATGTTCGCCGTGGAGCTCAACTCCGACACCCTGCCCCGCGTGCTGATGGACAAGGCCTATTATGCCGAGGTCAGCGCGCTGCCGATGCGCGACAACGAAAAAGAGTTCATCTCCGAATGTGCGGCGAACGCCTCCTGGCTCATCAAGTCGCTGGACCAGCGTGCCAGGACCATCCTCAAAGTGGCGAGCGAAATCGTGCGCCAACAGGACGCCTTCTTCGCACACGGTGTCGCCCACCTGCGCCCGCTGAACCTGAAACAGGTCGCAGACGTGATAGAGATGCACGAGTCTACGGTGAGCCGTGTGACCTCCAACAAGTACATGTCGACGCCGCGCGGTCTGTTCGAACTGAAATACTTCTTCTCGGCGGCCATTCCGTCGACCGGCGGCGGGGAAGCCCATTCTGCCGAAGCAGTACGTCACCGCATCAAAATGCTGATTGACGACGAGACGGCCGACAACGTCCTCTCCGACGACCAAATTGTGGAATTGCTGACCGAGTTCGGCATCGAGATCGCACGGCGTACCGTCGCAAAGTATCGCGAGAGCCTGCACATTCCGTCATCGGTCCAGCGTCGCCGCCTGCTCAAACAGTCGGCCTGACTGCCCAGTCGAGGTTGACGCCTTGCGGCGTCAGCGTTACGCGGCCCCTCGATTTATCTGAGACAATGGTCCATACTCATCGGACCAAGACGGAGCTGTCCGTGCAAATCAACATTGCTGGTAAACAAATGGAGCTTGGCGACGCCCTGCAGGAGCGGATCGCCAGTGGGC
Organism: Hyphomonadaceae bacterium; assembly: GCA_028285145.1. GTDB lineage: Bacteria > Pseudomonadota > Alphaproteobacteria > Caulobacterales > Hyphomonadaceae > JANQQC01. The sequence continues at coordinate 1,392 of JANQQC010000046.1, forward strand.
TCGAAGCCGCTGTGTCGAAATACTTCGACCGGACAGGCGAAGCCAATGTTACTGTGATGCGCGAAGGGCATCTCACAGAGGTGGATTGCAACGTCCATCTCCCGTCAGGAATAATTCTACAATCCACCGGCAAGGGCGACGACAGCTATGCTGCGCTCGAGCAGGCGCTGGATAAAATGGAAAAACGGGTGAGGCGCTATAAACGGCGCTTGAAAGACCACCACAAGCCGGGACGCACGCCTCTGCCTGCCGAACCAGCGACAGCTTTCATTCTTCGATCCAATGAGGAGCCCGACGGCGGCGAAGACGACACACAGACAAACGGCGCTGACACAACGCCCCTCACCGTTGCGGAAACGAAAGCTGTTATTCGCACCATGACAGTGTCAGAGGCGGTCATGCAGCTGGAGCTCGGCGATGCGCCGGCGCTCATGTTCCGAAACGCCGCTCATGGCGGTCATAATATGGTATATCGCCGCCCGGACGGGCATATCGGCTGGGTCGATCCGTCCGGCGCGGTGCAAGCGTAAGCGAAAGACAAATGGCTTTAGATTTAACCAGCCTTCTCGAAGGCGGCGTCCTCCTTCCTGTTTCCGACGCGTCCAGTCGTAAACAGATCATCACCCAGCTCAGCGAAGCATTGGCCGACAAGTCCGGCCTCGATGCGCGCGATATCCAGGACGCCGTCATGGAACGTGAGCGGCTCGGCTCCACCGGCGTCGGTGAAGGCGTGGCAATCCCGCATGCTCGCCTTGATGGACTGGAAGCCCCAATCGGAGGGTTTGCGCGCCTCTCTCAGGCCGTCGATTTCGAGGCGATTGATGAGCGCCCCTGCGATCTGATCTTCATGCTGCTCGCGCCGCTCTCAGCGGGCGCGGACCATTTACGGGCGCTGGCGCAGGTCAGCCGCGCGTTCCGTCAGGCCAGCGTACGCGAAGCGCTGCGTAAGGCCGACACCGAGGACGGCATTCGCGCCATCCTTTGCCGCTCCGACGCCAGCAACGCCGCCTGATAATTCAAGCGGCTTGCCGCGTTAGTGCACGCTGTAAGGCTTGAAAGAATGAGCCCGGGCGGCTTCGAAGGCCGCCTCACGGCCCTCAACGATGGCAAGAGGCTGACCCTCCGGCCCGTAGACCGCGAAAAGATCATCCGGATCGCCAACCTGCTCAAGCATGTTGGGCGCGACCATTGTGGCGATATCCTCGCTTTCGAGGCGCTTGATATAGACAAGATTTTCCGCGGTGAAGGCGGCAGTCTTGGCATCGATTGCATTCATAGGCATGGCATACCCTCCTTCCAGACAGGACCATGTCACCTTGCCTGCCGGGACCCCGCAATCGGCAGCCCCTTCCGTACAAGCTCGGTGTTGATTGGAATCTGGGGACCGGCAAAGGCGGCTTCAAGCCCTAATGGCGCCGGAATGCGGGCACCCGATCACGGCTTCGAGAGCCGCCATCCACGCCCAGTGCGATCAATCTGAGTAGAAAAAGAATGGTGGAGCCAGACGGAATCGAACCGACGACCTCTTGCATGCCATGCAAGCGCTCTCCCAACTGAGCTATGGCCCCTGACCGGGAGGCGAGGGATAAGACGCCCCCGCCGGACGATCAAGCCTTATTTCTCATCCTCGGCGTCGCCGTCCGGAGCGGCATCGCCATCGACGTCATCATCGTCGTCCAGATCGACATCGAGATCGTCGTCGCCGAGATCGAAGGTCTCGTCATCATCATCGGCGAGCGGCTCGTCATCATCATCGACGCCTTCTTCGGTGAAGCCGGCTGGCACAGCGGCCGGGCTGGCATCATCGTCATCATCGTCGCCTTCTATGACGACGGCGGTGTCATCTCCGTCCAGTTCGACGGCTTCAATATCGTCGCCTTCTTCTTCGTCGTCCTCGGCGTCGCCTTTCGCCTTCTCGTCTTCGTCCTCGACGTCTTCATCATCATCGTCGTCGTCGGCAACGGTTTTCTTCGCTTCCCGTTCTTTCACCTTGGACGCGGACGCCGTTTCTTCAAAGAAGGACACAGGATACGACTCGCCGGTATAGGGCGAGACGATGGGATCCTTGTTCAGATCGTAGAAGTTTCGACCGGTTTCGGGACAAGTGCGCTTTGTCCCCAGCTTTTGTTTGTCTGCCACTTTGACCCCTCAGATCGAAGCGTTTGAATTTCAAAGCGCGCGCTTGCCATGAACGTCGGGCCCTGTCAAAGCGCATCACTGTTTTTCTTAATGAGGCAAAACGCAACGTGACCTGGACTTCCTATCCGGTTCCAATGATCCGCGGCACTGTCAGGGCACCGGGAGACAAGTCCTGCTCGCACAGGGCGTTGATTTTTGCGGCTTTGGCGAACGGTCCATCTCGCATTTCCGGCCTACTCGAAGGAGAGGATGTTCTCCGCACCGCCGATGCCGTGCGGGCGCTTGGTGCAAATGTAGAGCATCTTGGCCCGGGTGAGTGGCGGGTGACCGGTGTGGGGCATTTCCTGTCGCCCAACGCGCCGCTGGACTTTGGTAATTCAGGCACAGGCTCACGCCTGATGATGGGCGCGATGGCCGGATTTGGCCTGCGCGCCGAGCTGACCGGCGATGAAAGCCTGCAGGCACGTCCCATGGGCCGGATTCTCGATCCGCTGAAGTCCATGGGGGCCTCGGCGGAGAATGATGAAGGCGGCCGGCTGCCCCTTACATTTGTCGGCTCGGACACGCTCCAGGCAATCGACTACGCTCTGCCAATGGCCTCTGCGCAGGTGAAGTCCGCCATTCTTCTGGCAGGTCTGAACGCCAATGGCGAAACAATCGTCCGGGAACCCCGCGCGACACGGGACCACACCGAGCGTATGCTTCGTGGCTTCGGCGCGGAAGTGGATGTCAAACGCACGCCGGATGGCGGCCGCGAGATTCGTCTGCGCGGCGGGCAAAGCCTCACAGCCATGGATGCAAGCATTCCGGGCGACCCCTCCTCTGCGGCTTTTCTGGCAGCTGCGGCGCTGATCAGCCCGGATGGCGAGGTGCTGATCGAGAATGTGATGTCCAATGATACCCGCGACGGCTTCTTTCAGGTGCTCGGTCTCGGTTCGATGGGCGGGCATGTGGGCGCGGAAGAAGCCGGTGAAGCGGCCGGCGAGCGGATTGTCTCAATGAGCGCCGCATCCGCCCCATTGAAGGGTGTCTCCGTGCCGGAGCGGCTGGTGCCGTCCATGATTGACGAATTCCCAATCCTCGGCGTGGTCGCCGCCTTCGCAACCGGAGAGACCGTGGTCAGCGGTGCCGAAGAGTTGCGCGTGAAGGAAAGCGACCGGATCGGTGCAGTGGTCGCCATGCTTCAGGCCAATGGCGTGGAAGCCGAGGAGCGGCCAGACGGTTTCGTTGTACAGGGCTGCGGCGGACCACCCCCCGGCGGCGGTCTGGTTGAAGCGCGCCATGACCACCGCATTGCCATGAGCGCGCTCGTCATGGGCACTGCAGCGGAAGCTCCGATCCGGGTGGATGACATCTCGATGATCGCGACCAGCTATCCCGGCTTTATGGACGATATGCGCACGCTCGGCGCGGACATCAGAGACGACTGACACCGCCATTTCGACAGAGACGAATCCGGGGTCGCCTGACGACAATCCAGAGCCAGCCTCGACCGGCCCGGACCCTGCACGTCATCTATCCAACCCCCAGCTCTACCTGTTCGCTATTGCCAGCGCGGCGGTGACCGCCAATGCCTACTACATCCATCCCATCATCTCGCGAGTGGCGGAGCATTTCGGCGTCAGTGATGCGATGATCGGGGCGGTGCCGGCCTTCAACCAGATCGCGCTGGCGCTTGGTATTCTCCTCCTGCTTCCGCTTGGTGACCGGTTCAGCAATCGCCGGCTCATCTCGATCTTCGTCGCGGGTCAGTTTGCATCGCTGGCCATGATGGCGCTGGCGCAGGGATTTGTCCTCTTCGTCGCTGGCTCCACCCTGCTCGGCTTCTTCACCATAGCGCCCTATCTCTTGCCCGCCTATGTCTCCAAGCGTGTGGACACCGCGCGGCTCGGTCATGCCACCGCGCTCCTGACGACAGGCATCATTGCCGGTATCCTGCTTGCGCGCGCCGGTGCTGGCGTCGTTGGCGAGTATCTCGGCTGGCGGGATGTCTATTACATCGCCGCCGCCATCATGCTGGCGGTCACGTTCCTGCTGCCCCTTGTCATGGATGAGGGAGAGCGGAGCCGCACGCCGGAAGACCAAGGCAGCTACCTTCAGCTCATCGCATCGCTCAGACCGCTCATTCGCCAGCATCCGGAGATCCTTCTGACGGGTGCAATTCAGGCTCTGAGTTTTGGGATCTTCCTGTCCGTCTGGATGGGGCTCGGCCTTTATCTGACAAGCCCGGCCATGGGATATGGCGTCGACGTTGTCGGCTATCTGGCCATCCTTGCCATTGTAAACCTGCTCAGCACCACGCCGCTCGGCAAATGGGCGGACAAGGTCGGTGCCCGCAAAGCCCGCCTGACAATGGCGTCTTTCCAACTGGCCGGGGTCGGGTTGCTGCTCGTCTTCGGACACAGCCTGTGGCTGCTGATCATCCCGCTCACCGTCATGAACATTTGCGGCCCGGTGATCGACGTGACCAACCGCATGACCTTTCTGAGCAAGGCCGCCGAGATACGCACGCGGCTGATGACCGTCTACATCGTGATGATGTTCACAGGCGGCGGCATCGCGAGCTGGGCGGGAACCGCCGCTTACGATTTCGCCGGATGGACGGGCAATGCCGTCCTGGCGATGAGCCTTTCAGCGCTTGTTTTTCTGCTGGCTTTATGGAGCGCCCGTCAGCATCACCAGAAGACTGGACAAGCTTGACAAGACCGCGCCCGTGGCTCACCCGGCCCGCCATGATCATCGCAATCGACGGCACACTAGCTTCCGGCAAAGGTACGATCGCGCGGGCACTCGCGGCGCGGTATGGTCTGCCCCATATGGACACAGGCCGCCTCTATCGCGCGACCGGCGTGGCGGCGTTGAAAGCCGGGGCCGATTTCGAGGACGCGGCAGCGCTCGCGGGGATCGCGCGCGCGCTCGATCTGAACGATTTCGAGGAAGCTGAGCTGCGAACCTCAGACGCCGGACAGGCCGCTTCGAAGGTGGCCGCCGTTCCGGAGGTCCGCGCCGCACTGCTTGAGCTGCAGCGCGCATTCGCTGGTCAGGATGGCGGGGCGATCCTTGATGGCCGCGATATCGGTACCGTGATCTGCCCCGACGCGGATGTGAAGCTCTGGGTGGATGCGAGCGTTGAAGTCCGGGCCAGGCGCCGCCATGCCGAACTCATGGCGAAAGGCGAGACAATCACGCTGGATGAAATGATCGACCAGCTCAAAACCCGCGATGCCCGCGACCGCAATCGCGAAGATGCCCCGATGCAGGCCGCATCCGATGCGCACTTGATCGACACCACTGATCTGACTATAGACGCCGCTGTGGAATACGCCCGGGCCGCTATTGATGCAGCCCTCGCAGAGAAACACGCCGCCTCTAGGCCTGAAACACAGGCCTAAAACCAAAGGGCGGCCCCACGCCGGAACCCGATCCCTCCCCTGACCTGTCAGGGGCGCTGCGCTTTGCGCGGGCGCTTGTCGCGCTCCGGCACCCCCCAATTGGAGCCCTAATGACTGACTCAATGAACCCCAGCACCGACGACTTTGCCGCGATGTTCGAGGACAGCGCGGCCGCGGCCGCGATGACCGAAGGCAAAGTCGTTCCCGCCACCGTCCTGTCGGTAGAAAACGACGCCATCATCGTCGATGTCGGCCTGAAGACTGAAGGCCGCATCCCGATGAAGGAATTCATCATCGATGAAAAACAGCCCGAGCCCGGCGAAATCGTCGAGGTCTATCTCGACCGCATCGAAAACGCGCTCGGCGAAGCCGTCCTGTCGCGCGATAAGGCGCGTCGCGAAGAGAGCTGGATCAAGCTTGAAGACGCCTTCAATCAGGACGAACCCGTCAAAGGCGCGATTGTCAGCCGGGTCAAAGGCGGCTTCACCGTCGACCTTGGCGGCGTCAACGCCTTCCTTCCAGGCTCGCAGGTCGATATCCGCCCCGTTCGCGATGTTGGCCCGCTCATGGGCGAGGTTCAGCCTTTCGCCATCCTGAAAATGGACCGCCCGCGTGGAAACGTCGTCGTGTCCCGCCGCGCCATCCTTGAAGAGAGCCGCGCCGAGCAGCGTGCAGAGATCGTCGGCGAAATGGCCGAAGGCGATGTCCGCGACGGCGTCGTCAAGAACATCACCGATTACGGTGCGTTCGTCGATCTGGGCGGCATCGATGGCCTGCTTCACGTCACCGATATGAGCTGGAAGCGGGTCAACCACCCAAGCCAGGTCGTCAATGTTGGCGAGACGGTCAAAGTCCAGATCATCAAGATCAACCCGGACACCCAGCGTATCTCACTCGGCATGAAGCAGCTCGGTGCCGATCCATGGGATGGCGTGGAAGCCAAGTACCCGATCGGTCTGCGCCTCGAGGGCCAGATCACCAACATCACCGACTATGGTGCGTTCGTTGAGCTAGAAGATGGCGTTGAAGGCCTGATCCACGTCTCTGAAATGAGCTGGACCAAGAAGAACGTTCACCCCGGCAAGATCGTCTCCACATCGCAGACGGTCGATGTCGAAGTGCTGGATGTGGACTCCGAGAAGCGTCGCATCTCGCTCGGCCTCAAGCAGACCCAAGACAATCCATGGACCGCCTTCATGGCTGACAGCCCAATCGGCTCCGAAGTCGAAGGCGAAGTCCGCGGCATTACCGAGTTCGGTCTCTTCGTTGGCATCGGCCCGGACCTCGACGGCATGGTCCACATCAACGACATCGCCTGGGACGCATCCGGAGAAGAAGCCATTCAGCGCTTCAACAAGGGCGACATCGTCCGCGCGAAAGTGCTCGACGTCGATGTCGACAAGGAGCGCATCTCGCTCGGCATGAAGCAGCTTGACGGCGATCCAATGGGTGACGGTGCAATCCGCCGCGGCGCGATCGTCACCTGTACGGTCACGGAAGTCGCTTCTGGCGGCATCGAAGTCGAGTTCGGCGATCCGGCCATGAAAGCCTTCATCCGCCGCTCCGACCTTTCCCGCGACCGCAGCGACCAGCGCCCCGAGCGCTTTGCTATCGGCGACAAGGTCGACGCCAAGGTGACACAGGCCGACAAATCGGCCCGCCGCGTCAGCCTGTCGATCAAGGCGCTGGAAATCGCCGAGGAGCAGGAAGCGGTGCAACAGTACGGTTCCGCAGACAGCGGCGCGTCGCTCGGCGACATTCTGGGTGCAGCGCTTGGCCAATCCGGTGGGGAGGCCAAGGCGACCAGCGAAACGGTCGAGCCTACGCCGGAAGCCGTCGACGATGTTCCAGCCCCGGCTCCAGAGGCAGCGGACTCTGGCGAGGACGACCTCAAGCAGCTGAACGGCGTCGGCCCGGCAGCTGAGAAGAAGCTCCACGCCGCTGGCCTGACCAGCTTTGCCCAGATTGCGGCGCTCTCGGCAGACGAGATCGCTAAGATCGAGGACGAGCAGGGTCTGTCCGGAAAGTTCGAGAAAGGCGGCTGGGTCGAGCAAGCCAAGGAGCTTGCAGGCTAAGGTTGATCACTCACCTTTCCAAAATCTAAGAAAATCTTGCGGCGGAGCCTATGGTCTCCGCCGCAAATTCGTTTTAGATCAATGACATGCTAAGATCTGAACTCGTCGCCAAGCTTACCGAAGAAAACGATCACCTTCGCCAGGAGGACATTGAGCGCGTCGTCGCCGTGATTCTCGGGCAGATCGGTGAGGCGCTTGCCGATGGCGGCCGCGTGGAACTGCGGGGCTTTGGCACATTTTCCGTACGCCGACGCGATGCGCGCATCGGTCGAAACCCCCGCACGGGGGAGCCAGTGGAAGTCGCGGCCAAGTCTGTCCCCTTCTTCAAGGCCGGCAAGGAACTGCGCGCGCGCGTGAATGGCGGCGAGGATCCTGAGGCGCGCTGAGACCTGGCGCTGCACCCGAACTGCGCTGAGGCGTTGACGGTTTCTCAGAATTTATGAAGATTTTCGCCGAAGGCCGTCTCGGCCTTTTCAAGGAATGGGGAGCTTTTAATGTTGAATGAATTCAAAGAGTTCGCGATGAAGGGCAATCTCGTCGACATGGCCGTTGGCTTTGTCATGGGATCGGCTTTCGCAACCGTCGTCACAGCGTTTATTCAGGGCGTGTTCCTGCCAATGCTCAGCCCGATTATGGGCGGGCTCGACTTCTCGACGCTGCAATACACGATCTCCCCGGAGGTCGTGAACGAAGCGGGCGAAGTGGTTCAGGAAGCTGCGATCGTTCAACTGGGTGAATTTATCTCCGCCACAATCTCCTTCCTCATCGTCGCCTTTGTCATGTTCCTCATCATCAAAGGCATGAACAATATGAAGAAGAAGGCAGAGGAAGAGCCTGCCGCCGCACCAGAGCCACCCCGTCAGGAAGTACTTCTGGAAGAGATCCGCAACCTGCTTGCGAAATCGTAATTCGGACTTTGTTCATCTATTTGGGAATAAAATCCGTTCAGTAGAGTACGCGTATAGTGAGAAGGGCGGTCCAAGCGGGCCGCCCTTTTGCTTTTGCAGCGCGCTACTCCGTAGGCCTCTGATCGCTCAACAGGTCTTCCCCTTCCCCATCGGCGCGCTCCTCGGCGGCCTGTTTGCGAACATGATCGTCGGGGGCAACATCCATCTCCGCGTCCGGCGTGGACGGCGGGGTGACGGGCTGTGTCCGTACTGGCGTGTCGAATACCGTATCTGCGCTCACAGACAGCGTGCTGACACCGTCGAGCTTCACCCTGTAGATCGGCTCCGGCAAAGTGAAGCCTTGGTTCTCAAGGACCGTCTTCACCGAGTTGATGGACACGCTCCGCGCCTTCCGGAAGTCCGTTTCCCGCTGATCGATCCAGGCGAAGAATTCAATCACGATGTTGGAGTCGCCGACATTGTCGATCATCGCGGCCGGAGGCGGATCGGCGAGCACGAAATCGAGTTCGCTCATCGTGTCCAATCCTGCCTGAGAGGCGTCAATCGGATCGTCACTAGCGTCCACGCCAAGCTTGAAGGAGAAACGGCGTTGGGGATTGCGCGTGTAATTGAGGATAATACCCTTGAACACGGTCGCATTTGGAATGCGCAGATGATTGCCGTCCATCGTCATCAAGATCGTGGCGCGTGAGGTCAAGCGGACCACAATCCCTTCCATGTCGTTGATGACGACATGATCATTCGCCCGGAAGGGCTGGCGCAGGCTCAGCATGATGCTGGCGATGTAGTTCTCGATCGTGTCCCGGACGGCAAAGCCGATCGCAAGTCCGAGCAGGCCGGCTCCACCAGCCACCGCGCCGAACAGCGCCATTGCATCCAGAATCGTCAGTGCCAGCAAAAGCCCGCCAATGATCCCGGCGAGGCGCACGAACTGCGCGATCACGCGGGCAATGAACGGGTTTGGCGCAAAGAGCCGCCAAAGCGGCGCGATGGATGCAATCAGATGCGCGACGAGCGCAACAAGAAGAAAAGCTCCAAACGCCACTGCGTAAAGCGGCCAGGCACGTGTCACGGACCCAACGGTCGTCTCAAATCGCTCGACGACCGGTATCAGATTGTCATCCACATCAAGCGTTCGCTCGATATCGTCCCGCACCGCGACGGTGCCTTCCACACGCTGGGCGAGCTCCCTCGCACGAAGCGCGACACTCTCATTGGCCGCCTGCCCTGAAAGGTGCACAACCCCGTCCGTCGCATCGACCTCGATGCCGGACAGCTCTTCGATTTCCGCGAATATGCCACGAAGCCGGGCTTCAATCGCGGCATCATCGGCTTCGGAATACTGCTGCGTGATGGGAGACGGAGCCGCTGGCTCAGGCTCGCCCCCCTGCGCAACGGCCGTCGCCGCGAGTAAAAAAGCCGAGACTGCAAAAGCGACTGATTTCAATGCCCTCAACATGCCCGATCTCTTGCTTCCTGATGAACACTACGTGTGATCAACCAAGGGGTTTCCTTGGCATAAGTCATTGCCCAGCCTTTGACCCACAGCACTTCAGGCCGAGGGGGCCCTGCCCGTCCATGGCTGCGCGTCTTCCAATTGCCGCGCAAGCTGGAACAGGGTCGCTTCATCGGCATAGCGGCCGGAGAACATCATCCCGATGGGCAGGCCGTTGGAGTCGGTGCCGACCGGCACGGACATGGAAGGCTGACCGGTGAAATTGTAGGGCGGCGTGAAGGGGTAGATCGCCGCCTGCCGGCTGTCGACTTCCGCAGGCTCCAGATTGACCGGATCGACATGCCCGATCTCGGGCACGGGCTGGGCCATCACAGGAGACAGAACAACATCATACGTGTTGAACACGCGCATAATGTCCCGGCCCAAACTACGCATGGTGGCCCAGCCCTCCATGGCCATGGCCCCGGTCAGCGCCTTCTTCGAGCCCTTGTAATTGCGCCATGTGAGGGGCTCGAACTCGTGGGGCTCCGGCTCACGGCCAATTCTTGCAATGGCCCGGTCGATCATCGCGGCGAAATTGCTGCCGGACACCATGGTCTGCGCCGCATAGAGCCGGCGATAATCGATCTCCAGGCCCTGCTCCTCAACGTGATGGCCGAGGTCTTCGAGCAGTTTGGCGGTCTTCTCCAGAGCGTCGCGGATCTCAGGATGGACCGGCCGACGGCTTGGCATTTCGCAGTGGAAGGCGATGCGCAGCGGGCGCGGCGGGGTTTCAATCTCTTCAAGATAAGGGCGCGCCTTTGCCGGAAAGGCGAAGGGTTCATCACCCTCGGGATATCCCGTCGCATCCAGCATGGCGGCGCTGTCCCGCACGGTGCGCGTCACGACGTGCTCGACCACCATGCCGACGGAGGCTCCCATATCATTGGCGCTGGTTGGAATGCGGTCCCGCGTTGTCTTCATCCCGAACAGGCCGCAACAGGCTGCCGGAATACGGATCGAGCCCAGCCCATCGGCGGCGTGCGCCATCGGCAGGATACCTGCCGCAACAGCCGCCGCCGCGCCACCGGACGAGCCACCCGCGCTGTAGTCGGTGTTCCATGGATTCCGGCAGACCCCGAAATAAGCCCCTTCCGTCGTTCCGGTGATGCCGAACTCAGGCGTATTGGTCTGGCCCATCAGCACAAGCCCGGCCTCGCGATAGCGGGTAACAAGCGGGCCATCGGCCTCGGATGTATTGCCTGCAAGAAAACGCGAACCATGGGTGTACGGCCACCCTTTCACCGGGCAAGCTATATCTTTCAGGACCAAGGGCACGCCGCGGAAGGGCCCCTCCGGAAGGTCACCGGCCGCAACGGCCCTCGCCTCATCATAGGCTTCGAACACGATTGCGTTCAGCGTGGGATTGCGCGCCTCCGCGCGGGAGATCGCTTCTTCCAGAAGCTCGGAGGGTGAGACTTCTTTGCGCGCGACAAGGTCGGCCAGCCCAAGGCCGTCATATGTTTCGTAGTCCGCAATTGTCATGATCGCCTCCTGTCTCAACACAAGCAGTTGAGACAGGCAGAGTCGATTGGTTTTCAGGCAGCGGTAAGCTTAGGCCGCGTTCTGCTTGGCGAGATCGATCCAGTGCTCGACTTCATCTTCTTCCAGATTGTCGAGATCGTTGAGCACCCGCTCGCCGTCCGGCGTCGTCAGGAAGGTCATGGCCTCGATGAAAAGATCACGCGCGGACGCCTTGGCAAGGTCTTCGCCGGTGCGCACCCCCGCCCCGACAAGGATCTGGGCATCGTGGACCCGCAGGCCCGGCACCTCGATCATCAGGCTTGCCTCATCCTGCCACTCAACCAGCGTGGCGGGCGTGACATAGTGGAGGTCCAGCCTGTCGGCGATTTCTTCGGGATCACAGTCCAGAAGGTCACCGACCGTGCGCAGACCAACCTTGGACAGGCGGCGCGCGGTCTTGCGGCCAATGGACGGCGCGGCATCGATTGAGGCCGCGCGGATGAGGCCGCGCTCGGCACGCTCCTCTTCCTCATCGTCCTCTTCATCGCTCTCGTCGACTTCAGCTTCCACCTCATCGACATCGGGCGTGTCCTCTTCAGCCTCAATCTGAGCGGGGGCGACGTCAGCCTCGATTTCCTCGTATTCGATTTCAGCCTCAGCTTCGGCCTCGGCGGTGAGACGGTCTTCTTCCTCCTGGGCACGGGCCGCATCGTGGCGACCATCATGCTCGGCTTCCTTCTCGGCGAGCCGCTCCGCTTCTGCTGCGGCGCGCGCCGCTTCCCTGTCAGCTTTTTCCTTTTCACGGGCAGCAGCCTTGGCTTCGGCAGCGGCCTGTTTTTCAGCTTCTTCCTTCTCGCGCTCGGCGGCTTTCGCGTCCGCCGCCGCCTTCTTCTCGGCCTCTGCCTTGGCTTTCGCCTCGGCCTTTGCCGCGCGCTTGGCTTCTGCGGCTGCTTTCTTCTCTGCCTTCCGGTCGGCGCGGCTGGGCGCAGCTGGGGCCACCTCTTCCTCGACCTCTGTCACCTCAGGGCGCGGTACGGTCGGCACATGTTTCGAGCCGAGATCGCCAAGCGGCTGGGCGTCGAGCTCCTTCAGCGGCTTGCGTAGCACCTGCCGCGCATGGAGCCTGCGGATTTCCTTGTCGTCGTCCGGGAGGGTTCTGAGCACCTTTCCGGTCTTCTGTAGCTCGGCATACATCACCTCGACCTGATGACGGTCGGCAGCATCGGCGAGCCTGTTCGTGATTTTGCGCACCGGTACGCCAAGGGCGGCGAGATAGCCCTGCGCCGTCAGGCTGACCTTGGGTGGGGACACTTCCGCCTCGGCGACGGCCCGTGAAATGAGTTTCGCGACGCCTGCGGTTGCATAAGCCACAAGGCTCGCGACCGCATCGAACATGGTCTCGTCCAGCCCCGAAGCGGGATCATCAAGACCCGCATCCAGGTCGTAGTGATCAATGAAGGTCTGATAGTGCGGGTGAGAGGTCTTCGCCCCGGCCAGCACCATCTCCGAAACGAAGGCCGGACCATCTCCGGCGGAGACGCTGGGATACCCGATCCCGGCAATGCGCGCCTTGATCCGGTCTGCCGACTTGAAAATGCTCCACTCAACGGCGCGATGCACCGCGCCCTCTTCCTCGGTCTGTCCGGTGTGGAAGGGCTGGCATGGGTCGGCATAATAATGACTGAGCACGCCAAGCGCATAAGCGGCCTTCGACCAGCGTTTTGCTTTCAGCGCTTCGACAAACTGGGCATACCAGTCCATCGCCGCGTCGCGCGCCCCGCCCCACTCGCCTTCTGAGACATTGAGGACATGATTTTGGAAATCCTTGAACTTGGCGTCAGGGGCCTTCGCGCCTTCGAACAGTTCAGGATGATGTCTCAGAAAGACCGACTTCCAGGCCGCGCCCTCATCACCTTCGATCAGGCTGAGCGAGTCCAGCACAATATGATGATGCATCGAACGGCAGGAATGCGCGGCGATGATCCGCTCAAGGAGCGTCTTGTCGGGGGTTTTAGCATCCGTCCGGGACATGGCGCGCCTCTTTTGTCTGGAGCCGGTGAAGGGTTAAGAAAAAGAGGTCGGCGATTAAGGTTTATGGTGCGTTAAGCGCGGCCGCCACTGGCTATGATTTCACCACCAGCCGCAGCCGCGCCAAAACATCGCTCATCGCCTTTGTTTATTGGATGTGATCGGCCGAACCATCTTGCCGAACGCCTTGTCGCGCGCCCGCCGCTCGGCCAGGCTTGCTGAATTGTAACGATCTTCCGCGACAAGTTTTCGCCAGCGGCCAAGGCGGGCGGCATCAATGCGGCCCTCTTCGAGCGCCGCCAGAACCGCACAGCCCGGCTCGGTGTCGTGCTGACAGTCTCCAAAGCGGCACTCCGTCGCGAGATCTTCGATGTCTGAAAACAGACCCCCAATCCCGGCCGCCGCATCGGTCAGTTGCAGCTCGCGCATGCCGGGCGTGTCGAGCACGACCCCACCGCCGGGCAAGACATGGAGCTGACGGCGAGTCGTTGTGTGGCGGCCCTTGGCGTCATCCTCACGGATGCCCTGCGTATCGATGTCGTCGGTTCCCATCAGCGCATTTGTAAGCGTGGATTTGCCCACCCCGGAGGAGCCAAGAAAGGCGAGCGTGCGCCCAGTCCTGCACCATTCGGCCAGTTTTTCGCGTGGCTCACCGCCCCGAGCATCGAGCGCAAGCACCGGCGTGAGGTCTGAAATCGCCGCCGCGCGTTCAATGAATGCGTCTGTCGCATCGCTCAGATCGGTCTTGGTCAAAAGAATGACCGGCTCGACTTCAGCCTCGAGCGCAACGGCCACGTAGCGCTCCAGCCGCGCCACGTTGAAATCCTGATTGCAGGACGAGACGATAAAGGCCGTCTCGACATTCGCCGCAATGAGCTGGAGCTTCCGGTCCGTCCCCGGCGCGCGGCGCTTGAACAGGCTCTTGCGCTGGAGGACACGGCTGTCTCCGGTGCGGTCTCGATTCAGCATGAGCCAATCGCCGACCGTGCCGTCAGGGCCTGGCGGAATGAGCATATCCACCTCATCGCCAAGGACGTGCAATCCATTGCGGTGGACTTCAACGACGCGGACAGGCGGCGTCTCCACCATTTCATCGGCACTGATCTGCTGGGCAAACCAGGGCTGCCAGCCAAGCGTTTCGATCGTTGAGAGGGTGCGTTTGGGTGCCACCGCTGGACCAGCAGACGGCAGAAACTTCGAGTAGTCCCGTGACATGGGTTTGGACTTTCATGATCCCGGCGCGGTTCGCGCCTGAGGGTTGGTGTCAGATGGTCTGAAATTGCAAACAGCTGCGCGCGCTGATGAGATCAGCGGCGGTCATAGCGTCCATTTGCACTGGGAAGCGCCTTCGCTTCCCCACCTCACCGGGCCATAAAGTCTCCAATTCGAACCCCTCATGTCGCATGCGCGCTTTGAGGATTCAAGAGAGCGTCAGGTCAGATCACCCGGCAAATGCGTGGTCAGCCGCCCGACAAGCGCCGAGAGCGCCGCGATATGGTCCTCTTCCCACCGATCCTTGAAGAGATCGCTGCATTGGCGTTTCAGCGTTGCCTTGGCGTCGTTGAGCACGGTCTCACCGGCTTCTGTCAGCACGACATAGGCAAGCCGGGCATCGCGCGGATCTGGCTCGCGCCCCACGACGCCGATCTTTTCAAGCGGTTTAGCCATACGGGTGGCGGTCGATGGGCTGACATGCAGGCGCTTGGCAAGATCAACGCGCGACAGCCGCCCGCCCGGGGCCGCCTGTACGTGTAGCAAGAGCAGCGTTTCCCTTAGCGAAAGACCATGAATAGCGGACAAGCCGCCAGAGAACCGCTCCTCAATAAGAGCGGTCGCACGCAGCATGCGGGTCACCGCGGAGAAGGAAAAATCAGTCATGCCGCTTTATATGCAAAATCATTGCATCTGCAAGCATATTGTTTCTATTAGGTGCGTCATTCAATGCAACCTGAGCGCTCGAGACCCGAAGACTTTGACGGTAACCTACTCCGCGGCGGCCTTCATGGCTGCTTTCTTCGGCCCCATGAATCCGAACAAGTGCCCGGCCACTTTGCGCATCTGGATCTCTTCGGAGCCCTCGGTGATGCGATAACGGCGATGGTGGCGATAGATATGCCCGAACGGCTTGTGCCGGGAATAGCCCATTCCGCCATGAACCTGCATCGCCCGGTCAGCCGCGTTACAGCAGAGGCGGTTGGCCTTGTAGTTACACATGGAGACCTTGTCGGAGAGCTGGATGGCCACTTCCGGCTTGGTCATCTGATCCATCTCCCAGGCGGTCTTGAAGATCAGCAGCCTCAGCATCTCCGCATCAGTGGCCAGCTCCACAAGTGGGAACTGGATCGCCTGATTAATGGCGAGCGCCTTGCCGAACGGGGCCCGCGCACGGGCATAGTCGACGCTCTCATCGATACAGTAGAGCGCCGCGCCGGTGGAACTCGCCGCCTGACGGATGCGGTTCTCGTGAACAAAATGCTGGGCGAGCGCGAGGCCTCCTTCCGGCGGACCGAACAGCGCTGAGTCAGGCACCCAGACATTGGTGATCGAAACACGTGGATGGTCGGTCGGCATGTTGAACGTCCAGAGATACTCCTCGACCTTCATGCCCGGATCATCGGCCGGCAGCAGCAGGCAGGAAATGCCGCGTGCATCGCCATCCTCGCCGCTGGTCCGGCAGAAGCACATCATATGCGTCGCCACATGCATGCCGGTCGTCCACATCTTCTCGCCATTGACCAGCCAGCCATCGACGCCATCGCGTGTTTCGCGCACGGCCGTTGTGTCCATATGGGTGGCATCGGAGCCGTGCTCAGGCTCTGTCAGCCCGAACGTGGCCCGGAACTCCCCTTTCAGCGCGGCTTCGGCGAGGTGTTTCTGATCCTCACGCGCGAAATCCCGCAGCATCAGGATCTGCGGGAAGTTCGCGACGATCGAATGCTCGTTTTGCAGATCGTTATGCAGGCCGAGCCCCTTCCGGGCGAGGTGCTCCCGGATCACGGCCATGGCCAGGTTCGACCCGTTCTGACCGCCATACTCCTCGGGCAGACCGAACCGGAAATGCCCGGCGGCATCGGCGCGGCGCTTGGCCTCGCGCAACAGGTCTTCCCACTCTTCACGCGGCAGGCCGCCATTGTCGAAGTCCGTACGCGCCCATTCGCGCCGATGGTCGAAGAAGCGGATATTGTCGTCCTGTTCTTCAAGCGGCTTGATTTCTTTTTCAATGAAATCGTCGAGGACGCCCAGATAGTCCTGAAGATCCTTCGGAATGTCGAAATCCATGGCGGCGTCTCCTGCGTAATCCTGTTTGAGACACCTTAACCCGCCATATCGGGGCAGCAATGCGGGACGCAGCGTCACCTGAAACCATTTGATTTTGCGACGCTTTTGCAGCCGAAAACAAAAAAGTAGCGAACAGTGTTCACTAAACGCTGGACATTTTATTCAGTCATTGTAGTTTAGCGGTTGAAGCACACGCTTCACACCACAACCCGTAGGCAAAAAGGCATTCCTCCCATGCTCCGAACCACCGCTCTCGTCGCCGCAATGGCGGTCTTCGCCGCGCCCGCATTCGCGGCGTCCACATTCGTCGCTCAGCTGGAGACCCCGGTCGCCGAGCAGGAACGTTTTGTCGCCAACAAAGCCCTTTGGAGCTGCGAAGGTGATATGTGTACGGCAGAACTCAAGCGCAAATCCCCCACCGTGCGCTCATGCCGTAAATTCGTGAAGGAAATCGGCCCCGTGAAGACCTTCGCGACTGGCGACAACGCGCTTAGCGAAGAAGATGTCGCGGCCTGCAACGAGTCCGCGAAACGCTAAGCGATTCTTTCAGCTCACTCCTCCTCGGGCCGCGCTCCAGCGGCCCATTTTTTTGCCTGGAGGTCAGGCAGAGGCCTCTTCTGTGGGCTCAACCGGCTCCCAGAGCTCAATCTTGCGGCCGTCAGGGTCCATCACCCATGCAAAGCGGCCATAGGGCTCGTCCATCTGCTCACCTTCCAGGGGCACGCCTTCCGCCTCAAGTTTGACGATGATTTCATCGAGATTGTCGACCATGAGGTTCATCATGAAGTCGGAATCCGACGGCTTGAAATAGTCGCTATCCCCCTTGAACGGCGACCAGATCGTCATCGCGCCCTTGGGGAAATGGCCCACCGAACCGGCATGCGAGAACATCGCGCCCCCAAAATCGTTCATCTCGATACCGAGCGTCCGTGCGTACCAGGTGCGCGTCGCCTCGACATCCTTGCAGAGGAAAAAGACCCCTCCCAAACCGATCACTTTTCCCATGTTCCCATTTCCGAAGTTGCCCACACCACCAAGCCAGCCCAGTGTAGCTCTCAAACCATCAGAGGAAACCCAGCATGCCGATAGATGCCGTACGCACGCCCGATGAGCGGTTCGCCAGCCTCCCCGGCTACGATTTTACGCCCAACTATGTCGATGACCTGCCAGGCTATGAAGGCCTGAGGGTTCACTATGTGGATGAGGGGCCGAAGGATGCCACTCACACCTTTCTTTGCCTGCACGGCCAGCCAAGCTGGTCCTACCTCTATCGCAAGATGGCCCCGGTCTTTCTGGAAGCTGGCGGCCGCGTGATCGCGCCGGACTGGCTTGGCTTTGGCAAGTCCGACAAGCCTGTCGAAGACGCCGTCTACACGTTCGACTTTCACCGCGACATGATGATGGCCCTCATCGAGCGGCTAGACCTGACCAACATCACGCTGGTCTGTCAGGACTGGGGCGGCCTGCTTGGGCTGACCATTCCGCAGGACATGCCAGAGCGTTTCAAACGCCTGATCGTGATGAACACGGCCATCGCCGTTGGCCAGTCACCCGGCGAGGGTTTCGATAACTGGAAAGCCTTTGCGGCGAGCCAGCCGGACATGGATGTCGGGGCGCTGATGAAGCGCGGCACGCCCATCCTGTCGGATGCCGAAGCGGCCGCCTATGGTGCCCCATACCCGGATGTCACCTACAAGGCCGGTGTCCGCCGCTTTCCCGAAATGGTGATGGTCTCGCCCGAGATGGACGGCGTGGGCATCTCCCGCCGGGCTCGTCAGTGGTGGGCGAGCGAATGGGACGGCGAGAGCTTCATGGCGGTCGGCATGCAGGACCCGGTCCTTGGACCAAATCAAATGGCCGATCTGCGCGCGACGATTAAAGGCTGTCCGACGCCAATGGAGATCGCCGATGGCGGACACTTCGTGCAGGAATGGGGCGAGCCAATCGCGCGCGCCGCCCTGAAGGCCTTCGGAGATTTGTAGCGCCAGGGCGATAACACGCCGCCCGTCTCATTAAGCGCTTGCTTCATCGCCCGGCGAGGTTCAGAACCGCCAGCCGGGTTTGAAGCAGGCAAGGAGGGGGACATGGCAGATACCGAAAACGTCCCCACCCTGCCGAAGAAACTGCCCGTCTCGACAGGCGAGTTCGTTGTCATCATCGCTGCCCTGATGGCGCTGAACGCGCTGGCCATTGATGTGATGCTACCGGCGCTTGATGACATCGCCGCCTCGCTCGGTGTCGCTGAAGGCAATGATCAGCAGCTGATCATCTACGCCTACATTCTCGGCTTCGGCGCGCCGCAACTGGTCTTCGGCCCGCTCTCTGACCGCTATGGTCGCCGGCCTGTGCTGTTTGTCTCGCTGGTCGGCTACACGCTGGCCGGGATTGTCTGCATGTCGGTCTCCAGCTTCTCGGCGCTGTTGGCCGCACGCTTCATACAGGGCGTCTTCGCGTCCGGCTGCCGGGTCGTCTCGGTTTCCATTGTCAGGGACGTATTCGAAGGCCGAGGCATGGCGAGGATCATGTCCCTGGTGATGACCATCTTTATGGTCGTCCCCATTCTTGCACCCTCCATTGGTCAACTGGTCCTGTATTTCGCGCCATGGGAGTGGACGTTCGGCGTGCTCTCCATCGCCAGCCTCATCCTGCTTGTCTGGTGCTATTTCCGGCTGTCGGAAACCCTGCCCGAAGAGGCGCGTCGGCCCTTGAGCGTCAGATCAAGCACGTCTGCATATCTAGAAGTGATCCGCAGCCGGGTGACCTTCGGCTACATGGCGGCGAGCGGACTGATCTTTGGATCGCTTTTCGCCTTCATCGGCGCGGCCGAGCAGATCTTCACCGAAGTGTTCCATCAGGAAGAAACCTTCGTGCTCTGGTTCGCCGGTATCGCGCTGACGCTGTCGATTGCGAACTTCACCAATTCCCGGCTGGTGGAGCGCTTCGGTATGCGGCGGCTCAGCCACAGCGCACTGGTGGGCTTTTGTATCCTGTCGCTGACGCTGATGCTGAGCCTGCGGATCTTCGGAGAACACCTTGCCCTCTTCTTCCCGCTCTTTGCCTTGATCTTCGCCTGCTTCGGCCTGATCGGATCGAACTTCAACGCGCTGGCGATGGAGCCGCTCGGCAAGATCGCGGGCACAGCCAGCGCCGCCTATGGCTTTGCGACAACAACGCTCTCCAGTCTCATCGGATGGATGATCGGCAGCCGTTATGACGGGTCTGCGATTCCGGTAATCACCGGCTTCTTTATTCTCGGTCTGGTGTCTCTTGCGGCTGTGCTGATCACAGAGCGCGGCAAGCTGTTCTCCAACCGCTAGCGCCTAGACGTCTGGCAGAAGACCCGCCTCTTCCGGGTCGCCGACAATGCCTTCCAGTGCCTTGCGCAATTTGCCAAGCGCCTGATGCTCGATCTGGCGGACACGCTCCTTGGAGATGCCGAGCTGTTTGCCAAGCGTCTCCAGCGTGACCGTATCATCAGTCAGGCGGCGCTCCTTGATGATCAGCGTTTCCCGGTCCGTCAGGGCTTTGAGCGCTTCTGCGATCCATTCCTTGCGACGGTCGCTATCGCGCCGTTCCATGATCTCGGCTTCGGGTTCCTTGGACTCATCGGCAAGCAGATCCTGCCACTCCGCATCGCCATCCACAGCTAGCGGCGCATTCAGGGACCTGTCGGATGCGGACAGGCGAGAGGCCATGGTTTCCACATCACGCTCGGGAACGCCGAGATGCGTGGCAACCCATTGCTTGTTCTCACGCGTCATCACCGCATCGTCTGTGTCATCGATCTGGGCACGCAGGCGACGAAGATTGAAGAAGAGCGATTTCTGGGCCGCGGTCGTGCCGGTTCTGACGATGGACCAGTTCCGCAGCACATAATCCTGAATGGAGGAGCGGATCCACCACGAGGCATAGGTTGAGAACCGGACTTCCCGGGAGGGTTCGAACCGGGCGGCCGCCTGCATCAGGCCGACATTCCCCTCCTGCACGAGATCCGGCATGGGAAGGCCATAATGGCGAAATTTCGCGGCCATGGAGATGACGAGGCGCATATAGGCACTCGTCAGTTCATGGAGGGCGGCCTCATCGTCGCGCTCCCGCCAACGGCGCGCAAGATCAAGCTCGTGTTCCTGTTCAAGCAACGGGGCCTTCATGGCTTTCTTCACGAATTTACGATCAGCGGAATTATTGCCGAAATTCGTTGTGGCCATGGATGTCTCCCTTGCACGCTAAAGGGTGCGTTATGGAAGTCTTTACGTTTGAAGCCCGCCAGCGGATCACGGAAAACCTTGAAAAAGAATCTATCCGATCTACCGCGAAGTCAGAATACAAAAACGCCGCACAGGGTGACCTGCACGGCGTCTTGTTTTCTAAAGAGAAAAGCCCCGCTAAGCGGCTTTCTTCTTGGCGAGCGACTTGGCAAGTTTTTCCATCGCCTTGTCCCGCTCAATGTTCTCAACGGCGGCAAGCTCGCGCGCCATCCGGTCCAGCGCGCTCTCATAGAGCTGACGCTCGGAGTAAGACTGGTCAGGCTGGTCTTCGCCGCGGTGCAGGTCACGAACGACTTCCGCGATCGAGATCAGGTCACCTGAATTGATCTTGGCTTCGTATTCCTGAGCCCGGCGCGACCACATGGTCCGCTTGATCCGAGCCCGTCCACCCAGTGTCTTCAGGGCGTCGTCGACCAGCTTCGAACCTGCCAGTGCACGCATGCCGGAGGCTTCAGCCCGGTTTGTGGGCACGCGCAGGATCATTTTGTCCTGATCGAAGGAGACCACATAGACTTCGAGATCCATACCGGCGACTTTTTGTTTCTCGATGCCAGTCACGGTTCCGACGCCGTGCGCAGGATATACGATGCTCTGACCGATATCGAACGCGAGAGAAGATTTTGCCTGGGCTTTTTTCGCCATACTTACGCCTTTCCACACAGCACTAGCCGCCGAGCTGCGATTCTCACAAATACACGTGAGCGCATGGACGGAGGCTTTTATTTATTGCTCAAGCGTTGAGTATAACAGATTTTCAACGATCTCTCAACTCGCGCGTGTTTTGGCCCTAATCACCCTCGCCGGGCGCGGCGCTGAAGTATTTTTCCAGCTTGTCGGTTTCCTGGGCGTATTTCTCGCGGTCGGCCGGCGGTTCCTTCATACGGGTGATGTTTGGCCAGACCTTGGCGTACTCCGTATTCAGCTTCAGCCACTTGGAATCCGGGTCGTCCTCGGTGTCAGGCTTGATCGCCTCGACGGGGCATTCAGGCTCACACACACCGCAGTCAATGCATTCATCAGGATGAATGACGAGCATGTTCTCGCCTTCATAAAAGCAGTCGACAGGGCATACTTCGACGCAATCCATGTATTTGCAGCGAATACAGGCGTCGATGACAATATAGGTCATGGGCAGGTGGGCCTTACGTGTCTTGAACGGGCGACATGGCGGCGCGATAGGCCTATGTCAATCGCTACTAGCCGCAAGGGCCTCCGCTGCTTTCCTCGCTTTAGCTCTGCTAATGTCATCGACGTGCAAAAGGGAGGCAACATGACGAATAAAGGCGTCCTCGAACTTGGACTTTTCACCGTCTGACAGGGCAACCCGGTAGAGCCCCTGAATCAGGCTGGTGCGCTCACTCATGGCAAGGCGTTTCACGTGTTTGGTGAATTCATGCGCGCCGGTCGCTTCCTCGGCGAGGCGTTCGCCCTCCTCCAGCACGGCATCGGCTCGATCAGCGTCAAACTGGAAACTCTCCAGAAGAATTTCCGCAATCTGATCGCTTTCAATATTGGCGTAGACGCCATCTGCGAGCGCCGCTTCGACGAGCAGGGCAGCGGCGGCGACATACGGGTCGGTCGTCGTTTCCGGCTGCGGATCGTTTGAGCCGTTGAACAGCTTTTTCAGCGAGTCAAACATTGTCTTCTCCAAGTCGCTGATAGAGCGCTGCTGCCTCCGCCGCCGGTCCACGGCGGGTGCCCAGCGCCAAAATCTCGATCGCCTCTATAACCTTCCCCCGGACAAAGGTCACCTGATCGCCGGGCGCGACCGTGGCCCCCGGCTTGGTGACCCGCCGCGTGTCACCATAGCGGGTCAGCCGCACACCGCGCGCGCTGATCTGTTTGGACGCCAGCGCGCGGGTCTTGAAGAACCGTGCGCGCCAGAGCCAGACATCCAGCCGAATTGTTTCGATGGCGTCGCTCAAAGGAAAGGCGCGTAGGCGAAACTCGGCTTCGCCTTCTTTTTCCGCGGACGTCGCTTACGGGCCTTTTTGGGTTTGTCCTCCGGCAGCAGCGCCGCAAGCGCGGCGAACGGATTGTCCGGATCGGCCCGGCGGCGCTCTGCCGCGCTCTCACGCTTCGGCGGACGCGCGTCCCGGCGTGTCTCCCCCTGCCCCTTTTTCAGCGGGCGCGCACCATTGGTTCGAGCAGCGGATCGGCCGGGATTGGAGCGGGCTGCATACCGCCAGAGCGAGATCACACCGCTCTCCTTATCCTTCTCCGCCGGGGCGAGACCGAACCCCTTCAGGACGGTAGGAAAGTCATCGCCCGGACACGAGACAATAGAGGCAAGCTCGGCCGGCAGCGCAAAGGCGTTCTTTCCGGCTTCCTTCCGCCGCTTGGCGATTTCCCATCCCAGACGCTCGGCAAGATCCGCACGAACGGCGCGGCGTCCGAAGCGAAGATAGCCATTGGCCTGAAGCGTCTCGTCCGGCCAACTGCCATCCAGAGCAAAGGAGCCCGCCCCGCTTGGAGCAGGACGGCACGCAGCGTCGTCAAAGGCCGAACGCAGGATCGCGACGAGGGCCTGAGCGGCCGGCTTCTGGGCATCCGGCGCATGCGCCGCCACGCGTCCGGCGCGAACGCCGACAGCTTTCAGCGCCTCGCGCTGCTCGGCCGTCAGGCGATGCCCCGGATCATCATTGCGAAGATCGACCGCCGCCCCGGACTCCATCACGCGGAAGGCAATGCCTCGCGCAAGACCATCCAGCGTCTGCAATGCGCCAAGGCGGCTCAGGCCATTATGCGTGGGCAGCGTCTTCTGAACCTGCTCACCGACCCAGGCTTCGATCCGAGAGCGGGCCGCTTCCTTGGCCTCGGCTTCGGCTTCCACCGCACCATCAAGCTCAACGCGCGGATTGAGCCAGTCCGCCCCCCTGGCGAGGACCGCAACCGTCTCTCCGTCAAACGCAATCGATCCATCCTCGGCGAGCGAGAAAGCTGAAGAAGCTGCATCTGCAATATCGGTCAGCCGGCGCGCCATGATCGGTCGCACAGCGGCAAGGGCTGCGTTGCGGACAGCCTTCCCTTCGAGTGTGCGGGCCGTGGACGCAGGCTCAAACTTCAGACCGACCAGCTTGCCGACCAGATGCCCCTCCACGCTAACTTCCCCGGCGGGGGTGATGTCACTGACAAGCGCCTCTTCCTTCTGGAGACTGGCAAGAAGCGCGGTCGTGCGCCGGTCCACAAAGCGCGCCGTGAGCGCTTCATGTAGGGCATCCGACAGACGGTCTTCGATTTCGCGCGTCCGGGTTTGCCAACGCTGCGGATCGGCGAGCCAGTCGCCCCGATGAGCGGCATAGGTCCAGGTTCGGATCGCGGCGAGGCGCTGCTGCAATTTGGCAATGTCGCCCTGCGTGGAGCCGAGCTCGTCAAGCCGGCGCTCCATGGATTCGTCCGATAGGCGCGCATCCGGATCGGCCAGCGTTTCGGCCAGCCCCAGCACGAGACGCCCATGCCCGTCATGGCCGGCTTTCCGGAAATCCGGCAAACGGGCGAGGTCCCAAAGCCGACGCACCTTACTGACGCCCGCAACATCCGGCCCGATGCCCTCAGCCTCCGCCATACGGCGCAGCACCCATTCATCGAGCGCTTCAGGGTTCAGCTTCAGGACAGGATTGGGCGACGGCGCGCCAAGGCTCGCAATCAACGCCTTGAGGTTTGAGAAATCGAGATCGGCGCTGCGCCATTCGATGTCATCGACGGGCTCAAAATCGTGGTTCTCGATCCGACGGACCATCTCCTCCTCGAACTCAGGGCAATCGCTGGTCTCGCCAAACGTCCCGTCAGACCGGAACCTGCCCGCACGCCCGGCAATCTGAGCACACTCAGACGCGGTGAGCCGGCGACGGCGACGGCCATCAAACTTCGACCGCGCCGCAAAGGCGATGTGATCCACATCGAGATTAAGCCCCATGCCAATCGCATCCGTCGCGACGAGGAAATCCACCTCACCGGACTGGTAAAGCTCAACCTGCGCGTTGCGCGTGCGCGGCGACAGCGCGCCCATAACCACGGCCGCCCCGCCCTTCTGGCGGCGCAGAAGCTCGGCAATCGCGTAGACCTCATCGGCCGAGAAGGCGACGACGGCGGTTCGCTTGGCCAGCTTGGTGATCTTGCGCGGACCAGCATACTGGATCTCGGAAAAGCGCTCGCGAATGTCGGTATCGAGTTCCAGCTGAAGCTCCCGCAGGACGCCGCGCATCGTATCGGCCCCGAGCAGCAGCGTTTCCTGCGTTCCGCGCGCGTTCAGAATGCGGTCTGTGAAGATGTGGCCACGCTCGCGGTCTTCAGCGAGCTGGATCTCATCAATCGCCAGAAACTCGACGCTCTTGGTCATTGGCATCGATTCAACCGTGCAGATGAAATAGCGCGCCTTGGGCGGCTCGATCCGTTCTTCCCCGGTGATCAGGGCGACAGCCGTTTCGCCCTTGGCCTCCACCACCAGGTCATACACCTCACGCGCCAGCAGGCGCAGCGGCAGGCCGATCATGCCGCTGGAATAGCCCAGCATCCGTTCGATCGCATAATGGGTCTTGCCTGTATTGGTGGGGCCGAGAACAGCCTTCAGGATCGCCATGGAGCGCTCGTCTTTCAAATGATCGGAGAGGGAAACAAGCTTTATGTCGCCGCTTTGACGTTCGCTCAAGAGGCGAGGTGCCCTGCGGCGTCTCGGCACTCGCGCGCCCAAAAATCAAATGATATATCTTTTCCGAAGTGCCTTGGGGAGGAAGACATGGCAGACTTTCTGATCACGCATGAGCTTGCGATCCTGCGATGGC
The DNA here is from genome assembly GCA_028285145.1 of Hyphomonadaceae bacterium. Classification (GTDB taxonomy): domain Bacteria; phylum Pseudomonadota; class Alphaproteobacteria; order Caulobacterales; family Hyphomonadaceae; genus JANQQC01. Next base: position 27,221 of record JANQQC010000046.1, read on the forward strand.
TCCACATTGTCGCGATGGTCTACTGGCTTGGCGGTGAGTGGGGCGTCTTCCAAACCTCCTACAAGGTCGTGAACCCGGCGCTTCCGCTGGAAGAGCGCCAGCGCCACATGGACACCGCCTACCGCATCGACATCATGGCGCGCACGGGCATCATCTCCCTTCTGCCGCTGGGCCTCCATATGGGCTATCTCTGGGGCATGTGGGGCGACCGTGGGACCGGCGAAGGGGCCTGGCTTATTCCGGTGATCTGGATCACATGGATCGTCTGGATGGCAATCACATGGGGGGCCTTCGCCAAGCGCGGCACGAAATGGTTCAAGCCGCTCTCCGACATCGAAGACTGGACCCGCTACATTCTGATCCCGACTCTGATCATCGTTTCGATCACCTCCCTGCTCGGCAATGGGCCGTTCGAAGCTGGGCCCGGACAAAAATGGTACGCGGCCAAGCTCCTGACCTTCGGCCTTGCCCTCATCATCGGCGTCGTGCTGCGCCTGATCATGCATGAATGGCAGAAGCTGTTCCCGGTGCTCGCGGCCGGTCCGAACCCGGAAGCGGAGATCAAGCTGAAGCGGTCGATCAATCTTGGCCGCAACATCGCCTATCTGTACTGGGTCCTGATCCTGACAACCGCCTTCTTCGGAGCCGTGAAGCCCTTCTAGCGCAGTGTCGCAAGAGCCACCGCCTTGATCTGACACAAGGTCAGGACGGTGGCCTGTTCCCTAGAATGAGGCTTTCGCGACCTGGAGACTCTCATGGAAACGAATGCGACACCGGTCTACGGCACCAGTGACAATCCGACAGAATGCTGCCCGCGCTTCAATGCAGAAGACTGGGACGGTCAGACACTGCACTTCGAGAATAAGCGGTTTGTGAAAGCCAAGACGAAAAGCCTGATGCATGTTCCGCTGAACATCGGCTCGGTGATGACCCATACGTTCGAAGCGATGGAAAAGGCGGACGCTGTCGATGAACCCCAGTCCCTGGTGCTGAGCCGCGACCTGTCACCCTGGTCGGCGGAACATCTCTTCGCCGTTCCCAAGGACGTGCCCGGTGAAAAGATGGTCCGGCTAAGCGGCGACTTCCGGACCCGAGTATTTGAGGGAAAGTACAGGGACACGCCGAAATGGGGTGAGGCGTTCGAAGAGGAACTGGAAGCAGAAGGGCTCGACGTCGACGAGACATATTTCTTCTACACGACCTGTCCCAAGTGCGCGAAAACCTACGGCAAGAACTACGTCGTGGCGGTCGCCAAGGTCGAACCACACGACAATGCTGATTGATCGCTAAGCTCCAGGCTGCTCAGAACGTCGGCTCTGGTGGCGGCGCTGTCACGAAGAAGATCGTGTCATCGAAATCGCCGGACAAGTCGAAATCGGTCCAGATCGCTTCATTGGACTTCACACCGTCATAGAAAAGACGGACGCGGCCGGGCTGTACCCAATCAATCCCCGGTTTGGTGTAGAAGTGGGAATAGCGCCGCTCATGCCAGCCGCGCGGCGTATCAAAGCCTACATAAAGAATGGCCGCATCGCTCTGGCGAATACCAAACAGGGTTTCCCCGCCGGATGGATCCGTCAGCGCCACCATGTAAGCTGGCGCGCCATCGATCAGCCGATCCTGCTTTCGGGTCTGCGTCCAGCCTTCATCCAGCGCGTTCCGGATCGCACCGAAACCGAAATTGTTCGACCACATGGCGTTTGCTGACTGGTCTTCCATCGGTCCGTCCTGATTGGATGTCGTCTCGCCATCAAAAGCGATCAGCATGGCGAGATTGTCCTTGGTCCAGGCTTCGATACGCACCTTGCCATTGGCGGCATGTGCATCGCGCTTCTCATCGCCAAACACACGCCACATCGCATAGCGATCCCACATCACCGTGCCCTCCGGGCGATAGATGATGTTGTAGCCGGTCAGCTTCAGCCGGCCCGGCCGCACCCACGTGTCTCCACCAGCCGCAGCATGGGCCCGAGCGATAATTTCAGCGCCTGAGAGGGCCGGCTCCGCCTCGAAACTCGCAGCCATTTCCGAGGCCGCCTCAAGGGCAGGCGGCCCGGAAACAGTCGCCGGCGTCTCGGCGGAAGGCACAGCCGCGCAGCCCGCAAGCAGAGCCCCGGCGATCAAGATACGGATCATGACGGGTCCTCCACGACCATGATGTTGACCTCTGAGATGGCTTCACGCGCAGCCTTCAAAGGCGCGTACTCTGGAGACGTGTAGAAGGCATCCAGCGCCGCCCGGTCCGGCCATTTCGAAATCACAGCGCTTGTTCCGTCGAACAGGCCGCCCTCGAGCGTCGTGACACCGGGTGCGCGAACGACATATTCTCCGCCGAACTGGCCGATCAGTTGCGCGGTGGGCATGCCATACTCCTTTATGAACCGATCCCGATCGTGGATTTTCGCGAAGACAATCATGTATGCGGCCATTTTGGCCCTTTCAGTCTGGAGTGGCGCGTGAAAAGATATATCATTTCCAGAGACCCGCCCGGTCAAGGGCGAAACGTAAAGGGCTGAGCCTCATGAAACTCCTGCGCGCTGCGACACTCACTGTCGCCGATCTCGACCGCTCCGTCGAAAACTACTCCAAATACTTCGACTATTCGGTCACGGAGACCGGGACCGTCCCGGGAGATCTTGCCGCCAGCTGGGGCACGCCGGCCAGCGCGGGCCAGCCCTACGCCATCATGTCCCCGGCGTCCGGCACAGAGATTTATCTCCGTCTGATCGAGCAGCCGCCCGTGGAAGGCTTCAAGGCGCTGCGCTCTTATGGCTGGAACGCGATCGAGATCTGCGTGCAGGACGTGCTCGCCGCAAATGCCCGCATGGAAGACAGCCCGTTCGAAATCATCGGCCCGCCGCGCGAGATTGAAGGTCTGGACGCCATCTACCCGATGCAGGTGAAAGGCCCGGACGAAGAGATCGTCTATCTTACCCAGATCCGCGATGATCTTCCCGCTTTCGATCTGCCACGCGCCACAGCCCCCATCGACCGGCTCTTCATTCTGGTCCTCGGCTGCAGCGACATGAAGGCCTCTCTCGACTGGATGGTGAAACATGCCGGGGTCGAGATCGGACGGGACGAAATGGAAATCGTCTACACCATGCTGGCCAAGGCCTACGGCACGCCGGAAGACGAACTGCATGTCATCTCGACGATGATCCACGGCCGCGACGTGTTCCTGGAACTTGATCAGTATCCTGACGCCGCCATTATCCGCCCGCAGCATGACGGCATGCTACCACCCGGCTGCGCCATCGGCACGCTCTGGCATCCTGACTTTGACAGCCTGCCCGGCCCATGGATTTCCGAACCCGTCGTGCGCGACGGGCCTGTCTATAAAGGTAAGCGTGTCGGAACGATGCGTGATCTCGATGGCGCATTGATCGAGATGGTTGAAGGCTGATGAAACGCGTCGTCCTGAAGCAGGCCATCGACCACAAGCCCCGGGCAGACGACTTCGATCTCATTGAGACTGACACCCCGCCCTGCCCCGAAGGCGGAGTGTTGGCGCGCACCGTCTACCTGTCGCTTGATCCTTATGTCGGCTCCCGCCTGCGCGGGCGGCATATGGGCGAAGCCCCGCCAGAACCGATGGTCGGCGCGATCCCGGGCGCGGTCGTCGCTCAGGTGATCGAAAGCCAGGCGGATGGCCTTACAGCTGGCGATTGGATCCAGTCCATGGAAGGCGGCTGGGAAGAGACCTGCGCCATTGCGGGCGAGCACTGCCGCAAGATCGATGCGAACGTCGCCCCACTCTCAGCCCATGCTGGCGTCCTCGGCATGCCGGGCCTCACCGCATGGGCCGGCATCACACAGCTCGCCAAGGCCGGCGAAGGCGACATCGTACTGGTCGACGCCGCCGCTGGGCCGGTCGGCGGAACCGTTGGACAGATCGCCCGCATCAAGGGTGCCTCGCACGTCGTCGGGATTGCGGGCGGGCCTGAGAAATGCGCGCTCGTCGAGAACACTTATGGGTTTGATGCCTGCATCGATTATAAGGCCCATGGCTGGCAGGACGCACTCGGGCAGGCACTCCCGGATGGACTCACAGTCTTCTTCGAAAACGTCTCGGCCGACATGGCTATGCTCGCGCTGACGCATGCGCAGATCTATGCGCGCGGCGTTCTCTGCGGGCTGGTGGATGCCTACCATACAGAGAGCCAGAGCCAGCATCCGCTGAACGCCGGCCTTATCATCGGCAAGCGCGCCCAGCTGTCCGGGCTTGTGGTCTACGACTTCTACGACCGCTGGAGCGAGTATGTCGCCGAAGCCGCGCCATGGATCGCCGCCGGCAAGCTGAACTTCGCCGAGGATCGCGCCGAAGGGCTGGAGAATGCCCCGACCTTGTTCGAGCGGCTGATGGATGGCCAGAACATCGGCAAGGCCGTGGTCGCGGTTGCCGCCGAGGAGGCTTGAGCGATGAGCGAGGTCCGCAAGCTCTACGTCAATGGCGCGTACGGCCAGATCCACCTGCGCTTCGCCGTCGATCAGGGTACGGGCGACAAGCCGCCCCTGATGTGCCTGCATCAAAGCCCGAAATGCGGCCTTGAATTCGAGACCTTCATGAAAGCGGCCGGCCACGACCGGGCGGTCTATGCGCCGGATTATCCGGGCTATGGCATGTCGGACGCGCCGCCTCAGGAAAGCGACGCGACCATCCCGATGTATGCACGGTCCATGTGGGAGGTCGCCGATGCGCTCGGGCTGGAAAAGGTCGATCTGTTCGGCAATCACACCGGTGCGAAAGTCGCCGCCGAAATGGCGGTCCAGCAGCCGGACCGGGTCCACGCCATCGTCATGGTGTCGGCTGCGATCCTGACCGATGAAGAGCGGGAAATGTTCAAGGACATGTTCACGCCCATTCCGCTGGATGCCGAAGCCTCGCGGATCAAGATCAGCTGGGACCGCATCTATGAACGCCGCGGCCCCGGCCAGACGCTGGAAATGCTGGATCGCTCGCTCTTCATGAACATGATGGGCGGCGAAGCCTATGAATGGGGCCACGTCGCCGCCTTTGCATGGGGCGAACCCTTCGAGCGCGCCCTTGGCGAGCTGCCCCACCGCATCACCCTCCTGAACCCGTCCGACGACCTGACCGAATGCACCCGCCGCGCCGAACCCCTCATGAAGAATGGCGAGATCGTCGAGCTGCCGGACTGGGGCTATGGCTTCATGGATGTCAGTCCACAGGAAACCGCCGACCTTGTGCTTGGGAAGCTCGACGCGAGCTGATAGCAAGCCGGTCATGGTAACCGGGCATGTCTTCATTGCGACCAGTCTGGACGGCTTCATCGCCCGGCCGGATGGCACGATTGACTGGCTCGAACATCAGGACACCGGTGCCGAAGATCACGGCTATGACGCCTTCATGGCATCGGTCGATGGCCTCGTCATGGGGCGCGGCACATTCGAGACCGTCAGGCAGTTTGATCCATGGCCCTATGCCAAACCGGTCATCGTGCTGAGCCAGACAATGAGCGAGGCCGACCTCCCGGACCGTTTGGACGGGCATGTCGAGATCAGCCGCGAAACCCCGGTCGATCTGATGGAACGCCTATCGACGACACGCTGGTCCCGCGCCTATGTGGATGGCGGGCAGGTCATCCAGTCCTTCCTGCGCGAGGGCCTGATCGAAACGCTGACGCTCACCCGCATTCCGATCCTGATCGGATCAGGCCGGCCGCTCTTCGGGACGCTGCCGCAAGACGTCCAATTGGAGCATCTGGAGACAAAGAGCTTCCCGTCCGGCTTTGTCAGCTCGACCTACCGGGTACAGAATCCGATTACCCCTTAGGCGTTCGTCGTTGCGCAGATGAAAGAGCTGCCGACAGGTGCAACGGCGTCATGGATATCAATCCGCCCCTGCCCGCAAAGAGTCGAGCAGAGCATCTAGCGTAACCTTTAAGACAGCCGTCGAGTCCTTTCCGGTGCGCAGACGGTGAAGGGCGGCTTCGCCGACAAGCGCGTTCAGCAAGGCCGCTGTCAGTTTGATGTCCTGAAGCTCGATCTCCCCGGCAGTCGCAGCCGCCTTCAGAAACGCCTCGATATGCTTCAGGCTGATCCTGTCTTCGATCTCTTTCGCCTTCCGGGAGCCGAGCGCGGAAGGCCCGATTTCGAAGAGCATTTTCGAGACGCTCGGCCTGCGAACTTCCCGCATCCAGGCGATGTACACATCCCGCAACTGGCTAAGCGGCGTTCCATCATCATCGACCGTTTTCAAGGCGCGTTCGATGGCCTCGCGCGATTCCTCTTCATAGAGCGCTTCAATGATGTCCGCCTTGCTCCGGAAGTGATGATACATCGCTCCTTTGCTCAGGCCGGTTTCGGCAAGCACCTGCTGAGTCGTCGTGGCATCGAACCCGCGTTTCAGAAACGAGGCCCGGAAAGTTTTCAAAAGCTGGGCTCTGGTTGAGTCAGAGCGCTGTTTCTGTGTCGCCATTATTCTTCTTTACAAACCGGCCAGTTCCTCGCAATACAGACCGACGGTCGGTTTATAAAACGAAAGTGGAAGGAACTCATGATGGCACCCTATGAGGAGAACTTCGATAAGATGTTCACCGTGTGGAACACAACCAATGAGACTGAGAAAGCTGCACTGGTTGAAGCTGCATTAGAACACAATGTCCATTTCGTGGATCCCAATCACAACATCATCGGGCGCGACGCATTCCTGAGCATGGTCAAATCCACGCAGGACCGAATCCCGGGGGCGGTGTACGCGCGCGCAAGCGAGATCGGCTTCCAGAACAATTTCTGCCGATATCACTGGGCCATTCACAAGGATGATAAGCTGCTGATGTCGGGCTTCGACGTCACGGAAGTGAATGATGCCGGAAAGATTGTTAAGATAATCGGCTTCTTCGGCGAGTTGGAACGGTGAGGCACCTCGCGCTCACAGGATCCTGTGTCCATGCCGCTTCAGCATGACGAAGTAAACGACGAACAAGGCAAGAAAGACGATGTCGCCGACAATCACCACAACGGCAAAGGATGACGTCCAGCCATTGAGGTACATGAAGAGCAGGTTCAGTGCGAACAGCGCCTTGCCGGTCCCGCCCATCAGAACGATGCCGGTATGGCGCACGGGATTGATCGCGACGAGCAGAAACCCGAAGCCATAAAGAAAGGCCGTTCCCCAGGCTCCGCGATAAACCGCCACCATGACCGGATCGGTCAGTTCGCGGCCGAACTCCCGCTCGAACATGCCAGCCGTATCCATCAGCCCCGGAACGGCCCCGGCCAGATTCCAGATCGCTGAAACGACAAAAAGAACACGCAGGAAATTCAGCGTAGGTCTGTTGAACTCAGTCATCTTATTCGTCCTTCAAATGTGCGGTTTGCGTGGCGGTCAATCGGGTCCAGGTCTGCTGGCGGCAGAACGGTCCAAGGCACCCCTTCACGCGAAGCCGGTCGTTCGAAATTAGATTGAGTGAGGACCGGAAAGTCTGCCCGGTCTCCGGATTGTAGAGACGGCCCTGTCTCCAGCCGCTCCCCTCTCGTGCGTACCCCCAGAGAATGGGCAGCCCGTCCAGCGACCGGTGGCGCAGCTCCGGGTCGCGATTGTTTTCATCACGGGTTCGCCCCTCGGTGATCTCGGGACTGACCGACAGGAGAAAACCGCAAGGGGATCCGTCCCCGCAGTCGGTAATCTCCACCTCTGCCCCGTGCATCACCGTGCGCCACGGCCCCTCTATCTCCGACACCTCATCAGCACCGGCGAGGCCCGGAAACACCGTGAAGGTTAAAACTAGAAGTCCCGCCAATCGGTACATCTTGATCTCTCAATTTATTAAATTAGAACGCGTTATATTTTAATCTACTGGCTAGTCAAGCGGGCGCAGTCCCGTAGGGTCGAAACGATGTCGAAGACCAAATCTCAAACCGTCCGTTCCCGGGGCCGACCTGCGCTGTCGGATGACGAACTGGCAGACATGCGCCACCAGATCGCGGACTGCGCGCTGCGGCTGTTTCAGGAAGACGGCTATGACGCGGTGTCGATGCGCCGCCTCGCCCGGGAGGTGGGGTGCACCGTCATGACGCTGTACCGGTATTTCGACCGCAAGATCGACATCCTGCGCCACATCTGGGCGGAAGTGTTCGGCGAGCTATTCGATCAACTCGACCACATCGCAGCGAAGGAAAGCGATCCCGCGGTGCGCCTGCAGGCCGTTGCACTTGGATATGTCCACTTCTGGCTGGACCAACGCGAGCGCTACTTCCTGGTCTTCATGTCCAGCGATGTGTCCCAGACCGATGTCAGTGTCTTTGTCGATGACGACAAGGTGGTCGAGCGGTTCAACGTGTTTCAGGACAGCCTCACCAGCGCGCTCGGTTCTGAGGCGAGCGCAGGCGAGATCGCCCTGAAAACGCAGCTCCTCCTGTGCACGCTCAATGGCATCTCGCACAATCTGATCACGATCAGCGCCTATCCGTGGATCGAAACAGATGCGCTCGTGCGCGCCGCCGTGTCCGGAACGCTCAAGGCCTGAGCCGGAAACAAGGCCGGCGCATTTACATCGCCGGAAGGCCGATGGTAGGTTCATCCCCGAAGGCAAAGGAGACCGACATGGACAACACACCCGTCAAGTAAGCCCGTTTCCCGGTGAATTGATGGAGCCTGTCCCATGTCCGTTCTGGTTGTGGATCAACTGTCTTTCGGTTGGTCGCCTGATACCCTTCTCTTTGAAAACCTGTCCTTCTCACTCGGGCACGAGCGCGTCGGTCTGCTGGGAGAGAATGGGGCTGGAAAGAGCACGCTGATAAAGCTGCTGGTTGGGGAACTGTCCCCAAGCCGGAGCCATATGAGCCGCCCTGAAAAGCTGCTTTACCTGCCACAGCTTGCCAGCCCCGCGACGAGCATTGCACGCGCGCTCGGCATTGACGGAAAACTCGCCGCCCTCCGCCGCCTAGAGGCCGGCGATGGCGATGAGGCCAACTATGCCCTGATTGGGAATGACTGGGACATTGAGGATCTCGCCCGTCGAGTCCTGGACGATCTCGCAGTCCCCGAGCGCAAGTGGAGCGATCCCCTTTCAACACTGAGCGGTGGGCAGGCCATGCGGGTGCGGCTGGCGCGGGCAACGCTTGAACAGCCGGATCTGCTCATCCTCGATGAACCAACGAATGATCTGGACGCCGCCGGCCTCGACCACCTCTATGAACTCGTTGCGACATGGAAAACAGCGCTGCTGGTTGTGAGCCATGATCGGACGCTGTTATCCAAAGTCGACCGGATCCTGGAGCTCAGCACGCTTGGACTAAAATCCTATGGCGGGCCATACGCTTTTTACCGGGATGCAAAATCAACGGAGTTGCAGGCGGCCGAGCGGCGGCTTTCCGATGCCGAGAAACAGCTGAAGACCGCGCGCCGGGACGCTCAGGAGCGCAAGGAACGAGACGCCCGTCGCAGCCGGCAAGGCAAGCGATCCAAAGCCGGCTCACTTCCGAAAATGGTTGTCGACGGCATGAAGCGCAGGGCGCAGGCAACCGCCGGCCGGACCCAAAGGCTCGCAGAGCGCGAGATCATGACCGCGAAATCGGATGTCGAGGCCGCGCGCGACGACGTCGCAATCCAGCGGTCGATCACCTTCGACATCCCCTCCTCCGGGCTGCCGGCAAAGAAGCGTGTCCTTGATGTGGAGGGGCTGACGGTTCGCTACGAAAATACCAGAGCCCCGGTGCTGCAGGACGTCTGTTTACAGCTCGTCGGCCCGGTGAGGCTCGCTGTTTCGGGATCGAACGGGGCGGGAAAGAGCACGCTGTTGAAGGCGATCTCCGGGCTTATACCAATCGAGCGCGGCTCGGTTCGAATCGGCGTTGATCGCCATGCCTACCTCCGGCAGGATCTGCTCGATCTCGACCCAGACGCGCGGCTCCTCGATTACTTTCAGTCATGCAATCCTGAGCAGAGGCCGAATGAAGCAAGAGCCGCACTGGCACGGTTCGGCTTTCGCAATCTCGCCGCCGAATGCCCCATTGGGCACTTGTCTGGCGGAGAACGATTGCGTGCTTCGCTTGCCGCGACGCTGATGTCAGCCGAACCGCCGCAACTGCTCATCCTCGATGAACCGACCAACCATATGGACCTGGACAGCATTGAAACGCTGGAGCGTGCGCTGACCGCCTATGACGGTGCTCTCATCGTCACCAGCCACGACCGGTACTTTCTAGACGCCATTGGAATAGACGAGGAAATCCAGCTCTAATGCGTATGCGGACGAGATCGCACATGCCGCTCAAGTCGTTTCACCGCACGCCTCGTCGCACCCCTCATTCCTCCGCGAGACACCAGTTCGGCGGTTGTTTTCCCCGAGGGTCGGCGGGGTGTGGGAAAAGGACGAATTCGTCAAAAGTGGAAACTACAGGGCGCTCCGCCATGCCGTCCAGCGCATCTTGGATCTCGCCGATGATGGACGCTGGCAGTTCAAGCACATGCTCGCCCGTCCTGGACGGGTTTTGTGGCCTGAAGGTCTCGCCCGGCAGGCTCTTCATCTCGACATGTCCACCAAGCAGCCATTGAACGTCGTTCGCCACAGCAAATTCGGCGACCTTGTCCATGGTCTCGCGAAACTCCGGGAGTTTGCCGCACTGGAAGTAGAGCCTGCCCGGATAAACGGTGTCGCCCGAGAACAGGATCCGGGTCGCCGGGTCGAACACCATGACGTGCGAGGGATGGTGACCCGGCGTCGGGAAAAGCTCAACCGTGCGCTCGCCAAGCTCATAATGCGCTGACCCCGCCGGCCACTCATCCAGCTCAAAGAAGGCCGCAACCTGTTCCGGGGTGTGACCGACGATCTCCGTATACGGTCGATCTTCGAAGCCACTGTCGCCACCGATATGGTCTGCGTGGCCATGTGAATGCATAACCGTCAGCATGATGTGCTCGCGCCCATTTGCCTGAAGCCACGCTTCAATCTGCCGATCGACCTCGCCTCGGAGGTCCACACCCTCCACGCCAGTGTCGATCAGCAAGGCCCTGTCTTTCCCAAAGATGAGATAGAGAAACGGTGCCTCGAACGTGGTTCGCAGCGACTGCCGCATTGCAAGGGTGTTCGCATCGATGGCCTGGACATGAAAGTCAGGTTCCGCCGGATCCAAACCGCCATTCCACTGGCTTGCAAAGAGAGCGGATGGTGCCGACGGCGGAGGTGGTTGTGACGCCTGACATGCTGCGAAAGCGAGCGCACAGATAACTGACGCGGCTCGGACAAGGGTCGCTCTCATGAGAGGCTCGCGCTTTCCTCTTTGTCGTTCTGCTGTCCGCTGGCCTGTTTCATATCGTTCACCCGGTCGAGGATCGAACGGCGATCGAGGGCGGACATGGCCCGCATGGCAATTGCTGAAAGATCGCACTCGATTTCAGCAAACAACTCCACAAAGGCCTGCGTCGCCTCGGAAAGGCAGGGCTGAAGCCGGCGGTATTGATCCCGCCCTCTCCTCGTCAGCTTGAGCAGCTTTCGCCGTCCATCTCCCGGGTCATCTGTCCGCTCAACGACCCCGAACTTGATGAGAAGATCGATCCGTTGACTGACGAGCTGGTGAGGTTGATCGAGCGTCTTCGCGATATCCGCTGTCGAAATTGTTCCGCGTTGCCCAATCAGCAGGACAGATGAGACCGCCCGCGATGGAAAGATGAGGCCTGCGTCGCCCAGAAGATCATCGCCCTGCTCAACAATCTGCCCGGCAAGCCGGTCAAGCAGATTGGCAACGAAAGCTTCCCGCCACGGATCTGAATCGACAAAGGTCAAACGTCAAACCTATTTATACAATTGATTGCGCAATTAATTGTATAAATAGGTTTGAGTCAATACTGGACGCCCTGTACCACAAGCCCGTTTCGCGGTGATTTGATCAGTCTACCAACGATCCAGATACCGCCTTAATCACTCTTCGGACGACTGTCGTGTCACCTAGCTTTCGCTCTTGTTACAACCACTTTCTCATAGGCATCGTTCAACTGAGCAAAAGCGGAGTCCGGGCCACGTTCTGACGGATCGAGCCCACTAAGGTGAATCTGCCGGAGTTCGTTCATCATATCGTCCCATAGCATGGGCCCGCCAGCCTCCATGAGTTCAGCACGGACAGAAAGCTCTTCAGTGGCTGGAAGATGGCGCCGCCCCCAAGCTCCAAGAGCCGATAGGACGGGCACCAGCTGAATGGCTTTTTCCGTGAGCGAGTAGATCGTTTTTTGTTTGTGATCCGGATCACTGGACCTTTCGAGAAGGCCCGATTCGACCAGACGCTTGAGACGCGAGTGCAGAATATTCGATGCGATGCCCTCCATAGAATCTGCCAGAAGTTCTCGGAAATGGCGCTTATTACCGAACATGATGTCCCGCAGAATCACCACGGACCATCGATCGCCAAGGACTTCCACTGCGAGGTTGATAGGACATCCGGATCGGTTCTTCGGGCGCATTGTCTCTGGGTATCTGATTCCGATTGCAAAACAAGATCAGTTCTGATATCGCAAACTGATCTTGTTTTGCAATCGGTCGAGGTCTTTAATGTCCAATGAAGCAAGCACTGATGACAAAGTCCGTGCTGTGTTCGATGCCTTTTTCAACCGCGATGCCGAAGTCTATCGCTCGCTTCTGCATCACGACTACACCTTCAACAGTCCCTATGACGACGCCATCGACGAGGACGCCTTCATGACGCGTTGCTGGCCAGGTGGCGATGTTATGGACGGCTATGAATTCAAGCAGATCATGGTGGAAGATGACGTCGCCTTCCTTCTCTACGAACTTAAATCCAAAACCGGCGAGACATTTACGAACACCGAGCGTTTCACCTTTCGAGACGGGCTTCTCTACCGCGTCGAAGTATTCTTTGGTGATCCTCAAACCGGACAAACCCGCTGGACCAATGAAGATCTTCGCCCCGCTGAAACGGTCCGAAAGCTAATCGAGGATCGTTATGAGGCAATCCGCAACAAACAAGCGGATGCAGTCCTAGCTACCGTCGCCGAAAATGTTGTTCTCTTCGACGTGATCGAACCGATAGAATACGTCGGTCTGCCGAGCGTACGGCAACGCGAAACGTCCTGGTTCGGCGGCTTCGAAGGACCCGTCGGCCTTGAGGTCGAGAAGCTGAATGTCTCAGCCGATGGCGATACTGCGTTCGCGTTCAGTCTAAATCGCTACTCGGGACGCCTCAAAGGTGTCGGCTATACTGATATGTGGGTGCGTCATACGTCCTGCTACCGATTAAGGGAACAGAGCTGGGAACTGGTGCATGAGCACATGTCGATACCCTTTGATCCGCAAACGGGACGTTGGTCTGAGAGAGGTCAACCAAACGCAGATCAATCCCTCAATGTCAAAGACCCGGTCGCGGTTCTCGGTCAAGTGGCGTGTACCAATATCGGCGTCAGTCGTGCCTGGTATCAAATGCTCTTTGATCGGCCTGCAGATGATACGCCCATGGATGGGCTGGACGAATGGCATCATGGCTCGGGTGGGCTTCAGCTGTTCGAAAACCCCTCCAATGCGGGACATTCAACCCTTACACTCCTTGTTGCAGATATCAGCGCGTCGCACGCGCGTTTAAAGGCAGCAGGGCTCACGCCCGGCAATGTTGAACCTGCCGCATCCACCAGTCTTGTCCGGTTGAACGACCCCGACGGCAATCTTATCGTCTTGGCTCAACCGGGTAGACCGGAAAATGATTCCGCTGAACGGCCAACGTAACGACTACTAAGCATCTGAATCGTCCGCATGACGTGATGCCGTGACATCGCGCGCGCTATCCCCGTCTTTTCTCTCGCCGCCATTGCAGTTCGCAGAAACTTATCCCCCTCCTGTGTGGCACAGCTATGCTTAGCGCATCCTCTCCCATGGGGCTTGCGGTCGACCATGGCTTGTCGGGGAGGATGTGGCGGCCTGGCGGGCCGGGCATGGTCGCCCG
>JANQQC010000062.1 GCA_028285145.1 Hyphomonadaceae bacterium
CGCCAAGCGGCTGCTTGTGGTGGTTGCGCTCGGTACGGCTGCATTTGGCATGCAGGACGTTCTGCTGGAGCCTTACGGTGCCGAAATTCTTGCAATGACGGTGAGTGAGACGACGCGGCTGACTGCTATCTTTGCGGCCGGAACACTTATTGGTTTTGCATTCGCGGCACGCCGGCTGGGTCAGGGAGCAGAACCGCACAGGCTTGCATCGCTTGGACTACTGATCGGTATCGCGGCCTTCTCGATCATCGTTTTCGCCGACCCGCTTGGCTCAGCAGCGGTTTTTCAGACGGGGGCGTTCCTGATCGGTTTGGGCGGTGGCCTGTTCTCAGTGTGCATGCTGACATCAGCTATGGCGCTGGCTAAGTCGCGCGACAGCGGGATCGCACTGGGCGCGTGGGGCGCGGTTCAGGCGACTGCTGCCGGCGTCGCCATCGCGCTCGGCGGAGCGCTGCGCGACAGCGTCGATGCCATTGCTGCGCAGGGTTGGCTCGGCGAAGGCTTCGCTCGCGAGGCCGTCGGCTACAGCGTGGTCTACCACATTGAAATTCTACTCCTGTTCGCGGCGCTCGCGGTTCTCGGGCCCATCGCGCGGCATACCCCACAGGAGCCTGAAGCAGCGACGGATAGATTTGGTTTGGCGGCCTTCCCGGGATGAAGGCCAGATAGAGGAGACGAGGACATGATCTTCGGCGGCGAATTTGTAAGCGGTATCGACCTTGTCGATGTTTGTCTGTGGCTTTTCACGCTCTTCTTTTTCGGGTTGATCTTCTACCTGCGAAAGGAAGACCGGCGCGAAGGCTATCCCCTTGAAGCCGACACAAGCGGTAAGCAGGAACCGTCAGGCAACTTCTGGATGCCTAGCAAGAAGACGTTCCGCTTGCCGCATGGTCGTGGCAACTGGGAAATGTCTCATGGTCCGCGTGACTCGCGGTCACTGGCCCTGAAACGTACAGCTGTCTGGCCGGGCGCACCCTACGAACCAACCGGTAACCCTATGGAAGACGGGGTCGGCCCAGCTTCCTACGCAGAACGCGCCGATGTCCCCGATCTTACCATTGACGGTGCTCCACGTATCGCGCCGTACCGTAACAGTCCCGGGTACGACGTCGCCAAAAGCGATCGCGACCCTCGCGGCCTGAACGTGATCGGAACGGACGGCGAGACGGCAGGCACGGTCGTCGACCTCTGGGTGGACCGATCGGAAGCGATCATCCGTTACCTGGAAGTAGAGTCGAGCGCAGAGATCGGGACCCGTAGAGTTCTGGTGCCAGTTCCTTTCACCAAGATCGTAGGCGGTCGCAAGCCACGCGTCGAAGTGGAAGCGGTGACGGCAGCCCAATTCGTCAAGGCCCCCGGCACTCGGATGCCCGATTCCGTGACACGGCGAGAGGAGGACCGCATCTCCGGATACTTCGGCGGCGGCAAACTCTACGCCACACCTGACCGCCTGGAGCCAATGCTATGACGTTTTTCCACGACGAGGAAGACGGCCCAGACGAGCCGGTTCCGGGATTACCGGAAGCCTTGCCAGAGGGCGAGACAATAGTCTGGCAAGGCCGCCCGGATCCACTTGCATTGGCCATGGGAGCCTTTCGGCTTCGATGGATCATTCTCTACTTTGCTGGCATGACCTTCTGGCGTGTCTCAGCAAAGGCAAGCGCCGGGGCTCCCACCGAAGCGATGACAGGTGTCGTTGTGATCTCCGCCGTCACATTTGTCGGCGCGATCGGCCTGCTGATGCTTATCGCTTATGCAATGAGCCGGGCAGCACTGTTCACGATCACCAATGAACGGGTGGTGCTGCGCTACGGCGTGGCTGTTCGCAAGTATGTAAACGCACCCTTTGCGAAAATGGTGTCGGCTCAACTCAAACGGCGTAGCGCGAGGGTCGGTGATATCGCCCTTCAACTGGAAGGTCCGGGACGCACACCATTCCTACACCTGTGGCCGTTTGCCCGCCCCTTTCAGTTCAGCAACGCACAGCCAATGCTTCGCGGACTGACAGAGGTCGAGAGCGTCGCCCAGATCCTTGCGCGGGCGGCTCGTGACAGAGCACCTGACAAGGTCCGCATCGAGCTTGGCAACTCAGCTTCTGACAAGAAAACAACAGCGCCACCTGCCGCTGCTGAACCAGCCTGAGGACATGGCGATGGATGAGCATCACGATCAGATAAAGACGCCCCTACCACTGCTCGTCGCGGCCGCGCTGCTGATTGCCTCGGTGCTTGCCGTTACGACCATTTCGAAGCTAACCGGCTTCGGGAACCTGACTGTGTCAACTGGCACACAAACAGAACGTCTCGCACTCAATTTCAGGGATGAGCCAGATGGCGGCGTAGGTGCTTACGATCCGGTCTCGGGAGAACAGGTATTCGAGTATGCGCCGGGTGCCGGCGGCTTCGTTCGCACGGCGCTTCGTGCGCTCGCTCTGGACCGGCGCAAAGCGGGTGTCGGACCCGAGCCCGCATACGAACTAACACGTACTTCCAAAGGGCAGTTCGTATTGCATGATCCATCGACGAACAAGTCGATCACACTGAACGCATTCGGATCAACGAATGCTGGCGACTTCGCCCAACTCTTCGACGCACACAACGGAGGCGCAGACGGATGACATCCAATCGAGTTTTAAACCTCCCCTGCACGGTGACAGTTGAACACACATGGGAGTCTCTCGAGGCTCATGTGGAACTGGCCGATGGGGTCCAACCCAATCTCGGGGACCGGATCACAGTGCATGGGTCAGCCATCAAAATCCCATTCGGCGAAAAGATCGTTGTTCAACGCGACGCGACCCTTCGTCGGGCCGGTCCGCTGATCAAGACCTGGATGAAAATCCGCCAGTTCTTCGAATTGACAGAACTCTACGAAGTCAGCTTTTCAACGGAGATGCTGAAATGACCCACGAGCCAATCACCGCAGAAGAAGCCCTCGGCGACGGCGCGAAAGAATTCGATACCAACGAACTCGCACTCGAAGAGACTCTGCTCAGCCCGCGCTTCTACACAACCGACTTCGACGAGATGGACCGGATGGACGTCTCACCTGTGCGGAAGGAATGGGACGCCCTGATTGCCGAAATGGAAAGCGACCCCAATAAAGGTCACTTCAAGCGAACCGACGAGTTCGACGATATTCTGGACACGCTAGACCCGGAACTACGCACTGAGTTCGTGGACTTCCTTGTCAGCTCGCTGACGTCTGAATTCTCAGGCTGCGTCCTCTACCGGGAGATCGCCAGAAAGGCCGAAAACCCTGACATGCGGGCACTCTTCAAGCTGATGAGCCGCGATGAAGCTCGCCATGCCGGCTTCATCAACCACGTCCTGCGTGACTTCGGTATCGGCGTCGATCTGGGCTTTCTGACGCGCACCAAGAAGTACACCTTCTTCAAACCGAAATTCATCTTCTACAGCGTCTACCTGTCAGAGAAGATTGGATATGCGCGGTACATCACGATCTTCCGGCAGCTCGAAAAACATCCCGAGTTGCGGTTCCACCCGATCTTCAAATGGTTTGAAGAGTGGTGCAATGACGAGTTCCGGCATGGCGAGGCGTTTGCCCTGTTGTTGCGCGCCAATCCAAGGCTGCTGACGGGCATGAACCGACTCTGGATACGCTTCTTCCTCGTCGCTGTTTTCGCAACCATGTATGTTCGCGATCACAGGCGGCCAGCCTTTCATGCCGCCATGAAACTGGACCCGACGAAGTATGATTTTGACGTGTTCCGCCTGACGACGGAAATCTCTCGTCAGGTCTTCCCTGTCGAACTGGATCTGGAAAATCCGAAATTCCGTATGCTTCTCGACAAGCTTCGTGTCACCGCTGACAAGATGGAAGCATCACGCTCCAAAGGCGGACTTCTAGGACGAATTCGCCGGGGTGGGCTCGCCCTATCCTGCGCGACCCTGTTCGCACGCCTCTACTTTGTGGGCACACGCAAGAACAGCCTTCCGGTCAACACGCGTCTGGAACCGGTCTGGTAATGAGCAGCGTGGCGATTCCTCTGGTCGCGGCCGTGCTGATCTGGTGGTCGAGCACGGGCGCGCTCCTTTGGTTGGTCCAGAGAAACCGCTCCACTCACAAATGGGTGGCAGCGGTCGCCACACTTTCCGTGCTCGCAGCCACCGCCAGCGTGGTCGCGGTGCGGGACGTCACCTCGGTTTCAGGGGCCTATGCCGGGTTTGCCATCGGCATCGCGCTCTGGGCCTGGCACGAAATCATGTTCCTGTTCGGGTATGTTTCCGGCCCTCGCCGGACACCCTGCCCGCCAGACCTTAAACCGTGGCGGCGTTTCTTCGCATCGACGCAGACCGTCATTCATCATGAGCTCGCAATTGCCGGTCACGCCATCATTATCCTCGCGTTGAGCGTTGGCGCGGCAAACAGCTTCGCCGCACTCACCTTCGTGCTTCTATGGGTTATGCGGCTGAACTCGAAAATGGTCGTGTTCTTTGGCGCTCCAAACATCTCAGATGAGCTGCTGCCAAGACATCTGGCCTATCTGTCGAGCTATTTCGGCAAGAAGCGGATTGCACCGCTCTTTCCCGTTTTGATCGCCATCGCGACCATCATTGCATTGGCGCTCGTTTACCAGGCCGCAACCCTTCCGATCGGGTCCTTCGAATCGACCGGTTATCTGTTGCTGGCTGCGCTTGCGACACTCGCCGTTCTCGAACACTGGGCGCTGGTACTGCCAGTTCCAGACACTGCGCTATGGGCATGGGCCCAGCGAAAGGATCAGCCCGCTGTTCCTATCGCGACCAATAAGACAACAAAGTATGGGAGGATCTGAAGATGAACTATGAGGAACACTTCAAGGAACAGCTCGACGCGCTGAAGGAAGAAGGCAACTACCGTGTCTTCGCCGACATCGAAAGGCGCATGGGAGCCTTCCCCACCGCTCAGAACCACGGCAACGGCCCGCGCGATGTCACGGTGTGGTGCTCGAATGATTATCTCGGAATGGGTCAGCATCCCGATGTCCTGAATGCCATGCATGAAGCGCTGGAACGCTGCGGCGCAGGTGCCGGGGGCACACGCAACATCTCCGGAACCAATCACTATCACGTGCTCCTCGAACGAGAGTTAGCCGATCTCCACAACAAGGAGAGCGCTCTCCTGTTCACATCTGGCTACGTATCGAACTGGGCCGCGCTCGGAACTCTGGCCTCTCGGATCCCCGGATGCACAGTTGTGTCAGACGAACTCAATCACGCCTCCATGATTGAGGGCATTCGGCACAGCCGCGCGCAGAAGCTGATCTTCAGGCACAACGACCCGAAAGACCTTGAGGAAAAACTCAAAACGCTTGACCCAGATGCTCCAAAGCTCGTGGCGTTCGAGTCTGTCTATTCGATGGATGGTGATATCGCACCCATCGCCGAATTCTGCGACGTGGCTGAGCGCTACAACGCAATGACCTATCTCGACGAAGTCCACGCGGTTGGGCTGTACGGTCCGCGGGGCGGTGGCATCGCTGAACGTGAAGGCTTGATGGACCGGCTGACCGTAATCGAGGGAACCCTTGGCAAGGCCTTCGGCGTACTCGGCGGTTACATCGCAGCGTCATCTGCGCTTTGCGACTACATCCGCAGTTTCGCTTCAGGTTTCATATTCACCACCGCCCTTCCACCGGCCGTGGCTGCAGGTGCGCTCGCGAGCATCAAGCATTTGAAGGTTAGTGATCAGGAGCGCGCGCGGCAGCGGCGGCAGGTTGGCCTCGTACGCGACAAGCTGAGATCGATTGGCATTCCAACGATGGAGAACCCGAGCCATATAGTGCCCGTCATGGTGGGGGATCCGGTGAAATGCAAAATGATCAGTGACTGGCTGATGGAGCAGCACGGCATCTATGTGCAGCCGATCAACTATCCCACTGTCCCGAAAGGCACCGAGCGGCTGCGCATAACGCCGTCCCCAGTACATTCTGATCACGATATTGATCGTCTGGTAGGTGCATTGTCTGAGATCTGGTCACGTTGCGAACTTGCCCGGATGGCGGCTTAGGCTCTCAGCGCTCCTGCTGGGTCAGTAAGGAACGAGTGATCTGACGGATCACTCCCACTCGATCGTACCGGGTGGCTTTGATGTGATGTCGTAAACAACGCGGTTTACGCCCTTCACTTCATTGATGATGCGGGTCGCCACGCGGCCAAGAAACTCGTGATCGTAAGGATAATAGTCTGCGGTCATGCCATCGGTAGATGTCACAGCCCGCAGCGCCAGCACACTTTCATAGGTTCGCTCATCTCCCATGACGCCCACCGTGTTGACCGGGAGAAGCACTGAAAAGGCTTGCCAGATCTCGTCATAAAGGCCCGCGTTTTTGATTTCTTCGATGTAGATCGCGTCCGCCTTGCGGAGGGTATCTGCTTTCTCGCGCGTGATCTCACCAGGTATGCGGATTGCCAGTCCCGGCCCCGGGAAGGGATGTCGTCCAACGAACGCGTCGGGTAAGCCAAGCTCACGACCTAGCGCGCGGACCTCATCTTTGAACAGCTCTCTTAGCGGCTCAACGAGTTCCATGTTCATGCGTTCGGGAAGTCCACCAACATTATGGTGCGACTTGATGGTCACGCTCGGTCCACCGGTGGCGGACACGCTTTCAATAACATCGGGATAAAGCGTCCCCTGAGCCAGGAAATCTGCGCCGCCGATCTTCTTTGCCTCTTCTTCAAAAACATCGATGAAAAGGCCGCCAATGGTCTTTCGCTTGGCCTCGGGATCGCTGACGCCTGCCAGCGTGCCGAGAAACAAGTCGGAAGCGTCAACATGCACCAGCGGGATGTTGTAGTGCTCGCGGAAAAGCCCGACGACTTCTTCGCTCTCATAGGCACGCATCAAGCCGTGATCGACGTAGACACAGGTGAGTTGCTCACCGATCGCCTCGTGGATGAGGACAGCGGCTACTGAGCTGTCTACGCCGCCAGACAGACCGCAAATCACGCGCCCCGCACCGACTTGCGCGCGGATTTTCTCAATCGCCTCGTCGCGATAAGCCGCCATGGTCCAGTCGCCTTTGAAGCCCGCAATCCCATGAGTGAAATTACGCAGGACTTTCGCACCATGGGTCGTATGCACGACCTCGAGGTGAAACTGGGTCGCGTAAAACTTGCGTTCGGGGTCTGCAACGGCTGCAAGTGGCGCACCCGGTGATTTGGCGATGACGCCAAAGCCCGGTGCCAGTTCAGCAACGTGATCGCCATGACTCATCCAGACCTGTTCGTGCGCATCTCCCGCAAACAAGCCTTCAAGCAATGGATCATTCTCGACGCGCTCAACGTAGGCCCGGCCAAACTCGCGGCTCGTACCTGTCTCCACCCGCCCACCGAGCTGCTCCATCATCACCTGTTGGCCGTAGCAAATTCCGAGCACGGGAACGCCAAGCTCGAAGACAGCGGGATCGGCGCGCGGGCTATCCTCCCAGGTGACCGAAGCCGGCCCGCCGGACAGAATGACGGCCTTGGGCTGATAAGCATCGAGAAAGGCCGCATCAACTGAGTTGAAAGGGTGGATTTCGCAATAGACGTTCAGCTCTCGTAGACGGCGAGCAATGAGCTGAGTAACCTGACTGCCAAAGTCGACAATAAGGGCGCGATCGTGATTCTGGATGTCCATGGCGTCGTCTAGCTGAGTCAGGCTTGCTTTCGCAACACTGCGAAGAAAAATCCATCAGTTCCGGCGCGGCGCGGCGTCAAACGCACAGAGCCATCTGCGTTTCGGAACTTCCTGACGGTCTCCGCGCCTTCATCGGTCAGCAAGCCGCTGGCAATCGCACTCTCGGCCGCATCTTCCTGCGAGTAATTGGGGTTTTCCCTAAGAAACTCCACTACACGATCTTCGTCTTCTTCGATCAAAAATGAGCAGGTTGCGTAGATCAGGCGTCCACCTGGTTTTACAAAATGACTGGCGGCCGCAAGTATTTCCGTTTGTTCAGACATCCTTTTGGCCAATGCAGTTTCCTTCACACGCCACTTTGAGTCCGGACGCCTCCGCCAAGTCCCCGTACCGGTGCAAGGCGCGTCGACAAAGACGCAGTCCATTGAGCCCTTTAGAGGCTCAAGGGCTTCTGGCTCGCGAGGATGAACAAGCTGAACATTGTGTGCGCCCGAGCGTTTCAAGCGCGGAATAATCGCAGAGAGGCGGCGTCCATCAATGTCATAGGCGAAAACCTGCCCTTTGCCTTCCATCATCGCCGCGAACGCCAAGGTCTTGCCACCCCCTCCAGCACAGTAGTCCAGAACGGTCTCTCCCGGTTTCACATTCGCCGCCGCCGCAGCGATTTGCGAACCAGCATCTTGCACCTCAACCCACCCTTTCGAGTAAGCTGGAATACTTTCAAGGCTTGCTTCTCTCTGACTTGGGTCCCGTGCGGGAATGTGAAAGGCACCTTTCAGAAGCGGCGATGTTTCCGCTTTCGCGGCGCTCAACGGCTTCGCTGCCCGTTCACTATCGGTCTTGAGCGTATTCACACGCAAATCCACCGCCGCGCGGACAGCCATGGCCTGCGCCTCAATCACGGCTTCCTCTCCGAAAACACGGGTCATGTGGGGGGCGAGCCATTCTGGATAATCACCGGCCACATGCGCCGGGGCCGACGGGTCAGGTGCCATAACGAGCCGCTCG
The DNA here is from genome assembly GCA_028285145.1 of Hyphomonadaceae bacterium. Lineage (GTDB taxonomy): Bacteria > Pseudomonadota > Alphaproteobacteria > Caulobacterales > Hyphomonadaceae > JANQQC01. The sequence continues at coordinate 8,632 of JANQQC010000062.1, forward strand.
CGCTCGTCTAGCGTCAATGCGTCGGGCGCGTGTTCCTCGTCCATCGCATCATCAATTCGGCGGATGTCCCACCCCCAGGAGTGTGCCAGCGCACCCAGCACAAGCCCGCGCGGACTATCATCCCCCATAGTGTTGGCGATTGAGTGTTTCTTACGCAGCGCATCAAGAACCAATCCTGACACCCAGGCCCTGTCTTTCGCGCCTGCATAGCGCGCCCGCTTGCCCCAATCACGAGCCGCAGATTTGACTGGCTGATGGCGGGACATCACATCCGAAAGAACGTCAATCGCCGCCGCTATTCGTCCACCGTCGCGCATGATTTATCTCTCATCTCAAAAACTCGTTGCCCTCTCTAGGCTGCCTGCCGTCTACTGAAAACAGACGGAGACAGAGTGATGCAGATCGATCTTTCTGGCAGTGGCTTGCGGGCAGCGACCAAAGCCGACTGGCCACAGCTTGGTGAAATCACGGGCGAAGCGTTCCGTGATGATCCAGTGAACCAGTGGGTATTTGGCAAGGCGGCATCGATCCAATCGATGTTCACAACGATGGCGCGGGACGTTTATGTCGGCCACGGTCACTGTTATCTCGCCGGAGATGACGGAGCGGCGATGTGGCTCCCACCGGGAGCCAAGGCCGCACCGACTAGTTTAGCCTTGGCGAGATTCGCACTAGGCCAGTTGCTGCATGGGACTCTGGGGGCGGTTAAGCGCGGTATGGAACTCTCGGAAAAGATGGAAGCATCCCATCCGGAAGAGCCTCATATGTACCTTTTCAGCATTGGGACGCGAGAGTCAGCGCGCGGCCAAGGCCTTGGCAAAAAACTACTTGCCCCGATTCTGTCCCACTGTGATCAGCACGAAATCCCAGTCTACCTGGAGAACTCCAACCCGGCGAACAGCGGATTCTACACCGCGCACGGGTTCGAACGCATCGGCCTTTTCGATGTTGGCGAAGGTGGCCCCGTTATGGAGCCGATGTGGCGGACGCCTCGAGACGTCTAACCCCGCTGAAGCGAATAATTCGGCGCTTCGCGTGTCATCATAACATCGTGAACATGGCTCTCTGAAAGGCCGGCCCCTGTGATCTGCAGGAACTGCGCCTTCTCATGAAGCTCGGCAATCGTCTTAGCGCCCACATACCCCATCGCCGCTCGCAAGCCACCAACCATCTGATGAATGATCGGGCCGAGTGGCCCTTTGAACGGAACCTGTCCCTCAATTCCTTCAGGCACGAGTTTGTCCGACGCCGCATCCTTCTGGAAGTAACGATCCGCAGAGCCGCGCGACATCGCGCCGAGTGATCCCATTCCGCGATAGGATTTGTAGCTTCGTCCCTGGAAAAGAAAGACCTCTCCCGGGGCTTCTTCGGTTCCAGCAAAGGCTGACCCCATCATGGCGCACGACGCACCGGCCGCAAGCGCCTTCGCAAAGTCCCCAGAAAACTTGATCCCGCCATCGGCGATGATCGGTGTGTCCATCGCCGCAGCGGCATTCGCACAGTCTTCGATCGCGGTAAGCTGCGGAACGCCGACACCAGCAACAATGCGCGTTGTACAAATAGACCCTGGTCCGATCCCAACTTTCACAGCATCAGCACCTGCATCGATAAGCGCCTGTGTGGCTTCCGATGTCGCTACGTTCCCAGCGATGATCTGTACTGCATTGGATAGCTTCTTTGCACGGGTAACCGCCTCGAGAACAAGCTTGGAGTGACCATGGGCTGTGTCGATGATGACTGCGTCGGCACCGGCGGCGATCAGCGCTTCTGTCCGCTCAAACCCGGCGTCACCGACCGTTGAGGCGGCGGCGACACGCAACCGCCCCTGATCGTCTTTGGCGGCGTTTGGGTGGACAGCCGCCTTATCCATGTCCTTGACCGTCAAGAGGCCAATACAGCGATCGGCGTCATCTACAATGATAAGGCGTTCGATCCTGTGCTTATGAAGAAGGCGACGTGCCTCTTCGGGATCGGTATCCATCCTCACTGTGACCAGAGCCTGTGTCATGAGGTCGGCGACGGGCTGGTTCAAATCATCTGCAAAACGCGTGTCGCGGTTGGTGATGATACCAACAACGCGCCCGCCTTGTTCGACGACTGGTATCCCGGAGAAACCTGTGCGCTCCTTCAGCTCCTTAAGTTCGCCGAGCGTGGCAGTCGGATGAATTGTGACCGGGTTCATCACGACGCCACTCTCATACTTTTTCACCATGGCCACTTCACCGGCCTGCTCGTCGAGCGAGAGATTGCGGTGAACCACACCGATACCGCCAGCCTGAGCCATCGCTATGGCAAGCCGGGCCTCGGTGACCGTATCCATTGCAGCGGAAAGCAGCGGCGCATTCAGTGAAATGGTCTTTGTCAGGCGGGTTGAGACATCGACGTCTGCGGGCAAAACCTCGCTCGCGCCGGGCTGTAAAAGCACGTCATCAAACGTAATCGCTTGTCGGATTTGCATGTGGGGGACTCCCTTTTTGGCCTAGTAAGGGAGTCGGCCCAACTTGTGAAGGGGTCTTAGCACCCGAATGCGCTAAGGGGCCGGCGTAAATCTGTAACCGCGAGTCAGGCCGTCTTCATAACGAGGTCGCTGAGCATCGTTGGTCACCGCAGCCACATCCTGCTGGACCTGATTGAAAACGAGTTCAGCTGGACCATCGACTTCCGTGATCGCCTTGGCGAGCGCACGGGCATAGTGACCATTGTCCAGAGCTACCTCCCCCCAATCCGTTGCATAGCCAAACATGAACTGCGAGCGGAGCCGGAAGCCGACGGGCGCAAAGCCTTTCGTTGTGCCTTTGGCATCAATGATGTTCCGGCAGGCGTCCGATACGACAAAGATCGTCTCAGCACCGGAGGCAGTCAAACCACCCATAACTGCGTCGAGCCGGATGGCGTCCGCGCTGATTTGGAAAGGCTCAAGATCCTCAAGGTCGGTTGGGATAAGATAGTTTCCGGCCAGATCGCCCGCCAACGCGGCACCGTGGCCTGAATAGTAGAAGAATACATCGGGGTTTTCACCCGTAGCAGCAGCAGCGGCAACCTTACTGTTGAATGCGGACATCATGCGACGGAAGTTGGCACGCCCGAGATCGGCACAAACGTCGACCGTGAAGCCAACCTGTTCCAGCGCATCCTTAACGATCACACCATCCTGATAGACATTGCTCAACGCGCCAACGCTCGCTGGGTAGTCTTGATTAACAATGATCAGCGCGAGCTTGCCCGCGTTGTCGTCGGTAAGAGGGCTGATGCAGTCCTCTGTCGGAAACGGCACTTCTCCAGATGCCACCACACTTACACTGCTGGTATCCAATTCTGGCGTTTCGGCCTCTGGCACAACGATCTCGGGCCCTGTTTCCTCGTTGCCAACTGCAGTCTCTTCAACGCTACGGGACGACACTTCGAACAAGGTATCGAGCGATTTCACCTCGATAACCCGCGAAATGGTGTTCATGACCTGCGTGTAGGTCTTTCCATCAGGGCCCTCGACATCAGCGGAGTAAGTCACCGTAAGTGGCAGACGCCCTGTTCGCTTCGGCGTAACTGCCCACGTCCAGCGCGTGATTGTACCACTGGCGACATATTGCTCTTCCGGCGCAGTTGGCTCGATCTCAAATGCCGAACCAGTCATCGTGACCTTCATCACAGATGACAGCCCCAACTCGATAAAGTCGATCTGTTGCTCGCCGTTCGGGTCCGCCTGAGATAAGGCACCAGCCATTTGCGCTTCGAGAATCTGTTCGTCGGTGACCTCGTCATAGACGCCGATAACGGACTCCAGAAAGTACGGCTCGTTTTCGAGCATTACACCCGGCGCACGAAGAGCAGCACGCCCGGCCATTGATATCGGGTCATCGCCGGAATCACCCGCCGCAGGTTCGATCTCAGCGAGCGCTTCGAGTTCTTGCTCTAAAGCCGCAATTTCTTCAGCAGACAATGAGGGTTCTTCCGCTGACTCGCCAACAACGATATCGACGGGTGCCCCCACGCTTGCATCAACCTCCACCGACGGTGCCGGCTCAGGTGTTCTCACAGGCTCCAAAGCCGGCGGAAGTGGCGCTTCAGAATCTTGCTCGTCATCGTTCGGGCCCTCAATCATCACGGGCTCTTCCATCACAGGCTCCGGAGAGGCATCTCCCATTGGAGCGCCGCAGGCCGCCATCCAGATAACGCCAACCAGGGCCGCTGCGAGTTGATATCCACGAGTCATAAGCGCCTCTCCTCTGGAACTAAGTCTAATCACGGCTGCCGATCTGCGCCAAATGCTGGAATTGATCTGCCTCAGCGACGGAAGCCCTTGGCCACGACGAATATCTCCGGGCTTGCAGTTCGACTGGCAGGTGGCTTGATGTGCTTCACGCTGCTAAATCGCTCCTTGAGCGTGGCTAGCATGTCTTCAGTCGCACCACCCTGAAAGACTTTCGAACAAAAGTGTCCGCCCGGTGCCAAATGGTCGAGCGCAAAAGCGAGCGCCATCTCGGCGAGCGCAACAGTTCGCAAATGGTCAGTCTGCTTGTGACCTGTGGTGTTCGCAGCCATGTCGGACAGAACAAGGTCGACAGGTCCGGACAGCCCTTCAAGCATCCGAGAAACGTCAACAGGTTCGTTGATGTCGCCCTCAACGATATGCGCGCCGGCAAGCGGCTCAACGGGCAAGAGATCGATACCGGCAACTTCGGCGGCTCCGCGCTCAAGACAGACCTGAAGCCAGCCTCCCGGCGCACAGCCGAGATCGGCAACGCGCTGCCCTCTGCGAAGCAAGCCAGTCTTTTCGTCAATCTCAAGAAGCTTGAACGCCGCTCGGGCGCGGTAACCGGCATCCTTTGCTTTCTTCACATAGGGATCGCTGAGTTGTCGCTCGATCCACCGCTTTGAGCTTTCACTCTCGGCATTGTGCGCCGTAATCTTGCGTTCGCTCATGCGTCGGCCGGAGCTCTTCTTATTGCTGGCCGATGGACCTTTCCAGCGTCGCTTTCCATCATCCGGCATTGTCAGCCACCTTCGCGCGCTTGCGACGACCGGAACGACGACGTGATTTCCTCGGGCCGTGCATCATTGACAGCAGCAGACCCTCACGAAGCCCCCGGTCGGCCACCCGCAGCCGGTCCGCTGGAAACAGACTCCAGGCGGCATCGATGATGGCGCACCCTGAAAGCATGAGCCCCGCGCGCTCAGGTCCAATGGTTGGCATTTTCGCGCGACCTTCTGGACCCGCCTCTCGCAATTTCTTAATGGCTATATCCGCCTCGTTTCGGGCGAGCCAGGTCCCATCGACCTTATCTCGTCGATACATATCCAGTTCCATATGGAGCGCAGCCAGACACGTCACCGTGCCGGACGTTCCGATCAGATGCGCCTTACCTGCGCTCATGACTTCGGATGCCGCCGGCTGCCCACTCCATGTACGAATAACCTCCTCGGCATATGCCCTCATCGCCTGATATGCCTCGTCCTCGTTCTCGATGTGAGAGAATGCCTCAGAGAGCGTCACAACACCTAGAGGCAGAGACGTCCAACTCTTTATCGGGGCGCGGCGCAGCATTCCCTTCATGCCATCGGCTAGCGCAAGCTTCGCGTCGACGAACGCCAGTTCTGTCGAACCGCCACCAACATCTATCACAACGACGCTCTCAGCATCCTTGTCGATGAGATTGTGACAGCCAACAACCGCGAGCCTGATTTCTTCCTTCGGTCCGATAATTTTGAAAGATAACCCGGTCTCGTCCTGCACCCGCTTGATAAACTCCGGGCCATTCTCTGCTTTCCGGCAGGCTTCCGTTGCGATACAGCGGACCCGGCCGACACCTCGTTTCTTAAGCTTGGCTCTAATCTTCGAGAGGGCGTCCATGGCCCGCGCAATCGACGCATCGGACAGCCGGCCCGTAGAGTTCAGGCCTTCACCCAGCCTTGCGATCTGCGAATGCGAGTCAACAACGCGAAAACTCGCGCCGCGTGGCTCCGCGATCAGGAGCCGACAGTTATTTGTACCCAGATCGACAGCCGCGTATAGCGACTGCGGACCTTTCATACGCGTTGGGCGGCGCCGGGAGCGCCTGCCTTTCGCTGAATCGAGTGGCATACTGTCCACCAAAACTTGTTCGTTGGCGAAAGCTGTAGCACATGTACAAGTTATGAGTAACGGATCAGGACCACTCACTCGGTTCGCACGGCTTTTTGGCCGACAGAAACCGGAGGAAGCCCCGCTGGAAACGGCGAATGACGCTCTCGAACTCGTCGATCGGGTTCCATTGAATGCGATTGGCGGAACGGCACGATTCCAGATCGGACAGGTTGTACGTCATCGTCTGTTCCCTTTTCGAGGCGTGATTTTCGACGTCGATCCGGTCTTTGCCAATACCGATGAGTGGTATGAAGCAATACCCGAGGAAGTTCGGCCCCATAAAAATCAGCCATACTATCACCTGTTCGCGGAGAACGAGAAAACGCACTACATCGCGTACGTTTCGGAGCAGAATTTGGAAGCCGATGAGAGTCGGGTTCCCGTCGCGCATCCGGATATTCCCGTCATGTTCGAGATTGGCGACGGCGGTTACGTTCTGAAAGCCGATCAGGCGAATTAGCGGGCAATCACGCCAAGTCCGATAAATCTAGCACCTTGAGCAGCGCCTCACGAGCCGTCAGACACTCATTTGCTAAGTCGGGATCTGCAAGATCTGCCGGTGCCAGGCGATCGCGGTATGTGCCGCGAACAACGTTCTGAAGCGCATTGATTCGATCATCGTCCAGAAAAACGCCCTGATGTGCCGCTTCACGTTCAGCCTCGGTCATGACGACCCTTAAACGCAGGCAAGCTGGTCCGCCACCATTTCGCATGGACTGACGCACATCGACATATTGAACCCGGCCAATTGGACCATTGCCAGAGACCATGCCGTCACAGAAGCGGCGTGTGCTCTTTGTTTCCTGCGTTTCTAGGGGTGCGACGAGTACAAGCCTGTCTTCACCAGGCATCTGAAGAAGCTGCGAATTGAAGAGGTACGACCTGATTGCATCCTCAATAGGGACATCCGCCTGAGACACCATGACCGGCTTCAACTCAAACAGACCCTCACCGGCTCGCTTCAGAGAGTCGAGCGTATCTTCGGTGTTTTCGAAAGCAAGTTCGTGGAAAAACAGCGCATCGCGTGCGCCGACGCAGACGACATCGTTGTGGAAGGCACCGGCATCAATCGCTGCCGCCGCCTGCAAAGCCATCACTGTGCGGCCTTCAGTTAATCCGTGCCCACGGGCGACGCTCTGACTGGCAAGCAAGGTTTGGCGAGCCGGGAAATTCGTCGATGCGACGGCATTGTCCCGACCATAGACGAATAGTTCGACACCGGCCGCACCATGTTCGCGACATAGCCGAACGTGATTGGCCGCTCCTTCATCCGCAAAGGCTGAGTGCATCGGCAAAGCAGGATGAACAGCAAAACGGTTCTCATCAGCAAAAACGGCCTGAAGGGTTGCGGTAGTATCGGTATGCTCAATCGAGCGGTGAAGCATCGTCGAGAGATTGGCAGTCGTTAGATGAAGCCGGCCGTCGCCCGTATCGGCTGACGGGGAGACCGTTGCTGCGTTAGCCGTCCACATGTTGCTCGCGGAGTATGCTGCCTTGAGAATTGCCGGCGCTTTATTGGCCGCGGCTTCGATAATCTGCGCGTCGGTTCCCGTGAAACCGGCCGAGATGAGCAGGTCGAAACTCGGGCGCGGAAGCGATGGTAGCACACCTTGGATGAGCCCGGCGTGCATCATCGCACGCATCTTCTCCAACCCCTGCAAAGCAGCTTCGCGAGGGTTCGATACGTCGCCAGCATTGCTCGCGCTGGCGAGATTCCCATCTGAAAGGCCGCCATAATTGTGAGTCGGGCCGATCAGCCCATCGAAGTTCACTTCCGTCGCATTGCTCATACAGGGCCGTTACACTGGGAAGACCCCAGGGAAAAGGTGCTCATCTGCACAACACCGGACTCAAATCGAATTCTTCGCGTTCCAGAAACTGGTCTAGAATGGTGCGGACGGCCGGGATTGAACCGGCAAGGCCTTACGGCCGGCAGATTTTAAGTCTGCTGCGTTTACCAATTTCGCCACGCCCGCACACCGGGAAACCCCAATAACCACGGGCGTTTGCGGCCCGTTGAGCGCCTATAACACAGATTCCGTGTTCGGGAACGGGCGGGAAACAAACCCGGTGTTGCTGAACCGGGTCCCCGAAATAGTCCCGAAGCCTGTTCCCCCACCGTTCACGCGGCCCTCGCCGCATGACCCAACAATCTAACAACTGAGGAGAAGAAGATGAAAGTGTCTGAGCTAAAGCATGCCCTCAAGCACGCAAAGGATGACGATGACGTTGTCGTCCCTATCGAGACGATGACCGGAGCCGTGGGCGGTCACCCATACGTCGAGGTGAAGTCTGCCCATCCGGGTATCGACTGGGATCGCGGCAAAGTCTTCATTTACCCGGAGCAAGACGTCCACGTCGCCGGACCAACTTATCAGGCGGAACAGAAGGCGTCATGGGACAAGGGTGAGGCTCTCGCGTTCATCTGGATGACCGCCAAAGATGGACGCATGGACCCGCGCCAAAAACTGAACGCCATCAGGAGCACGCTTCGCAGGTTCGGTTTTAATCACGGCATTGAGGGTGACGAACCCGAAAAATCGCCGGAGCCCTCCGATGCCTAACCCATCAACAGAGAGCGTAGAGAAAGAGCTGTTGGAGCTGGCTGAGAGGCTGGAGGCGGCTGAGAAAGGAAGTCGGGAACTGGACGCTGAGATCATGTTTGACCTTTTTGCGACGCCTGCAGGCGAGCATGAATTGGGTGGCCCGCGTTTCTACCTCGACCCAGAAGACGACCCTTCGTGGTGTTTTGGGTTGCGTTTTCCCGGAAAGAGCAAGGATTGGATCGTCGGCACTCGGAAGAAGCTGCGCGCGGAGACGCTAGTGATTGAACGTGATGGCGCAAATGTTCTTATGGTTTCACCGCGCGTTCCTGATCTAACGACGTCTCTAGATGCCGCGCTCGCACTCGCTGACCGCGTGCTGCCCGCCCCTGTTTTCTGGGAGATGCATACGAACAAGGTCGCACCTCACCTGTATCACGCGAACGTAGGACGGAGCGAGCGCACCTGGCTGGGTTCTAACCGTAGACCTGCTCTCGCGTTCTGCGCCGCCCTCCTAAAAGCCAAAGCCTCCGAGGAGCCCACGCCATGAGGTTCCTCGCTATACTGCTCCTCGCCGCCTGCGGACCTGTTCAGCAGGACGTGCCAGATCCTTCTCCAAGCCGTCTCGTCATAGAGTGTATGAATGACCCTCTGGGAGAGTTTGAGAGTGAGGAAGAGCGGGCTAGGATTTGTCGAGTGGATTAGAAACTGAGCTTGCTATAAACTGACAGGTGCGCGCTGGGAGACACCAAGGTTTTTTTGAAGTGCTCGCCTCTGTCCCGGCCAAACACCGGGCACGCGATAAATCGACGAGAGAGCCAAGGGCCGGACCAAAAACGGAGGCAGCGCGCACCCTATGACCAGCCCTAAGCCCGGCTCTCTTGAAGAGATTATCATGCTTGCACTGGCGTCTCATAAGTTCCAGCACCCGGAAGATGCCAAGACTTATGGAGATGGCGGTATACAGCGTAATGACGATATAGCAGCCGCTCAGAGGATTGCAGAGACGGTTGCGGCAGAGATACGTAAGTCTGAGAAGTGGAAAGAGATGGTCAGGGCTTGGAGAACAAGGACATGAACACACTCACCGACAAGCAAAAGATGCTGGCTGAAGTCTGCTGTCAGAACGGCATGGTTCTCAAAGATACCGTTTCACAGTTCCTGCTGGTCGCTGATTTGGTGCGAGAAGGTCTGGCAAGACCAAGTTTCGAATTCGGCAAGCTGCTGATCTACTCCACTGATAGAGGTGTATCACATGCTCTGGAAGAGGGCCTGATATTCAAGCCAGACCCGCCGACCGAATTCCATTGGAAACAGTACATGATTTTCATTTCTGATGATCAGCGCTTAGATGGCTTTGTTCGGCCACCTGAATAGGCTCTAGGAACGGCCTTGGATAATCAGGCTCGTCTTTGAACGGGCAATAGCGCTGGCGCTCTGCCCAGCGGGATACCTCAAGGCGAAGCATGTTTGTCTGGCTGAGACAGCCATTGGCTGAGCAGTAGGCGTAGAGGTCCTGGCGCTGATCAGGATAGCAGAACTTGTACCCTGCATAGGTGAGCCAGCCGCCGACGATCAGAAAGCAGAAGATTGCCCCGCCGGATATGGAGAGGATCAGGGCGCGCAGGAGCGGCCCGGAGGGCTGGGTTTTCACCCGCACCGCGCCATCCATGCCGCGTCCATTTCCAGCACGAGATCGCGCCAGTATTGGGGTGCGGTGTTGAACTCTTCCAGATCGAGGATTGGCAGGGCCAGATCTGCGCATGTGTCAGCCCTCTCCTGCGCTGCGACCTCGGCTATGACCGAAGAGTCGTTCGTATGTGTCGTCCCGCAGCTCGTCAGAATGAGCAACGCGGGGAGCGTCAGCGCGAGCATCAGCGACCTTTTCAGAGATGTCATGGCTCTCCTCCTGTAATTGTTTCTGGACCTTGCGGGCCTTGCGCTCGGCCCTTGCCGCCTGCTCCCGGCGCACGCCGGCGTCATGTCGGCTCAGCCAGAAGAAGAACAGCATGACCGCGCCTGCGGCTGCGATGGCGTACTGAGCGGCGGGGTTGTCTCTGATGAACAGCCAGACGCCGTAGAGGGGTGGCATGCCTACACCTTCGGCTGCGTGGTTTCCTGGCGGCCTTCATATGTGATGATCTTGCCGCGCCACCAGCGCCAAAAGCCAACCCCGATGAGCAGGAAGCCTATCACCATGAACGTCCAGACAATCGCGCTGGTCGAAAATTCCTCAAGATAGCCTGTAATGGCCGTCACGGCCGGAAGAGACGTCGTGACAGCGGCCAGCACACCGCCTGTTACGGCTTGCTCTCTGGCCGCCTTCTGCTTTGCAATGCCGTTGACCGTCTTGGAATCCTCTGCCCGCTTCGGCTTGGCATCTGGTTTCAGGTTTGGAACGTCGATCACGTCTTTCTCCCTGACCAGTCCTCGGAATTCCTCAAAGGTCATGGTGCTGCCGCTGCGCTTCATAGCGAGGTAATTGGCGTCCTCGGTCGTCATCGGCGTGTCAGGCGTTGGATCGGCTGGCTCCCACTCGATTGTGTCCATAGACCAGCCGCGTTCGTCCTCCAGACGCTCAACCAGCGGCCAGAAGTCCTGTTTGTATTCGAGCGTCTGTGAATTCTCATATGGATCTGGAAGCGACCGGGCCAGCAGCACCTCGCCCACCCGGCGACGATACAGACCTTTGCGGATTCCGGGGCTCTTGGGATCGCAGTAAAGCACCCAGCGGTCAGCAAGCTCACGCGTCATCTCGACATGCTGACCATACACGCCATCGCGCAGGGCCTGCATGATCGGCTGCTTCGTGACGTTGCGCAGATTGTACCACATGGAAACGAGCGCATTCCACATAGGCGGGCTGAAGGTCACCTCGCCCATATAGCGCTCGATTGCAGGCTCCTTCTTTGCAGCAATCCAATGCTGCATGAGCTGCTCTGCCTTGAAGCTATCAATTGTATCGCCCGGCAGGACCGGATCGCCATTCTCCCAGAACTGACAACCATACCCGATGTCATACATGAGGGTGCCGTCTGGATGGCGTTTGCCAGAGACGCAGGGCGAAGCGTCGTTTTTGAAGCCTTCATAGTGCTTCATGAACTCAATAGTGTCAGGCGTGACGCGTGGCGTCTGCATCCTCGTCCCCCTCATCTAGATTGGTGTCCACATCAGCCCCGTTTGGCTTGGGGAGCTGCATGATCCGGTCGAATTCTTCGCGGGTGATCCAGCCCTGACGCGCAGCGCGCTGCAGATGGCCGGTCATTTCCTCTGCCGTGCGGCCCCCGCCATACTTCTCGGCGAGGTAGTTGAGCGTCAGTTTAGGGCGCTTCTCACGCGCTGCGAGCATCTGGGCGACCGCTTCGCGCCAGTAGGTTTCCTGGTTAGGGTCGAGCCCCGAACCGCCCTGTACGATCCTGTCAGGGCCATGACGGGCTTTGCGGAGGGTGCCAATCTCCTCCTCAAGCTCGTCGATCTTGTCCTGCATCTTCTTGCGATGGATGCCGTCTTTGGTGAGCTCGGAGTGCTTGTCCTTGCCGCGGCGCTCATCCGCCAGCGCAGCATCGCGCAGGTGCATGGCGTAGACCCGCTCAGGTAGGAAGATCACGAGGCTCTCACCGAGCAGCACCCAGAACACCACGAACCCAATAGCGCAGAGATAGATTTCCCAGTCGGTCGGCTCCTTCGACCATGTGAACAACTGAGCAATGCCGACAAAGAGCGGTGCCCATGGCTGGACCTCTGTTGTGCTCTCAATGGCCTCAGTGCGCGTCACAGCCGCGCTGTTGAGCAATTCCAGCTTCTTAGCCCGCAGATCGCGTTTCTCCGCACTGGCGGCGTCCTGAAGCGCATTGCGGCGGTTTCTCGCATCATCGGCGAGGTCATCATTGTTGAGGCCATCGGTGATGTATTGCCGGATCTCGGCATTGAGCACCGGAATCGCCAGCGCCAGTTCGGCATCGATCTCCGCAATCCGGTCATCGATCAGGCCAATAGCGTCCTGATTGTTGGTCTCGACAACCGCGGCAACGTCGCGGACGGCAAGCGCCTGATCGCGCCGCTCATCAAGCGCTTCAAACCCAAACCCGAAGGCATGCAGACAGACGATGACCGAAGCGAACGCGCCCAGAAGCCGGAACGTCCATGCGCCCTTAAGGCCCTTGAGGACACATCGCGCAGCTGCCATGAGGAAGGCCGCAGCAAACAGCCGGTAGGCCACGCCCATGCCTTGGAACGAGAGCGGGTTGATGCTCTCAGGCGCGAGTTTCCGGCTGAAGGTGGCATCGATATAGAGCAGCACTGCAAAGGCCAGTGCGATCACGCCCCATAAAATGATGTACAGCCATGCGGTCGTGAACCACGATGCGAAGCTGTCCCGGCACCATCGAAGGGCACCGAGCACGGTAATCCGGTCTTCCATCTTGCCCCCTAGTTGAGCCCGCCCAGGGTCTCAATGGACTTCTGCATCTGGGCCTGACCGCGTACGCTCATATTCGGCGCGCAGGTCGTTGCGACCGCCCCAATGAACAGGACGCCTGCCGTCAGCAGCGTCAGGCGGTTTTTCCACTTAGCGACTAGCAACTGGCGCTCGGCTTCTGCCAGCTTGAGCTTATTCTCGTGAAAGGCGTCGAAGCGCGCCTCCAGATGCTTGTCAGCCCATGCCTCAATGACCTTCTCAAGGCGCGCGGGCAGCTTGTCGAACTGGTCGGCGATCTCCTTCGTCGTGTTCGTGGTGAAGGTCTTGAACTGCTCCTCAGAGAGCTTGAGATCGCCTTCACGCTGAACTTCGATTGCATCGACACGCCGTTCCAGATCCTTGGAGCGCTCCTCACCCCGCTTCACCAGCCCGCTCATCTCATGAAGGATGCTAAGCTGTTGGTCTCCCCCGTTCGGCATTAGTCAAACCCCCAGAGAAGCGTTCGCCCGTCCGCAACCGTGGTGAACTTCTTGCCGTTCCAGACGTCCTGCTGATGAACAACTTCTGCATCCCACTGCTCAGATACTGGGCCCTTGATGCCCCTGAGCGTACGCAAATCATTCTGGAAGTAGCTCTCAGCCACCTCATAGCGCCAGAGTTTGCGCCCATCGCTGAAACCCGCCTCGAAATCGGTCTTGCCGACATAGACATTGCGGTCGCCCGCACAGATACGCCGGCAGTATTCGTCGGAGATTTCTAGCATCACGAACCGCTCAGGGTCGCGCAGATACTCCTTAACGAAGGCAAGCCCCGGATAGGTGCGGATCACCTTGAAGGCGAGGCTGTCGGAGAGGGACGTGTTTTCAAACTTCTGCAAAAGGCTGTCGAAGCGTGACGCGCCCTCATCACCCGTCATATCAAATGACCTCAATTGATCTGTTCAACCAGCCCTCATGACGCTCCAGCGTGGAGAGCAGCGTCTTGTTGTAAGGCTGGTTCATCATCAGCAGGTGACGCTGCTCTTTGAGGAGGTCGATCAGGCGCGCGGCTTCCTCTCCATGGGGTTTGCCCTCCCACATGAGGTCTGCGATCTCAGCAGGCGGCTCGTCGCTATGGGCTTCTTCTGCTTCCTGTTCTGCGAAGATGGCTTCGGCTTCTGCGAGCTTAGCGTCCTTGTCGGCAATTTCGGCTTTGAGGCGTTCGATCTCGTCATCCTGACGGACAAGCTCTTCAACGACCTCTGGCTCTACGGGGGCTTCCTCCGGGTCCAGACGTGCGACGAGGTTGCGGGCGACTTGCTCAGGGTCTTGGCCGGTGCCTGCGTGAGACTGGCCTTTGAATGTACCCGACACGCTCCAGAACGGGCCGTGATTGGTGGCCTTGACGCCTGTCCAGCCGTCGAGGATGGCTTCTACGTTCATGACTGGCCCCCTTTGAGGTCATTCACTTCAGCCCGGAGTGTCTGCAACTCCCTGATGATGGACGCGATGGTCTCAGGGTCTGACGCGTCCATGCCCTGCATCTCGGGGCCGTCTTTCACGCCAGAGACAGCCTTCGGGTTCACCTCCTGGAACTCGTGGGCGATAAAGCCTCTGGCGGGTTCCTGTGTGGTGTTCCAGACATACTTTCGGGGGCGGAGCGCGCCGATGAACTCTGTCGCCTCCTCAGCGCTCAGATCCTGAATGTCGTTTTTGAGCCGATAATCGGATGAGGTCAGATAAGACGTGTTCGTCGTCGTGACGCTGACAGCCCCGACAAGGGTTGTGTCCCGGTACCATTGCGCAACATGGCCGTTAGAGGTGCGTCGCCGTGCTCGGATGGCCGGCGCAACGTTGCGTGAGATGTCAAGCTGGCCACCGCTGAAGTAGAAACCGTCACTTGATCCGCTCGTAACATCGGTGAGGCTGCCATTGCGGAAGCTGCCATCGCTTGCAAACCGGAATGTGTCAGTGCCAGCCGGGGCAAGAATGATGTCCTGCGAGGTAATGCTGACAAGACGAGAATCGTTATCCCCGCCAATATAGGAAAAGCGGTGAGGGGTGCCCACAGTGTCCTCGACCCATAGCCCTTCATTGTTGGCTGTGGTCACCCGGATAAACTCAACTTGATCGCCTGTGCCGAGTTCCTGGTTCACCTCGTCGAGAAACGCACTGTAGGCTTGCACATTGGTGCCGGGGACAAGCCCGAGCGTGGTCTGCATGGCCCCCTGAGTGGTGTCATCGAGCAGGGTGCGTGCAAAGCTGGTGAGCGTCGCTGTGGAGAAGGTATCGGCCCCAGACGCATAGATAAGCTGGTCAGCGGTTGGTGAGAGCGCTGCAATGCCTGTCAGGGTCGCTTCCAGCGGCTGTGCGTCGGTAATGCCATAGCCGGAGAGTGTGGTGGGCGTGTTCGTAATATTGGCGAAGTCTGTGGTGAATTCTGGCTGTTCGCCATCTGTGAGGCCGAGCCAGGCCCGGCCGGCTGAGCGGTCAAAAGACGTTCGGGCACCATTTTCATCCCATGCAGCAACGCTATCGGCCGCGACATGAGCGTCCCAGGACCCGTCTCTGATGATGATGAAGCTATCGCCGCCCGCCGTGTAATCGAACTGGATGTCCATATCGACATCAGCCGATGTTTTGACGTTCAAAGAGTAGTTCAGCGCGTTGTCGGCGTAGACATCGAATCTGCCTGCCGCGTCCGCTATCACGGGATTTGTGGCCGGGGTGGTGAGTCCGCTGTCTGTATAGAGCGCAAGCGGCGTGGAGGTGCCTTTGACGAAGGATTCCAGTTTTGCCCCAGCTTCTGGACTACCGTTGATATCGAGCACGGTCTTGTTCAGGGCTTTAGCAGCCATTCGAAACTCCCATCTTGATATTTAGGATGCTTAGGCAGGTCAGGCGGAACCGATGTCGCCGACGCCTGAGAAGTCGAGATTGAATATGGACGTCGACACGGACTTGCTGGCAGAAAGCGGCGTTCCGCCCGTGCTGTCAGTGACCGTCACCTTCTGTGTTCCAGTCAGATACGTATTTGCGGGCGTTGCTTTCCTGAAAGTCTCGCTGAACGGACCGTTTCCGGATTGAGCCCCGGTGACCGCAGGAATGTTATCGCCGCCTGTATTGGACCAGGTGATGGAATAAGGAGCGACCCCGCCAGAGACGGTTATCTGGACGGCCCCAGTGGTCAGCGTCGCAGCCGCGCCCGTGCCGTTCGCGGTTACTGACGTTTTGTCCTGCGTTACGATGAGACCACCGCCGGCAGATGCTGCTGTGACAGAGGCGTCCTCGATGTTCGCATTGGCCGTGTCGAGCTCCGTAGCGAGATCGCCGCGGCCGCTGATGACGACCCGCTCCAGTTCCAGTGAACCATTGATAATGTCGGCAACCCGATCCGCGAACTCACCGCCCGTCCTGTCAAGCAGATCGTTCCAGGCATCAACGAACCACGCCTGGAGGGTTCCATCCTCTCGCATAATTGATGATCCCTGATGCAGCCTCGGGATCGATCGCTCAGTGCTCACGCCGCCACGTCCACAATGCCCTCATTGATCCACGCGCCGCTGAGCGTGAATCCGAGAGGGTCAGAAACCGAAATATGAGCGGTCAGGCCCTCGGCCGGCGCAATGATCCCTATCCCGAAAATGCACGGGCGGTGATACTGGCCCTGCGCCGGGGCAGACAGGTAGTGAAGATTATCGAGCGGGCCGGGAACCGCGCGACCATTATTGGAGAAGTCGACCATCACGGTCGGCGCAGCGCCCTGACCGCTTTGCGGATGATCGAACGTCTTCAGATCCAGCGTGAATGATCCGATCGTGTCCCGCTCCTTTGTGCGGAGACGAACGGTCGCCTTGCGGATAATCTCGTCCCCGCCAATGTCAGAATATGTTGTCCGGTTCATCGTGTAGAGCTTGGACCCGCCCTCGACAGCAACGACATGCTGGCCATAGGCGCGCGCATAGTGTTTTGGGGCGTAGTAGCCGAGCCCCAGTGTTTCTCGCGTGTGCCAGAGTTTTGTTGAGCGATCATAGACGAAGGCTTTTGACGAAGGTGGCCGCACCACGAAGAATTCGTGCGTGCCATCATTGTAAGACCAGCATCGAACGTTTGCCCGGTCTGCTTCGCTCAGATCTTCAAGAACGAGCTCCAGCTCCCGATTGGCCGGGAGTGGTGTCAGCGAGAACCCTGACATGACGTAGGACGCGTGATCCCCGCCGACGAGATAGACCTTGTCTCCATTCTTCGCGACCGCGTACTTGCCTAAAACACCATTCGATTCATCAATCGATTGGTTGGTGACGTTCTGGAATGGAAGCGTTGTAGAGCTGACGGCCCGCAATATCTCATGGCCGGACGCGCCCATTGCAATGATCTGGCCAGAGACCTTCACGAGCCGCTTGATCGCATCTGAGGACTGCTCCGCGGTCCCAAAGGACAGAGACTCCCAGTCCGTCCCGTCCAGGGTTTCAGACCATGAATATGTGTCGTCATCCTCAGCGTGAGAGACAATGCGCTGATTGAGAACAACGAACGTATCCACATCAGGGAGATCAACGTCTGTCACTTCGGTCAGTGTGGAACCGTTCCAGCGCCAGAGCCGCGTCGCCACTGAAATATAGAGCCGGTCCCGAAGCCCTGCGAATTCTGCCTCTCCCGCGGCAAGCGTTCCGATCTCTGTCGCCACGAACGAACTCGACACGCTGTAGAGCTTCGTGCCCGCCTTAACGAACAGTTCGCCATTGCGAACGCCCGGCTCCTGGAACAGGCCAAAAATCTCGTCTGTGAGGTCAACTTCTTCAGTGAACCCGGGCGTTGGTATGAGTTCGTAACTGACGGTCTTGCCGGCATCGTTCAGGACCGGTTGCACGAACCAGTTACTCAACTCCAGCGGGGCCATGCCCGTCTTGCGACGATTGTCGGCTGTTGGAATGACAGGGGCATAGGGCATCAGGGCGCACCGCCGAGTTCGGTTTCCATGCCAATGACTGCACCGCCTGCGCCTGCTCCAATCGCCAGTGGCAGGACGGAAGCCGAAGGGTCAGGACGCCGGCGACCTCTGCGGTCAGCTTCTCGTGCCATTTCGCGTGTGAGATCTAACGGCACATCCGCCTTCGCCGACATGCTGCGAGTGAGCAGAAGCGTGTCTCCGATAACCCCGACCCGGTATTCAAGCGCGGCCTGATCAATCCGGTACATCCGGGCGATTTCTTCTGTGGACAGGCCGCCTTCCTCGATGAGTGACATGATGCGTTCGTCAGAGAGCGGCAGGTTACTGGCCTTGCGGATTGTTTCGATTTGCTCGACCGTGCGCTTGGGTGGACCGCTATCGTTTGGCTGTGTTCGAACGCTTCGACGAACGGATTTGTCGAGCTGCCGCTTATAGGCGCTGGCAAAGCGTTTCCCCGCCAGCGCAATCAACGCACCGGCCAGAACCCCGCTATTTGGCGGCCCTTCGCCATTGTTGGCGAGTATCTCGGTCAGGCCACCAGCCGCAGCACCCGTGACGATGGCTGTAACATCAGCCTTTGACAGGTCTGTCAGGTCGGGGAACGGCGCGCCCGCGAAGATGCTCCGCTCATTTTTGCGTTTTCCCTCAAATTTCGCTACCTTCGGATCACGAAGCACGGAGGCGTTTCGGGCGACGACGCCCACCTCCTTACCAGCATCATCAGTGATGCGAACAAACGAGACAGAAGGATCTTCAAATGCGCGTTCGAGAAATGGTTCAAGAAGCTCTTGATCGCGTCCCAGTGCTTGGGTGGAGACGGATCGCACATCGCCGCGCCCAACGAGGCTACGTTCCATCCCATCAGTGGCTGCAGAACCGCCTTGAGCGTCTGCGCGAAGCCCCGGAAGTTGCGCCCGATCTGCCGCGACAATAACCGCGCCCTGCTTCTTCAGATTATCACTTTTCCATGATGGCGTGATCTGGTCATTCGAAAGATTTGCCTGCCCCTTGCGGCCCTTATCGGTCAGCGTAACGAAGTCTTTGTCGTAGCCTTGCCGGCGCATCCGACGCCGCCGTGATGCATCATCCATCTTGAGCGCTTTTGAGGAAGCTTTCGGTGCTGATCCAAGGCCAGTTTCAGGCAAGCCAACTCGTGGGCGCAGATCGTTTGGAACAGCCCGCTCGACAGCCGCTGGATCAACCAGCTCATCAATGCCCTTGAACATCTCCATATTGGGCGTCTTATTTGCCGCGCGATAGTATTCACCGAGCCCAAGATTGTAGAGGTATTCCTCCTCGTGCGCCGTCAGGGCTTCGTTGTCCTTGGCGAGCCGTTTTGAAACGTCCCGCACAATAGCGTTCGCTTCTTTCCTTGCTTCGCGATCAATACGGCCCCTTGTCCACGAGGAACTGAACGCGCGACGGGACCTGCGCTGACCGAGAGCCGCGATGATCGCTCCCGCGAATCCACCTGCTGCGCCGCCAGCCAGCCAACCCGACCAGGCTGCGCCCTCCCCTTGCGTCGACCCGACATAATCCGCGCCAGCTTGGGACCCAAAGTATGCACCCGTAACCATGCCAGCCATCGGAAGGAGATCATCAATATCAACGGAGCCTGCTTCATTTTTTCTGCTGCCGAGCGCAGATGGGCGTTTTGAGGTCTGCTTGCGGACCACCGACTCCATTTCATCAAGAATGCGGCCCAGATCATCCTTCCCGCTTGTGAAAAGGATATCGCCGAGCTCCCGGTTCACCTCCGGCTGGTAGATTTCCGGGCGGGCCACACGGTTGGCGGCAAAGCGCGCAAGGCGTTCCGCTGTCTCACGTGGTCGGAATATGGCTGAGAGGGCCTGCTGGATGCGTTCCTGACCGCGCCCTTCTTCTTCAACCGCTTCCATACGCCGAGACGTCTGCGAATTCCGGTCAATCCGGTCGCGGTTGACGTTGAAGTCCACTTCCCGATCGATCCGGCTGCGGATTTCGCGGCCATCATCGGTTGTTCCACCGATCAGGGCGCGTGTTCGTTTCGTCTGGTCGCCTTTACGGCCTGCTGTCAGCCCCTCCCCGCTGGGCAACATGTCCATCAGCTTCTGGCGCTGGCGTTCGGACCCGTAGAGCTGACGGATCACTGTGCCCGGATTAGTCGCCTTGGCGATCTGGTCTTCGGCCCCGCGAAGCCACCCCATGAGAAGCGCGGATTCAATGTTATCGCCACCATAGCGATCAATCTTGACCGCGTATTCACGCTGCAGGGTTTCCAGATCCGTGCCGTTCCGGAATGCCTTGCGCCCGAACTCCAACGCCTCCTCGGCCGTCTTCAGTTCAGCAACCAGATCACGCGGCGCATTCAGTCCGGTTTCGGCATCGAGTCCGGTTTTGTCTGTGCCACGGATGGCCCGCTGAGCGCCAGAGGGGCCTCTTGCACGCTCCCGCCGTCCTTGTGTGCTTCGAAGCCCTTCAGCGGCGTCTCCGAGCATCCTGTCGACATAGTCGAGGGCTTTGGTTGAGAGTTTCGCAGGACTGCCTTCGCCCTCAAGCGCCTCCTGGAAGGCGCGCAGCTCGCCAGCCACTTCACGCTCGCCCAGATCGTCAGCATAATCAGCCGCCTCAGAAACCGCCTTGCGTGCTGATGGTGACCCAGAAAGAACGGGGAGGATGCGATCGCGGAAGGTCGCGTCCGAGACTGTTCTGGAATAGGCTTCGTCATAAAGCCCCTCCGGCTCCTCGCGAACTCTGGCGGCGAGTTCGTCTTTCACATCGTAGAAGTCAGAGCCTTTCAGGCCAATGGCTTTTTGAAGATCCTCGCGGATTCTGGCGGGGCTGTCCTTGGCACGGGCAGCAAGACGTTCCGAACCGATCTTCTGCGCATCGAGGCCGACTGAGCCGAGCGCGACGGCAAGGCGGTCATTGGAGGCACCCGCGAGCTCAAACAGCATTTCGTCAACGCTTCCGCCACCACCCGGATAGCTCAGCCGTTTCATGGCCTCGCGGATATCATCGGGCTCAACGCCCTGATCCTGCATATACTTGTAGATTTTCCGGTAGGCGGTCTTGCGCGCCTCACTCATTTCAGCGCTGTCAGGCTCTGGAAGCGCGCGGCGGGCTGACTGTTCTGCAACTTCTGCCGCTCTGGAGGTGGGCGTGAGCCTACCGGCGCTTTCAATGCGCTCTGCTCCGCGTGCTTTCTGGATTTGATCAGCGGCTGCTGTCACAGGCGCGCGGGCCGTCCGGTAAACAACGGAGGCTGCAGGGCCGATCGCGAACGCAAGCGGATCGGTCGCGCCCTCCTTTGCCATTTCAGCACGCTCTCCGAGGCCCACGTCACGACCCTCTGTCGCTTCAAGATTGGAGGCCTCTACCGTCGCGCGATAGAGACCGTAATCTGCCGCGCCTGCAGCAGCAGAAGACGCGACTGGCCCAGCGCCATATCGAACGAGTTTCGAACTCGTGCGCGATCCCTGCGGCAGCTTTGCAAGGGCTGTAGAAATGATCGGGGCCGATCGGATGGCTTTGGAGCCCAAGCGCAGTGCAACCGAGCCCGGAGCCAGGAAGCCCGTAACCTCGCCCGCCAGCGAAGCTGCCCCCTGCTCTTCCAGCATCTTGGCCCGCTCCATGCGAGCCTGACCGAGCGCACTTTCATAGGGCTGCGCACCCGATATGTCCTGGACCTTGGCGGAGATACGATCTCCCTGCCCCAGCAGGATCGCATTAAATCCGCTGTCGACGAACGCCTCGGTCGCACCCTTGGAACGCGGTGAGTACTCAAACCCGGTTTGGCGGTCGCTTCCGTCGAGCGTTGGGGGCGTGATGATTTTACGCTGTGACCGATACGTGTCCCGGTCCAGCTCGCCAGCCTCGTAAGAGGCATCAAGCTCCTGCATTTCTTCTTCGGTGCGGACGTAATCCTGTACGTCTTCGCGCTCACCGACACTGCGTGTGAATTTGGACCAGGAGCCGCCACCAGCCGGAGCTTCAGGAGCAGCAAGTGCTGCTCGCTCCGCCTTTAAGGCGTCGATCCGTTGCTGACGCTCTGCGGGGGTCATTCAACACCTTCCGCCATAAGCGCTTCGAGCTCTGCATCGATCTCTGCCACGCGCGCCTCAGCGGCTTTAGCCTGCATCCACTCCTGGATCGAGGGGCGGGTCAGACGACCATCTTCGCCGATATTGACATCACCCTCGCCGTTGTAGAGCGGGTTTTCATCCGCGTATTGGTTCCATGTCTGAATGAGCTGCTGCTGAGAGCCATAGCCATATTGAGCCTGACCCCAGCGCAGGAACTCATTGTATGCTTCTTCGTTCTCAACCGAGGCAGCATAGGATTTGGCCACCCTGAGATTGGTTTTGCGCGTATTGTTCACATTCACGATGCTGGACCGGTACATCTCAGCATCTTTATCTGACATCGGTCCCGAGCCAGCCTCACGCATAGCAGGGACAAGCTTGTTGGAAATCTGCTTGAGGTCGGATGTCTTCATCGAGAAGATCTGACCGAAATCATTGATGAGCCCCTCACCCTGAGCACCATAGTTTTCAGCGATCTCATTGAACTGGTCTGTCAGAGTCGCAATCTCACGCAACGCGCTGAGGCGACTATCGCTTTGATTGAGGACATCGAGCTCCTGTCCGACGATCCGACTCTGAACGGCTGTCGGGAGACCCTGAAGGGCTGGAGCAGTCTGCGCTTCTGTCATGGCCTTTGCGAGTTCTGCCTGTGCGGCCGTCTCCGCCGTTGCGGCCCGGCGGGCGTCAAGGTCGTAGCTCTTTTCCCACTGGGCATCTTTGACTGCGTCGCGCTCATCGCGATAGTCCAGATCCTGCTGACGATTGTTTGCATCAATCTCCATCTGGATCTGGGTGGCGCCGTCCATGATCGAGCGGGTAAATCCATCCAGCTCGTCATCGGTGAGCTTTCCGTCCGCCATGGCCGCTTCGATCGAGGATCGCACTTCAGGCGAGTTGAATGGGCTGTTCTCGATGATCCGAAGCGCTTCAGCCCCGCGTGCCTCGATCGGCAACGATTTCAAGCCCTGCGCCTGATCGCCGAGGAACTTCAGGCCATCCATATAGTCCTGCTGCTCCCATTGCTGGGTCTGCCGCTCTCGCTGATCACCTGCGAAGGCCGCAGCCTCCATGGCCCCAGCCGTCTGGAAATCACCACGTGCGCCAGCGGTTTGGGCGACACCGGAATATCCATCCTTGGAGAAGGACTTTGCGTAGAGTTCTTTATCCTCCGCTGCCTTCCGGCGCTGACCGGCAGCGGCATAGGCGGACGCCTCATCCATGAGGCCGGTGCGCATGAGGATGCTCTCAGCACCTTCATAATTGCCCGCTTTGAACAGGTCCGCAGCCGATGACCGCGCCGCAACCGCCTCACGCTCTCTGCGCTGCGCCTTGCCAGCCTGTAGTCCTGTCTGAAACGCCTGGAATGTGCTCATGCTGCTAATGCCGACTTCTGTGCTGCCTTGGATGGTTGCCAGTTGATGTTCCCGGCCGCCCAGCCCGCCCAGCCTGCTGCATCCCCAAGCGCCGAGCGCCATGCGCTTGCCCGGTTTGCCTCACCCTGAGCGACAGCTGCGCCCGTAGCGGCGGCAGTGTTGGCTGCGTTGTTCGCGAAATTCTGCCCCGCTGAGGCAATGCCGGACGAGGCACTGAAGCCTGTGTCTGCGACTCCGCCGAGCGCGCCTTGATAGGCGTAGAAATTCCGCAGCGCCGCTTCTTCACCGACTTCTGCCATACCCCTTGCTGTACGCCCGGAAAGCGATGACCCCTGCGACCCGGCAAGGGCGAGGAAATCATCTTTCGCCTGATCGGCTTCGAAACGACCGATCTTTGCATATGGTGTTCCGAGATAGCTCTCCCACGCGGATTCCTGGGCCTGCTCAGGTGTTTGTGCTGGCGTCGGAGTTGGTTTCGTAGCAGCTGTTGGTGCAGCGGGTGCTGTGGTAGGAAGCGCCCTTGGTCCGTGCTCATTGTATGTGAAGCTGCCGAATTCTGCCTTGCTGATGCTGCCATCGCCATCGGTGTCATAGCCGCGATTGCGGATGTAGCGCTGATCCTTGCCGCTAAGACCGGTATAGGCGCTCGACAGGTCGGGATACTTGTCGACATAGGCTCCAAAATCCGGACCGGTAGAAGTGCGGCGGCCACCAAGAGCACTCGATCTCGTCGGAGTCGCTGGCGTTCTCCCACCCAGCCCGAGATGGCTCATGATCATGCCACGCGCAGCATCGCCATCATTCACGTACGGGCGCAGCTCGCCCTCAGCGATATCCCGGCCCTCGCGCTGGAACTGCAAGGCTTGCGCATTCGCATCGACCTGTGCCGCTGTGGACCGGTCAGCGGCTTTCGCGCCCTGGCTACCGGCATAGACGCTCGCTCCCGCACCAATGGCTGCAGCGCCCAGAATAGCTGTAGTCGTCCCGATCGCCATTAAACAGCCCTCATGTAAACACTCTCCATCGGCGCATAGCCGCGGCGCTGGTAAAGCGGTGCCACATCCCGCACACCATGGATCTTGAGCATCTGGATCATTTCAGCGCCCTGCTCCCCTGCCCATGCTTCAAAGGCATCCAGCAGCGCCACACCGTCTTCCTCGGCCCACCAAAAAAGTTCCGAAGCGATACGCTGAGACGGACAGGCCCAGATTGGCACGACAACACCCCCGATCATGCCGTGATTGTGCATGAGCAAACAGGCATCCGGATTGTCGATCAGATTCCGGAGCGCCGCCTCGATCGAGGCCATATCCTTTGGCAGGTCCGCCATAAGCGGGTGGAAGCTCAGAAACGCCTCACCCCATGCAAGCAGGGTCGGCAGGTCGTCATAACCTGCCTCCCGGATATCAGGCATTGGTCACTGACGAGGCATAGCCCTTACGTTCAACCTTGCCCTTCTCTCGAAGTTCCTCGTCGGGATCGGTCGGCTCTTCCTGCTTCTTTTTCTTCTTCTTGGCCTGAAGGGCGGTTGTGTCGATGCCAAGCTTTTCTCGCAGCGCACGACGCAGCAGGTTCAGCTCATCATTGGTAGGGGCCTTAGCCTTGGGCATATTGATCTCCAACTGTGAACAGGATGGTTTCTTCTGCATCGTGGCCGAGGATATCGAGCATTCCGGCCTGAGCGCGCTGTCTCACAAGCGCGACCGAAGCATTCTCAATCCGGAACGTCGCCGCACACCGCTGACCGAGCTCGTCGATCACTGTGTCGAGCCATTCCTGCGGCACATCCACGATCGAAGTCGGGCTGGTGATGTCCTCCATGACCCGGTCATAGGAGACGCGCAGAGTAAGCGCCGCGTTGGCTGCGTCCGGGGTCGGCCAGATGACGAGATTGGTCGCCGTGCGCTGCCGGTCCACCGTGAACACGGTCGGGCGGCCCTGCTGCGTCTTCACCGGCAGGCGGTCGTAATCATCATAGTTCCAGCGGCCCATTTCGAGTTCGCGGGCATTGGCGTCCACGTGGAAGGCGTTGCGGATCGTATCCGGCCTTGGATTGAGCACGTAAGCCGCTTGCCCCTGTACCATGCTGACGGTCTGGTCAGTCCGGCGCCACTGATTTTCCCCGTAGGTCTGGAGATGCTTCAGCATCCCGTTCAGATGGGTTTTCGCAACATCGAACTGATAGGCGCTGAGCGACTGGTTCGCCCCCAGCATGGAGACCCGCGTATAAGCGTCGGTCGCCACCTCTGTCGCTGTCCGGGTCCAGTCAATCGCCATCAGTCAAATCCCGGGCGGCCGGTTGAAGTATCGAGCTGATCATCATCAGAGGCCTCGATAAGCTCATCAGGGCGGCTGTTCGGCAGCGGCGCGCCCTCATTTGGCGTGATGTAGGGCGGATCAAGATGCTCCGGCCTTGGATCATAGCAATCGCCGCAAACCTTCAGGTTTGTCCATTCGGTGCGCATGGCCTTCAGGCGGAACTTGAAACCACATCGATCGCAGATCCCGTAGGGCTGCGCATGAACGTAATCATTGCCGGTATAATTCTCAGCCATGGTGGTGGCGGCGACCCGCTTGAGCCGCCGCCTCCCTCTTAAGCATCGCCATCCGATCCCCAGACCGAGCGCCAGTCATTGACGGTCGCCACATAGCGTTCCGTCGCCTTGGCCTTGGCGTTCTCGGTATCGAAGTCGTTGTCCTTCTGCAGCTCCATGCCGCGGCGCTGATACCGGATGAAACCCTGCGGCACATCGGTTTGCAGGAACCAGGCATTCGGATCAGTCAGATAACGATAATTCACGAAGGTTTCGGGGATAAGCCCCATAGCCTTCGTCGCATTGATATCGTTATTGGCCGTTCCGGGCTGCTGATCGCTGGAGAGCAACCGCTTGGCGATAAACGCCAGCTGCGGCGGCACGATCAGGCGCTTTGGCGACAGGTTGATGCGAAGGCCGCGGCTGTTTGTATAGAGGAACAACTCGATCTGCGCATCCTCCAGGGCCGCCTCGGTCAGGTCGGCATCCGTCGCCTTCTTATTGGCCTTGTTGCCAGCTAGCGTCGGATGCGCCGTCGAGATCAGAGCCGCGCCGTCTCCATAGGTCGTGGAGAACGCTGTATTGAAGATGCCGGCATGGACATTTTCCTTGGTCTGACGCATCGAGAAAGCCAGTGAGCCGGAGCGTTGCTTGCCCTTGCTCTCATACTGGTTGTCCTCAATCTCCTCGCGCGTGACGACATAGCCAAGACCATAGACCGCATGGGTCGCCCGGTTCTTGTAGCCCTCGGCATCGCTATCGTACTGGATCGCCTGACCCTCTTTCTTCACCGTGGCGAGCCCGAAGCTGGTGGATTCCACTGCCTCCTCATAGGCCTTCGTCGACGTTTCTTCGGTGAAGATCATGTCGCACTGCATCGGGATTTCTTTGTAAGTCTTCCCGAAGTGGGCCTTGATGCCCGGCCACAGATCAGACGGGTGAGCACTGCGTGTAATAACAGTCATGGCTTATACCCCCGCAACCGCTGCAGGGCGGTTTGTATGAATGTTGATACTGACCAGAACCTTCGCGAAGTCCGATGCGGCCGTGTTGTCCACACGGTCGGAGAACCCGCGAATAGTGGTCTGGAGCGTCGCGCCCGAAGCAGCGGATGTGGAATCCAGCATCCAGCCCGATTTCTTCGAGTAGGTGTTGCCCGCAGCCGCAATCAGATTGCAGTTGAGGCCAACCTCTGCGAGCTCGATCGCATTGCCGTCGCTATCCTCCTGGATTTCAAACAGGAGCGTCGGATCGTCCGCCACATAGACTTCGCGCAGCGTGGAAGCGAGGCCATAGCCATTGTCCACAATGCTCGGAGTCGGGCCGAACCCGACAATCGCGCCGGTGAGCTGGTTGGTGGACCCCGCTGAAGCGAGATTCACTTCCTGATAGGCCCCTCCCGAGGTGCCCGGTGAGGCAGTCCCTGTCACGATGACGGGATCGCCGATGAATAGGTCAGTCGCGTAACTGGCCGGCGCAATGTAGGTGTTGCAAGCCCCATTATACGGGGCCCCGCCAAGATAGCGGACAGGGCGCAGGCCAAACGCCGAATTGACGTTTGCCATGAGTAATTTCCTTGAAAGATTGGGTTATTCGAAGTCGGGATTTCGCTTAGGCGTCATCACAGCGTCTTCGACACGGTTGTTTTCGTCGGCATAGCCGGGGGCTTCCCCGTCTTCGGACCTCTGGGCCTCTGCCTTGCCGCGCATCATGTCGGCCATCAATGTTTTGTGTGCCTTCTGGCGTCGTTCAGCGTCTTCGTTGAACCACTCTTTCCATTTGCGCATCAGTACGCAGTTTGACGGTTTTCCTTCGGGACCGTACCCGGCGGCGCGAGCTACTTCCTGCCCGCCAACATCATCTTCTTCCACCTGTTCCCATTCGCGGGACTTGAGGTTGGCTATCCGGCCCGGATCATCTCTTACCCAGCGCCAGCGATAGTTGTTGTGGTCGAGCTTATCTTCATCAAGCCCGAGCCTCTGATTGAACCCATGATCAACCGATCCGCGCTCCATCCGCGCAGCCCGGCGTTTCCTGAGTTCGGCATTGGGACCGGGTTTTACCCGACGCCCGCGACGTGGCTTGGCTTCCGCTTCATCCTGCGTCTGTTCAACCACATCATTCATGCTTCTTCTCCACCTTCAGCGAAGTACACCTCCGCATATTCCTCGTATGAGCCGTAAAGGCCCTCCTCGATGTATCTCTTGGCCGTCGCGCGGGCCTCGGCCGGGAGCCGGGTCGCCTGACTGGCGCTCGTGGCCCTGTGGGCAGGTGCAATAACCGGCGGGGCCCGGCGCTTGGTCGACGGCTTGGGATCGTCTTTGACGTCCTCGGCCTCGTCTTCCTCGATCATGTCCGGGAAAGCCCGGGCGATCAGCTTTTCCGCGGCATCGAACGCCTCTGTGGCTGTCTTGCCATTGGCCATGCCCTTGCTGATCTCGGCCTCAACCATCGCAAAGTCATCGACGGGCGTATCCTCGTCCAGCAGAAAAGCATATTTGTTCCAGAAAGGCTCCTGAATACGTGGAACAGCGACCTCGAACTCCTCGACATAATCGTCTTCGGCCTGCCTGATCTGCTCTGGCGTCAGTTCCTGCTCGGCAAGCTCTTCCAGTTCGGCAACTTGCTCACCGAACTCCTTGCGCAGCGCCGCCTCCAGGTCCTCGTCACCATCTTTGATGGCCTTGCGGATACGTGCACCGAAATCCGCTTCTAGCTCCTCACGATCGCGCCGTCGCGCGTCCTGCATGGTCTTTTCAAGACGCTTGACCCGCTGATCGAAATCCTTTTCGCGACGGGTGAGCTCCGCGCCGCGGTTCTTGACCGTCTTGGCAAGGTTCTTGATGTAGCTGCCCGCATCGGTCCAGCCGGACTTGTCGCCCTTCCATTCCGATTCCGGTTTCCAGCCGGCCTCCATGGCGATCTTTTCAACCTCGGTCGGCTCGGCCTTCGCTTTATCGGCTGCGGCCGCCTCCTCAGCGATCTTTGCGGCCTCGGCATCGTCCTCGACGATGACGTCCTCATTTTCGAGCGTATCGGTGGTGATGGTCATCAGCTTGTCACCTGCGCATCACGATCGAGAGCGCGCTTAACGTCGACCTCTGTCGCCCCGTGGACATTGGGAAGCGGGCCATTGATCGGAAGCGACACAGGAGATGCCGCCTGACGTCGAACGCCGAGAATCTCCTTGTCCTTCATGATCCGGTACTTGCGCCCATCCTTGCCAACGAAGTTCCGGCCGCCCGCATAGCGAGCGAACATCGCCACATCGCCCGGCTGAGGAGTGTTACGCCATGGTAGAACTTCACCGCTGGGGTCTTCCCAGTGAAAAGCGAACTCTCCGGTCGCGACAATCATGCCCTCAATGCCGGCTTCGTCCTCGCGCTCTCGGGAGGTTTCCGGCATGTAGACGCCAGAGGCCGTCTTCTCCTCCAGCTCCCGCGGAAGAACGAGGATGTTGAACTCAAAGACCTCGATGTCCGGATCAATCTCAGTCAGGCTCGGCAGCGGCTTGTAATCGGTCAAGGATGTCATCTCCTGTCAGGTTGATAATGTCGTCCAGCGTCTGATGCTGAATTTTCAGCTGGCGGTAGGGGCCAGTAATCTGTGAAGGGTCTTCAGGCTCCGGGCCCAGGAAGAGGTCCGCCCATGCCGTCTGCTGATCCGTTTGCATCAGCTCCAGGCAATGGAAGAAGGCCTGCGTCGCTGGCAACGCCCTCCACGCCGTCAGGCTCTCCATCCAGTCCTGTCTTTGCGCCTCGTTCAAAGGCCCGATCATCGGCTTCCTCCAGTTTCACTTCCGCCTCGGCACCGAGCTTCGCGGTCTTGGCCCCAGTTTCACCAATGCGGGCCTCGATCTCAGCGATCTCAGCGCGGAGCTTGTCGTTCTTCAGCTTCTGTTCCTCGGCCTGTAGCTCCATCATCGGATCAGGCTCCGACGTGAACAGCTTGTCGATGTCTTCGTGATTGGCGGCCTCAAGCTCGCGGCGCTGGATTTCCTGATCGTTGATGCCAGGCTGGCCCTTGAACTGTGCCAGATGCTGCGAGCGCATGAGCCGCTGCATGTCCGTCACCGATTTCGGATCAGCAGACGGGGCCAGATCCATTTTCGACAGATCGAAATCGTCCATGGGCTTGTATCCGCCCCGGACCATCTCCATCAGCTTCGGATCGTCATGGAACTCCAGATAGGCCTGCGGATTCATGTATTCGCCATTGAGACGGGTGATCAGACGGAGTTCCCGACGCGCAGAGCGATAAACGCGCGTGTAGATCGTCGAGAAGACCTGCAGGCCCTGCTCGATGAGCGCCTGTGTGGCCGCAAAAGCCTGTCCTGATGGCGCATCCCCGGTGAGCACGTCCTTGACGGCTGTGATGTCCTGAGCTGCCCCGAGCAGGAAGTCCACTAGACTGAACTGCACTGGAGACGGGCCGGGAAACTGAAGTGTGTGAATACCGTTCTGAAGCCCCGCAGCTCCCGCCTTTACGAACTTATACTCGCCCGGGTTCATCCGCATGGTTCCACCGCGAGCGCCCTTCAGACGAAGCGTCGCATCAATGAACCCGCCGCCTGTGTTCTGGCGAGTGCCGGCGTCGATAATCTGGTTGATCGCGCTGTTAATGGCGCTCCCAAGGCTCTCCAGTAGCTTACCGAAGCCCATACCATACACAGAACCGTCAATATCGGGCAGGAACTTGTAATCGATCCATGGGCTTTCGCGGAGGATGGTCTCCAACCCTCCCGCTTCGCTGATCATAAGCGAGTTCTTGTAGAAGGCCGGGTCTATCCGGACCGGACGCTTGCTCTCCTTTTCGACCGTGACGATGTAGGGCTCCTGAAGCCCGTCCCCGTCCAGATCGATGTAGCGAAGCTGCTCCAGATAGGCGACCGCGCCCTGCTTGTCGTTCTCCTTGTTCCTCTCGTAATCATGCTGCGCCCAGCGGCCCGAGGCGATGAGCGCATCGATCTCGTACGGATAATAATCAACCGGCTGCGTCTGGCGTGGTGCCCGCTGGAAGTTCGGGCTGTTATTGTTGACGACCACGTCCTGAGACTTGGCATAATCCGCTACGCAGCGGCCAAGCTGCGGCGACCAGTAGACCTTGCGGAACGCCGAGCCCGTGACCGGGATGGTGTGCAGCATCTGATCCGTGCCGCTGTCCCACTCATCCATCTTGTACATGAGCAGGTGGTTGTTGAACTTGGTCAGGCGCTGGGCCTTGGCGGTCTTCGACCCGTCCTCGTCGGTGCCGAGGACTTTGGTGACAACGGGCTGATCACCGCGGGTCATGGCTCCGTAGGCGCGTGAGCCGAACTGGATGGCCGCAGAGGTCAGGATCGGGAACTTGACGTTCGACGCTTTTTCAAAGGGATAGTTCTTCTGCTCGGAGTCCTGCTTGGCAGCCTTTACCGCACGCTCAATATCCTTTTCCCATTCTGAGCGGCTGGCCTTGTCGTGATCGTATTCCTCGACAGCCTCTCCACCGAGCGTGGTGCGGGCCTCCTCGTTCAGCAGGTCAAGGAGATTACCATCATATTCAGCGATATCAGCAAGGTTCTCGACGATGCTGACAGGCGCGGCTTCAGCGGCTCCGTCGAGCTCTTCGTCATAACCGGCGGCGTGCTGAGGACTATCCATCAGTAACCACGCTCCATCATTTCCTCAGCCGTCAGCCCCATTCGGCGACAGCCATTCCAGCGCCATGCGATTTCTCCCTCGTTGACGCTGGTTCGTGACTTCAACCAGAAACCCCACTCCAACACTTCAGCAGCCCACGCCATGGAGTAGCCGATCCGTAGATAACCAACAGGAAGCGGCAAGTACGGAAATAACCGCGCCCACCAGCGATAAGCGTAGAACGGTAACCCGATCGCCAGCACCGGCTCCCACCACTTGCGGCCGGTCCAGTCCCTAGAGTCGACGACAATGCGATCACACATCAGTAGCCCGTGTGCTCATCGGCATAGAGGTCGCGGTCCTCCGCATCCCGATCGTACTCATCATCATAAAAGTCCTCATCCAGCAGGCCGTCATAATCAGCCTGGGCGGCTGTTCTGTAGCCGTCAGCGCCGTCCGATGCGGCGTTGTGGAATGGTTTCTTGTCCCAGCCGCCAAGGCGGTCATTCCACTCCCGGCGATAATTCTTCAGATGTTTCAGGCCCTCAGCGCACCCGACACGATCAAACGCGCACAAGGCAAAGAAGGCCTTGGTGATATTGATCGCGCTGGTAAGCTCCGGTCCCGCCAGATCCTTTGTACGCTTCACCACGTGCACAGGTGACTGCAGCAGGTTCTCCAGCGTCGTGTCCCGGCTCAGCGTCGATGACAGGTCTGTACGCTTCCCATCATGTGGCAGGTAATGACCGGCATACACCCAGTCGTCATACTCTGACGCCATCTCCTTCAGCTTTCGGGCATAGTAGGGGAAGCTCTCATTCCGGCCCTCAAGGTACGCAAAGAAACGCCAGCGAGAGGCTCCGACACGCTGAGCAAACCAGATCGTCATCAGGTCCGATCGGCCAAGATCCCAGAAGGTGTAGACAGCCCCAAGCTTTGGATCGAAGGGGTAGTCCCCGATCCGATATGTTTCCTCGGCCCGCCTGATCTCATCAGTGTAGAACGCGCCCTCGATCGGTGCGTCGAACGCCTCCTCCGGATACGAAGGAAACTCTCGGCGCATGTCATCCTTTTGCTGCGCGCGCTTCTGCGAGTACCAGGCCTTCTGCTCGTCATCGAGAACAATACCGTGCTGGCGCTCCAGCTCCGCGAAGTAAACCTGATCCCGCTCTGGAATGGTCCGCTGCGTTGTCAGCCGATACCGCCTGTCCCGCCACCATGGCGCAAAGTGCAACTTGAACTCCAACGGCCCGGGATCAATGCCTTGCGCTTCCTGCGCCATCGCAAGCTGGCACATATCGAAGAACTCGCCCTCCTGCCCTTCGGCAGTGGATTCAACGGCCACGAACTGACCCGCATGAACCGTGTTCAGCGCACCCGACTTAATTTCTCGCGCCTTGTCCGGATACTTGGCCGCGATCTTCCCGAGCTCAGACACATGCAGGAACTGCTTTGTTCCACCACGCAGCGATGTGCCGACGCGAATGTGCGAGCCATTCGAGAAAGTCATCTCCTCGGCGGCATCCTGCGTTGCCGTCACTAGCGACTTGATGCCCTCATCCAGCCACTCATAGGGCCGGCGTATCTTCTTCAGGAAGATTTCCTTAGCCGTGTCCCGGTCCTGAGCAATGATGCCCATATCGGTAAACTCATGGAACACGCACGTATCAAGGCCCATGAGCTGGATAAGCGTTGAGAAGCCAAGCTGACGAGCTTTGAGCACGAGATTGAACGCGTGCATCTCGTCCATGAACCGGACCTGTTCCTCGTTCGGCCGGAACGGAACCTTTTTCCCTTTCTCGTTTTCGATGTGGTAGAGATTGGAGACGCGCCATCTCCAATCGAGCATCTGCTCCTTAGTCGCCACCAGGAAGACCCAGGCGAGGTTGTGATGATACCTGCTTTAGAAAGCTGGTCAGCTCTGGTGAGGCTTCCAAAGTCGTCGAAACCT
Organism: Hyphomonadaceae bacterium; assembly: GCA_028285145.1. Lineage (GTDB taxonomy): Bacteria > Pseudomonadota > Alphaproteobacteria > Caulobacterales > Hyphomonadaceae > JANQQC01. The sequence goes on from JANQQC010000062.1 coordinate 42,182, forward strand.
TATCGTTAAACATGCCAAGATGACGAGCGATCGAATTCAGCGCGCCAAGCTTGTCGTGCATCTTCAGCTTCACGCCGCCCTTGGAATCCTTTGACACTTCAGAAATCGCGAGCGCGATGTCGTCTTCCAGATCCTCGCTATTCAAAAACTCAACGTCATTGACGTGGACGCCCGCAGCTTCACCAGTGTCCGGATCAATCGCAGCAGCCAAAACGTTTGACCGCCATTTCACAGCCTTGCGAATGTCAGCGAAGCCAATGCGAGCGTATTCCTGCACCACTCGGTCAGCATCTATCTCCAGTCGACTGGCGCGTTCCGCCTGAGCTGTAGCAATCGCATCAGCGATCTGAGGTTTTCTCAGGTTTTCGTATCCAGCCTCGGCGGATGTTTTTTGACTGTAGCCTGCCCGTATAGCTGCCTGCGTCGCATTGAGGTCCACAAGATATTCGAGGACAAAGCGTTGCTGCTTATCGGTCAGACCGGCCTTCTTCTTGGCCATTCTGCCTACTCTCAGTTGTGTTTAATCCGTCTCCGAAGTCTCAACCCGAAGATTTTGATGCCTCACGGCGACTCTTCGTTGAATTCCCCCACTAAGGGATCACATCCTGCACCACGTAATTGACGAGGATGCTCTGCGTTTGGTTGGCAACAGTCGCGCTCGGGAACTGAAGCCGCAGCTTGGTGTTTGTGAACACGCCGTCTTTATTGCCGGAAACAGTCAGGCCCGTGAGGTCATAGCCCCAATACTTTCTGTCGGCTGTGAGCGGGTCCATATCATGCTCGACACCGCCGAGAAGCGTGTCGTCTGGATTCAGGCGCTGGATCTGAATCGTTTGATGGTCAAGACCGGTCAGGCCGGTCGTATGTGTTCTCACCCGAACAAAGGTGGATGTGATCACCTTCATAGGGCCGGGATTGCCAATGGTCAGTTCAAGGCCCGGATTCTCGTCGACTGTGCAGGTGATCCCCAGGCTGTCTGTGATGACCTGCGAAACCTCATTGAGGAAGCCGCCGAGACCGATCGAGCCGCCATGAACAAGCCTTGCAAAACCGACAGAGCCAAGCCCTGCAAATTGTACATCGAAATCAGGTGCGCCATCGGCTGAGCCAAAGGCGGCGAACCGCTCATATAGCGGCACCTATCCGAACTCCGTCACACGTGCATTGCCGGTGCCGGACGCAAGAACACCGGCAACACGGCCAGTGTAGTAAAACGGGCTCTCCCAAGTGCCATTGGCGGCCACAGCGGTTGTGTAATCAGTCGAGGACGCATCGCCAGGACCGCAACGCAAATAAAGGATCTGCGCCGCATCATTGACAATCACCAGACCACCGGCCGAGTTCTGACCGCCACTGTGGATGACAGCGCTGGTCGTACTCGTGGCCACTGAGGTGGTCACAGCATTGCGGGTGCGAGGCGCGCCAGACATCAGTCGTCAATCCAGTAAGGAACCTTGACGGTCGTTCCGCCGACATCGAACGACAGGAAACCATCCTCTGCCGTGGTGCCAATCGTGTCATTGGTCAGCGTGGCCGCAGTCGCACCGCTCGTCGTGGACAGCTTCATGACATGCGTGACCGTGGCGTCTGATAGGTCATAGCCAGCCGTCGCCGTCCCTTTCAGCTTCTGAAGGTTTGGGGTGGTCATTGAAAACTCCTCCTAGAAAATCTTGCGGCGCTTGTAGAGCTGCCAACCGAGAACACCGCCGCCGATTGTGATGATCGTGTTCGAGAACGGTGCAATGTACTGGAACCAGAATGGGGGCTCGGTCGCGATGTAGAGCGCAAAGACAGACATCCCCGCAAGAATCAGCGACAATGCTGCAAGCCCGTTCAGGACGTCCTCCACGGTCAGGTTCGGAAGCGGCAGTGACCTCTGTTCAGCCATGTCAGGCTCCTATTGTTGGGCGGGGTTAGGCGATCTTGAAGCCGAGAGGGGCGCTGTCGTCTCGGAAGTACTCGTTGCCCGACGCATCTAGAATGCCTGTTGGTTGAGGCCCGTTCGACCAGACCTCGCAGCTAGGTGTGTCAACGCCCTCCCAGTCGCAGCCATGAAGACCATCGTCCGAAGGTGGCGTTGCAATGTGTGCAGCTCTTGGGCGTGTGACGTAGCGAGGCATCTCGCCCTCCTCTGAAATCAATCCACCCGCCTGAAATGCGATGCTTGTAGCGTGGCCGTGGAGCCATCCATCAGCTTGGGGAGTGGCGGGTGGAAATGGGTAGCGCTTAAAGCACTATCGACTCGTGCACATGAATCGCGCTTAAGATGTGAACGGCCCGTCACGTGGTTCAGACGCGACGGGCTTAGCTTTAACCGCCGAAGCGATTGATGTGATCACGCCAAACCGTCACCGATTCAGGACACGCCGTCAATCGCCTTCATGCAATGGAGGTCGATATGACCCAATACGCTACCTGGACCGGAGCCTCTGGCCGACAGTATGAGTTTCAGATTGATGGAATTGGAAGTCAGTACAGATCAGTTCCTGGAATCTACATGTTCGTAAGGAGTCAAAACGAACGCTGGTACAGCCTCTACGTCGGCCAGACCAACGACTTCAACTATCGCATCAATACCGCTCTCAAGTCTCACAATGCGTGGCAATGCGTTTCGCTCCGTGGGGCATCTCACCTCGCGACACTCGTCACCAGCGGCACCGAGCGAGAGCGCATCGCTCTCGAAACCGATTTGCGACATGGGCTAAATCCTCCGTGCAACCAACAGTGAAATGGGAAGGCCCCCAAGACGCGCGCTAGAATACAGTGCTTGCCTTGAGAGCCCCATGCGCCGGGTTGGAGAGGGGGGACTGACCTCGCCGGCGATCTTGTTAGCTTCGTGTCCAGAAGCCTGATTTCTCCAAGTGGCTGCCAGCGTCGCCTGTGCCATTGGACTGTAGCTCAGGCGCAGACGTGATTTCTTCGCCATGAGCGCCGATGATCTTGCCGATGTGCTGGCTCTCTGGCTGGCCGTAGTCTCCGGCCTTGGCGCGGGCGACAGCCTCATCGAGGGCCGTCTCAGCAGCCGTGACGGCTTGTTCAGCCTCTTTGTGATCGCTCGTCGCATCGTCATAGTTTCGCTTGGCGTCACGCAGTGTCTGAAGCGCTTCTGCCTCTGCTTCCTGTGCCTTGGACAGGTCGCGGACGTAATCGTTCATGGTCTGGGTCATGAGATGCGCTGGGCAAAAGGATCATAGGCGCGCAGCCGATCACCGGGCGTTGTTGGCCCGCCCTGCAAGGCTCCAAGCGATCGATTGCTGATATCATCACAGTGCGCTAGCCCCTCTTCACCGCCTTCTGCATACGCCATGAAGCGCCGCTTTGCTTCGTGCATCTTTTCCTGCGCGGCGTTGGAGGCCGTGTAGGCTTTTTCAGCCGCGTCAGCACTCCGGACCATAACGCTTCGCAGCTCTTCCAGTTTTCCAGCATCAATTTTGGCAATGTCGCTCATATCAGGCTCCCATGAGAAAACCCGCCTGAATGGCGGGGCGGTCTGTGACGTGTCTGCATGCTTCGCACTCCGGGTGACTATGGCCCTGAAAGGCTGTCCCCCGAATGGGTCGGTTCGCGGCCTGGGTATGCTTCCGTGAGAGGCCCGCCTGCGGATTAACCGATCATCCAACACTAAAATTATGCTGCTTTGTAAGCTTGGTCAACTGGTACGCGAATCTCTCGCTCAGCACCGAGAAACGTCAGCAACACCTTGGCGCTGTGCTCGTCAATCTCAATCACCTTGGCCGGATAATCGGCAAAGCCCTGCGTGTTGATCCGAACCATGTCGTTGACTTCGTATTCGTACTTGTAGCGCATCTTCCGAACGAACGGAGAGTCGACGAAATTCCGCTTGTCCTCGCGGATCAGGAACTCCTCAACCTGGTTTGTGTCCAAAACGGCCGGCGAGCCTTCAAAGCACACCACGCCATTGATGAACGAGAAGTCGGTGAACAGCGCATACCAGTTCACCGGGCCTGTAAACGCCACCAGGACATAGCCCCACATGGTCGGGTAATCCTTTGCCCGGCCTTTGCGACGGCAATTGCGGTGCATGCGGACGCTGCGGCGCTCATACGGCACCACAGCCCTCACGCCGCCATCTCTGAGGATCTTGGAGCACCGTAGCTCCTTCTGGCTTGGAACGCGCAGAGCAAACCACGTATCCGCGGGCTTCGGCTCGATGGCTATGGCTTGTTGGGTTGTCATTGCGGGCGGACCTCCACGAGATAGGCAACGTAATGGACCAGACCGAGGCCCATGGCACCGACCAGTGCCCACAACGGCATCAAGACCAGCAAGGCCGGCCAGACTTCTTTCCAGAATGCCTTGCGCCACGCTTTGGCTATGGCTTGCTGGGTTCTCATTGGGTGTGCCCCTCAAGATAAAGCTCTTGGACGCGTTTGCGGCAGTGGTCCTGGGCTCTTCGCTCCTTCCAGAGCGTTGCGTTCGGACCGCATAGCCGGATGCACTCTGCGGCGTTGTGGGTCGTGTCATTCATGCATTTGTCCGCAAGCGTTTCCGCCTGCTGGAGCGCTGCCGCCCTTTCTCGCCTGTCTTCGTTGGTGCCCGAAACCGCGCCAGCAACAATCGCGATGAAAACCAAAGCAGCCACGGAGAAAATGAGTATGGGCGCAACGACATCAACGACATTGAAGATTTTGCGTCGCCATTCAGCTTGTGTGGTCATGGGTGTCCCCCTTGGGTGGTTAGGCCTGAAGCTGTTGCCTTGGCAGAACGCCGTATTCAGCCGTGAAGTCGCGCATCACTTCGCCAGTGCCGATGAATGCCGGAGCCATGGTTGGCCCCATGATGCTGAGAAAAATACGAGCGGTGCGCCGAACTTCTTCAAGCTCATCGGGCTCTAGTTCCCAACAGGACACGACCATGCCGCGATTGCGGAAGATGGGCAGCGGCGACACGTCATCCCGGCCCAGCGGCGGTTGCAGAACGAGGTTCGCACCATCGAATTCAACAGCGTGGGCCATCAGGCGTTCCCCCTCGTTGGATACACTGCCGATGCGAGCTGACTGGTGATCTCTTCCATCTCAACGAATATTTTCTCCATCCGCTCTTCGTCTTTGTCGGTGACGTCGGCACCTGGTTCCAAGAACTCGACCATTGAAGCCCAGAGGTGCTGGGCACCCGCAAAATACGCCAGAGCGCATTCGCGAATCTGGACTGGACCTGCATCCTTTGGCATGACCGTCAGGCAGTAAGCCGCATAGCCTGCCATGATCAGCTTGCCTTCATCGGTCAGCTCTTCCGTGGTCTTGTGAATGGCTTGCTCGAATGCTTCTCGGCGGCGTTTTGCTTCACCCACGGGTCTACTCCTTTGCTTGCAGAGAGAGGCGGTCAGTCATCTGCGACCTCCGCCAACATGCGTTCGACTTCGTTTCGGGCGATGTGCTCCATCAGGCCGGATGACGGGATGTAGCGGAGATAGAATGAGCCATTCCGGCCCATCTCGCGGCGCTTGGTCTTCCAGACGATGATCTCGGCGATGTTCGTAAGCCCCGCGACCGGATGAAGCGTGATACCGTTGTAGGGCTTGTTGGCCCAGTGCGCGGCCCCCGAGATGTCGTATCCCCTTGGCGGTCTGAGCTTGCCGATCTCCGGCGGTTTCTTGGGGTGCGCAACGATCATGATGTGGACGTTGAACGCCCGCGCCATCTGGTTGAACATGTTGAGACCGCGCTCGATATGGCGGAAGTCGGTCTCTCCATTCGGGGCTGTGATCTCGGTCCAAGGATCCACAAGAATAAACTCTGACCGATAGCGAACGATCATGGTCTGGATGCGCTCATACAACCATTCCAGGGTGACGGTTTCGCCGGTCTCATCGTTCGACACGAAAGCGAAGCGGTCCTCGTAGAATTCGCGGAATCTGACGTCGTCATCACCACGGAAGGATGAGCGCGGATAGCCCGCCCAGATGCCCGCCACATCGTCTTCGTAATAGCGGAAAATGTCGTCTTCGAACGCGGCTACGCCGATGTTCACAGAGTGACGCTTAGCCAAGGCCGTGATGACATTCTTGATCAATGATGACTTGCCGGTATTGGCGTATCCGGTCCACACGCTGACCTGCTTGCGACAAAGCCCGATATGCTCATCAAAGTCGGGACTGATCCCCGTGCGGTAGACGTTCAGCGGCCCAAGCCGGGGCATGTCCCTCGGAGAATACACCCCGGACACCGGCACTGGCTTGGCGTCGTCAACCACTCTGGCAACCGCCTCTTCCCCGTGCTGCAACAGGACATCGTTCAGATCCTTGCAGCCCTTCGGATACTCCACGAAACAGCACTTGGCCTTGCCGATCACCTGGCACAAGTCCTCGAACAGGGCCGCGCCCGGCTTGTCATTGTCCGTAGCGAGAACGACACTCTCAGCCTCAGCAATCAGATCAGCCGCATCATCGAGCGCCGGGTAAGCCTTCTGGCCCGTCTCTGCCGGCGCACCCTCCGGAATCGAGACAACGCCCGTGATGCCCGCGCTCAGCGCTGCCAGTGCATCCCATTCGCCCTCGGTGATGACGATCCGTTTGCAGCCCCGTGCCATGTCCCGAAGCCAGAGCGTTTTGTTCCCGCCTTTGCTCTGAGACCAGCGGCGCGTCTCCAGATTGCGGGCCTTGATCCCGGTGGTTTCGCCATCTCGGACGTAGGGGAAAACGATGTGGTCGCCATCAGGTGCGGGCGTTAAACCGTGCTTGTCCCTGAAGGCGCTGTAAATCCCGGTGCGCTCCGCCGCTTCGATGTCGATTCCACGTTCGCTCAGAACCGCTGCCAGCCTGTTTCCGATGGCCGGGGCGATGTCCAAACTTGAGTCCGCAGTGGTGGCAAAAGGCAAGGATCAGCCCTCCATCAATGGTGATACTGAGGCAACGGGAATTCTTCTTCTTCCGTTGGGGGCTGCACGACGGGCATGTCGTGTGGTGAGTGCCGTTCGGGCGACCCTTCGCCCAGTCGACTATCGTTTGTTCGTGGTGGTTCATCGTCTCCCCCGTCATGCGCATGGAACATCCCAAACTCTGCGCGCTGCTGTTCTTCGCGGTTGTCGATCTTGTGGCGGCGGATCGCCCCGCCAATGTAGCCGACCGGGTCTTGCGTCCCGCTGTCGTAGAGGCCTTGAAGCACACGCAGCGCCTGCTTGGGTCCGGTTTCTTTGATGAGCTTGCCGACCAGTGACCGCGCCTTGCGCTCGTCTTCGCCGTTGTAGCGTTTGATGTAGCTTGGCCCGATGGCCCAGCATCGCTTTCGCGGATCGAGATGGACGACGGTCTCGGACACGATGGTCCCATCGGCTTCGACACCGACCACCCCATCACGTTCCTCAAGCGAGCTTTGCTCCGACGTAGTCGGAATAGTAGAAGCGTCAGCTTCTACCTCTAGCTTCTCGCTTCTAGTCTCTCTTAGGGGCCTTGTTTCTTCTGAGTTTTCTGGGACAGTTTGGGAAATCTTTCGCGAATCTTTCGCCAAACTTTGCTCAAACATTTCCAAAAGTCTGTCCAAACGTCTGCAAACCGGCTTCGGAATTGACCGGCGTTCAGCGGCAAATTGAGACATCTCCAGAAGAGCGCGTTCGTTGATCAGGCCACCATCTGAAAGCTCTATGAGCTTGCGCTTGGCAATGAGGCTTTCGCGGACACGGAGCCATTTCCGGGCATTCGATCCACACCATCGCGCTATGGTCTTGTCATCGGCGTAGATCGCATCGCCTGCGTCGTACATGCGAAGAACGAGATGGAGGTAAAAGGCTGTCTCGTCGCAGTTGAGGCCCACCAGACCGCCGATAAAGGCGTCGGGATAGCATTTGAACCAGGGTCCGATCGCACTCATGAATTCTCCCTCCCATGGGCCTTGATCAAAGCGTCCCGCAGCTCGCGGTACTGGGCGTCATGGCCGCTCTTCATCCACTCGCGTCGAAGCTCGTCGAGCATGGTGCGCAAATGGGGCGGGATGGACTCGAAAGCGGTCCTGCGGGCGCTGGCGCGCTTCTGTGCAGCTTCTATGGTCATGCCGAAGACTCCTTCATTTGGAGGATGGAGGACACGCACTCGGTGACAGCGTCGACTTCAGCTTGTTTTGGGATCACCAGATCGCGGGCGTAGCAGGCCCTGCCCCCTCCGATACCAACGACATGAAGCGCTGGTCGGGTCTTCCTTGGGGCGGACATGTCGACCTCGCCCTTTGCAATTTTTTCTTCTGCCAATCGGGCCTGAGCCAGAAGCATGTAAGCCTGCATCTGGCGGCCGGCTTCACTGGCCTGCCTTGCCTGGTATCGAAGCAATGACGGGCTCATGCTGCGGCCTCCAACAGACCGCTGTCAGCCATCTCTTCAGCTCGGAGACGGGCGATTTCCTCGCGCGTGCCCGTTGCAAGGCGGTAGCCCTGCCCCCAAATCGTTTCGATACCCAGACCATGCGGCTTGAGTTTCCGCCTGAGCTTGCAAATGTAGACGTCAACGATCTTCAGGCCGGTCTCCGGGTGCTCGCCCTTGCTGGAAGCAAGATGAAGCATGTCCTTTGTACAGATTTCGCGGCGATATAGCGCGGCGAGAACACGCCGCTCGCTCGCGGTGAGCCGGAAGCTCAACGGGATCATTCCCTCCGGTGCCAGGGCGTCCTCAAGCTGCCGGATGCGCTCGTTCGCCTCCTCCAGCTCGTCACACATGCGCGCAAGTAGGGCAGCCTTCTCTCGTAGGGCTGTCAGCTCGTCCTGAACGGCGCTTTGCGATACAAGTGATGTCATCTCTGCCCCCTCTTGAGGATTGGTGGTTAGGCCGCTGGGCGGGTGAGTTCGTAGTCGGATGGGTACTCAAGCTTCTTCCGGCATGGCGGAATCCAGCGAAGCTGCGTGTGCTGGTTTGGAGGGCCGGCGTTCAGCCAGACCACCCAGCTATAGCTTGTGGCTGTTGAGCCGGTGGGCTTGGGATCACCCTTGGTCAGCGGCACTCGTTCTGAGAAAACACACCACCAAGTTGGCGGTCGCCTCTCGAAGAACTTGTAGCGTTCAATGGACTCCACCCACTGAGTGCGAACGAACAGCGCCACGCCCTGCGTCGCCACATCGAGCGCCCGTTCGGCAAACTGCATGGCCAGCTTGAAGGGCGGATTGGTGATGACCCAATCAACACCTTGCTTGTTGATGTGAGGCGGCCCCTGATGCGGCCAGAGAAAGTCGCAAACACGTTCTTGGTCACCGCCGTAATCATGCACGTCAGAAGCATGAACGGATCTGAAATACTGATTGAGTGGCCGGGACATGAAGCCATTGCCACAGGCCGGTTCCCAAACGCTGCAATTGCTTAAAGTCGCCGGGTTCAACATCTCTCCACAGAGTGCGCGCGTCGCCCATGGCGGCGTACCGAAGTAGTCGAGGGAGTCGTTCGGCTCTGTGCGATCCGCCATGACAGCGGTGTGTCCTGATGCGCGCTCAGTCATCCCCACCTCCTGAACGCCCGCCGCCCTGCCACTGCGAGGCAGAAGAGAGCGAAGAGCATGCGTGTGAGAGAGTCGGGGCGGTAGGTGGTCACGACCAGAATCCCCCTTCTTCCAGCAGTAGAACGAAGCTCAAATTGAGGATCGCGCCGAATACCCCACCGCCCAGAACAGCGGCTACGCGCTCCTCCCAGTCAGAAGCCCATTTCCAAAGCCGAATAGCGGTCACACAGTTTGCCAGCGTGATCAGCGCCACCATGATCGCATGATGTGCCGCCATCACCCCGCCCTCCCAAAGATCAGGAAACAAAGGCCAGACCAGACAGCGGCTGAGAAAGAGACAGTGGCTAGGGTCGTGGTGCGGGGGCTAGGCATCTGGGGCCTCGATGGCGTCAGCGCGGGCCTCAAGCACCGCAGCCTTGTCTCTCAGCGACTTCGCCGTTTCCCGGAGCTGTAAAGGGGATGCGTTACCCGGAGAGCGGTGAAGCGTGCGTCCGTTCCGCTGTAGCGTCGCCCTGACGTATTCGGGCTTGCAGCCCACGCGCTCGGCAATCTCCGAACTGGATAGCTGCGGGTTTCTATCGAACACGTTCAAGACTTCGTGCTTGTTCGCCATCACTCGCCCCTCCCCGGCCTCTGGGCCTTCCGGCACGGCAACTGTCGATAGGTGTAGTCTTCGCGAAGAAGCGAGCTAGTATCGGAAGCGTAGGCGTAAATTGGGGGAAAACAGTGAAGTATCCGGTCTTTGATGACGTGAAGTCGTTCGATATCGCCATCGCCAAGAAGGGGCCGGCGTTCCGCAAGGGCAGGAAGAACTATCTGATCAAGTGGAGCTTCTTCGACCTCAAATGGGTCGGCATGGAGCGCCATGATGAGACAGGGCTGCTCCTGATCTACCCCGAGGGCCACAAAGGCCTCGGCATCCTCGTCCCGCCCAAATGCTTCCAACACGGACTCGGCAAAGCCAATGAACTGTTGGAGGACTATCCCGTCACATCCGAGACGCAGGTCGTGGTCTACGAGACCGCCAGCTATGGGAAGAACTTCGGGATCGGCGTCGAGGCATTCGATCACGGGATCATGCGCGCCATGGCCCTGCTCTATGGCTCTGACAGGGGGCATATCGTGCCCCTGCCGGTCAGGAACTGGATGGATCGGCCCCCGGTGCATGGTTAGGCGGCCGTTTCTTTTTCAGAACGCTGCGATTTTGCGCGACACTCCAACGTGTGCAGGTCTCTCCAGCTTATCTTGAGGCCACGCGCCGGCGCGTTCTCCAAAATCGCTGGCCATGAGCTTTCGGGAATGCGATTCCGGTGACGCCAAACCTGCGCCTGTCCGTAAGTCGCCTCAGCATCCTCGGCAAAATCGTCGTAGGACTTCCACCGGCGCTGAAATAGAGTAACGGCATTGGCTGACATGCCCATATCATACGTTTCGTATGAGTACTGTCAATACGCGTCGTATGAATACATGTTGTATTCGGGGGTCATGAGTGAGTTCAACGAAAAAGTCGGCGAACGACTAACCTCTGCGCGGCAGGCCGCTGGCCTTTCGCGTGAGCAGGTATCAGAGCGCTTGGGCAAGGGATTCTCGCTTTCGACCATTCAGGCTCACGAAAATGGGCGAAACGCGCTGACTCCGGAAAAAGCTGATCGGTACGTCCGGCTCTACAAGATTTCGCACGACTGGCTGGTAACTGGCGTTGGAGAGATGCACTCGCAGGCGGTTGACCCGCAAACCGCAGAGATTCTCGATGTTAGCCGAAAGATTCACAACAATCGCTTACGGAAAATCTGGATCAATACGGGTCGCGAAATGGCGGATGATGGCACCGAAAGCGAAGCTGATGGCGCTGCCTAGCTAGTTCCGGTTGAACGCCAACATCTGGTGACGAAGCCCGAGACCGACGAGCATCAATGTTACGCCAGATACAAGCGCTACCCAGTCCGTACCGAACCCGCTGGCATTGGACATCATAAACAAACCTGCTCCAAAGCAGAACATTTGCCCGATGCGCAAATAGAGCCACCGCAGTACAAGAATGAACCGGTTTGTTCCACTTGGCTTCGGCTTTGACGCAGGCCTCTCCGCATAGGAAGACGTACTCGCTTCGACCTCATTCTGATCCCCTCGCTTTGCTTCAGTTCGGCCAGATGTGAGGGCCGAATACAGAAACATAGCGACGGCAAAGATGGCTGCCGAAATCGAGTAGAAGATGATGCCTTCGGTCAGAGCCTGTTCTGTGCCGCCGTTAAGCGTCATGTAGATTCCTGGCAGTATCACCATTGCGGCAAGAGCGCCGACCGCCACACGCGTTGGCTCGCGCTCGTCCCAGAATCGAAGGACGACTTGCCCAATAAAGATTGCACCACCAACGGACCAGATCGAGCCGCCGAATATCGCCCCGATGTCCGCCCAACTTATAATTACATCGTCCATCGGATGTCCCGCCCTCAGCTCGGATTTACCCTAGTGATTCGACGCTAACACGAAAAATAATACGAAACGTATTGACCTCGTATCATACGTATCGTATGTTTCCCTCATCAAACATTGAGGGGACACCATGTCACTTACAGATCAATCCGCCGAAAACCGTGATGACCGCAGAGCCTTTGTCGGCGTCTGTCTTTCGGCCAGTTCTACAATGCTCGTATTGGAGGCTGCATCGGCAAGCGCCGATGCGCTCGTCGCGTTCGCCAAGGAGTCTGACTACTACGCCGAGATGGCAGCCTCTCACTTCCGGGCAGTTGCCAAAGAGGCCTCAAAGCAGGCTGACGCCATCGAGCAGGCCCTCGCAAAAGCGGAGGACGCCCAATGACCCGCTACCCAACCTACCGCCTGAAGCCAGCGACTGACGCTGGAGCGATTGGCAAGCTTCTATTCGGGGCGGCTCTTTTTGGCTGCGCAATCGGTGGCTCTGCTGCCGGGCTGTTGGGGGGCTGAGGGATGGCTTGGACCAACTACAAACAGGCAAAAGACCTGCCGCCCGAAATCGTTGAGCGTATGTGGCGAGCCTTGGATCGCATTGCGACAGCTTGCGAGCAAAAGCATCCGGCAGATCCCGACTTCTTAAGCAAGGATCAGATTCGGGAGTATTGCGAGCGCGCCCTCCCCACTGAGGAGGACGCATCATGACCCTCCTAAACCTCAAAACCCGTGCTGCTGACTTTGACGCCGCTGTTCTTGAACGCCGAGCGGTGCGCGAAAAGCGAGAGAGCGCTGAGTGGGGCGCAGAAGCCCGCGCTGACATCCGCGCCTTCGTCAATAAGATGCCGGTCTCATCCGCTGACTTCGACATGGTCGTCGAGGGCATTGAGGACCTGCTCCACGATCACTGCAACGCATCAGACGCCGACGCCTTCATGGCTGGGCTGAAGGGAGAAGACGCATGAGCGCCAACGATTTCGATTTGAACGCACACATGATGCCGCGAGAACTGGTCAACTGCCCGGTTCGCAAGAAGGCGATCACCGCGCCCCTGATGCTGTCTTTGGCCAATCATGAGGCCGAGGCCAAAGCCCGCGCCGACGAGCTGAAGCGCCTGGAAGCCGAGCACGCTGTTGCACGCATTCTTGTCGGCATTGCCCGACGGGAAGCCGAAGAAGCGGGATGCTTTGAATGACATGCGCCAGCCAACAACACTCGATGAACGCTGGGCATGGTGGGAGGCGGCTGTATCTGGCGAGCCCCTGCCAGCCCACGAGGAAGAACCTCAGTGCGGCTACTTCAAAGTCCGCAAGTTCAGATACGGGCTCTGGCCCGCTGGGCCTTGGCTACCTGCGCGCATCTGGATGGCCCCGCAGGACATCAACCCTGACACCGGAGAGCTGCTCTCCGATGAAATCATACACGCTGAAATCAACGGGAGGCCAGTAGACCCATGGAAAACTTGGCTTTGGATGGCCGCGAGGCCGATCAGGGAGACGGAGTGGACGGAGTTGTCGGCCTTGAGTCCGCTGACGCCGGAGAAGATACCGAGCCGCTGACGCTGGCTCAGAAGATTGTCGCCATTCGCAAGCAATGCGCCGGCATTGGCAAAGAGCCGGTCACGATGAAGTATCAAAAGGACGGCAAGTGGGTTGAGACGACTTACCCCGCGCACACGATTGAAGGTGTCCTCGTCGCTGTTCGCCACCTTCTCAACGAGCACAACGTCATCATCACCCCGAGCGTCGTTGAGCGGGTCTATAATGGCAACCGCTGCGACGTGATCATAGAATTCACTTGGGAGTGTGTGGAGAGTGGCGAGACACGCGTTGTTCGCTGGGCTGGGGCCGATACCGACAAGGGTGGAAAGGGCTTTGCCAAGGCGGGCACAAACGCGCTTAAGGAGCACCTGAAGAAGTTCCTGCTCATTACTGACCGCGACGACGCCAAGGAAGAGACGGAAAATCTCGAACACCAGACCGCAGAGCAGGTCTCCCGATCAGAGGTTGAGGCGGCCAAAGAGAAGGCCCGCCAGCAGTTCGAGAACCTCGCAAAGGCGTGGATCGCCAACATCAAGAACGCGCCGGACGTGGCCGCCCTCAAGATGCTTAAGCGCGAGCAGACCTTCCTTGATGATCCGGACCTGCCGGGCACGACGAAACAGTTCCTCGATAAGCTCTATAGCGAGCGCATTGCAGAGTTGGAGGCCGGAGAATGAGCCGCGCTTCCCTCTTCGTCTGCACTGAGAGCCAACGTCAAAAAGCCCTGCGCTGGGTTCGTGAGGCCCCGCTGGGCTACTTCATCGACTTCCGGCGCGACAAGCGCAGCCTCGATCAGAACAACCTCATGTGGGCCTGCCTGACCGACCTGTCCCATCAGGTGGAATGGCATGGCCAGAAGCTCAGCCCGGAGGACTGGAAAGTCCTCATGATGGCCGGGCTCGATCAGGAATTGCGCGTCGTTCCGAACATCGCGGGCAACGGATACGTCCCGCTCGGCCGGTCCAGCTCCAAGCTCACCAAAGCCGAGATGATCGAACTCATCGAGCTGATCCGCGCGTTCGGGGCTCAGCACGGCGTCGTGTTTGGCGATCAGGAGGAAGCGGCATGACCGATCCCCTCCCCCAATCCGAACTCAAGCGCCTTCGTGTCCGTGAGAGCGCCCAGCGCCGAGAGACACGCGAGCGCGGGCTTCCGCACGAGCCAATCAATGTGAGTGCGCTCTGGGAGCTTCAGAATGGCGTCTGCGGATGTGAGAAGCGCTGCGGGGATCTGAACCCCAATGCCGTCCACGGAGAGCCAGACCATATCGTCATCGGCCACATCCACCCGCGCAGCCTTCAGGGCGGGCACGTGATCCGCAATGTGTTCCTGCAACGAGCGGACTGCAACGCTTACAGCGCCCAGACATGGGAATCCACCTCACGGCGGATGCGCACGAAGTTCACGCTCGACAAGGCGAAATCGGCGAAGCGCAAGGCTGCCAAACGCACGTCCTCTAAGCCCAACAATGGCAAGCGCAACGGCCTGAGCAAGCGCAAGGGCATCAAATACGACTGGAAGAAGGGCCGATATGTCAAAGCCTAGCACCAGGAAATCATTCAGCGGAAAGGTAACGCCCCGATGACTGAAGAAGCAATTGAGATCACGGATGACAATTTTGAGATGGCTATGTCTCAAGTCTCCACGGCCTTCCACATGCTTGCGCTGTTTGATTGGGCCAAGCTTATCGAGCAGCGGCGCAGTGCTGACAGCTTCATGCACATCACGGACCCGACTGGCTATCTCAAGCTGATCAACTCCGAGAATGCCGCCAACAATTTCGAGGCCGCTCAGGCAGCGCGCGACTATGTTGCCGCGTTGAAGCGGATCGCGGGGCGTCCATCATGACCACCCCCACCAGACTCCGCGAGCTGCTTGAGGCGGCGACGCCCGGCGATCTATCGACGGCTGAACTCAGTATTGCCCGAGAATGGCTTGAGTGTCCCATGTGCGGCGGGGCTGGAGAAGTAGAAGGGTCAACATTCGTCAACTTCGACGACAAGCCTTTGAACGTGCAATTCTATAGCACCGGCTTCTCAGGCATTGGCCCAGAGTTCGGCGCGCACGAGGCGTTATGGCAAGCCGTTCTCCCCATGCTGCCCACCCTCATCACAGCCCTTGAAGAATTGGAAGCGCTGAGGGCGGAGAATGCGCGATTGATGGAGGCGGCAATTTCGCTGGCTCCTTGGCTTGATCACTGGCAGCGGGACAAGGAGTTCGGCCTCGCGCCTACTGATGCGTCTTTGGATGCCGCACGCCAAGCGCTCGCGCCAATCTGGCAGATCATTCCACACATTCACGACGGACGCGGCGATGACCCAGACACCTGCCTGAGATGCGGGCTCGACATTCGTGGCTCAATTCACTCGTCGGCCGCCCGCGCCGCACTGAAAGGAGCCCCAGCATGAGCAGTGAGCTGAATGAAGAGGCGCTGGAAGCGGCGGCGAAGGCGATAATCAGAGAGGGTTGGTCAATTGATGAAAAGATGTCGCGTTACTGCGCAAAAGACGCCATCAAAGCCTACCTCGCCGCACTCCCGTCAAAGGACACCGCGCCGTCAGTCTTCAAAACGCCAACCGAGGAAGAGGCAGCGGCTATCATAGCCGAAGGCCCTCAAGGGCTCATGCGTTGGGCGGGATCGTTCGAAGGTGGCGTGTGTGTATCTGACGAGGACACCGCGCCGTCTGCGTTGAGGGAGGCGTTGGACGACAACCAGGCTTTCCTACTTGAGCGCGCTAATCCCGACGCAAGCATCTCGATAGAGGCCCCCAACGGCTCGATGCGCGCCAAGACGGACATCACGGTCGCGCAGCTTCAAGCAGCCCTCGCCACACCCGAAGCTGCTGAGGTGAAAGACGTTGATCCAACTGACATGCTTGGACGCCTCGCGATCTACCGGGGCTCATGGGAGCGCGACGATGCTTTAGAAGCCCGTGATCCTCTTGAAGAAGCGAAGTTCCTTCGTGAGCTTGAGAGCTTCGTCTGGCCGCTCGTTTGCGAAAAGGCAGCACTCTCCGCCCCGTCCGTGTGGCGGGACAGGCTCGATCAAGCGAAGGGTCAAATACTTGCGCGAGTGCAAGACCTGTCCGCAGCTTCGTCAATGGGAGGAAAGCTGCCACTCAACTATGATGATGTTGCAGGGATCGTCTGTGACGAACTGGACCCGTTGATCAAGCCCCTCCCACCAGCCCCTGAAGGAGGTCGGTGATGTCTCAAGCATGGAAATGGTTTGAGCAATCGATCTCTGATCACATCGCGATCATGGGTCTGATGTTTCGATCATACGTTCAGGATGTGCCAGACGGTGAGACATGCGCCGAATACCATCAATCCAACAAGCGCATCTGCGTCTCCTGCAAGCAAGAGTTTTTCGGTGCGCCGACACGGATTGAGTGCCGCGAATGCGCCACCCCACACGGAGACCAGACATGAGCGGGACGTGTGAGACGTGCAGGTTTTGGTCTGGCGACGAAATCGACAATCGCGGCAGGTGCCGTGTTTGGCCGCCACGATCTGACAGAAAGACCGGCAATGCGGAATGGCCTTGGACCAAAGCAGATGATTGGTGCGGCTACCGCCAACCCCGTGGAGGCGCAGATGACTGAGCAGCTACAGGGAGCGATTGAGGCGGGGTTGCTCGCCATGAGTGAAGTCGATGCGTCATCGCGCGGTGAGGCGGAGGCACGGCGTTGCTTGGAGGCTGCTCTACCTGCTGCGATGGCTGATCTCCGAGCGCAAGGCTTTGTGCTGGCTTCCTCGTTGGCGCTAAAGGTGCTCATCAAAACCATTCGGGAAGAGTTCTTGGCCTTTCAAGATAGCGATGAACACGAGGAGCTTCGATCTTCCGTTCGCGCGCTTGAAGCCATGCTCACGACCGCACAGTGCGAGGGTGGGTGATGAGTAAACGTCGCTTTCGCAAAGAGCTAAATCATCTGATGAAAACCGGTGACTGGGCTCCAGAAATCAACGGAACATTTGGGTGGCGGCTTGAGGCGCTTTCGAGCGACCCCGTCAAAATCTGTCGTTCAGGCCACGACGAGGTCACCCTCTTCGTGGGCGGAGAATTCATCGGTACTTTCGGCGAGAACAACAAACCAAGAGTCTTCAAGTTCTTCCGCCAGCACGCCAACGCTGTTCATCAAGAGTACAATCAGAACAAAATGGCCCGGGCTGTTGCCGCACTGACAGCATCTCGCCCCACGGAGTCAGGAGAGTGACCGGGGCGCTCCTCACATATGCTGACGTCACCGAGCTCTTGGGCGTGGACGAAAAGACCGTTCGCGGTATCGTGGAGAAGGGTCAGCTTCCGCGCATTGTCATTTCAGCAAGGTGCATCCGCTTTGATCCGCAGGATGTTCAAGCTTTCATTGAGGGGGCGAAAGAGTGTCCGTCTATCGAAAAGGCCGCTTCTGGCACTACGACTTCCAATACCAGGGCCGCCGCTTCTACGGTTCGACGGGGCAGGAAACAAAGCGCGCCGCTGAAACCGTGGAGCGCGCAAAACGACTTGAAGCCGCGACCGGCTCCCATGACGACGCGAGCAAAATGACCGTTGAAGCCGCCGCCAACCGATACTGGATTGAGATCGGGTCGGACTTGCGCGGAGCTCGGAACGTCGAACGCCAACTGCGCGTCATGATGACCTGCGTTGGACCTCAGAAGCTTTTGAAGGAAATCAGCACGCCGGACGTGGTGGACGCCATCTCGCGCCGGCGCGGCATGGATCTGGGGCGTGGAGCTCCATCAAAGACGACCGTTAACCGGGACATTATTGATTCCACGCTCCGGCCGATTATGAACCGAGCTCGGAAAGTGTGGGGCGCGCGCGGACTGTCAGACATCGATTGGGCGGCGGTGCGCTTCACTGAGCCTGAACCCGAGCATCGGGAGTACACCCCTACTCAAATTGAAGCGTGGAAATCTGAGCTCGATCCGATTCCGCGTTTCGCATTGCACCTGCTGCTTCGCTATGGGCTACGGTTGTCGGAGCTTAATTTTGATCCGCGCGACGTGGACGGCGAAGGTGGCCGCCTGACAATCCGGGGCAAGTCTCGAAAAAGCGGTGCCGTGCTAATCCTGCCGCTCTTGGAGGAGGATGCGCGCATCCTGGCCGGGCTCGCTGGGCGCGCAATCGCGATGGGCTTGCCGACCGTCTGGTTCTATGGTGATCCACCGCAAAGCTATAAGGGGGACGCTCTGGGGCGTGTTCTGAGGCGCACTGGAAAGTCCGCCGGGCTCGACATGGGACGGCTTGTCCATGGAGCTCGACACCATGCTGGAACACAAATTCTAAGGAGGACAGGCAACCTGAAACTTGCGCAGCGTCTTCTGGGCCATGCGAGCATCCAATCCACGGTGCGATATGCCCATGCGACTGAGGCCGATCTGAGGGACGCGCTTGACGACCTGTCCCGAAATGGTCCCGAAGCCTCCGATGGGGACCTTGATAACCCGTTGAAGCGAAAGGAGAATTGAGATGCTGTCAACGGATTTTAAGTCTGCTGCGTTTACCAATTTCGCCACGCCCGCAACGGTCAGAGCCATAGACGTTGTGACCGCTGACGCGCAAGATGCACATTAACATCACGAGGTAGACCCAAGATGAAGACGGCGCTCCCTATCGCATGGTTCGTTCTTGTTGTGCTTGTTGTTGCGGGCACGCTGACCCGCATTCTTATGGCCGACCCGGCACAGACGGTTCAGATCGCACTTATAACGTTACCGTCAACACTAACGGGCGTTCTGTGGATGGCCGGAACGGCCCTCGCTTACCTTTTTGCTATCAAGACCGTTTCAAACATCGCAGTTGCCATACTCGGTTTCGTGCATTTGTTCTTTGCGGCAATCGCGAGCCTAAGCGCGTTTGCCGGAGGCCGCCTACAAGATTCGATGATGGCAAATGGAGATTTCTCCAACGCAGACATGCTGGGAGCATTCTTCGGTGCTAGCGGTCTGACGAACGCAATTGGTGGCTTACTGTTTATCGCGGCGATGATTGTCGCGATCGTATCGGCACCGAAAACTGCTGAGAAAACCGAAACTTTCGGCTAGCCCCTTTCGTTGACTTAGCTCTCCACGCGCTCGAAGACCGCGGCGAGCCCCTGCCCACCGCCAATACACATTGTCTCCAAGCCATAGCGAGCCTCACGTCGATCCATCTCGCGCGCAAGGGTTGCCAGAATACGGCCACCCGTCGCGCCAACCGGATGACCGAGCGAAATGCCCGAGCCATGTACGTTCAGGCGCTCAAAATCGTCGTCGCTCAGTCCCCATTCGGTTGTGCAGGCCAGAACCTGCGACGCGAATGCCTCGTTAAGCTCAATCAGGTCTAAGTCCTTCATCGAAAGGCCAGCCCGCTCAAGCGCTTTAGCCGTCGATGGGACAGGACCAATTCCCATAGTCTTTGGGGGAACGCCGGACACGGCCCAGGACTTCATACGCACAAAAGGCTTCAAGCCATGCTTGTCCGCCATCTCCCGTGTCGTGACGATGCACGCCGACGCGCCATCATTCTGACCACTCGCATTTCCGGCCGTCACTGTTGAAGCGGCATCCGATTTGGACATGATCGCCCTTAGCTTCCCAAGGCTCTCGGCTGTGGTATCCGGGCGCGGATGCTCATCCTTGTCGATCACAGTCTCACCTTTACGGTGCTTAACTGTGACCGGGACCATTTCTTCGTCGAAAGACCCGCTCTCTTGTGCAGCGACGGCGCGCCTCTGGCTCTCAGCGGCATAAGCATCCTGCGCCTCTCGCGAGATCTGGTAATCGCGGCGCAGGTTTTCGGCAGTTTCAAGCATGCCGCCCGGCACCGGGAAATTCTTGCCACCTGCGGTCAACCGTCCGCGTGTGAGTCCATCGTGAACCATCAGACCACCACCGGCTCCGAGGCCCCATCGCGAGTCGATCGTGAAGAATGGAGCGTTGCTCATGGACTCAGCCCCACCGGCAATTATCAGGTCGCTGCCACCCGTCGCCGTCTGCATCACGGCATAGATGACAGCCTGAAGCCCGGAGCCGCAGCGACGATCAATCTGCAAGCCAGTCGCCTCGATCGGCAGCCCCGCGTCGAGACCCACAACACGACCGAGCGCAGGCGCTTCCATGCTGGGATAGCACTGCGCAAACACCACATCGTCCACAGCATCGCCAGGCAGTTTCGTTCTCTCCATTAACGCCGAAATCACCGTCGCCCCTAACTCATGGGCATGGACTGATTTGAATACGCCGCCGAAGCGGCCAACGGGCGTCCGCAGCGGTTCGCAGATTACAACTTCTCTAAGGTCGCTCATGATTGCAGCCCTCGTCCTCGTTCCGTCACCGCCTTGCGGGCCTCCTCAACACTCTCTGCGGACACGCTGGCTGCATGCTCGGCCGAACGTTTGACCTCCATCCGCATTCCATCGCCAAACGTGGAGGCGAACCCGTCATCAATCACCTTCTTGTAGTTTCGGAGCAGCGTCGCATCACAACTCGCCATCTCGTGCCCCATCTTGATGGCGGCAGGCACGAGTTCATCGGCTTTGTAGACGCGGTTAACGAGGCCCCAATCTGACGCTGTCTCTGCATCCAAGAAGTTTCCGGTGAAGGAAAGCTCCTTGGCGCGACTAGTTCCGATCATACGAGAAAGTTTCTGAGACAGCCCCCAGCCTGGCATGATCCCTACACGGGCATGAGTATCGGCGAACTTTGCATCCTCTGACGCGAGCAGCACATCGCACATCAGCGCAAGTTCAAACCCACCAGTGATGGCGAACCCATTGATCGCGCCTATGATCGGCCACGGAAACGCGGACAATCCCTTGTGCAGGTCAATCTCGCCGCCATCAGCGCCCAACGCAAAACCAGTCTGGCCCGCCTCCTTTAGATCGACACCCGCCGTAAACGCCCGACCTGAACCTGTCAGCACGGCCGCGCGGACGGTGTCATCCTTCGACAACTCCGTGAAAACACGAACGATCTCCGCTCGCAAAGCTCGACTCAGCGCGTTTAGCGCATCAGGGCGGTTCATGGTGACAATTGCGACGGGACCGTCCCGTTCCAGCAATACGATTTCTTCCGACATGGTTTTCTCCTCGCCCATCCCTATCTTCGGCAATGACATAGACCGTGCGCCGCCCGGTCGCCAAGGGGATGACCATGGCTACGCCCACAGCAAACATAAACTACACCTTTAGCGACGCTGAGATTGATCAGCTAATACCCTACGGTGAGGTGCGTAGCCACGAGGCTGGCGATCTGCTGATTGAAGAGGGCGAAACGAATGTCGACTGCCTCGTCACGCTTTCGGGGCATACAGACATCACTATCTCAACACCTGAAGGCGAACGACGCGTTGGCTGGATGGAAACTGGTCAGTTCGCAGGCGACATAGCCGTGCTGACAGGTCAGGCTTCGCTGGCTCGCGTCACGATGGGAGCCGCTGGCGATGTGCTGCACATTCCTCATGACTCATTCCAGAAGCTGCTGGTCGAAAACTCCGGGCTTTCGGACGCATTCGTTCAAACCTTTACAGCAAGGCGTGCCTTTGCACGCGATGCCGAACACGGTTCGGTCATCGTGATCGGCGAAGCGCATGACAGGACCGTCTTTGCGGCGCGCGATCTCCTCGCCAAGCACTCCGTCCCACATATCTGGCTGAGCCCAGACTCAGATGCGCTCGCGACCCGCATAATGGAGGCACAGAGTATCGATGCGAGCGATCTGCCCGTCGTTATTCGCGGCCGGTCGCGCACACTTTCGAAGCCAACCGTGGCCGAACTCTCAACCGCGTTCGGTCTGGACCTTCTTCCGGATGGAGCGTGTGCTGATGTCATCGTCGTGGGAGCAGGCCCTGCAGGCCTGGCTGCTTCGGTCTACGCCGCATCGGAAGGCCTGAGCGTTCTCACGCTCGACTCTGACGGTCCTGGCGGACAGGCTGGCACGTCGTCCAAGATTGAAAACTATCTGGGCTTTCCAATGGGTGTTTCTGGCCGCGAGCTTGCCGACCGCGCCGCCGTGCAGGCGCAGAAGTTCGGCGCGCGCATTGCCGCCCCGGCCAAAGCCACGGCGCTGGAGCAAGTCGACAACGACTATTGCGTAACGCTGGAGGACGGTCGGAGGCTGAAGTCCCGCGCCGTCGTGATTGCCACAGGGGCTCAGTATCGGCGACTCCCGATCAATAATCTCGAAAGATTCGAGGGGCGCGGTGTCTACTACGGCGCAACCCCTATGGAGGCGCAGCTATGCGCCGGGTCGGAAGTGGCCATTGTTGGGGCTGGCAACTCCGCCGGCCAGGGCGCGGTGTTTCTCAGCCAGACGGCTGAGAAAGTGCATGTTGTTTATCGCCGGGCCGACATCCGCGAGACGATGTCGGAGTATCTCGTCAGACGGCTCGAAGAAACGCCGAATATCGAACTTCATCCGTCCAAGGGCATCACGGAGCTTCACGGTGTCGATGGCGTCGACCCAATGGATGACAGGCTCATCGCAACCACATTCAGATCCCATGAAACAGGCGAAGAGAAACGCTGCGACACGCCCTTCGTATTTCTCTTTGTTGGTGCAGCACCATTCACTCAATGGCTTCCAAATCACATGAGTTGCGACGAGAAGGGTTTCGTCAAAACCGGCACCGATCTCGACAATATCGATCTCGTACGCGCGGGCTGGTCACTGGATCGAATGCCCACGCGCTACGAAACCAGTTGGCCACGCATCTACGCCGTTGGTGACGTGCGCATTGGCTCGATCAAGCGCGTCGCGTCCAGTGTTGGCGAAGGGTCGGTCGTCGTGAGCGATGTCCATCGCGCCATCGCAGAAGCTAACGCGCTGGAAACAACCGACGCTTGAGCGCGATGGTCAAAGCAGCGATGCCAATCAAACTCGCCGCAATGAAAGTTGCGAGCTTGAGCGGCGTCATAAGCGCTTTCAGCCACAGCCAGTTCTCATGTCCGGCCAGCACAAGCAGCTGAACCGTGTTTTCGATGAGATCGGCTGGAATACAGACGAAGGCGGGTAACGCGAACCACACTCCTGCCCTGCCGAAGAAGCGAAGCGCCAGTCCCGCGAAAAACGCGCCGTAGGCCAGCGGGTACGGCATATCCAGAATGAGCGTCATGTAAAAGTGCGCGGTGCGGTGACCGGGCGTCATCGAAGAAACCACGGCCATGACGGCGGACGGGTCTGCAATTTCATCGATGATGTGAAGATCGTAGAGCCGGATCACTGCAGCAAAAGCAACGGTGAGGGCCAGAAACAGAAAACCGCTTATCCAGATCGCCGAGCTGCGCGCCAACATCATCATGCGCGCTGCTTCACCACTTCGGGCGTTCTTCCCTGACGAACAACGATCTCTGACAGCTTCGTTTCGATTGAGGCGATGAGGTCGTCTCTGATAGTTCGCGCGACTAGATGAACGCCGCTATCTTCAATTGATCGGAACCATGGGTAGGAACCAAAAGACACGTCTTCCATCTCAGCAGATAGCTTGCCGAGTTCGGCGGCGATGTCTCCCTCACGCAGGCCAGGTGCTCGAACAGTCACCGAATGCACCACAGCACCTGTTTCCAACCGGGGTCCAATGTCTTCGAGCATGGCGCGTGCGATTGAAGGCACACCAGCCATCGTGAAAACATTCTCCATCTGGAAGCCCGGGGCACCAGATACGGCATTCGCGACAAGCTTTGCACCATCAGGTGTACGCCCCATGCGACGTCGTGCCTCTGTAAGCTCGATGTTCGTTTCGGCGTAGCGAGACTCAAGAATTGCCATTGCTTCGGGGTTTTCGCCTATACCAACACCGAAGGCCGCTGCGATCGCATCGGCAGTTATATCGTCATGCGTAGGTCCAATACCTCCGGTTGTGAAGACGTAGGTATACTTCGACCGAAGCGCATTCACGGCTTCAACGATATCGGCCTGCGTGTCGGATACCGTCCGGCTTTCCTTCACCGGAATGCCGAGGGGTGCCAGGAATTCGGCGATCTGCTGAAGGTTGATGTCGCGCGTACGGCCGGACAGAAGCTCATCGCCAATCAAAAGCACTGCTGCAGTCGGCAGATTTGAAGTCGTCATGACACGGGTTCCGGAACCGGATTTGGAATGTCAGGTTTTTCTGACATTCCAATCAGATGTCTACAAGCACTGGCCGTAGACACGGGCGCGCAAGCTTAGTCCTGCAGGGCTCCATAAGCGAGACGAGTCGACTCGCCTCGGAAGTTGGCCTCGTCGCCGCCTCCAAAGCGCTGGATCATCCCGATGAAGATCATGTCGTTGACAGGATCAATCCAGAACCAAGTCCCGGCGGCACCGCCCCAGTAGTAGGTACCCTTAGCCGCAGGCGTGCCGGTGGCTGAGGGATCGACTATGACACCGAAATCCAGACCAAAACCGTGTCCGCGCGTCGCCTCACTCACAAGCGCACCGTCAGAGAAAATGCTCATGCCTTCCGGTAGGACGTTGGTTCGCATCAGTTCTACGGTTTCCGGCTGCAGGATGCGAACACCATCCAGCTCACCGCCATTCGCGACCATAAGCGTGAAACGTTCATAGTCATCCATGGTGGAGACAAGGCCGCCGCCGCCCGACTCCATTCGGAGCGTCTCTTTCAGGAACGCCACACGCGGGCTGTTCACCGGTACCAGTTCCCCGGTCTCGGGATCGTTACCGATCACATCACTGAAACGATCAAGATCACCCTCAGGAACATAGAAACCTGTATCGATCATCCCGAGCGGGGAGAAGATACGCTCGTCGAGATACTCACCAAATCTTTGCCCGGAGAGCTTTTGGACGATGTAGCCCTGCACATCGACAGACGCACTGTAGGCCCAATAGGAGCCCGGCTGAGACAGAAGCGGAACCTCCGCCGTCTTCGCTATGAAAGTTTCAAGATCCGGCGATGCCAGGATTTGTTGTTCCCTGAAAGCCGCGTTCGCAGCATCTTCGCCGCCCAGTCCGTAGGCAAAACCAGCCGTATGGCTCATGACTTCCCGCATGGTTGGTGCTCGTTCTGCATCAACGAGAATTGGCGCGCCGTCTTCATCAACCCCGCCGAGTACCTTGAGGCCCTCAAACTCAGGCACATACTTGGTGACTGGATCATCAAGTGAGAACGCGCCCTCTTCGTAGAGCATCATCAACGCTACACCGGTGATCGGCTTCGTCATCGAGTAGATCCGGTAGATTGTATCGTCTTCGATTGGTGCCCCGGTTTCGACGTCACGGACACCGTAAAGAACGTGGCTGACTGTTTCGCCGCCGACGATCATCTTTGTTTCAATGCCTATGACATGGCCATCGTCTACAAAGCCTCGCATGCCCGCCTCCAGCGCGGCGATTCCCTCCGCGTTCACTTTCGCGATTTCTACGCTTTCAGCCTCTGTGGAAAGGGCTGTTGCCGGTTGAACGCTGGACGTTTCGAGCGGCGCGGCACACCCAATCAGAATTAGGGCTGCGGTGAGCCCTGTTGCTTCTCTCAACATGAAATAGTCTCCAATGAGGATGGTTTGGGGCTAGGCGGCCATATCCAGGTATGGACGGTCCCCGGCAATCGTAACGCGCTCCATCACCCGGACATTCGGGTAGTAGTCAGAAGCTGCGTAGTGTTGGCAGGCGCGGTTGTCCCAGAATGCAAGCGAACCCGGCTCCCACCGGAAGCGACACTGATATTCTGGGATTGCGGCACGCTTATAAAGATCGCTCAAAAGCTGATCGCTCTCATCGCGATCAAGCCCTTTGATATGGCTGGTAAAAGCTCCGTTCACATAGAGCAAATGCTCCCCTGTCTCGGGGTGCGTTCGCACGACTGGATGCTCTTGAGGCGGAAACTTCTCATGGAGCCGGCTGGCATCTTCATTCAGGCGCTTTGCGAAAACACGGGCAATATCGTGAACCGCGATCATGCCTCTCAGCCGCTCCTTAAGGTCGTCATCCAGATCCTTATAAGCGAGGACCATGTTGGAGAAGAGCGTGTCACCACCGATTTCAGGGAGTTCGATCGCCCGCAATATGGAGCCGAGCGACGGGCATTCACGCCATGTGACATCCGAATGCCACATGTTCTCTTTCCCCTTATTACCTGGACCATGGGTGATGCGGAGAACCTCTGGGTCAGGCTGGCCTTTCGGGGTCGCAGGATGGATCTCCAGCTCACCAAACATCCTGGCGAAATGAATATGCTGCTCGCGGGTAATCTGCTGATCCCGAAAGAAAACAACCTGATACTTCAAAAGAGCAGCCCGCACCTCAGCGGCAAGCTCTTCATCCACCTCGCCCAAGTCTACGCCAATCAATTCCGCGCCGATACTTGGCGAGACCGGCCGCGCCTCGAAGCGAGAAAATGCCTCGGCATTTACATGTATGTTCAACGTGGCGTCCTCCCAGACTTATTCTTTCGTATGACCCTAGGGGTGAACGCTTATCCAGGGCAACCACAAGCTCGGTGACGTTTGGATGGAAATCCTGTTATAAGGCCGCCATATAAGGCTCGAAATGGACAAGGTTGCACCCATCGATCAGGTGCTCCGGAGACAGGCGATGACCGATACCGATCTGATGATGCCAATGCGCACCGGCGAGATTCGAATTCATGATGAAGAGGGATTCGAAGGCATGCGCGGCGCAGGCCGCCTTGTTGCGGAATGCCTGGATATGCTGGTTGGCGAAGTGAAGCCGGGTGTTACGACGGGACATATCGACGACCTCATTCGGGAGTTCGTCTTCGATCACGGCGCTAACTCGGCCACAATCGGCTACCGTGGCTATCGCCATGCCTCGTGCATTTCCTTGAACCACGTGATCTGCCACGGAATTCCGGGCCCGAAGACATTCAAGGACGGCGACATTGCGAACATCGACGTGACCGTAATCGTCGATGGCTGGCACGGTGATCACTCACGCATGTATTCGGCCGGCGAGCCGAAGCGAAAGGCAGTCCGGCTGATGGATCTGACCTACGAAGCTTTGATGGCTGGGATCGCCGCGATCAAACCGGGAGCTCATTTCGGCGATATCGGTGCCGCTATCAGCGACATCGCCAGAAAGAACCGTCTGTCCGTCGTCGAAGACTTCTGCGGACACGGGCTTGGTCGCCTTTTTCATGATGAGCCAAATGTCGTGCACTCTTCCCGTGCTGGTACAGGCCCTGAACTCAAGCCGGGTATGTTTTTTACCGTGGAGCCAATGCTGAATCTTGGCCGCAAAGACGCAGCCATTCTGTCCGACGGCTGGACAGCTGTCACCCGCGACCGACAGTTGTCCGCACAGTTTGAACACTCGGTCGGGGTGACCGATAATGGCGTCGAGATCTTCACGACATCGCCGAGGGGATATCACACACCGCATACGGTTCCCCCGTCCGGTTGATCTGTGCCGGATGAGGTCAAACCCCATTGGCATGGCCATCGCACGCGCTTGCGCAACAAGCTCCTGTCGCGCGGCACCTCTGCGCTCGACGACTACGAACTTCTGGAAACACTTCTTTTCGCGTTCATACCTCGCCGCGACGTTAAACCAATCGCGAAGACCCTCCTCGCGCGCTTTGGGTCCGTTTCAGGTGTCTTGGCGGCGGACCCATCAGATCTGAGAAGGGTCTCCGGCGTTGGTGAAACCGCCGCCGCTTATCTCAAAACAGTCGCCGAGCTTCAGGGACGCGCCTCAAAGGAAACGCTCGCCAGTGGTCCGGTCATCTCAAGCTGGGACGCTCTTCTGTCTTATGTGCGGGGTCAGTTGCAGCATGAAGGCCGGGAACAGTTTCGTGTGCTCTTCCTTGATCGCAAGAACCAATTGATCGCCGACGAAATTTTGGGTCTCGGCACGGTTGATCATGCCCCGGTGTATCCACGGGAAATCGCTCGCCGCGCGCTTGAACTGCAGGCCTCAAGCCTAATCCTTGTGCACAATCACCCCTCTGGCGACCCAACACCCTCGCGCGCAGACATTGAGGTCACGAGAGAAATAATAGATGCTCTAGTGTCACTGGAGATAACCGTTCACGATCATCTGATCGCTGGCAAAAACGCTGTCACCAGTATGAAATCAGCCGGGCTGATTTAGGTGCACCTAGCGTAAAGGCTTGCGGCACCCGCAACGCGCGTTACCGTGCGCGCAGTGATTTGCGCCGGGAGAGCGCTGCGGGAGGAGTTCACGGATGACCGATGTAACGGCGGACGCCGGAGGGACGGCGACAAGCCAAGGCCATCTGACAGGATACGGTACAAAACGATATCGCAATTACGTTCTGATGATGTTGATGGTGGTCTACACTCTCAACTTCATCGACCGGACTTTGCTCGCCGTTGTTGCCGAGCCTGTCATTCAAACATTTGCGCTGACGGATACCCAGTGGGGGCTGCTTGCGGGGCCTCCTTTTGCGTTGTTTTACGCCGCCATGGGGCTGCCCATTGCCATGTGGGCCGACCGGTCCAATCGTATCAAAATCATGACGGCATGTATCATTCTATGGTCGGTCATGACGGCACTCTGCGGGCTGGCAACTGGCTTCATCATGATCCTGCTGTTCCGGATTGGGGTCGCGGTTGGTGAGGCAGGCTGCACCCCGCCGGCGAACTCAGTGATCGGCGACTATTTCAAGCCGAACAGCCGTGCGACCGCGCTCGGCATTTATTCAATGGGCGTCACGCTCGGTGGCGTTTTGGCAAATCTTTTCGGCGGTCCTATCGCAAAGATGGAAGGGGCCGCCTTTGGCGCATGGCTCGGAAACATTGGGCTTGGCGGGCTATTTGGCGCGATTGACTGGGCAAATGTCGAGGGGTGGCGCATCGCTTTCGTGCTCGTCGGACTACCGGGTGTTTTGCTTGCATTGGTTGTTCTCAAAACAATCAAGGAACCTCCGCGTGGCTATTCCGATCCTCCAGGAAAACAGGAGGTCGAGAAGGCCGGTGTAATGGAAACGTTCCGTGAACTGAGCGGCAAACCGACCTTCTGGTGGATGGCAACTGGTGCAGCCCTGGTGGCATTTGTCGGCTATGGCCTCGTTAGCTTCCAGGCCCCTTTTCTCCAACGCGAGCACGGGCTTGATGTGAGCGAAGCAGCTGTTCGCTACGGCGCGCCTCTGTCAGCCCTCGCAGCCGTCGGGACTTTCCTTGGTGGATGGCTCACCGAAAAGATGACACCTCGGTCCATGACGGCTGTCGCGTGGATACCTGCTATTGGTCTTCTGATAGCGGTTCCGCTCTATGTCGGGGCGTTCTTCGCCCAGAACCTCGTTACCGTATTTGTTCTATGGGGTGGCGCGGCAATGGCGCATTACGCCTATCTCGGTGCCCAGTATAATATCGGGCAGGGTGTCGTTTCCAATAGATCTCGCGCGACCGCGATTGCCATCCTGCTGATCATTGTATCAATCGTCGGGAACGGCATCGGCCCTTACTTTGTTGGCTTCTTCTCCGACTTCTTCATGAACCGGGAATTGGCCGCGTTCGGAGCAGTGGGCGAACTGACACCCGCCATCTGCAAGGCAGCAGATCCATCTCTTGGGGCAGATGCACTGGCTGCATGCAAAGTCGCCAGTTCTCAAGGACTGAAGTTCGCTATCTCATTGACGGTCTGCTGGTTCCTGATCGCGGCGGGTTGTTTCCTGATGTCGGCGCGAACTCTCCGGCGTGACTTTGTAGCGACGGAGGCTTGATATGAGCACTTTGCAGACTTCGCTCCCAACGGATGCCGATCGCGCCGCTCCTGATTTCGGGTTTGGAACAAAAGGTTATCGCTCATTCGTTCTGAGCGCCTTACTGGTCGTTTATGTCTTCAACTTCATTGACCGTACCATTATCAACATCCTCACCGAGCCGATCAAAGCGTCGTTCGGACTAGAGGACTGGCAGATGGGTCTTCTTGGTGGCCCAGCCTTTGCCTTTCTCTACACCTTCCTTGGCATTCCCCTCGCCCGCTTCGCGGAGCGATATCACCGGGTCTGGATCATAACGGTATCGGTCGCGCTCTGGAGCCTGATGACAGTTCTGTGTGGCTTTGCAGGCTCGTTTTTGATGCTCTTCCTGTTCCGCGTCGGGGTCAGCATCGGCGAAGCTGGCTGTACGCCGCCTGCCCAATCCCTGATCGCCGACTACTTCCGCCCGACCAGCCGGGCAACAGCCGTCTCGATCTATGCGCTCGGCGTGCCGCTCGGAAGCATGTTTGCGGCGGTCTTTGGCGGCTTCGTTGCAGGAAATCTGGACGGCCCGGACGTCGCGAACCTATTCAACTCATGGGGCTGGGCGTGGGCCGCAAATGCGCTTGACTGGGAGAACATCGAGGGATGGCGCGTCGCCTTTGTCCTTGTCGGCGTTCCCGGCCTTCTAGTGGCCGTTGCGGTCAAGATGACGGTAACCGAGCCTCCGCGTGGTTATACAGATCCTGCGGTGTTGCAGGGGCAGGAAAGGGTCGGCTTCGGCGAAGCGCTTGGAATCCTTTGGAGCAAGCCAGCCTATATCCATGTCGTCCTGGGGGCGACCATTGCTTCATTTGTTGGATATGGCGTCGGCCAGTTCACGACATCATTCCTGATCCGCACACACGGGTTGGACATTCAGTCGGCTGCCCTTCTCTTCGGTGTCATCCTTGGCGTCATGGCAGCAATAGGTGTGTTCTCTTCCGGCTGGCTGTCAGACAAGCTTGCCCAACGCCACCCTAAAGCACTGTCCTGGCTCCCCGCCGTCGGCATGGGGTTATCAGTGCCGCTCTATGCCGTCGGCTATCTCGTTGAAAATCTCTGGCTCGCCATGCCGCCTCTGATGATCGCTGCAATGATCCATTACTACTATCTTGGGCCTATGTACGCGGTTGCTGGAGGCGTGGTGGATAGCCGAATGCGTGCAACGTCGGTGGCGATCACACTCTTCGTCGTGAACCTGCTTGGCTATGGCCTTGGCCCGCCGGTGATCGGGTTCCTATCGACGTTCTTCAATTCAATCTTCTTGTCGGGTTACGGCACAGGATTGACTTTGGAGCTCTGCAAGGACATCGCCGCGCTGTCGACGGAACAGGCCGCCGCCTGCGCGAGCGCAAGTGCACGCGGGCTTCAATGGTCGATCATCGTGTTCATATGCGGTTATGGCTGGGCAGCTCTTCACTATCTGCTGGCCGGTCGTACGTTGCTACGTGACATGGTCACAAAAACTGATTAGCCGTGATGGGCAAACAAGGCTGAAAGCACCACACTAACAAGGTGTAGGCCATAGAAAGACGGACCACGAACTTACCGGGAGGGGCTCCCCGTTCGTGGTTTAAAAAAACGATTGGAGGCGCGCATATTGGCACCGACTCCGGTCGTTACGATGCGATTGTATAGCTACGGAGCCCCTAGATGACGACAACGACAAATGGTTCGCCAGCAGTGGCGACAGCCGATGATCGGGCTGCACCCGATTTTGGGTTTGGCAGCAAGACCTACCGATCATACGTCCTCGGTTCGTTGTTGATCGTCTACATTTTCAATTTCATCGACCGCACGATCATCAATATCCTAACGGAGCCGATCAAGGCGACTTTTCAGGTAGAGGACTGGCAGATGGGTCTCCTTGGCGGCCCGGCCTTCGCAGTACTCTATACATTTCTCGGAATTCCAATCGCGAGGGTGGCTGAACGCGCCCATCGAGTGTGGATCATCGCGATCGCGGTTGTTCTCTGGAGCCTGATGACCGCGCTTTGCGGTTTTGCGATGTCATTTCTTGTCCTGCTGCTATTTAGGATCGGTGTCAGCGTCGGCGAAGCTGGCTGCACACCACCCGCGCAATCCCTCGTTGCCGACTATTATCGTCCAGAAAGCCGAGCGACCGCTGTTTCAATTTACGCGCTTGGCGTTCCGTTAGGGGGGATGTTCGCTGCCGTTTTTGGTGGGTTCATTGCCGGCAATCTGAACGGGCCCGACGTTGCCGCAGTACTGTCTTCATGGGGTTGGATGTGGGCCGTGAACGCTCTCGACTGGCAGTCTATCGAAGGGTGGCGCGTAGCTTTCGTGCTCGTCGGCGTGCCCGGCATCATCGTCGGCATTATCGTGAAGCTCACGATCAAGGAACCGCCTCGCGGATACACCGACCCGCCAGAACTGCAGAACCAACCTCAGACGAGCTTCATGGACGCTCTCAACGTCCTCGCCACCAAACCCGCCTTCATTCATGTCGTTATCGGTGCCACCATCACCGCCTTCGTCGGATACGGCATGGGTCAGTTCACAACCTCCTTCCTGATCCGCACGCACGGGCTCGACATACAGTCAGCCGCCCTACTCTTCGGAATTCTACTCGGGCTCATGTCTTCGATCGGTGTCTTTGCTTCAGGCTTCATCGCAGACAAGATCGCAGCACGGCATCCGAATGCATTGACCTGGATCCCGGCGCTCGGCATGGGCATCGCCGCGCCACTCTTCGTCACCGGCTTTCTCATGGAGAATCTCACAATCGCGCTCATCCCTTTGATGATCGCCTCGCTTGCGAACTCTCTTTACCTAGGACCGATGTACGCGGTGTCTGGCGGCGTCGTGGACAGCCGGATGCGCGCAACCTCGGTGGCGGTGACACTCTTCGTCGTGAACCTGATCGGTTACGGACTCGGCCCTCTCGTAATCGGGGTGTTGTCGACCTTCCTCAAATCCATGTTCATTGCCGGGACGGGCATGGGGCTGGATCTCGACGCCTGCCGCGACGCGGCCACTCTGGCCGAAGACGCTGTTGTCGCCTGCGCCACTGCAGACGCACGCGGACTTCAATGGTCAATCGTAATATTTGTCTCCCTTTACGCTTGGGCAGCCGTGCACTTCCTGCTTGCCGGACGCACGCTTCAGCGTGACCTGGTGACGAAACGGGGCTAATCGGCCTGCATGGCTGTTTACACCCACGTATCCGATGAGGCTTTATCGGCGTTCCTCGCTGACTATGACATTGGCTCCCCTCGCGCGTTCAAGGGAATCGCGGAGGGCGTGGAGAACTCGAACTATTATCTGGAGACCGACAAGGGTCGATTCATCCTGACGCTGTTCGAAAAACGGGCAGATCCGGCGGATCTGCCCTATTTCATCGCCGTGAAGCGCCACCTGGCTGCGAAACACTTTCCTTGCCCGGAGCCGATTATCGCCAGAGACGGCGAAGCCTTACGTAGTTTGGAAGGCCGTCCCGCTGTCGTGATCTCATTTCTCGACGGGCTATCGCCGCGCGCGCCAACTCCAGCCCAATGCCGTGAACTCGGGACGGGGCTGGCGAGGATGCACGCCGCTCTCAAGGATTTCGACCAGACCCGCGAAAACGCATTGGGGCCGGCGGGTTGGCTGAAGCTCTGGAAAGGTCGCGCATCCGAAGCGGACAAATTGGAGACCGGCCTCGCCGCCCTGATACAGTCAGACATTGATGCGACGGTTCATGCACGGCCCATGAGCACTGAGCTTCCCCGCGGAACGATCCATGCCGATCTCTTCCCCGACAACGCCTTCTTTCTGAATGACAGATTTACCGGCGCGATCGACTTCTACTTCGCCTGTACGGATGCGCTGGCATACGATATCGCAGTCTGCATCAATGCCTGGGCTTTCGAGGCAGGCGCAGAATACAACTACTCCAAGGGCGCTGCGCTGATCGCAGGGTATGAAAGCGTTCGCAAGCTTGAACCCCTGGAGCGGGAAGCGCTCCCCTTGCTCTGCCGTGGTGCCGCGCTTCGCTTCTTCCTCACACGGCTGGTCGACTGGACCGACACGCCGGCGGACGCCCTCGTGAAGCCCAAAAACCCCCTAGATTACGCCCAACGCCTACGCTTCCATCGAACAGTCCGATCGGCGGGCGAATACGGTGTAGAATGACAGGACAATGACATGGCGGACTTGGGCGCGAACGCAACAGTAACCATGCCGCTGACATATGCACCGGTTGACAAACCCAAGATCAAACGCGTCGCACTGGCGATCCTTCTATGTGGCCCGGCAGCTTCGATCGGTGTCGCGCTGATCTCCGCCGTTCTCATCTTCATCTACTCAATGCTGCACGAAATGCTTGGCATCAACATCGATATCGGCGGGCTCAATAATGGCGGATTTGGGTTCGGGCTCGCAATCGCGGTTCTTGGCGGAGCGTTCAACTGGTACTTCTTCTACCTCACCGTTCCAGCCGCATGGCTTGCACTGGGTTTGTCCGTCGGCCGCTTTCCCCGAAGGGGCATCTCAGCACCCGCACCATATTACCGCTGGGGAGCGGTCTGGGGGGCGGTACTTGTTGGCGGCGTAACCACCATCGCTGCGGGGCTCTTTGGATCGGATGGTGGTGAAGTTTTCGTCTCCGCGATTGGCGGTCTAATCGGCGGGGTGGTTATTGGCGGGTCCGCAGGCCTTTTGTGCGCAGCTTTGTTTCGATTGATTGTGCGTCCCGAACGACAGATGGAGACTGTGGATGCAGATGTCTTCGCTTGACCAGAGCCCCGAACGTCATCACCTCCGAAAACATGACTGATAGAATTGATATCTGGACTGATGGCGCGTGCAGCGGGAATCCCGGCCCCGGCGGCTGGGGCGCGCTCATCCTCAATGGCGACATGCGCCGCGAGCTATCTGGTGGCGATCCTGCGACGACGAACAATCGTATGGAATTGCTCGCTGCTATAGAGGCGCTGAAAGCGGTCGATGCCGGCAAAAAAATCCGCATTCATACAGACAGCACTTACGTCAAGGACGGTCTGACGAAGTGGATCCACAGCTGGAAGCGCAACGGTTGGAAGACAGCCTCCAAGAAGCCCGTAAAGAATAAAGACCTCTGGCTCGAACTGGATGAGGTTTGCGCGACGCGCGACCTCGAATGGCGCTGGGTAAAAGGTCACGCCGGTGATGAGGGCAACGAACGGGCAGACGCTCTTGCTCGTGAAGGCGCGAAAGCAGCTCGCCGCTAGACCAGAAGCGTCAGCGAGAACCAGTCTTTCTCATCGCGCCAGTCGCGTTCGATTTGCCAACCTGCTTCACGCGCAAGTGCATCCAGCCCCTCCGGGGGTAGCTTGCGTGAGTTTTCCGTGTGGATTGTCTCACCAACCGAAAAAACAAACTCTCGCCCAGCAATCGCTATCGTCTGATCGATGGCACTCCGAAGGTGCATTTCGATCCGGCTCTCCTCGGCGTTCCATACCGCAAGATGCTTGAACGTCTCCAAGTTAAAATTGGCACCGAGTTCGCGATTGGCTCGGTCCAGCAAGTTGAGATTGAACGCAGCCGTGACACCGGCGGCATCGTCATAGGCTGGAACCAGCACATCTTCGGCTTTGGGCAAGTCCGTTCCGATCAGAAACAACGCGTCTGGCCCCAGATCTCGCCGCGCGGTTTTCAAGAACAGAACGATCTGTTCGTCAGACAAGTTGCCAATCGTAGAGCCAGGGAAAAAGCCAACACGACGCCCCCCATCCGGCAGCCTGTCGCCAAGGTCCTCGCCCATGAAGTCCGCTGCGATGGGATGAATGCTCAGTTTCGGATAGTCAGCCTGTAACTTCCGAGCAGCTGCGTGCAGATGTGTCTCTGAGATATCAACAGGTGCATACCCTGCAGGCCGTTCAAACTGATCCAGCAGATAACGGACTTTAACAAGCGAACCTGCACCATACTCGACCAGCAACGCATCGGCACCGATACGTGCAGCCATCTCGCCGGCCTTCTCGGCGAGAATACCAGTCTCGGTGCGGGTGGGATAATACTCCGGCAGCGCCGTTATTTGATCGAATAGCTGAGACCCGCGCTTGTCGTAAAACCAGCGAGCGGGGATGGACTTCTGTCGTTGGGCCAGCCCGTTCAGAACATCTTGCAGAAAGGCGGCATCGAAACTGCCATCATCGCTGTCAGCCATCACGCATCCTCAGCGAGGCGAAGTCCGGAAAACTGCCACCGTTTGTCAGGGTGAAAGAAGTTCCGGTAGGTCGCACGAACATGCGCGGGCGGTGTCACGCATGACCCTCCGCGCAGGACATACTGCCCGCTCATGAACTTGCCATTGTATTCGCCGACAGCCCCGGCAGATGCGGCAAACCCCGGATACGGCGTGAAGGGCGATGAGGTCCATTCCCAAACGTCACCGAACAAACCAGCCGGTTTGCCATCGCCTGAGACTGGCACCGCCGGGCGGAGCCGACCTGTATCTGCAAAATTACCGTCGACAGGCTGATCGCGCGCAGCCACTTCCCATTCTGCTTCCGTAGGCAGGCGTTTGCCCGCCCAACTCGCGTAGGCATCGGCTTCATAAAAGCTGACATGGGTGACTGGTGCCTGCATGCTAAGCGGCTGGGGGCCTCGAAGAGTCATAGACCACCACTCCCCGTCACGCTCGAACCAGTAGAGCGGTGCTGTCCAACCTTCAGCCTGACAGATTGCCCAACCGTCCGATAGCCAAAGCGCGGCGTTCTGATATCCGCCGTCCTTGATGAAATTCAGCCACTCACCGTTGTTGACGGTGCGGTTCGCGAGACGAAACGAACGCATCGCTTGCTTGTGCACCGGTCCTTCGCAGTCAAACGCAAAAGCATCCCCACCATGGCCAATCTCAGCGAGTTCAACCTCGAACGCCGTATAGCTTTCCGGTTCCATCGCCACGTCATCTACGGCAAGTGGCTCAGGTGCCTTGAACGCTGGTTGCAGTGAGTTCTGCGCAAAAAGGTGGAGAATATCGGTGAGCAATAACTCCTGATGTTGTTCTTCGTGTGCAAGACCGAGTTGGACAATGTCTACGGCATCAGCCGCGAGCTCTCGCTGAAACAAGCTCGCCATTCCATCATCAACGTGGGACCGATAAGCCAAGACCTCATCAAGGCTGGGTCGCGTCAGCAGCCCGCGCTTCGGTCGACTATGTCGGTCACCAACAGCTTCGTAGTACGAGTTGAAGAGGTAGTTGAAACGCGGATGGAATTCTGAATAGCCCGCCAGCCGCCCCTTCAGGAGAAATGTCTCCCAGAACCACGTCGTATGGGCGAGGTGCCACTTTGCCGGGCTCGCATCGTCCATGGACTGCGCCGTACAATCGGCATCAGATAGACCGTCGATCAGGCTAACGGTCGCGCTGCGGACGGTCTGGTAGCGTTGGAGGAGGTCAGCAGAGCGCATCTGGCGCGGATGAATGTAGGGCATACTGTGCCCTTTCGTTTCGCGCATGGCTCTCGCCAGAACGCTGTCGGCGTGGCGGGCCGCCCCAAGTCTTCACGGCCACGTTTTGTTCTCGTTCCCGTAGCAAGAATCATCGGCAAGGCGAAGCGTAGAAACCAAAAGAAATCCCAATTTTTGCATCTTGATAGACGCGCGCCGCTTCCTAAAGCGTCTTCTGGAAAATCTCGCGACCAATCAACATCCTGCGAATCTCGCTTGTGCCGGCACCGATTTCATAAAGCTTCGCATCTCGCAGCAAACGCCCCGTCGAGTACTCGTTGATGTATCCATTCCCACCAAGCAGTTGGATCGCATCCAGCGCAACCTGGGTGGCTTTCTCGGCCGCATAGAGAATACATCCGGCTGCATCCTGCCGGGTGGTCTCACCTCGATCACAAGCCGCCCCAACCGCATATACATACGCCTTGCAAGCGTTCATCGTGGTATACATGTCGGCAATCTTACCCTGCACCAGCTGGAACTCGCCAATCGCCTGTCCGAACTGCTTTCGCTCGTGAACATATGGCACAACGACGTCGAGCGCCGCCTGCATGATCCCGCATGGGCCGGCTGCGAGCACAGCCCGCTCATAGTCCAAACCGCTCATCAGCACGCGAACACCATCGTTCAGGCCGCCGAGAATGTTCTCCTCCGGCACCTCACAATCTTCGAAGACCAGCTCGCAAGTATCGGAACCGCGCATCCCGAGCTTGTCGAGCTTCTGAGCGGTGGAGAACCCTTTAAACCCTTTCTCGATCAAAAAGGCCGTGATGCCTCGCGAATGCGCCTCAGGTTCGGTCTTCGCATAGACCACCACCGTATCCGCGCCCGGACCATTAGTGATCCACATCTTGTTGCCGTTGAGGACGTAACGGTCGCCCTTCTTCTCCGCCCGCAAGCTCATGGAGACAACATCAGAGCCTGAGCCCGGCTCAGACATGGCGAGCGCGCCGAGATGCTCGCCAGATGTCAGCTTCGGCAGATAGCGCGCTTTCTGATCGGCATTTCCGTTCAGATTGATCTGGTTCACGCAAAGATTGGAGTGCGCGCCATAAGACAGACCGACGGAGCCTGATCCCCGAGAAATCTCCTCCATCATCACGCAGTGAGCGAGATAGCCGAGACCCGCCCCGCCATACTCCTCACATGCCGTGACACCGAGCAGGCCCATCTCTCCGAGTTCGGGCCACAGGTCGCGAGGAAACTCATTCGTCCGGTCGATCTCTTCCGCGCGGGGGGCGAGCTTGTCATCCACCCAGCGCCCGACGACGTCGCGCATCTCTTCGATCTCTGGATCGAGTCCAAAGCGCATCTGGAGTCCCGAATTCGACAACATGGGCAGACCTTTCCAACGAAGCGTTGTTTGCTGCCAGCCTATGCCATCGCGTGCCTTTGCCGGCAATGCGACGCCGTGTTAGGCGATGAATCACTGGAAGAATTTCTCACTCAGGGGCCACCCAATTCATGCCCGTAATCCGATCCACGGTCGACACGCGAAGCGATGGCTTCGTCGCCAACAGAAACGCCATGCAGGCCCTAATCGAGGAGCTTCATGAGCGTGTCGCCGTCGTCAAACGCGGCGGCAACGACCGCGCCCGCGATCGCCATGTAGAGGCCGGAAAGCTGCTCGCGCGAGATCGTGTCAACGCGCTCCTCGATCCCGGCTCGCCATTTTTGGAGGTTGGCCAGTTTGCAGCGTGGGAGATGTATTCTGGGGACGTGAACTCGGCAGGCATTATTACTGGCATCGGCCGGGTCGAAGGCTATGAGTGCATGATCGTCGCAAACGATCCGACCGTGAAAGGCGGCTCCTATCATCCGATCAGTGTAAAGAAGCACCTGCGCGCACAGGAAATCGCGGAAGAGAACCACCTTCCCTGTATCTATCTCGTCGAAAGCGGCGGAGCGTTCCTGCCAATGCAGGACGAGATTTTTCCAGACAAGGATGATTTCGGCCGGATTTTCTTCAATCAGGCCAACATGTCCGCAAAGGGCATCCCACAGATCGCCGTCGTTCATGGGTCCTGTACCGCCGGCGGCGCCTACCAGCCCGCGATGTCCGATGAATCCGTCATCGTCAAAAATCAGGGCACGATCTTCCTAGGCGGCCCGCCGCTCGTCAAAGCGGCGACCGGCGAGGTCGTGACCGCCGAGGAGCTTGGCGGCGGAGAGGTTCACGCCCGCATCTCAGGCGTTGTTGACCATCTTGCCGAGAATGACGAACACGCGCTTCAGATCGCACGCGCCGCGGTCTCGAGGCTAAACAAGCCCAAAGACAACACGCTTGAAATGACCGATCCGGAGCCGCCTCTTTACGGTCCGGAAGAGATGTATGGCATCGTCGAAAGCGACACGCGCAAATCCTACGATGCCCGCGAACTGATCGCTCGGATTGTCGACGGCTCGGAGTTTGACGAGTTCAAACGCAACTACGGCGACACGCTCGTCACCGGCTTTGCTCGCATTCATGGATATCCAGTCGGTATTCTCGCAAACAATGGCGTGCTGTTTTCGGAGTCCGCCATGAAAGGCGCACACTTCATAGAGCTCTGCGCGCAAAGAAACACGCCAATCGTCTTCCTGCAAAACATCACCGGCTTCATGGTCGGCAAGGCAGCCGAGCACGGTGGCATCGCCAAGCATGGCGCGAAGATGGTGACCGCCGTCGCGACCGCCAAAGTACCCAAATTCACGATTGTCGTTGGCGGCTCTTACGGGGCTGGCAATTACGGCATGTGCGGACGCGCCTACTCCCCTCGCTTCATGTTCATGTGGCCCAATGCCCGGATCTCAGTGATGGGAGGCGAACAAGCCGCCGGGGTCCTGTCCGATGTCCGGCGCGGTGCCGCCAAGCGTCGGAACGAAGAGTGGGATGAGGCGAAGGAAGCGGCCTATAAGGACGAAATTCGCGCCCAGTACGACGCACAGGGATCGCCTTACTATTCGTCCGCACGGCTTTGGGATGACGGCATAATCGATCCTGCCGACACGCGGGACGTACTCGGCCTTTGCCTCTCCGCCAGCACAAATGCTCCGCAGGAAGAAACACGCTTCGGCGTGTTCAGGATGTAACCCCGATGTTCTCCAAAATTCTCATCGCCAACCGCGGCGAGATCGCGGTCCGTATCATGCGCACCGCGCGCGCTCTTGGCGTTCGCACAGTCGCTGTCTATTCGGACGCCGACCGGGACGCTCTGCACACAAGGACCGCCGATGAAGCTGTTCATATCGGCCCGGCACCCGCCTCAGAGTCCTACCTGATCATCGACGGGATCATTGACGCCGCGAAGCAGACCGGTGCGGAAGCGATCCATCCCGGCTACGGTTTTCTCTCCGAGAATGCTGCTTTTGCCGAAGCCTGCGCAAAAGCCGGGATCGTCTTCATAGGCCCAAGCGAGAATGCCATTCGTATCATGGGTTCAAAGTCGCTGTCGAAAGACCTCATGGTTCGCGCCAAAGTTCCTGTCGCGCCGGGCTATCAGGGTGAAGATCAATCCCTTGAGACCTTCAAGTCAGAAGCAAAACGCATCGGCTATCCAGTGCTTCTCAAAGCAAGCGCTGGCGGTGGCGGCAAGGGTATGCGTCTTGTCGAGAAAGCCGCCGATCTTGAGACATCGCTGGAGTCTGCCAAGCGGGAAGCAAAATCCGCGTTTGGGGATGATCGTTTCCTGATCGAGAAGTTCATAACTTCACCACGTCACGTCGAGGTTCAGATCTTCGGCGACACGCATGGAAACATCGTGCACCTCTTTGAGCGCGATTGTACTGTCCAGCGTCGCCATCAGAAAGTGATCGAGGAAGCACCGGCACCGAACCTGCCGGATAAGGTCCGCAATGCCCTGCATCAAGCGGCGATGGAGGCCGCTAAGACCGTGAACTATGTCGGTGCCGGGACGGTTGAGTTCCTGTACGATCAGTCCTCTGAGGATGTGTACTTCATGGAGATGAATACCCGCCTGCAGGTCGAGCACCCGGTGACCGAAGAAGTGACTGGCGTCGATCTCGTTGCATGGCAGCTTCGTGTAGCGGCCGGCGAACCACTCCCGCTCAAGCAGAATGAGATCACCTGCCATGGTCACGCCTTCGAAGCCCGTCTTTATGCGGAGAGCCCAGACAACGGTTTCCTACCTTCCACGGGCATGATCGAGTTCTTCTCAACACCCGCAGGCCTTGACGATGTTCGCCTTGATCTCGGCGTTGAGGAGGGCGGTGAGGTCACCAGCCATTACGATCCGATGATCGGTAAACTGATCACATATGGAGAGGACCGCGCCGCCGCTCTTGGACGCATGAAAGCCCTGCTTGCCGAAACCCGCATCGCTGGTCCCGACACCAACACCCAGTTCCTTCATGCAATCGCCAGCCATCTGGACTTCGAGGGCGGCAACTTCGACACCGGCTTTATCGATGCGAATGAAGTCGATCTTTTCCGCGCGTCTAATACCGCAGCAACAGCGCAGGCAGCCGCAATCCTCTGGGTCGCAAAAACCAGGCAAACATTGGCTGACGGAGATCCGTGGTCCTCGGTGCAAGGCTTCAGAATCAATGCACCAAAAGTACATCGTCTTGAGATTGAGCAGGATGGCGAACGCCAAACTCTGATGCTGGAGATAAGTCGGTCCGAAACTGCAATTTCAATTGGCGATGTTCGACTACCAGTCGCCAACATCGCTTGCGAAGACCATCAGATCCGCTTCGATCTTAGTGGTCAGAGCCATACAGCAACCGTTGTGGCCTCATCCGAAAGCATCTTTGTCTGGTTGGATGCGGACAAACACACGCTGCCAATCTGGCAAGCGGACTACACATCGGACGGTGTCGCTGGATCACTGACCGCACCCATGCCCGGTATTGTCACGGCTCTCCCGGTAAAAGATGGCGCGAAAGTGAAAAAAGGCGACACGCTCATCGTGATGGAGGCGATGAAGATGGAGCACCCCATCGAAGCGCCGGCTGACGGAATACTGATCGCGCACCGTTTCAAGGTCGGCGACCAGCTCCAGCAAGGCGACATGCTCGTTGAATTCGAAGCCGACGAAACTTAAAGCGCGGCAACCCACCGGCCGAACGCATCAGCCTCGTTGCGGCGAGCCTCGGTTGCAACCGCTGCTTCTTCGTCCACGCCCCATTGCGCCTGCTGGAAAGCTTCATCCACGCGTGAAGCGGAAAACGCATCCGCCGCCGACATCTCGCCTTCACTGACTGCCAGTGCGAGAACAGCTGACCCAAGCAGCCCACATCCATATGCAAGGCCGGTCGCCCGGAAGTCATCAAGGCCGAGCGCATGGGCGCGAGCTGCCTCCAGCGAAGCCGGCGGCTGCATCGCCGCAACAATGCCTTCGACAGGCAAGAGAACGATGCCAAGCGACTTCCCAGCCCATGCCCGCGTAGGAGCCCAGACCGCTTCCTGTCGCTCGCGCAAAGCTGCCGGTCCATCAGCGAGATGGCACACAAGATCCGTCTCGCAGTAACGCGCGAGCTCGTCGGCCAATACGTCGCGTGAAACAGGCGTGCGGTCGATTGCGACATTGGCCAGCCGAGTGAGATGCATGGACTGAATATCGAGCGCCTCTTCCTGACTGTCCCACTCATCGGCAATGGCTTCGGCAAGGGTTCGCGTCGGCAGGGTGAGGGCAGCTTTCGCTGGTGTCTTGAGAGGACGCGCATCGAGTTGCACAGACCAGCCATCCGCTGCCTCGAACGCGTTGGCGGACTTATAGAACCGCTTCGGTTTCTCCGACACATCAGGCACCGCTGGCCTCCAGCCGTCGATTGGCGAACAAGTCCAGCGCAGCGTTCAGAGTGTCGAACTCTTCGTGCACACTGTGAGCGCCAACAGCGCGAAGCTCGTTGATCGTGCCAAAGCCCCAGCCGACGCCATGAGTTTCGACGCCCGCCGCTCTCCCCATCTGGATGTCGAAAATAGCGTCCCCAATCATCACGGACTGATCGGCTTCAGCTCCGACCGCCTTCATGGCCTCCTCCACCATGAATGGATGGGGCTTACCGGGGCCATCGTCCGCACACCAGATCGTATCGAAATACTGCTCTAGCGGATGCATCTCAAAGATCGCCCGAATGCCCCGATGAGACTTTCCGGTCGCCATCGCGATCAGCCATCCATCATTCGCCAGCCGCTCAAGAGCCTCCACGGCACCGTCATATAACGGCTCGCGGAAATCAGGCTCAGACCGGCGGGACACAAAAGCCTGCCTGTAAGCCTCGACCACCGTTGGAAGTCGGCTCTCATCTGTGCCCTCCGGCAGCAAACGTCGGCAGGCCTCGTCGAGCCCAAGCCCAATCGTCCGGCGTGTTGCGTCATAATCGG
The DNA here is from genome assembly GCA_028285145.1 of Hyphomonadaceae bacterium. GTDB lineage: Bacteria > Pseudomonadota > Alphaproteobacteria > Caulobacterales > Hyphomonadaceae > JANQQC01. The sequence continues at coordinate 85,993 of JANQQC010000062.1, forward strand.
GTGGGGCGATGTCACAGGCCTCGAAAGCCCGCAACATAGCCGTCTGGATAACCTCCCGGCTGTCCACAATCGTTCCATCCATGTCCCAGATCGCGAGTTTCAGCGTCACAGGAACAACTCCAACGGATCCCGCCCGGCTTCACTCTCAAGAAAGCCGAGCGTGTCGAAGGTTTCCTTCATGTGGCCGCCGATTGGGGCCGTCACGGTGACGGGCTTTCCGGATTTCTTCGGAATGATCAGGGTACGTGCATGCAGGTGGAGCCCCCTGCCGACGCCTTGAAGCACTTCTCGCCCGGTCTTGTACTTGTGATCGCCCAGAATACCGGTGCCAATCTCTGCCATATGAAAGCGCAGTTGATGCGTTCGCCCGGTCTGCGGCCTCAAAGCCACCCATGCAGCACGCTGCGCCGCGGTCGAAATAACCGCGTAGTCGGTCACAGCATGGCGCGCACCTTCGTCATTCTGCTCGGCCTGATACATTTTTTCGCGATCTGGTCGACGGCCCGTCTCACGTTCTTCGTCGGAACCTACCCCTTTTGCCATCCACCCCCTGATCTGGCCAACAACCGGATGCGGCACGCCCACAGTCACGGCCCAATAGATCTTTTGCATGTCACGACTGCGAAACAACTCGCCGAGACGCGCCGCAGCGGCCGGATGCTTCGCGACGAGCAAGACGCCAGATGTGTCCCTATCCAAACGGTGCACCAGTTTCGGCCTGTGCTCGCCATTTGAGAGCACCCCAAGAAGCCCATCGATATGGCGGCTCGTCTTGGTCCCGCCCTGCACCGCGATGCCGGATGGCTTATTCAACGCGATCATTTCATCATCCTCGAAGAGGACCATGCCCTGAATGAACTGCTTATCCGCCTCTTTCAGGGTCTGCTTCGGCTTAGCTGGTGCGTGTGCTCCGCTGAACGGCGGCAGCCGAACGGACATACCGGCTTCGAGCCGTGTATTCGCTTTGGCGCGCGATCCATCGACGCGAATCTGCCCTGTGCGCAGCGCCTTTTCGATCTGGCCCTGCGTGATCTTAATGCGGCGCTTGATCCACCGATCGAGCCGAACGCCAGCCTCCTTGCCGCTGACGGTTTCGGTGATGACCTGCCCGCTCATGCAAAAAGCCTCCGGGCAATCATAAGCCCAGCGAGCAGCGCGCCAACGCTAAACAATATCGAAACGCCGGCATAACCACCTGCCCGCACGAGTTCGCCCTTCTCGATCATGAGCGTGATCTCCAGCGAAAAGGCCGAGAAGGTCGTGAACCCGCCGAGCACACCTGTTGCGAAAAACAACCGGGTCTCCTGGCTGCCCGCGCCGGCACGATGCGCCAGCCAGCCGACGAGCAGCCCCATCAAGAGGCTGCCCACCACATTCACGAAGAATGTCGCGTAGGGCCAAGCCGTCATGCCAAGTCTGATCGCGCCAAGACCTGCACCATGGCGTAGCACCGCGCCAATGGCTCCGCCGGTAGCAACAAGAAGAAATCCGTTCATGGGCACCTCATACGCCGCTCTGTCCATCACTTCCAGAGCGCGAAGCCGCTTCCCCTGCAGCGCGGACCCCTTTAGCTTCTCGCGATGCCCGATACGCCCGACCTTCCAGAAACCGTCTACGCCGCACCCGCCGAATGGGTGGCTAATGGCGCCGGCGCGCAGGGAAACCTCTTCCTGACGGGCCGGGCCGGCACCGGCAAAACGACCATGCTGCGCAAGTTTCTGGAGCTTGCCGGCGATAAAGCCGTGGTTCTTGCGCCCACCGGTGTCGCCGCCATGAACGCTGGCGGGCAGACCATCCACTCCTTCTTCAAGCTGCCGCCACGGCTTGTCGAACCGACCGACATTAAACGACTGCGCTCAACCCGCCTGATCAAAGCCGTCGAAACCATCATTATCGATGAGATTTCGATGGTCCGCGCGGACATGCTAGACGCCATAGACCGCAGCCTCAAATTGAACCGCGCCTCGAAACGTCCCTTTGGCGGCGCTCGCATGATTTTGGCCGGCGACCTGCACCAGTTGCCACCTGTCGTTCAGGGCGATGAAGCGCCAATCCTTCAGGAACGCTATGGCGGCTCTTACTTCTTCAATGCGCCTGCATTTCGTGAAGCGGAGTTTGTCTTGCTCGCTTTGAAGCACGTTTTTCGACAGGCCGATCCCCGATTTCTGGCGCTGTTGGGGTCGATGCGCAAAGGCCGGGTCACGCCGGGCGATCAGGCGACGCTAGAAAGCCTCGTCTCGGATCGCTCTGCTGTCGAGGCATCAGAAACCCATGTCGTTCTGACACCTAACAATGCGAACGCCTTCCGCATCAATCAGGCGCGTCTTGACGCACTGACAACGCCAGCGAAGACGTTCGCGGCCAAGGTGGACGGTCAGTTCGAAGAGCGTGCCTACCCCACAGAGGCCGACCTGGAGTTGAAAGAAGGGGCCCGGGTCATGATGATCAAGAACGACCCGGAAGGCCGATGGGTGAACGGATCGCTCGCCACTGTTGAAGGGTTCGGCGCAAACTCAGTCGTCGTGGCCATTGATGGCCGCGCCTACGAAATCGAGCCGGCAGCTTGGGAAAAGTATCGATACGATCTCGACACCGAGACCAAGAAGGTCAAACGGGAAGTGGTCGGGACATTTAAACAGATGCCGCTGCGACTTGCGTACGCCGTTACAATCCACAAGGCGCAGGGCCTGACGCTCGACAAGATCTACATCGATTTTGATAGCGGGATGTTCGCCCACGGACAGGCCTATGTAGCCTTCTCGCGGGCGCGCTCACTGGATGGGTTGGAAATCAGCCGATCGCTGCGGCCCCGCGATCTGTTTCTGGATCGGAACGCTTTTGCGTTCGGGAAACTGGAAACGCTTGAAGAAACAGACGCCTACCTGCTCGCAAAGTTCGGGCAGGACGAAAATGCGTTGCTTTAGGTAAGACCGTCGAAATCGCGACGGAGCGACCTGTCCTGATCGGTTAGCAAAGCTTCGAGCACTCTGATGCGCTCACGCAGGCCATCCATTTCGTCATCCCGTTCGCGGCGTACCCTTGCCCGGGTCCCGAGCGCGATCATTCCGAACGTCAGCCAAACCATGGCGAACAGAAGCAAAAGCAACAAGAAATTCAACGTAAAGGTCTCCTCCTAAGTAATGGCTCAAGCGAGCCGTGAAATCTCATCCCGCAAATGGGCATCCCCATCCGTGGCGATCTTCTCAAGCACGCGGACGCGCTCGGTCAGGCGATCGATATCAGCCTTCATCTTGTGAAACTCAGCGTCCGAGCCGCTGTTCTTGGCCTGCTTGGTTCGAAGCTTCAGGTAGTTATTAATGACGCCCGCACCCACGGAAATGAGCACGATCAACACAACCATTGTGAAAACGCCGTCCATGCCTCTCCAATCTCCCTCTTGAAATCTATCGATAGTTGTTATCGATATTCAATATGTAGGGATCGAGAGGTGACCGTTCAAGAAGAAAGCCGTTCTAACGTCCCGTAGACCCGAAGCCGCCAGCCCCGCGATCGGTCTCTGGCAACTCGTCGACAACACCCCACTCCAGACGCGTCACGGGCGCAAGCACCATCTGCCCGATGCGTTCTCCCCGGTTCACGACGAATGGCGAGCTATCATGATTGATCAGAATGACTTTGAGTTCGCCGCGATAATCGCTGTCTATCGTTCCGGGCGAGTTGAGGCACGTAATGCCGTGCTTTGCGGCAAGGCCTGATCGCGGACGCATTTGCAGCTCATATCCATCCGGAATGGCAACGGACAGGCCAGTCGGCACCATCGCCCGCCGGCCCGGCGCGATCGTTATAGGTTCGCCTTCCGGTACAGCCGCGCGAACATCGATCCCGGCGGAGCCGGCGGTCTCATAGGCAGGCAGATCAAGGCCCTCAAAGTGCGGCAGCGGGCAAACGGAGACGGTCACTGGATTTGTCATGCTTCCCGCTCCCAAAGGATGCGAGTCGGGTCAAGCAGGTTCTTGGATGGCGTGAACGCGCGCCTTACTCGGCCGCCAGCTCAATCGTAGGTCCGCCAAGCGCCTCAGCGATGCGTTCCGCGAGGCGCGCGGCAACAGCGGATTTGTCCATACGAGGCCAGCGCTCCACACCATCCCGCGAAATGAGAGCGATCTCATTCTCCATCCCGCCCATGACGTCGCCAGACACGTCGTTGGCAACGATCCAGTCACAGCTCTTCTTGTTGAGCTTCGCGACAGCATGGCTCTCAACATCATTGGTCTCAGCAGCGAACCCGATCACGAGCTCTGGACGCTTCTTCCGCTTCTTGGAGATCGTCGCCAGGATATCAGGGTTTTCAGCCAGCTCGATTGCCGGAACGGTCGCACCACCCTTGAGCTTTAGCTTCTTCTCAGAAGCCTTGGCCGGTCGCCAGTCAGCGACCGCTGCCACGGAAATGAATACATCTGCTGGCAACGCAGCTTCGCAAGCTTTGAGCATGCTCCGAGCCGTTTCAACTGAGACCAGTTCGACACCGCGTGGCGCGGGCAGCGAAACCGGCCCGGACACCAGTGTGACCCGTGCACCCTGTTCGGCCAGCGCCTGCGCGATGGCATAACCCTGTCGCCCGGAAGAATGATTGGAAAGATAACGCACAGGATCAAGCGGCTCGCGCGTCGGTCCCGCCGTCACCAGCGCATGTACGCCGTTCAGTGGTTTCTCGGAAACACCGTCAAGCTGGCGTTCGATCTCCGCAACAATAGCTGGCACATCAGGCAAACGTCCTGGTCCGAACTCCCCGCACGCCATTGCGCCCTCATCAGGCTCCATGACAGTCACGCCGTCGGCTCTGAGTTGAGCAACGTTACGCTGGACAGCGGCATGCATCCACATGCGGACATTCATGGCCGGAACCATCAAAACAGGTTTGTCTGTCGCCAGCAGCGCCGTCGTCGCCAGATCGTTCGCGAGCCCGCCTGCAGCTTTACCGATAAGGTCCGCTGTCGCCGGACAAACCACAACGAGATCGGCAGAGCGCGAAAGCTGGATATGCCCCATCTCCGCTTCTTCATCGAGATCGAAGAGATCTGTGTAAGCCTTCTCGCCCGAAAGCGCGGCCACCGAGAGCGGCGTAACGAACTCCTGCCCGCCGCCCGTGACGATACAACGGGCCCCAATGCCTTTACGGCCGAGGTCCCGGATAAGCTCCAGGCTCTTATAGGCCGCGATACCGCCGCCAATGATTAACAGGATGCGTTTGTCCGTCATTTCGCCTGCCTATGTAGGACGAAAACCTGAAGAAATGGATGTTTTTCGGTGTAAATCCGCGCAAATTCGCCGGTTTATCGATGTTCAGGGCCAACAATCGCGACCCGTTCGGCAAAATCACTTGATCGCAGCCGTGCGTGGTAGAGTGCCAATTGCTCGATACCGGAGGCCTCGATCGTGTCCTCCAGCACGCCCTGGACGCACAACCGGCGTAGGCGGTTTGTGAACCGCCGACCGTCCGCAGGACACGCGGCCAGCGCCGTATTCGAAAGCCGGTCATAAAGCGCTTCGACGCCTTCCCGCGTATCGAGCACCGCAAGATCGTCAACGCAGACGTCAAAACGACGTTCGCCGTCGCGCCGATTGGTCAGCTGGCGCACTTTGAAGCGACACGTCGGAGCCGCTTTGGTCGTGACTGTGGCGGGGGTAACCGCAGGTGCGCTGGACCCGCGCACAACCGTTACGCCGACCGGTTTCTGCACAGACGTCACTGGCGCACCAGAAATGCCGCTATAGACGACGGGCCGGGTACTCTCGGTTGCGCCAACCGGCCGGATCGTTCGAACGCTACCTGAAGTTGTCTGTTTGACCGAGATCAGGCAGGCCCCGCCTCGACCGCCCAGAAGCTCAACTGTGTCGCAACTCTGGGTGAACGCCAGAGGCGTCGTGGCAATTAGTGCGGCACCTACTGCGCCAAGGAACCGGATCATGGTCGACCTCCTGCGATTCTCGCATGGTTGACCGGGAGTAAACACCTGATTCCGCTGGCGGGCGAATGGCTTCTCGCCACCGGCGAACGCGACTCGCCTGTCGCGTCACGTCTGCTGCAGAATCCCCAGCACCGAGACGCCGGCCAGCCAACCAACGAGGGTCAGGAAACCCAGAAACAGGAACCATCCCCACCAAGGTGCAAATCGCTCGCGGGGCAGTATCGCTGGTTCCTTCGATGCCTCGAGAGACGCCTCCAACTTATCCATGACGACCGGCAGGCGTTTCAACCTGTCAGACACTTCGCGGACAGTTTCCGTAACCAGCTTTGCGGCCCCGGCCGGGCCAAACTGCGTACGCACCCACTCGCCAACGATAGGCTCCGCCGCCGTCCAGATATCGTGACCGGGGTCGATGGTCCGGGCGACACCCTCAACCTGCACCATCGTCTTCTGGAGAAGAATGAGTTCGGGGCGCATCTCCATCCCAAACGTGTGCGTGAAATCGAGCAATTGCAGCAACAGCCGCGCCATGGAGACCTCTTCGGCATTTTTGCCGTGAATCGGCTCTCCCACAGACCGCAGCGCCTGCGCAAAGTCCCCTACGGACTTGTCTGCTGGAACATAACCGGCCTCAAAATGAACTTCCGCGATACGCTGATAGTCGCGCTGAATGAAGCCCCAGAGAATCTCGGCGAGGAACCGGCGCTCCATCACGCCGACACGGCCTATGATGCCAAAATCAATCAGGGCGAGCTTGCCCTCTGGCGTAACGATCATGTTCCCTTCATGCATGTCGGCATGAAAGACACCGTGCTTGATGGCGTGGGACAGGAACCCGCGCGTCACACAATTGGCAAGATAGGCACGGTCCACATTGGTGCCTTCAAGCGCATCGGGATGGGTCAGTGGTCGCCCAGCCACCCAATCGGTGGTCAGGACACGTTTGCCCGTCCGTTCCCAGTCCACGCTGGGGATCTGGTAGAAGCCGTCAGCGTCCGAAATCTCCTTGAGTTCACCTGCCCCGCCCGCTTCAAGCCGCAGGTCCAACTCCTTATCCATGCTTTCCGCGACGGTCTGTGTGAACGCGACAGGGCGTAGGCGACGGCTTTCGGCAGACACGCGCTCAATGTTGCGGGCGGCCCGTCCCATCGCGCGGAGCTCTTTGTGAAGACGCTCCTCAATATCGGGCCGCAGGATCTTGACCGCTTTGACACCTTCCTCGGTTTCCATTCGGTGAACCTGCGCGAGTGAGGCCGCGGCAATCGGATCATCCAGTTTCGGAAACAGAGCCTGTGCCTCATCAGATCCGAACTCTTCCGCCAGTGCCTTCCTGGCCTTGTCCATCGAAAAGGCTGGCAGATTGTCCTTGAGTCTCGAAAGATCCGTCGTCGTCTCAACACCGAAAACATCAGGGCGGGTCGCAAGAAACTGCCCCATCTTGATGTAGGCAGGGCCGAGCTTCTCAAGCGCTCGCGCGAGACGCACACCGGGCCGTCCCCGTGCGCCCCCTGTGACGAGCCTGAGCGTTCGCCCCGCGATACGGGCAGGTAGCGGCAGGCGGCGTTGGTACTCGCCCGGCAGCACCACATCATGACGCGCCAGCGAGGCTCCAGCGCGCATCAGGCGCCAATAGTCCGCGATCGCCGCCATCATGTTAGACGGCCCACCCATAGTGGAGCGCCGCAATGCCTCCGGAGAAATTGGTGACCGAGGTGCGTGAAAACCCGGCGGCTTCAACCTCGGCAAGGAACTCATCCTGTTTGGGAAAGCGCCGGATGGATTCAACGAGATATTGGTAGCTCTCCCGGTCACCAGCGACCATGGAACCCAGCGTCGGGATCACGTTGAAACTGTAGGTGTCGTAAGCCTCTTGCAACATTGGCGCAGTCATGTGCGAGAATTCGAGAATCGCGAGGCGTCCACCCGGCTTCAGAACCCGCCGGAACTCTGAAAGCGCCGCCGCACGGTCCGCGACGTTACGAATGCCGAATGCGATGGTCAGTGCATCAGCGGTACGGTTTTCGAATGGCAGCGCCTGCGCATCGCCGCAAACCCATTCCAGTCGACCGGAATAAGGGTTCATGTCCTTTCGCGCCTTGCCAGCATCAAGCATCGCATCGTTGATGTCGCAAACCACTGCTGTGGCGGGAGATGACTTGCCCTGCCTCTTTCCGGCACGGTCCGCGCGATCAAGAAATGCCTTGGCAAGGTCACCGGTACCGCCAGCAACGTCGATCAGGTGTTCGCCCGGCTGGGGATTGAGCTTGGCAATCGTGTCGTGCTTCCACAAGCGATGAACGCCCGCAGACATCAAATCATTCATTATGTCGTAGCGGGTCGCGACCGAACGGAACACGCCTTTGACACGACTGACCTTCTCGTCAGGCGTCACGTCTTCGAAACCGAATGAGACGTTTTTCTCGTCAGTTGTATCATTCATGCGCGCGACCATGTTTGCGGGCCTTACAGATGCATATATGCGATAACAATGCCTGAATTGCCTGAAGTCGAGACTGTTCGTCGCGGCCTGACCCCGGCCATGGAGGGTCGGCGGATCGAAACCGCGCGTGCTAACCGCCCTGATTTGCGCTTCCCATTGCCGGAGGATTTCGCCAGTCGGCTGACAGGAGCGACGATTTCTCGCCTCGGACGGCGCGCCAAATTCCTCGCGGCGGACCTGGATACAGGCGACACGCTGATCATGCACCTCGGGATGTCGGGGCGTTTCACTGTTGATGGCCATGAACCCGGCGCATATGCACATGACACCGGTGCGAACCCCGCCCATGACCATGTTGTCTTCGAAATGGAGGGCGGCGCGACAGTGACCTACAACGATCCCCGTCGCTTCGGGTTTATGGATCTCTGGCCGACGGATCAGATCGACTCCTACCCTTCGTTCACGGGCATGGGGCCGGAGCCGCTCTCAAACACCTTTGCCGCAGCCCACCTCAATGCCGCCCTGAAGGGGAAGGCAACGCCTATAAAGGCGGCCCTGCTCGATCAGCGCGTCGTGGCAGGTCTGGGCAACATTTATGTATGTGAGGCGCTGTTCCGATCCGGCATCTCTCCGAGGAGAAAGGCCAGCAGCATTGCCGGCGTTCGCGCGAGCCGGCTCGCACCTGCGATAAATGAAACGATCGCCGAAGCCATTGAGGCAGGCGGATCAACCCTGCGCGACTTCGCTTCTACAGACGGCGCGCTCGGCTACTTTCAGCATCGCTTCAAGGTCTACGGCCGCGAAGGTGAGCCCTGCCCGAAGTGCAGCGGCCCGATCAGACGTATCGTCCAATCGGGCCGCTCGACATTCTATTGTAGTAACTGCCAGCGTTAGAGAGCTTTTTGCCAACTGAGCGTGAAGGTCATCAGGTCTGCCTCCATTTGCGGGCCGTTAAAGCCCCGAGAAGCGTCACCAGCTCGCGATACGAGTGATCAGCAGCTCTACTCTTCGTCTTCCGCGAACAACTCGTCTTTCGAGACCGTCTTGTCTGTCACATCCGCGACTTCAAGAATGTGGTCGACGACCTTGTCTTCGTAGATCGGGGCACGGACCTGAGCCATAGCCGCGGGGTTCTTCTGGAAGAACTCAAGCACTTCGCGCTCTTGTCCCGGAAACTGACGAGCTTGGGCGACAACCGCGTTCTGGACTTCCTGCTCGCTGATCTGGACCTCGTTCACGCGACCAATCTCGGCCAGAACAAGACCGAGACGGACGCGACGCTCAGCAATCGCACGATACTCTGTCTTCAACTCGTCCTCAGGCTTCTCAGCCTCTTCCTCTGACAAACGTCCGGCTTCTTTCTCCTGCTGGAGCTGACCCCAGATCTGGTCGAACTCCTGATCCACCATCTTCGGTGGCAGATCGAAATCATGCGCCTCATCCAGCGCATCGAGCAACGCCCGCTTCGCCTTTGCACGGGAGGCGGTGTCATACTCGCCCTTGATCTGCTCGGTGACGAGTTCTTTCAGGTTGTCGAGCCCTTCCAGACCCAAACCTCTGGCGAAATCATCATTGATTTCAGGGGTTTCTGGTGCCCGAACCTCGGTCACTTTCACATCGAAGACAGCTTCTTTACCGGCAAGGTTTTCGGCCTGATAGTCTTCGGGAAAGGTGACGTTGACTTCTTTTTCTTCGCCAGTCTTCGCGCCGACGAGCTGTTCCTCAAAGCCGGGAATGAAGCGGCCTGAGCCCAGAACCAGTGTTTGCTCCTCTGCCGTACCGCCCTCAAAGGCCTCACCGTCAATCTTTCCAACGAAGTCGATGACCAGCGCATCTCCGTCTTTGGCCTTCGCGGTCTTGCCGCGCGGCTCATACTTCACGTTTTGCTCCGCAATGCGGGCAACGGCCTCGTCGACTTCCTCATCGGGGATCTCAGCGACGGGGCGCTCAAGCTTAATCGCTTTGACGTCTGCCGGCTCGAACTCGGGCATGATGTCGACATGCATGTGGTAGTCGAGGTCCGCCCTGCCATCGAGCACCTCTTCCATTTCGGTCTCGAACTGCACATCAGGCTGAGAGGCCGGACGTACATCGGCATCCTCAATCGCCTTCTGATTGGTCTCCGTCAGCAGGCCTTCGACGACTTCGCCCATGATCGACTTGCCGAACATCTTGCGCACATGGCTTGCGGGCACTTTACCGGGACGAAACCCTTTCAGGCTCATCTGAGGGCGAATTTCCTCGATGCGAGCGTCGAGCTTAGCCTGAAGCTCCGAAGCTGGAACCTTGATTGCAAAAGTGCGGCTAAGGCCTTCTGCTTTTGTCTGGGTGACTTCCATGTCCACTAATTCCTTTGGCGCAGCGACGAAAGACGCCTGCGCGCGGCGTTCCTATTATCTGAAAATGCGGCTTATGTCACAGCCCAACGGCCCTGTCCACGCGGGGTCGGACGCGTTTTTGCAGTGGTGCGGATGGAGGGACTCGAACCCCCACGCCTCGCGGCGCTAGAACCTAAATCTAGTGCGTCTACCAATTTCGCCACATCCGCACGAACCGGCTTGCTATCGCCCGTTGCGGCAACGATCAAGCCTAGAGCACACGGCTCTCCCCTTCTTCACCGCGCTCAGCGACAAAGAGTTGGCCATCAACACGTTCAAGCCGTGTGATTGAGCAGTGCATCGGGCGGAAAACAACAACGTCCTCTTCGCCGTCCAGCATGCCAACAATTGCGTTGATGGCGACGAAATGACTAAAGAAAACAGTTCCGTCCTTAGCATTGTTGACGGCTTCAAACGCGGCCTGCCGCCATGGCGAAAAGTCGTGACCTGCCTCAGACCAGCGCCCGGTCATCACATCACGCAGCCACGCCGAGCGATCATCTAGGCCAGCCGGCGTTTCGATCTCCGAGATTCGCGAATCTACTGGCGCAGTCCGTCCGGTGGCCCGCTCGAATGCCTGGCTTGTTTCACGGCAACGCGCCATAGGGCTGGTCACGGGGTGGGTCGCACCAGCGGCAATAAGGGCTTCTGCAGCCGCGCTTGCCTGCCTGTGACCGCGATCGGACAAGCCCGGATCAGCCGCCTCACCCCAGGAAGCGGCGGCTTCGCCATGTCTGACAAGGAAAATCATGCGGCGAAGACGTCCTCAGAAAGGCCAGCCTCTTCAAATTGCTTCAGCGCCCGATAATAGGCGACTGGCGGTTTGATATTGAGACGCTCACGCGCCTCATCCAGCGGTTCCTCGACGAGTGCCAGAATGTCCTGTTCAACAATTTTTCTGGCGGCCTTTCCGTTACGCCTGCCCTCGTGGAAACAGGCCATGACATCGACGCCGCGCGGCGCGACCTTCCGGACCTGCCGACACCCCATATAAGAGATAAAGATAACGCCGCGACCGCCCCCGCTTTGCCCATGGGTGAAAGCCAGTAGCGCGGCTTCACCTAGCCCATCCCGGCCGTAGCCGGACAGGATGTGGAACATATCGTGGGTGTCGCGCTTGCGATTGCCATACCACTGGACGAGATCGTCATAATCTTCGGAGAAGAACTTCTCAGACTCATCGACCAGCCCCTGTGCCGTCAAGCCCTCGCGGCGCATGAAGTCGACATAGGCCCGTCCAACCGTCCCCTCAGGCAGCTTCAGCAGCTCCTTGTGATTGTCGAGGATCGGCGGCAGGTAACGCCGTTCTGCAATCCTCGCGGCACCAGCCTCCGTCGCGGCGAAGGCATCCATCTCTTTGAGTATGTGGTTGCCGTTCAGAGCGGAGATAATGTGAAACACCTGCTCGGTGTCTTCTTTGTCGGCAATCAGCTTCCGCATACGCCGCATCGCCTCGAATGGACGAAAACCGGGCTTTTCGCGTTTTGGGTCGATGAATTCGGTATCGGCTCTCATCATGATGTCGGCCATGACGTCTCCTCGTGTATCGGTCCTCACTACCACGCCTCAAGCTTGCAAACAATGACGCAGGCGTCATCTTTGCTGACGTTGCGGCGCCCAATAATCGAGCATGCATGATCATATTCCGGGCACACCCAGCCTACAGAGCGAACTGAACTGCTTCGCGCTCGCCCCCCTCCTGCGGACATCTTATTCAATCGACAAACGCAACGCCCGCAGGAGTCGGCGAATGAAGAAAATTGAAGCAGTCGTGAAGCCGTTCAAGCTCGACGATGTGAAGGAAGCGCTGCACGAAATCGGCCTTCAGGGCATGACGGTCGTCGAAGCCAAGGGCTTTGGTCGGCAGCGTGGCCACACCGAGCTTTATCGCGGCGCGGAATACGTTGTCGACTTCCTGCCCAAGCTGAAGATCGAGATCGTTATTCCCGACGATGCCGCCGAAAGCGCGGTCGAGGCGATTACCAAGGCCGCGCACACCGGCAAGATCGGCGATGGAAAAATCTTCATTTCTGACGTCGCCGAGGCTGTGCGCATTCGCACCGGCGAAAAAGGCGACACTGCGCTTTAGAAAACTACTCAGACCCAACCCCAACATCCAGACACTATACGGAGGGCTAAATGGCCGAGAATATCTTGAAGATGATGAAGGAGCGCGACGTAGAATTCGTTGACCTGCGCTTCACTGACCCTCGCGGGAAAATGCAGCATGTCACGTTCGACAAGAGCATGGTCGACGAGGGCTTCTTCGAAGATGGCCAAATGTTCGACGGCTCGTCCGTCGCCGGCTGGAAAGCCATCAACGAGTCCGACATGAACCTGGCGATTGATGCTGACACAGCCATCATCGATCCATTCTTCCAGCAGACAACGCTCGCCGTCTTCTGCGACATCCTCGATCCAATTACGGGTCAGGCCTATAATCGCGACCCACGCATGACGGCCAAGAAAGCAGAAGCCTATCTGCAGTCCTCCGGCGTCGGCGACACCGCCTTCTTTGGACCGGAAGCCGAATTCTTCGTCTTCGATGATGTGCGCTGGTCCACGGACGCCCACAAGACGGGCTACTCCTTCGACTCAACCGAACTGCCCGCTAACACTGACCGCCAGTATGAGGTCGGCAATATGGGTCACCGCCCCGGACCGAAAGGCGGATACTTCCCCGTCCCTCCGGTCGACTCCGAGCAGGACATGCGTTCCGAAATGCTTTCCGTCATGGGTGAAATCGGCCTTGAGCCGGAAAAGCACCACCACGAGGTGGCTCCTGCGCAGCATGAGCTTGGCATGAAGTTCTCCACGCTGACCAGCATGGCTGACCGGCTTCAGCTCTATAAGTACGTGATCCACAATGTGGCCGCGTCCTATGGCAAGACGGCGACCTTCATGCCCAAGCCATACTTCAACGACAACGGCTCCGGCATGCACGTGCACCAGTCCATCTGGAAAGACGGCAACCCGCTCTTTGCCGGTGACCGCTATGCCGATCTGTCCGAGACATGCCTCCACTACATTGGTGGCATCATCAAACATGCTCGCGCGCTCAATGCCCTGACGAACGCTTCAACCAACTCCTACAAGCGTCTCGTCCCAGGTTTTGAAGCACCTGTCATGCTGGCCTACTCCGCCCGCAACCGGTCGGCGTCGATCCGTATCCCGTTCGGGACCGGACCAAAGGCCAAGCGTATCGAGACGCGCTTCCCGGACCCAACAGCGAATCCTTATCTCGCCTTTGCCGGCCTGTTGATGGCCGGTCTCGACGGCATCGAGAACAAGATCGATCCCGGCGAAGCGATGGACAAGGACCTCTACGACCTGCCACCGGAAGAAGCGAACGCCATTCCTCAGGTCTGCGGATCGCTGCGTGAAGCAATCGAAGCTCTTGATGGCGATCGCGAGTTTCTCAAAAAGGGCGGCGTCTTCGACGACGATCAAATCGACGCCTATATCGAACTCAAAATGGAAGAGGTTGAGCGCCTGCAGCTCCACCCGCACCCAGTCGAGTTCGACATGTACTACAAAGTCTGATATTTTTTCAGTTTAGTAGAGTATTGAAGCGCCGGGGCTCATGCCTCGGCGTTTCTTTTTGTTCACTTGCCGGCAATCCGATCTCGTTAAACGTAACGGTATGCGCTTCCTGATACCCGCCCTGCTCATCGCGTTGTCAGCCTGTCAGGCGACACCGCCAACCGCGCGCGAACAAGCCAATATCTGCGATATCTTCGATGACCGGAAGGAATGGTACCGGTCCGCCGCTGAGGCTAAGCGCAAACACGGCACGCCCATTCCGGTCCAGATGGCCATCATGAAAGCCGAGTCATCCTTCTCTGCAGACGCCCGCCCTGATCGGCGCCGTCACTTTTTCGGTTTGATTCCCGGCAGCCGTCCTTCCTCAGCCTACGGCTACGCACAGGCGATCGATGGCACGTGGGATACTTACAAACGTGACACAGGCAATAACGGAGCAGAAAGGGACGATTTCGACGACGCAATTGATTTCGTTGCCTGGTACGTCAACAGATCTTCCCGCCAGCTCGGGATTTCCCGATCCAACGCTAAGGCCCAGTACCTCGCCTATCATGAGGGACCTAACGGCTATCGAAGGGGCACATGGCGCGGAAAAGCGTGGCTTGTTCGCAAAGCCGATTCCGTCGCAGCCGATGCCAATCGATACCAGCGCCAGTTGAGCGGCTGCGAAAAACAGCTGAGGCGCAACTGGGTGCCGTTCTTCTGACACATCGCCGCGGCAAGGGCCGAAGTCGATGCTTAAGGTTCTGATTTTCTGGGCGAGCTACGCCTACTTCCCGGTGGCCCTGCTGTCGGTTTGGCTTGTTCTCCGCGGTGGTCTCAGCCTGCGCGGCCGGATCGCAATCGGGCTCTTCCTGTCAGCGATCAGTATTCTCGCCTATGCGCGCTTTATTGAACCAAGAATTTTCAACGTCGCCCACGCCGAGATCGACCTCTCGAATGGCGCAGCTGAAACGACCGATATTCGCATCGCGCTCTTTGCAGACACGCATTACGGGATCTTCGGCAACGCCATGCCGATGTCGCGCATCGTCGAACAGATCCAGGATGAGCACGTTGACGCCGTCTTCATCGCCGGAGACCTGATCTACCATTCGAAACCTGATCAGATTGATAGTGCACTGGCCCCGTTGGCGCAGCTGGATGTTCCAGTGTTCGCTGTAATGGGAAATCATGATGTCGGCTTTCCCGGCCCAGACCTTACAGACCCGATCTTTGCGGCCCTTCAAGGGCTCAATGTGACCATCGTCGAGAACCGCGCCATCGATACCACCATCGGCGATGAGCGAGTCATCGTGGCTGGCGCTTCCGACCTTTGGCAGCGCCGATACGACTTCGGTTTTTCCGCTGACCTCCCACAGGATGTTCCGGTCATTCTGCTGGCGCACAACCCGGACACGGCGTCCGTGGTGCCGGACTCCTTCTCCTACGATCTCATGCTTGCCGGCCATACGCATGGTGGCCAGATCAGGCTGCCCGGTCTTTACAAGAACGCCATTCCTACGAATTTGCCGTTCGACAAAGGTCTGCATCGCTACCCATCGGACAGCGGCGAACGCCTTGTCTATGTAACGCCGGGCACAGGAATGGTGGGGCTGCCCATGCGGTTTCTGATGCCACCCCGGATCGACATGATCACGCTTACCCTCGCAGCGCCGCGTGATACGCCTTCGCCGCCTCAGCTTCGCGGGCTTGGTACGTCCGAAACGCCTTGAATACTCCCAGATCGGTGTCCGGGTCCTGCCCGTCGCCCATTCGGATCAGCTGAAGGCAGAACCAGCCCTGCGCGCCCCAACCATTCAGCCCCTTGATCAGGTTTATCGGTGAATTTGGCCCCAGCCACTTTGTCGGTCCAAGACGCAGGCGGTTCTCCCAGTCGTTGGCCACCGAGACTTCGCCCGAGAGAAGCCGCGCCGGGAGCCCCGGATCAGCACAAAGCGGCCGGCCAAGACCGATAAGGTCAGCCTCGCCATCGTTTAGGGCGGCATTCATGGCATTAACCGAGCGAAATCCGCCCGTGACCATGATCGGCATCTTGGCGCGCACCTGAACGCTGCGAGCATAATTGGCGAAGTAGGCTTCCCTTGCCCTGGTCGATTCTCGCACCGGCTCTTCGAAAACGGGCTCCATGCCTTCAATACCCGCCATTTTCGGCTGCTCGTAATTGCCACCTGAGATTTCAACAAAATCGACCGACTGCTCGTTGAGCATGTCGATCACAGCAAGGCAGTCCTCATGACTGAAGCCGCCTTTCTGAAAATCCGTCGAGTTAAGTTTCACGGCCACGGCAAACTCGGGCCCGGCCGCTTCCCTCACCCCCGAAATCACCGACAAAAGGAGCCGCGCCCGATTCTCCAGCGGACCTCCCCATTCATCATCGCGCTGGTTCGATAGCGGCGACAGGAACTGCGAGATCAGATAACCGTGCGCCGCATGGACCTGCACGCCATCAAATCCACACTCGCGTGCAACCTTCGCCGCATTGCCGAAGGCCGCGATCACGCCCCTGATCTCCTCAGCGGTCATGGCGCGCGGGCTGCCAAACACGCCGCCGGGCATTTTGAGGGCAACCGGGCTCGGGGCTGCCGGTCGGTCGTTCACGGCTTTCGGCGTCTGCCGGCCCGCATGCGAGAGCTGCATAATCACCTTGCCGCCGCCCCTGCGCGCCGCTTCGGACAGCGCTTTCAGGCCGGCAATATCCTCATCGGAAGGCCGGCCGTCGATGACGATATTGCCAGGGCGCTCAAGATGGCGTTTGTCGACCTGAACATTGCCTGTGATCTGTAACCCGATACCGCCATCAGCCCAGCGCCCATAGAGAGTCGCGTGCCTTTTGGTTGCCCGATTCTTCTGATCTGCGAGGCCTTCTGTCATCGCGGCTTTGACCAGCCGGTTGGGTATCGTAAGCCCGCTCGGCAAGGTTAAAGCAGTATTAATCGGTCCCGGCATCAATTCTCCCCTGACATGGTCGCGATTCGACCTACTACGGAGACCATCATGAGCGCCGCAAAGCAAGAAAAGCTGTTCGACGATATGAACCCAGACACGTCCGGCTACTCCGCAAAGGATATCGAGGTCCTCGAAGGGCTCGAACCCGTCCGCAAACGCCCCGGCATGTATATCGGCGGCACCGATGAGCGCGCCTATCACCATTTGTTCGCAGAAGTCCTCGATAACTCCATGGATGAGGCCGTTGCAGGGCACGCCAACCGCATCGAAGTGCATCTCGCTGCTGATGGTTATCTCAGCGTGATCGACAATGGCCGCGGCATCCCGATTGATCCGCACCCGAAATTCCCGAAGAAGTCCGCGCTCGAAGTCATCATGACAACGCTGCACGCTGGCGGGAAGTTTTCCGATAAAGCGTATGAAACCGCAGGCGGACTGCACGGTGTGGGTATCTCGGTCGTCAACGCGCTGTCGGAGCGTGTCGAAGTCCAGGTCGCTCGCGACAAGAAGGTCTTCGCGCAATCATTCGAGCGCGGAAACGTAACCGGCCCGGTGGAAATGATCGGCGCTGCTCCAAACCGCCGCGGGACAACTGTTCGCTTCAAACCCGACCATGAAATCTTTGGCGACAAGCTGCGCTTCAAGCCAGCCCGCCTGCTTCAGATGGCGCGCTCCAAGGCCTACCTTTATCGCGGAGTTGAAGTCCGCTGGTCATGCGATCCGACACTCCTGCCGGAAGACTCAAAGATTCCCCCCGAAGCCGTCCTGACCTACCCCAACGGCCTCGCCGATCAGCTGGACGAGGTCTTCAAGGGCAAGGCAACCATCACCGATGCGCCTTTCACCGGGCTCGTCGACTCAGGTGCCGAAGGAAAAGTGGAATGGGCCATCGCCTGGACGGCTGCCGGTTTCGGCGAGTCTGACGGCTTTTCCCGCTCATACTGCAACACCATCCCGACCCCGGATGGCGGCACACATGAGGCCGGCTTCCGGTCTGCGATCACCAAGGGCCTTCGCAACTACGCAGACCTGACAGGTCAAAAGAAGGGCACTTCCATAACGGCCGACGACATTATGGGCCATTCCGGACTGCTCCTATCCGTCTTCATTCGCGGCCCCGAATTCGTTGGCCAAACGAAAGACAAGCTGTCGACCACGGCCGCATTCCGTCTGGTAGAAAATGCAGTGCGCGACCGCTTCGACCATTGGCTGGCCGGTTCACCAAAAGAAGCCGACAAGCTGCTTCACTGGGCAATCGAACGCGCCGATGAACGCGCCAAGCGCCGCAAGGCCAAGGAAGTCTCCCGGCAATCTGCCACGCGCAAGCTGCGTTTACCCGGCAAGCTCGCAGATTGTTCCACGAATGGCGCAGACGACACCGAGCTCTTTATTGTCGAGGGCGACTCGGCCGGCGGCTCAGCAAAGCAGGCTCGAGACCGGAAGACGCAAGCCATCCTTCCCCTTCGCGGCAAGATCCTGAACGTTGCGAGCGCATCCGATGACAAGCTCGCCAAGAACCAGGAGCTGTCTGACCTCTCGCTCGCCCTTGGAACAAAACTTGGCTCGCGATTCAGCGTCGATGATCTGCGCTATGAGCGCATCATCATCATGACAGATGCTGACGTCGACGGTGCACATATCGCCGCCCTCCTGATCACCTTCTTCTTCACGATGACGCCGGGCCTGATCGAGTCAGGACGTCTCTATATGGCGATGCCGCCGCTGTATCGGCTAACCCATAAAGGCAAGACAGTTTACGCGATGGATGACGAGCAGAAGTCCCACCTCTTGGAAAACGAGTTCAAGGCAAACCAGAAAGTCGAAATCGGACGCTTCAAGGGTCTTGGCGAAATGAACCCGGCCCAGCTCAAAGAAACGACCATGAACCCGGACACACGGACCCTCGCGCGAGTTACCCTTCCCGACGGCATGGATGAGCTGACGGAAGCCCGCCCGGCCGAGCTCATAGACACGCTAATGGGCAAAAAAGCGGAGCTGCGTTTCAAGTTCATCCAGGAAAACGCTCGCTTTGCAGAAGAATTAGACATTTAGGCTCTCTTTTCGCGGGAAATCGATACTTAGTTAAGATTCTTGGCGTAAAGCTTTACGCATGAAAACAGTTTGTCTCTCTGCTATTTCGCTCCTGCTTGCCGCGCCTGCGTTCGCGGATACGCTCCTGCCTGCGCGCGATACGGGGGAGGGTGAAACCGTCTCAACCTTTATGAGCCTCTGTGTCGAAGGTCAGACAACTGACTATCGCGACCGGATGGAGCTTGCCCGCGAAAGTGGCTGGACAGTCTACTATGAAGAGCAAATCTTCGACGAGGTCACGCAAGAGCTGACCTCATACGAGGCTTCTGCGTCCTCGCGCCCTGGAGACAAATGTGGTTTGCACCTGACGCTCGAAGCCAGAGAGAACGAAGCGCTTCGTTGCGAAGTGGTGGTCAGCCAGTTCTGCCGCCGCGGCGACTCTAATCCGAGCATTCGCGAAACGGTGCTCGAAAGCCTATCCCAGGATGACGGACTGACGCTGGATCCCGTCTCTACAGCCGATGAGAACCGCCGGCTTCGTGACCACGAGCATAAAGTCTACCGCGCGGCGGGTGGCAGCGGACCACTTGTTCGGCTCGCCGATACCGGCGGCACGCTTTACCTGTCATCGACGGCAATCCTGCGCAGCGAGTAGGCAGCAAAACACCTAACAGAATTAGCTTATGGGGCTGCCTGGAAACCTGGTGTTTCTTCCGGTGGCTTCTTCTCGCGTCGCACACCAAAAGTGAGCAATAAGGACGACGCGACGAACACTGAGGAGTAGGTGCCGATTATCACGCCCCAGATCAGTGCAAAGCTCATCCCTCTCAGAACAGGTCCGCCCAGGAAGAAGATCGCCAGCAAGGCCAAAAGCGTGGTGCCGGAGGTGAGCAGTGTTCGCGAGAGTGTCCCGTTCAGCGCCAGATTGATCAGCTCGAACAGCGGCATCTTCTTATACTTGCGCAGTTCTTCCCGGATCCGGTCGAACACAACGACTGTGTCATTCATCGAGTAACCGATGATAGTGAGAAGCGCCGCGATTGTCGTTAAGTTGAACTCAAGCTGAAGCAGCGCAAACATGCCAATCGTCAGGATCACATCGTGCGCCAGAGCCGCCACGGCACCGATAGAATACTGCCATCCATCGAACCGGAACCAAATATAAATCATCATCAGGACCAGGGCGGCGACCAGTGCAGTCACACCGGCTCGCAAAAGCTCTCCCGAAACCTTGGGACCAACCGACGCGCTTGAGCGCAACTCCATGCCCGGAAATGATGCGAGCAACTCGTCACGCGCTGCGTCAGTGATGTCTTGCTGTCCCTGTTCGACATCTTCAAGACCATCCGTATCCGGTTTGAAGCGGATCACGATGACGGTCTCCGCATCAACGCCAGTCCCCCGCGCGGTATTCACCTGAAGACTTGCGATGCGCTCCCGCGCCAAAAGGAAAGACCGAATGTCCTCTTCCTGAACCCCTTCCGGCTGGCTGACCTCAATCAGTGATCCGCCCGCAAAGTCGATCCCAAGATTCAGCCCTCGCGTGGATATCATGAAGATCGACGCAACGACGAGCACTGCCGAGAGGACAAAGGCTGGCCAGCGAAGCGACATGAAGCTGACGTTGAAACGTGTGGGGAGAAGGCGCATGATCATGGCGGTGTTCTCCTAGATCGACAGCTTTTTCGGTCGCGCGACGCGAAGCCAGGTAGCAGTAAACCAACGCGTGACGACAAAGGCCGTAAACACGGACGTCACAATCCCGATTGCCAAGGTTACAGCGAAGCCCTTCACCGGGCCGGAGCCCAGCATGTAAAGAACCGACGCAGCGATGAACGTCGTGATGTTGGCATCCAGAATGGTCGACAGCGCTCGTTCGTAACCCGCCTGCACAGCCGTAATCGGCGATCGCCCGGACGCGCGTTCTTCCCGAATCCGTTCGAAAACCAGCACATTGGCATCCACGGCCATACCTATGGTCAGAATGATTCCGGCAATGCCCGGTAGGGTCAGCGTGGCACCGAAGCCGGACAAGACCCCGAGAATTAACACGATATTCGCGGAAAGTGATGCAACAGCATATCCGCCCAGCAAGCCGTAGGCGATGATCATGAAGACAGCGACAAGCGCCAGCCCAATAATGGAGGCGGTAGCACCTGCCCGGATCGAGTCCTCGCCAAGCCCCGGACCAACCGTGCGCTCTTCGATGAACCCGATTCTTGCTGGCAATTCACCCGCCTCAATGATCGCGGCGAGATCCTGTGCTTCCTCAATCGTGAACGAGCCGGTGATCTGAACGCTGCCACCATAAATCGGCTCGTTGATATTCGGGGCAGACATGACGTCATCATCGAGCACAATCGCGAACGGCTTGTTCACATTCGCAGCCGTGGCGCGGCCAAAGCGCTGCGCTCCCTGCCCATTCAGGCGAAACTGAATGTTCGGGCGATTGCCCTCATCATATCCCTGATTGGCGGTCGCGATGTCTGCACCTGTAATAATTGGCGTGTTCTCAATGAGGATCGGTCCAGTCTCTCGCCCGTCGAGAAGTCGAAAACCGGGGAAATCGACGCCCGCCTGCGCCGCATCGACATTGGATGGACTCCGATCCGCAAGGTTGAAGGTCATCCGGCCAGCCTGACTTAGGATATCCTTGAGCCGTGTCGGGTCAGGCTCGCCGGGTGCCTCAAGCACAATCCGCGTATCGCCCTGTGGCTGGATCGAAATCTCGCTGACTCCGTCGGGATCAATCCGCCGCCGCACGATCTCCATCGTCTTGCGCAACGCTTCTCTGGTCAGCGCAGATCGCGACGCATCGGAGACACTGATCACAACCGTGTCGGAACCACGTCGACTGATCTCAAACGAACGTTGGCCGCCAATTGCGCCAGCCACAGGCTGATTCAAGCGTTGAAGCCGCCGAATGGCCTCATCGACATCTTCCGGGTTCTGGAACTGGATTGGGAGCGTTTCACCACGAATTTCCGGAACTCTCGTCCGTGGCAGGTTCTCAAGGCCTGCCCCCCGGTTTCGGTTCAAGGCCCGCGTCGCATCCCCCTGAAACACCTGAAGATGGTTGCTGACCACTTCGGCCGGGTCGATCTCCATGAGCAGATAGACGCCGCCACGCAGATCGAGCCCGAGATTGACCTTGTTCTTGGGAAGGAAGCCCGGCCACCACGACTCTCTGGCTGCCGCGACCTCGGCCTGGTACTCCGCCATGTTCTCAGCGGTCTGCGCCGTCGGTTCCGTTGGCTCAACGCCAAGGAACGAATCCGAGACCATATTGGGGAAAGCCAGCAGCGATCCCCATAGCAACAGGCCGGCGATCAAAGCGATCTTCCAGGCGGGAAACTGCAGCATGCGTCAGCCTCAGCCGGGTTTGGAGTCGTTTGCGGCAACAGGCTGACCCTTGCCACGAACATCTGCAATCATGCCGCGCACAACGCGGACACGTATGCCGTCGGCAAGTTCGACCGAAAGCTCATCGTCACCTGGCTTCACAACCTTGCCGATCAGGCCACCCGAAGTGACGATCGTGTCGCCTTTACGAACGTTCTCCACCATCTCCCGATGCTGCTTCTGCCGGCGTTGCTGCGGACGGATCAGCAGGAAGTAGAAGATCACCAGCAGCGCGATGGGGAACATCAGACTGCTCAGCAAGCTAGGCCCTGCTGGTGCATCCTGGGCGAGCGCCGGAGCAGCGGCGAAGAGCGCGCCAGAAACAAGCATAAGAAAACGTGCAACCATTGCGGACAAACCCTCTGGAATCGAATGGGAAATCAAGCGCTCCGTATAACTGTGGGCCCCACCCTTGGCAAACAAGACCGGCAGAACGCTAAAGCGCAGCTGCGACTGTTTCGCTCAGGGGCTGAAACCGCGATATCGATGTCTCATCGACATGGCCATTGTTTGACGATGCCCGTCGGATGACGTCCGCCTCAATGGTGCGGATAGGAGCCACAATTGCCCCATCAGGCGTCAGCTGCGCAAACAGGCGCGCCGGAATGACCTGAACGCTGCCGCACAGGACGATCCGGCCAAACGGCCCACGCTCCTGCCACCCGTCCAGCCCGTTGCCATGCCGAAGCGTGACTTTTGAGACACCAAGTTCGCCAAGCCGCTCCGTCGTTTCATCCACAAGCCGACGATAGCGATCCACCGCGAAAACGTGGCTAGCGACCTGAGCAAGAAGTGCAGCAAGGTATCCACTGCCGGCCCCCACCAGCAGGACACGCGTATCGCCATCGGGCGGCAAGTCCATCGCCTGCATGAGCAGGCCAAGCTGGCTCGGGCGATCCAAGGTCTGGCCACAGCCAATCGGCAACACACTGTCCTCAAAGGCGATATCGGCGCAGCTTGCATCAACGAAAGCACTTCGATCAATCGTCTCCATGGCCTGCAAAACCGCCGGATCGCGCACACCGGCCTGCCTCAGATTGAGGATCAGCCGCGCGGCACGAAACGGGTCTGCAATCAGGGCCATGTGTCGCGCATTTTTTGCAGGAAGGCGTCGTGCGTCAAATCAACATGCAACGGCGTGACGGAGACGCGCCCCTCATAGATTGCGCGAAGATCGGTGCCTTCATCCGGCTGGGACAGTTTCCCTTTATAACCGATCCAAAAGTACTCATTACCGCGCAAATCTTCGCGCTGGTCGGTGTGAATGATGGTCTCATCGCGAAAGCCCTGCCGGGTGTACTCGATGCCTGAAACATCCTCAGGCTCGCGATCCGGGAAATTCACATTGATCACCAGATCGTCCGGCCATCCCTGCTCGATAATCGGCATCAGCGTCTTCGCGCCCCACGCACGCGCCGTTTCCCACGGCACCATGCCGCGCTCTCGAAATCCCATGGCCTGACTCAGCGCAATGGACGGCACACCCAGCTGCATGCCGAACATCGCCGCCGCAACCGTGCCGGAGAAACTCGTATCCTCAGCGATATTCTGCCCGCGATTGACGCCGGACAGCACAAGATCGGGCGGATCATCCATGAGGTTCTGCATCGCCAAAAGCACGCAGTCCGACGGCGTCCCCGCCACAGCCCAGACGCGGTCACGCACGGGTCGGTTGCGAACCGGCTCTGTCAGCGTGATGGACCGGGACTGTCCGGACTGCTCAAGCTCCGGCGCGACGATCCAGATATCGTCGGACAGCTCGCGCGCGATGTCCTCCAGCACCGAGAGGCCTGGCGCATGAATGCCATCATCATTGGTCAGCAGGATTCTCAACGGATCACCTCGACGCCGCCCATGTATGGCACCAGCACATCCGGCACACGGATCGAGCCATCCTCTTCCTGATAGTTTTCCAGCACCGCCACCAGCGTCCGACCGACGGCGAGGCCCGAACCGTTCAACGTGTGCACGAACTCAGGTTTCGGCTTGGGATTGTCTTCTGTTGTCGCCGGACGCCAGCGCGCATCCATTCGCCGCGCCTGAAAGTCTCCGCAGTACGAGCAGGACGAAATCTCGCGATAAGTGTTCTGGCTCGGCAGCCAGACTTCAAGATCATAAGTCTTGCGCGCGCCCGCGCCCATGTCACCGGTGCAGAGCAGCATCCGCCGGTAAGGCAACTCCAACGCTTCCAGAATCCCTTCCGCGCATTTCGTCATGCGCTCCAACTCGGCCATCCCTTCATCCTCGCCGCGGACAATCGAGACGAGTTCGACTTTGTTGAACTGATGAAGACGGATCATGCCCTTCGTGTCGCGACCAGCACTGCCTGCCTCGGAACGGAAGCATGGCGTATGCGCCGTCATGCGAAGCGGGAGCTGATCATCTGCCAGAATGGTTTCACGAACCAGATTCGTCAGCGAGATCTCTGCCGTCGCAATCAGCCACATCCCATTCGTTGTCTGGAACGAGTCTTCGCCGAACTTCGGCAACTGACCCGTTCCGATCATCGCCTCCTCGCGAACCAGCGTTGGCGGATTGATTTCTTCATAGCCATTCTTAGTCGTTTGGGTATCGAGCATGAAGGCTGAGAGCGCGCGTTCAAGTTTCGCGAGCCCACCGCGCAGCGCCACAAACCGTGCACCGCTCATGGCGGCGGCGGCTTCAAAATCCATAAGTGGTTGGCCGAGCTTCGTCTTCAGAGCGGCCCCAAGATCTGCATGATCTTTGGGTTCGAAGGAGAAGTTCGGGGGCGTTCCCCAACCATTACCCTGTTGCACATTACTCTCTTCATCAGTCCCCTCAGGGACTTCAGTAAGTGGTAAGTTCGGCAAACCCAGCAGCAGATTGTCGAGTTCAGCCCGCGCGGCCTCTTCCTGCTCGCCAGCCGCCTCGATCGTTTCCTTCGCCTTGGCGACCTCCGCTCGCAGACGTTCGAACTCTGCCACATCGCCCGCCGCCTTGGTCTTGCCGATAAGCTTGGAGTTCGCGTTACGCGCGCTTTCGGCCTCCTGCTTGTCGGTGACGGCCTGACGAAGCGCGCCATCATGCGCGAGAATGTCATCCACCACGTCGCCCAGCCCCGGAGACTTCCGGTTCCACGCAGCACGGAAAGCGTCTGGATTCTCTCGAATGGCGCGAATGTCGAACATGGAAAGCCTCTATGCGTTTTGCATAGCGTCTAGTGCGCACTGGGCTCTCTGTCAGCCCTACTCCGCTGCGGCAGCTTCGGCCTCTTCCCGCTCCCGGCTACGTTCCATCAGAACAACGCACCAGATGCTGCACTCATAAAGCAACATCACCGGCACCGTTAGCAGCACCTGCGAAATGACATCCGGAGGGGTAAAGAACGCCGCAAAGGCGAGCACACCGACCAGCGCGTACTTCCGGCCTTTTCGAAGTGTGTCGGACCCGACAACGCCAATCTTGCCGAGCAGGCTCAGCACAACCGGCAACTGGAACGACAGTCCAAAAGCCAGCATCAGCGCCATGATCAGCGAGAGATAGGCGGCAACGCTCGGCAAATGCTGGATCGAGATCTCGCCAATCGCGACCTGTTCTTGTCCAAGCGCGAACCGGGCCACCATCGGGATCATCACGTAATAGACAAAGGCCGCACCCGCCGAAAACAGGATCGGCGCGGCGATGAGAAATGGCAGGAAGGCTCCCCGTTCATTCTTATAAAGCCCCGGCGCAACGAAGGCATAAAGCTGATACGCGATAAATGGGAAGGCAACGAAAATCCCAGCAAACAAGGCAAGCTTCAGCTTGGCGAAGAAGAATTCCAGCGGCCCGAGATAGACAAAGCCAAGCGGTGGCGCATCTTCACCGCGAAGCTCGACAGATGCAGCCGCATAGGGCGCGATCAGGAAATTGTAGATGTCGGCTGCGAAGGCAAAACAGACGCCCGCGGCAATCGCCAGCGCCGCAATCGACCAGATCAGCCGCGAGCGCAGCTCGTTCAAATGCTCCAGAAGTGGGGCCTTGCTCGCCTCCACCTCGTCGCTCTCAATGTCCGGCTTGTGCTCGTCGGGCAGCTCCTGCGTCACGCCGGATCTCCCTCAGGCTTCGCAGGCTGCGCGGTAGGTTTGGCGTCCGCCTCGACGCGCGGCGTCTCACGCATCACCGCTTCGTTGATGTCTTTCTCGGCCGACTTCATATCATCAACCGCCTGCGCGACGGCGTTGTCCTTCTTGAGCGACTCGATTTCCTTACGCAGGTCATCCAGCTCCGTCTGGCGGGCAATGTCATCAAAGGCAGACTGGAACTCGCGCGCCATCTTGCGGCCCTTGGCCACAAACTGCCCGATCCGGCGCATCATCATCGGCAGGTCTTTCGGGCCCACAACAATGAGGGCTGCCACGGCGAGCAGCAGAAACTCCGAGAATCCGAACTGAGGCAGCATCAGGCTTCAAGCCTTTCCGGCGCTAGGACGAGGCTTCCGACTTGTCCTTTTCGGGGGTCACATTGACCATGTCGTCCTTGTCGACCGCCTTTTGCTCGTCATCATCTTTCAGCCCCTTTCGGAAACTGGTGATGCCCTTGGCGAGATCGCCCATAATATTCGAAATACGACCGCGGCCCCCGAAAACGAGAAGCGCGACAACAACGAGCAGAACAAGCTGCAAAGGTCCAACTGAGCCCATTGGGGGTCTCCGTAACTATCTGGCCTTAAACATAGGACGAGCCGGGCTTCGGCTCAATCCAAAGGCTCTTCAGAGTCATCATCGGACGTATTACCCAAGAAATCGGTAACGAATTGAGCGTCATCGCTAGTTTCTTCGGCAGGCGCGTCGGTCTCGCCTGCCTGATCGGGCTGTTCCCACGCCATCTGGAAGTCTTCCGGGATTGTGCTGGAAAGCAATCCTTCCGCTTCAAGATCGGCTTTGCCCGGCAGAACATCCAGGCTTTCCAGCCCAAAATGCTCGAGGAATTCCGTCGTCGTACCGAATGTCACCGGGCGTCCCGGCGTCTGGCGGCGGCCTTTGGTCTTCACCCAGCCGGCCTCCATCAGCGTATCGATCACCCCTTTGGAGACTGCAACGCCGCGCACAGCTTCAATCTCGGCCCGCGTCACCGGTTGGCCATAGGCGATGATGGCGAGTGTTTCGAGCGCGGCCTGGCTCAGCTTCTTCTGCTCCTGCCGCTCTTCGACAAAAAGGAAGGCAAGGTCAGGAGCTGTCTGGAACCGCCACTTTCCGGCAACTTCCACTAGGCTGACCCCGCGATTCTCGTAGACCGCCTTGAGCTTCATCAAGACCTCAGCCGCGTCGGTGCCCGGCGGAAGGATTGAAGCGACATCCATCGCACTTATCGGCTCGCCGGCCGCAAACAGCACAGCTTCAGCCCGTCGCAACGCGTCGGACATGAGCTCGTCTTGCTCAGCCGTCACATCGGAAACCGCAGTTTCCTCTGCCGGTACAACCATTTCCACCGGCTCCGAAACCTCAGGCTTCGGACCGCGCACGATCTCTGCCGACCGCTGATAGGCGAATTTCAGCTGCCGAACAGCATCGCGAATGTCTTCCGGGGCGTCGTCCATACTCGGCTTTTCCAGAGGGTTCATACGGTTGCCTCCCCGGCATTAGTCGACGCGCCGCGCAAGTAAAGCGGTGAGAAGTGTCCATCCTGGCGGAGATCGACAGCGCCATCGCGCGTCAGCTCCAGCGCCGCTGAGAACACACTCGCAGTGACAGAGCGCGTCGGAATCTCCGGATCGACGCCGACCATTTGCTGCCTTAAATCATCGAGCGAGGCCCAGTCCCGCACCAGTTTCGACAAATCCATCAGTCGGTCGCGCGCTGCTTCGAGCGGCAGCACGAACTGGTGCTCGATCACATGGGGAGCCGCCTTTTCCTTGCGATTCCGGATCGTGCCGAAAGCTTGCGTCAGCTGCCAGAGGTCTGCCTTGTATTCGGTGTGCTTGATCACCTTGGGCAGCTCGGGCTCACCGCGCAGGAACACGACATTGTCAAGGATTGGCCCATTCAGCAGCGCGTCTCCGGCCTCACGCATCGCATCTAGGCGTCGCAACCGGAAGGCTAGCGCTTCGGCCATGCTTTCTGGGTCTGCTTCGGCTTCGTCCGGCACCTCGGGCTTTGGCAGCAACAGCCGCGACTTCATGAAGGCCAGCCATGACGCCATCAGCAGATAATCGGCCGCAAGGTCTATCCGACGAGACTTCGCATCTTCAATGAAAGCGATGTACTGCTCGGCCAGCGCCAGAACCGAAATCTTCCGCAAATCCACTTTCTGACGACGCGCCAGCTCCAGCAGGAGATGCAGTGGGCCTTCATAGCCTTCAACGTCGACAACGAATGCATCTTCTGCGGTCGCGTCTTCAGCGTCCGCAGACAGGGCGTCGATAGAGAGCGCGTTCCGGGTCAAGCGGCAGCCTCGACATCATGAAAAAGCTCCCGGAAGCGCGCCCAGCCAGCCTCCACATCGAAAGTATCCCGTTGCGTAGACATCGCTTCCGCCCTTTGCGCCCGCTCAAGCGACCGTCCGGCCAGCACAGGGGCCACTTCCGCAACTTCGCGCATTTCAGCAACGATCTCATCCGGGGCG
Organism: Hyphomonadaceae bacterium; assembly: GCA_028285145.1. Lineage (GTDB taxonomy): Bacteria > Pseudomonadota > Alphaproteobacteria > Caulobacterales > Hyphomonadaceae > JANQQC01. Next base: position 115,230 of record JANQQC010000062.1, read on the forward strand.
GTCAGGAAGCCCGAGCAATGCAGAAGCACATCGCATCCAGCGGCAATTGCTGCCACGCCGCGCGAAGACAGGTCGCCCCCCAACGCATTCATCCCCAGATCGTCCGTCATAAGCAGGCCATCAAACCCGATTCGGCCTCGAATGACGCCTTCGATCATCTTGCGCGAAACAGTTGCCGCCACGCCGGGATCATAGGCCTCATACGCAATATGCGCCGTCATCGCCATTGGCGCATCCGCCAGCCGTGCGAAAGCCTCGAAGTCCTTGGCGAGTTCATTGTCGCCCTCAGTGATACGCGGCAGCTCCATGTGGCTGTCGCTCATTGAGCGTCCATGTCCGGGAATATGCTTCACTACGCCAGCGACACCGCCTGCGGCGAGACCTTTCAACGCCTCGCGGGCAAGCTCCGCCACCTGAACTGGATCTACCCCGAAAGCCCGGTCACCAATCACATCGTGCGCGCCCTCGACTGGCAGATCGACCACAGGCGCGCAATCGGCATGAATACCCATACTCGAAAGCTCTTCAGCCATCAGCCGGTGGCCCAGCCATGCGGCCTCCCGCCCCTTGGCAGGATCAACATGGTAGAGCGACGCATAGGCCCGACCGGCCGGGAAAAGCGGCCATTCGGGCGCTTTCAGCCGCGCAACGCGTCCTCCTTCCTGATCGATAAAGATCAGGCAAGGCCGCTCCATGGCGCGCCAGATATCGTCAACGAGGCGTTTGACCTGATCGCGGCTGTTGCAGCTGCGCCCCATCAGGATCACGCCCCAGGGCTGCCGCTCTCGGAACAGGCTGAATTCGGCTTCTGTCAGCTCTGGGCCGGAGACGCTAAGGATACAGGCGCTTGGGATCATTCAGCCCTGTACCACGATACATTGGCCGCCATCAGCCTTAAGTGCATCGCAGAATTCGCTGGCATCGGCCCGGCTCTCAAAGGCTCCGGCCCGCAGACGGTAAAACACTCCCTTCTGACCCAGATCAGCCCGCTGAATGCTCTTATTTGCACCGCGGAACATTTGCGGGCGCGCTCTAGTCGCCTTGCCCCACTCCGCATCAGCCGCTTCACTGCTCCGCAAAGCGGCGATCTGAACGACAAATGCGCCCGATGGCGCAAACGCAAAGCGGTTTTCAGGCTCAGCGACCGCTGCCGGCAAGGTCGGCGGCATGATGATTTCTTCTGCGGGGGCCGGAATAGGCGCGGGCGCGATCTCAGTCTCTGCCGGCGCACCCGCAAGATCGTTCAGGGCGGCGATCTGATCTTCATCCGGTCCGGCCTCGCCATAAGCCTGTGTTGGACGAAGCTCGATGGGAGGCCCGCCCTGCGCCAGCAGCGCTTCTTCGGCACTCGCTGTTCCAATGCTGGCTGAGGTCGCTGGCGGCACAGAGCGGCTGGACCCGTCCAGCTGGTCGTAGATCCGCTTGTTCAGATCATCATCGCGAAAACCGCCGCGATCATCGGGCGCGCGTTTGTAGGAAGAACCCTCAGCCGTGATAATTGGAATGTCGCCAGCCCCGGTACGGATACCCTGGCGATAGGTGTTCCAGACAACCGCGCCGAAAACGAGCAAAACGCCAAGCGCTAGCGCAAGGATTAGCGGCCCCCGCGCATTGTCTTCGTCCTGATAGTCAAAGCCACGATAGTCGTCCTCGACCGTTTCATAGCTCAGATCTCGTCGATTGGAGGCGTTCATCGAATCTCTCGGCGGCGGCTTCAACGTTAATCGTACGCCCTGTTTCCTTAATGAGCATTGAACATCATCGCCCGCTTTTGCAGCTGAAATCGGGCTAATTCATGCTCTCAAGGCTGAAGAGGCGCCGATGCTCCTCAATGGCGAAATTGTCTGTCATTCCGGCAATGTAATCGCAGACAATCCGCGCCCGCCTTATCTCATCAGCCTGAAGCGCGTCCCACCGCCACGGCGGAGGCAGGGTATCAGGTTCTGCGGTGAAGATTTCAAACAGCTGCTTCAGGATGCGCTTCGCCTGGCTTCTCATCCGATTGACCTTGTAATGTTTATACATTTTCTCGTGGAGAAACGCCCGAAGTGCTGATTGGCGCTCGTTCAACTCGTCCGAAAAACCAACCAGCGGTTCATCCAGCGCCCGCACATCAGCAGCCGATTTTGGCTGGTGCTTCTTCACCCGCCGCTCCGTCTCAGCGGTCAAATCGTTGATCCAGAGCCCAATCAGCCGGCGCACAGCCTCATACACGACGCGCTTGTCCTCCAGCGCCGGATGATCCTCTCGCACCTGCCGGAAAACCTCGCCTACAATCGGAATCTCGGCGAAATCATCCGGTGAGAACAAACCCGCCGCGATGCCATCATCGATATCGTGATTATTGTACGCAATATCGTCTGCGAGCGCCGCCACCTGAGCCTCCGGACCGGCAAAGGACTCCAGCTCAAGGTCTTCAATCTGCGCGAAGTCGCGGAATGCCGCCGGAAGCGACGATAAGGGCGTATCCGGTGCCAGAACGGGTCCGTTATGCTTAACGAGCCCCTCCAGCATCTCCCATGTCAGGTTGAGCCCGTCGAAAACCGGATACCGCTCCTCAAGCTTGGTCACGATGCGCAGCGTCTGGGCGTTGTGATCGAAGCCGTCATAGTCCTGCATGCAGGCTTCCAGTTGGTCTTCGCCAGCATGCCCGAACGGCGGATGGCCGAGATCGTGCGCCAGCGCCAACGCTTCGGCGAGATCCTCATCAAGCCCAAGCGTCCGCGCAATCGAGCGCGCGATCTGCGCAACTTCCAGCGAATGCGTGAGCCTGGTTCGGTAATGATCGCCCTCATGGGCCACGAAAACCTGCGTTTTCTGCTTCAGGCGGCGAAAAGCGGTGGTGTGGATAATCCTGTCGCGATCCCGCTGGAACGGCGTACGAGTCGCCGACGGAGCCTCATCGAAGTAGCGCCCGCGAGAGTTTTTCCAGTCGGTTGCAAACACCGCTCTCTTTTCCATCGACGCAAACCTTCCTATCTATAAGCCATGACTGATGTGACCCTCTCAGCCTCGGCCGCCAAGCGCATTAACGCGATTCTGGCGAAGGAAGCCGACGCCGCCTTGCTCCGCGTTGCGGTCGATGGCGGCGGCTGCTCTGGCTTTTCCTATCGCTTTGAGCTGGAAAAGGCTGTCAACGAAGATGATCTTGTGATCGAACGCGATGGCGCAAAAGTCGCAATTGACGAGATGAGTCTCGAGTTCCTTTCGGGATCCGTCATCGATTTCACCGAAGAGCTGATCGGCGCGGCCTTCAAGATCACCAATCCGAACGCTACGGCGTCCTGCGGCTGCGGAACAAGTTTTTCGATCTAGACGAACGCTGCGGCAAGCCGTTCACTGACAGTCCAATGACTGGAGGTGACACATGGCTGGTTTCCCGCTCGAAGGACTGAAAGTCCTCGACTTTTCGAGAGTGCTCGCCGGCCCATTCGCAACGCGAATGCTGTCGGACCTGGGTGCGGACGTAGTCAAGGTCGAGCCACCCGAAGGCGATGTCACGCGTAACTTCGGCAAACGGAACGGCGACACATCCGGATTCTATCTCCAACAGAATATCGGCAAGCGGAACATCTGCCTCGACATGAAGGCTGAGGGCGCACGCGCGCTTGTTCTCAAGCTCGCCGAAAAGGCCGATCTGGTTGTGGAGAACTTCCGCCCAGGCGTGATGGAGAAATTCGGCGTCGGTTGGGAAGACCTGCAGGCGGTCAATCCGAAACTCGTCATGCTGTCGATCTCCGGCTTCGGTCAGGAAGGCCCGGAGCGTCGCCGCCCGGCCTATGCGCCCGTCCTGCATGCGGAAACCGGGCTGCTTGCCCGTCAAGCAGAGATAACGGGCGGCCCAGCTGGCGACATTCAGTTCTCCATGGCGGACTCCTACAGCTCCCTTCACGGTCTGGTCGCGGCCCTGTCCGCGCTCCGCATGGTCGAGCATGGCGGCGAAGGCCAACACATCGACATCGCCATGCTCAATGTGATGCATGCAACCGACGATTACGCACACTACGCGCTGGATGAAATCTGGCCAAAAGCAGAAGAAGGCGCGATCTGGGAAGGTCCGGGCGGCACCCGTCTCCTGATTACGGGCGACATGAAATGGCTGTGGCACGTTTTCTCGACCCGGGACGGCCTGCAGGATCCAACGCCCAAGGGCGCGGATATTGAAACCAAGATCGCCCTGCGGCGGAAGGCCATAGAGGATCGCGTTAGGTCATTCCCCGATTTCGACGCCCTGACGGAGCATCTCGACAAGCTGAACCTGCCATGGGGCAAAGTCCGCGATTTCGGCGCGGACTCCTACGCCCAGACAAGCGTCGAGGCCCGCGGTGTGGTCGTAGATGTTGAAGATGAAACCGGCGCGCCACGCAAGACGGTGCAGTCCCCTTACAAGTTCTCCAATGCCAAGAGCGGCATCACCAGCGAAGACCGCGCACCCGGCCGTGGCCAGCACAATCAAGAGGCCCTCTCGGACTGGCTCGATCTGTCCGAAGACGAAGTCGCAGGTCTCACAGATATCGGCGTGCTGCTCGCTGCCGAGCCTAACTAAGGAAAACCAGATGGATGTCTCACAGGCCGTAAAACAGCGCATCTCGACACGGGCGTTTCTCGACACGCCCATCAGCGCGTCTGAAATCAAGGACTGGCTGGCCGCCGCCCAGCGCGCACCGTCGGGCGGTAACGTCCAGCCATGGCGCGTCATCGTCGTCACCGGTGACGAGCGTCAGGCCATAGTCGATCTCGCCGGCAAGACGTTGATGGCAAATCCGGCCGGCGAAGCCACCGACCGCCCGATCTACCCCAAAGGGCTCGGCGAGCCCTATATGGAGCGTCGCCGCCGTTGCGCCGCGATGATGTATGAAAAGGTCGGCATTGGATACGATGACAAGATGGCCCGCATGGGCTGGATGGCCAAGAATTTCGAGTTCTTCGGCGCACCGGTCGGCGTCTTCTTCGTGATTGACGAAAGCATGGGCCACGGCCAATGGGCCCATACCGGCATGTTCATGCAGACCCTCGCCCTGCTCGCCGAGGAGCGCGGCTGGGCGACCTGCATGCAGGAAGCATGGGGCATGCTGCGAACCAGCCTGAAAACACATTTCGGCCTCGCTGAAACAGAGATGGTCTATTGCGGCATGGCCCTCGGCCATCCGGACAAGAAAGCATCTGTGAACACACTCTACACCGAGCGGGCAGAGGTGGAGGAATTTGCGGAGCTCAAAGGCTTCTAAGTTCAGCCCTATTCTTACCAAGGCAGCAAGCAAGCGTGGCTGAATGGAGTTTACACGGCGCACTGTATCGGTTGGTCTTCTTGCGTTTCCTTTGGGTGCGACAGACGCAGCCACTCACAATGCACCATGGCCCCAGCGCTTGATCCGCGCCGCCCGCCAACAAATCGGCGTCACGCGCTACTACGACCCATCCTACGTCTCCCTCGCCTATCCAGGCGGCGACGTGCCGGACGACCGGGGCGTCTGCATAGACGTGATCATCCGTGCCTATCGCGACGCCTTCGCGTTCGACTTCCAGCAAGCCATTCACGAGGATATGAGGAGCAATTTCTCAGCGTATCCGGATCGGTGGGGCCTGCGCCGGCCGGATCGCAACATCGATCACCGCCGCGTCCCGAACATGGAAATCTGGCTCGCCCGGCACGAAAACGAACGCGCCGATCTCGACTGGCAGCCCGGTGATCTAATGACCTGCATCGTCGGCGGGAGCCTGCCCCACATCGCCATCGTCTCAGACCGGCGCGGATGGGATGGCCAGTACAAGGTCATCCACAATATCGGTGCCGGCGCTCATGAAGAGAGCTTGCTCGGCCTCTACAGTAACGAACGCCGGTTCCGGTTTCAGCCGTCAGAGCTCAGTTGATGAGGTTACGCAAACGCGTGAGGTGCTCGTCCCAACCGCGGTCCGTCCCTTTCATTTCGCTGATCACCCGATCAGCTTCCACAGCATCGAAGGTGTGCGTCATTGTCAACACCGTGCCGTCGGCAAGATCGGTAAGGGTCCACTCGACCACTGACGCCGCTTTCGGGCCACCATGATAGCTGAACGTGTAGACGAGGCGGTTTGGCTCGTCTGTCTCCAGCACATCTCCCCAGAGTAACCTCTTGTCCTCGGCATCGGGGTTTTCCCGAAGCAAGGCATAGTCGCTACCCGCTTTCATCGTCTCCCGTCCCTCGTGGAACCAGCGCGCCAGCTTTTCCGGCTCGGTCAGATAGGTCCAAACCCGCGCTCTGGGCGCGTCAAGGTAAATCGTCTTCACCAGTTTTGCTTCAGTCATCGTCGCCCTCCACGGCAGCCTTCAGTTTATCGAGTTTGTCGTCCCAGAACCGGCTGTAGAATTCGAGCCAGTCCGCCACAGTCTTCAGGCCTTCAGGCGCGAGGCGGTTTACGCGCTCCCGCCCTCTCGCCTCAACCGAGATCAGTCCGCCATCCCTGAGGACACCCAGATGCTTGGCGACAGCAGGCCGCGTCATCTCAAATCGTGAGGCAATCTCGTTCACTGTCATCTCGCTGGTGGCGAGCATCGCCATGATCTCCCGACGGGTGGGGTCTGCAATGGCGCGGAAAACAGCTTGATCAGTCATGGGATATGAAACCTTTCGGTTTCCATATAAGAAACCAAACAGTTTCATGTCAAGCACCCACTGGCGCGGCGCGCAAAGCCGGTTAGAAGAGGCGCATGAAAATTGCGACCTGGAATGTGAACTCTGTGAAGGCCCGCCTGCCCACTGTGCTGGACGTGCTGAAACAGATCGATTGCGATGTGATCGTCCTGCAGGAGATCAAATGTGAGACCGACGCCTTCCCCTACATGGAGATCGAAGAGCTCGGCTATAATTGCGCCGTCCACGGCCAGAAGAGCTATAACGGCGTGGCCCTGCTCTCGAAGCATCCGATAGAGGACATCCAGAAAAACCTGCCGACCTATGAGGATGACGAGCAGGCCCGCTATATAGAAGCCCTGATCCTGTCAGACGCCCCAATCCGCGTTGGTGGAATCTACCTCCCGAACGGAAATCCAGCGCCCGGCGACAAGTACGACTACAAACTTCGCTGGATGGACGCTCTTACGCAGCACGCCTCAGCCCTCCTCCAGCAGGAAGAAGCTTTCGTCCTTGGTGGCGACTACAATGTCATCCCGCGAGACGTGGACTGCTGGGATGCAGAGGTCTGGGCCGATGACGCCCTCGCCCTGACTGAAACACGCGCCGCTTTCCGCCGCCTGAAATCACTCGGCCTGACAGAAGCCTTCGAGGTGACCGACGACCGCGCCCACCAGTACACATTCTGGGATTATCAGGGCGGGGCCTTCCAGAAGGATCACGGAATCCGCATCGATCACCTGCTCTGCAGTCCGCAGGCCGCCGACAGGCTCGAAAGCGTTGAAATCTTCAAGAAGGCCCGCGAGCTGACCAAACCGTCAGACCATGTCCCGGTGATCGGAACATTCGCCGGCTAGTCTTTCACACAGCGCGCATTGTAGCGGCTGATCTCATCATTCAGCGCCATGCCCTGCGCCTGAACACTGGCTTCGGCAGCTTCAAACTCCGACTTCGCGGATTCATAAACCGTCAGCGCGGTGTCCGCCTTCATGGCGTTCTCTTCACTGAATAGACGCAAATCTTCCGCTTCTTCCCAAGCATCACCGGCTAGTTCGGCCTCAGCCGCCGCTTCGTCGCGAGCTGCCTGCGCCGCCTCATACGCAGCCGTCTTTGCCTTGAAGCCGGACGCCAGCGAGTTGCAGGTCCTGATCTCAGACGGGCTCATCGCCGCGGCAAGCGGTGAAAGTGCAAAAGCGGCAACAAGGGCGGGGATCAGAAGGCGTGACATCTAAAGAGCGTCTCCTGTGAATTTGACGGCAGAATGGCGGGATCGAAAAATCAATAACAACAAGGGCCTGAAGGCTATCTGAACACGCGTGCCTCGTTTTCGCCTTGTCTGCTACCGGTTCATGAAGCGGCCCCAGGGGGACTCGTCAGGTTCGGGCGGCGGCGGTTCATCCCGCTCGCGCTCTTCCTCGTCGCGTGCTTTCGAGACCGAGTCGATCAAATGGAACACGGCAGCAAAATCGTTGAGCAGATCGCGCATGCGCTGGGGGTCATCCAGCGGTGTGAACATGCTGCCCGGCTCGAACAGGTCAGTGCCTTCCACAGCAATCAGCATCTCGCCACCGGCAAAAGCGCACCGCAGCTTCTTGCCACGAAACGTGTTCTCCAGATCGATCAGCTTCTGCATGAAGTCCGGGGTCAGAATATAGCGGCTTTCCACCTGATCGGTGGTGTAAACCTCAAACGCTTTTTCGAAGTCCGGGCTTTCCAGCGTCGCTCTCTGCAAGCCACCGCCGCCCCCAAAGCGATTGAAGAAGCCCGCATCTCGTGTCACCAGCGTCCGGCCATAGAACGTCTTGTGAAACTGGAAGCGCAGGCACTGTCCCCGGAAGATCGTCACCCATGTCGTCCGCGTCCGGCCGTTGGAGTCGCGCGTTGTCCGCTTCTCTTCCAGATGCGCCTCATAGAACTCGAAATCGACGCCATTGCGCCTGCCGGAAAGGTGATCCTCAAAATTGGAACGATCCCAGCTTCCAATCAGACGAGCTGACTTGAAATCATGGATGCTGGCCATCCGGCCCGGCTGGTCGACATATCCAAGGCCCAGCCTGGATGCCACAGGTTCGACAATCAGGCTCTTGGCCTGCTTGCCCACCCGGCTGATCGGCATGCGCCCGAATCCGGCAATCGCCGCGCCGACTATCCCGGACAGAATGGCCAGTTGAGGCACACGAAAGACAAGCAGGCTCGCCGCAATACCAATCGCCGCCACCAGCCCGCCGCCCCACATGGTTTTGCGGGCCGTGTCGGCGGCGCTGATCCGTTCCTGCTCCCGCGCCTGAAGCGCCGGGCGGATATCTCGTTCGAACACGCGCGCAAAATCACGGAACTCTTCTGGGAGTCCCTCAAGCGCCAGGCTGACGGCCGGATCGACAGGCGTGTTGTCAGATGTCGGCGTAGACATGCCGTTCGCCTGCGAAACCCTCATGCGTCACAGCCCCCTTGTGGGCGGGACCGACAAGCTTCGCGAACTTCGCCAGGGCACCTGATCCATAATTGGTCTCGCGCGGTGTCCACTCGCGTTGCCGGTCCTGCAGCTCCGCCGGTGTCAGCATGACGTCGATCGTGCCAGTTTCAGCGTCAATCGAGATCATGTCGCCATCCTTGATCAGCCCGATGGGGCCACCCTTGGCAGCTTCCGGGCCGACATGGCCAATACAGAAACCGCGCGTCGCCCCGGAGAACCGGCCATCGGTGATCAGCGCGACCTTGTCGCCCATGCCCTGCCCGTAAATCGCTGCTGTGGTCGACAACATCTCACGCATGCCCGGGCCGCCGGTCGCGCCCTCATAACGAATCACCAGCACATCGCCTTCATTGTAGTCGCGCGCCTCGACGGCTTCGAAGCAGGCCTGCTCGCCATCAAAGACGCGGGCTGGCCCTTGGAATTGCAGGCTTTCGAGCCCCGCCACTTTCACAATGGCTCCGTCCGGAGCGAGCGAGCCCCACAGTCCGACAACACCGCCCGTCGGTGTCAGCGGGTTCGATACGGGGCGAATAACATCCTGATCAGGATCCCAGGTCACGCCTTCCAGTTCTTCGGCCCATGTCTTTCCGGTCGCTGTCAGGCAATCAGCATTGATAAGCCCGGCCTCGTGAAGCGTTTTCATGAGCATCGGCACGCCCCCCGCCTCGCCGAAATCCTTGGCGACATAGTTTCCGCCCGGCTTCAGGTCCGCGAGCCAAGGCGTCTTCTTGAAGATCTCCGCCATATCCTTGAGTTCGAACTGCACACCGCACTCGTGCGCCATTGCTGGCAGGTGCAGCGCGGCATTCGTAGAGCCGCCGGTCGCGGCCACGACGATGGCTGCGTTCTCAAACGCTTCGCGCGTACAGATATCGCGTGGACGCAGATTTTTCTCGATCAGCGCCATCACAGCCTCGCCAGATGCCACAGCGTATGCATCCCGGTTCGTGAACGGAGCCGGCAAGGAAGACGAGAGTGGAAGCGCGAGGCCGATTGCCTCCGAGACACAGGCCATCGTGTTGGCGGTAAACTGGCCCCCGCAAGCCCCGTCACCCGGACATGCGATCTTCTCAAGCGCGGTCAGCTTCTCCGCTGTCATATCGTTGGAACCCGCCGCATGCGCGCCCACCGCTTCAAAGACGTCCAGCACGGTGACATCCCGCCCCTCGAAACTGCCCGGCAGGATCGATCCGCCATAGAGAAACACGCTTGGCACGTTGAGCCGCAGCATGGCCATCATCATGCCCGGTAGGGACTTGTCGCACCCGGCCACGCCCACCAGCGCATCGTAGGAATGCCCACGGATTGTCAGCTCGACAGAGTCCGCGATCGCTTCTCGGGACACCAGGGACGAGCGCATCCCTTCATGACCCATGGCAATGCCGTCAGTCACCGTGATCGTGCAGAACTCGCGCGGCGTCCCGTCGGCGGCCTTGACCCCTTCGGACACCGCATGCGCCTGACGCATCAAAGCTGTGTTGCACGGTGCTGCTTCATTCCAGCACGACGCCACACCGACGAAAGGTTTCTTGATGTCTTTCGTCGACAAGCCCATCGCATAATAATAGCTGCGGTGAGGGGCCCGCGCCGGGCCCTCGGTCACGTGTCGGGATGGTAGGCGGGATTTGTCCCAGGTCTTGGTCATTAAAGTGTCCTCGTGCTCCTAGCGGCCTACCGAACCGGTTTCGACTTGTCACGTGCCGCCTTAAGTCGCTGTGCCCGCATGACTTATATGCAAATCACAACGGTGGCGACCACCGTGCGAAAACTGCAAATTCAACCGGCAGTGCAGGAGTGTCGCGATGAAGAATTTCGGTGAGATCGCTTTCACGGACAAAGTGAAGCAAGAGCAGGTCGATCATGGCTCGCGCGAAGCCTATGCCGGTATGACGGCGCGGCCCGCACCGGAGGGGCTCGGCGAACGGGAGGCCGCCTTCATCTCGCTCCGCGACAGCTTCTACATGGCAACTGTCTCGGAAACGGGTTGGCCCTATGTACAACATCGCGGCGGGCCGCACGGGTTCCTTAAAGTGTTGTCTCCCACCCGGCTTGGCTTCGCGGACTATCGCGGCAATCGCCAATACGTCTCGGTCGGCAACCTCAAGACCGACAACCGCGTATCGCTCTTCCTCATGGACTATCCAAATCGCGCGCGCCTGAAGCTGCTGGCCCGGTCAAACGTCGAAAACGCAGAAGACAATCCAGAGCTCGCATCTGCGCTTGCCGTTGAGGGTACCGGCAAGGTCGAGCGCCTCTTCACGCTAGATATTGAAGCCTTCGACTGGAACTGCCCGCAATTCATCACGCCGCGCTTTACCGAAGCCGAACTCACCTCAGCCTTCGCGCCTATGGTTCAGGAACTGGAGTACCTCAAAGCCGAGAACGCCCGGCTAAGAGACCGGCTCAGTCACTCGTCTCCGTAAATCGCGGTCTCGATGCCATCCGGATCAATGGATCCGCGATACATACCGGCTGAGTTGAATACGAAAGCGGCCTCACCGTCGCCATCCATCAGGACAAGACCACCATCGCCGCCAAGCGCGGCCACCTGGCCCAGCGCGTTCTCTGCCGCCGTTTCGATGTCCTCACCAGCAAGCTCAACCCGCGCGCAGACCGTCTTCGCGACGCCAACCCGAATGAAGTATTCGCCATGCCCGGTCGCGGAGACGGCGCACACACCATTCTGCGCATAGGTCGCCGCGCCAATCAGAGGCGAGTCACCCACGCGACCTGCCGTCTTCGCGGTCATGCCGCCGGTGGTCGTCGCAGCCGCAACATTACCATCCTGATCAATCGCAACGGCACCAACCGTACCGTGCCGATCCGCCGCCGTCCGCGCGCGCCGCTCCAGAACCCGTTCAAGAGACTCCCGGCGGCGGTCGGTGTCGAAATAGCTGTTGTCGACCATCTCCAGACCCTGTCGGGCGGCGAACGCATCTGCGCCTTGCCCGGCAAACATCACATGGTCGGACCGGTCCATGACCGCGCGCGCGGCGAGGATCGGGTTCTTCACCCGCTTCACGCCCGCAACCGCTCCGGCGTTCCGGTCACTCCCATCCATGATCGACGCATCGAGTTCATGTCGTCCCGCCGCCGTGAAGACCGCGCCATGCCCGGCATTGAACAACGGATCATCTTCCATGGGGATCACGGCAGCCTGAACGGCATCCACGGCCGATCCGCCGTCGCGGAGCACATCCGCGCCCGCCTGCAGCGCCGTCTCCAGCGCCGCGCGATAGGCCGCTTCCTGTTCCTCTGTCAGGTTCTCCCGCAGGATCACCCCCGCCCCGCCATGGATCGCGAGCCGCCATTCCGGGCGCTCAGGGACAGGTTCGACCGTGCTACAGGCCGTCGACGCGCTCATCAGTGCGATCAGGCACATCAAGGCGCGTACCGGAGCCCGGCGGGCCGTCTGGTTCGTCGTCATCATCGTCATCCCCATCATCCCAAGGCCCTGAATTGCGCCAGCGCCAGATAAAGTATTGCACCAGCGCCAGAACGATCAGCAGGAACAGAAGCAGCTTCGCCATTGTTGTCTAGAGTTGCGCAAGCCGCGCCAACGCTCCTTTGAGTTTCTCAAGCCGAACCTTGCCATCCGCGAGCCGCTGGCGGTTCTCCTCGACAACATCAGCCGGGGCGCGCGACACGAAGTTCTCATTACCAAGCTTCTTCTCGATCCCGGTCACGTCCTTTTCGAGGCCGGCAATCTCCTTGGTCAGGCGGGCCTTCGCTTCGCCGATATCGATGATGTCGGCGATCTTCAGCGCCAGCAGCGCCTCATCGACCACAGTGGTCACTGCGCCCTCCGGCGTTTCTTCTACCACGCCGAGACCTTCCAGCCGAGCCAGACGCGAAATCACTTCACCATGACGCTCAAGCCGGGCGGTATTGGTCTCCGAGGCATTCACCAGCGAAGCCGGAACCTTCGAGCCCGGCGACACGCCTAGATCTGCCCGCACGCTGCGAACCTCGGTGACAAGATCAATCACCCAGTCCATCTCCTCGGCCGCTGTCGCATTCTCGAACGCCTCATCATAGGTCGGCCACGCCTGAAGCATCAGGAAGCCATCCCGTTTCGGACCATCCTCGCCGAGTTGCTCCCACAGCGCTTCGGTCACGAACGGCATGAACGGATGCAACAGCTTCAATATCTCATCGAGCACCCAGCCCGCCGTGCGCCGCGTTTCGACCTTGGCCTCTTCATCTTCACCGTTCAGCAGAGGCTTGATCAGCTCCAGATACCAGTCGCAGAAGATGTTCCAGATGAAGCGATAGACCGCCCCGGCCGCCCCATCGAAGCGATACTCTTCAATCGCGGTCGTCGCCTCTGCGCCCGTCTTGGCAAGCTCGCCAACGATCCACTGGTTCACGGGCTGCGTCAGCGTCGTCGGGTCCAGCGCGCCTTCCCAGTTGGCGCACTCATTCATCTGGCAGAAGCGCGCGGCGTTCCACAGCTTGGTTGAGAAGTTCCGGTAGCCTTCAACACGCTGTTTGGAGAGGCGGACGTTCCGCCCCTGCGCCGCCATCGCCGCCATGGTGAAGCGCAGCGCGTCCGCGCCGTATTCGTCGATCAGTTCCAGCGGGTCGATGGCATTGCCCTTCGACTTCGACATCTTCTGACCCTTCTCATCGAGAACCAGCGCATGGATGTAGACGTCCTTGAACGGCACCTCGCCCATGAAATGGATGCCCTGCATCATCATGCGGGCGACCCAGAAAAAGATGATGTCGAACGCGGTGACGAGCACCGAGCCCGGGAAGAAGGTCTTCAGGTCTTCATTGCCGTCCGCATCCGGCCAGCCCTGCGTCGAGAACGGCCACAGCCCGGAAGAGAACCAAGTGTCGAGAACGTCGGGGTCTTGGACTAGCGGGATCGACTTAGGCCGAAGGTCTAGAAATTTGAATTCCGCCTGAACTTCAGAAGTATTGTTCTCTTCTGAGAAGAGCGCTTGTTGAAGTTCTGTAATCGATTCAGCCTCAGAGACAGGATATCCATAATAGTTTGAAGCGAGCTGTTTCACCTTCTCAAAGCTCTCACCTACAAAAATCTGGCCCTGATAGTCGTAGACGTCTAGCGCACCATTCTCTTTCTTGTCCGCCGTAGGCCCAAACCAGGCCGGGATCCGATGCCCCCACCAGAGCTGGCGGCTCACGCACCAGGGCTGGATGTTTTCCATCCAGTTAAAGTACGTTTTCTCCCAGTTTTCGGGCACGAACCGCGTCTTGCCCGTCTTCACCGCCTCAATCGCTGGCTTGGCGAGTGTCTCCGCATCGACAAACCATTGATCGGTCAGCATCGGCTCGATCACCACGCCTGACCGATCGCCGAAGGGCTGCATGACTTTCTTGTTCTCGACGAGCGGGGTCTCGGTCCCCTCCGCGTCTGCGACCATCACGGCGAGACCCTCAGCGGTGATGTCCGTAACAACACGTTGGCGGGCTTCGAATCGGTCGAGCCCGCGATACTCATCAGGTACGAGGTTCATCGCGGTAATCTTGGCTTCGTCGAAACTCTCCTGCCCCCGCGCAATCCGGCCGGCGGTCTCCGCCACCTCCGCATAAGGTGCCCCATCGCTGCGCATCGTACCGCGCTCATCCATCAGCGCGTACATCGGAATGTTTCCGCGCTTGGCGACCTGATAGTCATTGAAGTCGTGCGCGCCGGTGATCTTCACCGCGCCGGAGCCGAAGTCCGGGTCCGGATACTCATCGGTGATGATCGGGATTAACCGGCGATGCTCCTTCGGGCCGACCGGGATCTCACAGAGTTGCCCGACAATCGGCGCATAGCGTTCATCCGACGGGTGCACGGCCACCGCGCCATCGCCCAACATCGTCTCAGGCCGCGTCGTCGCGATGGAGATGTAGTCCCGCTCCTCCTCAAGCGTGACATTTCCGTCTTCATCCTTCTCGACATAAGTGTAGGTCGCCCCGCCCGCGAGCGGATACTTGAAGTGCCACATATGCCCGGCGACTTCCTTGTTCTCCACTTCGAGATCGGAGATTGCCGTCTGGAAATGCGGGTCCCAGTTCACCAGCCGCTTGGCTCGGTAGATCAGGCCCTCATTGTAGAGATCGACGAACACCTTGCGGACGGCGCGAACCATCTGGTCATCGTCTGATCCGTCTTCACCCATTGTGAAGGCGGTTCGCGACCAGTCGCAGGAGGCCCCGAGCCGCTTCAGCTGGCCAATGATCTGGCCACCGGATTCCTCTTTCCACTCCCAGACGCGTTCGACGAAGGCCTCGCGCCCAAGGCTCGCCCGGCTCTCATTCGAGCCGCTTTCGGCCATTTGACGTTCGACCACCATCTGCGTCGCGATGCCGGCATGGTCTGTCCCCGGCTGCCACAATACATTCTTGCCCGTCATACGGTGATACCGGATCAGGATATCCTGCAGCGTATTGTTCAGCGCGTGCCCCATATGCAGGACACCCGTGACGTTCGGCGGCGGGATCACGATGGAGTAAGCCTCAGCGCTCGTATCGCCGGACGGCTTGAAGCAATCGGCCTCTTCCCAGCGTTGATAGATTTGCGCCTCGGAGGCGGCAGGGTCGAATCTCTGGTCGAGCATTTCAGATAGTCCGGACGTCAAAAAGAAAGGGCGCGCCGGTTAGGGCGCGCCCGTCTCTATATCAGGAAGGAGAAGGAGGGCTAGCGCGCCATGCGGGCGATCCGCTGGACCTCGGCTTCGACCTTCTCTTCAACGATCTTCGGAAGGTTGTCGTCGAGCCATTCCTTCATCATCGGCTTAAGCAGTTCGCGCACCATACCCTCCAGCGTGTTCTCGCCGCCAATATCCATTTTGGAGATCAGCTTACCGAGCGCGCCGGCAGCGGCATCGGCAGTGGATTCTTCGGTTAGCACAGTGCTTTCATAGGCAGGCGATGCGGCCATGGCGTGGCTCTCCTCAGATTGCATCGGAGGAACCGCCATTGGCGGAGCCTCAACAGGTTCAGGTTCTGGCTGGACTTCCTCAAAGACCGGTGTCTCAGGCTCCAATGCCGCTTCGACGGGCTCTTCGGCAACGATCTCGTCTTCGAAGGGCGAATACTCTTCTTCGACGGAAACGGTATCAGGCTCAATATCGTCGAGCGAAAACTCCTCGAAGTCGCTGTCGTCGGCATCCACCAACTCAACGTCGCTATCTGCAGTCTCGGCTTCCGCCGCGCCTTCCGGTGCGTCGTCGTCGGAAATGATCTTCCGGATCGAAGACAGAATCTCTTCCATCGACGGTTCTTTGTGGGCTTCGTTCGCCATTGCGGGACCTCGTTCGCACCGAATCTCTTAATCCGTTAGGTTAACGGACTAGGGGGCGACGGTTAACAATGATTTACGATGTGTAATGCGCGCTGCGCTCAGGACGCGCCTGCCCGGTCCAGCGTCAGGCGACCCATTTGCCGCAAAAGCTGGTGAGCTGAGACATATGCATCACGCTCGGCATCGATCAGCGCGAGGCGTGCATCGAACAGCTCCTGCTCCTGATCGAGCACGTCCAGCGTCGTCCGCACGCCAACGGCCAGCTCTTCCTTTGCCCCTTCATATGCGATCTCGGCGGCCTCGACCTGCGCCTCTGAAGCCTCAATCGACCGCACTGCTGCAGCATAGCCGTACCAGGCCTGCGCCACGCCGGCCCGAACCTGGCGTTCGATGCTGTCGACCGCTTCGCGGGCCTGACGGCGTTGGAGATTGGCCGAGCGCACGTCGGCATTCAGCTGCCCCCCCTGATAAAGCGGGATACGCGCCTGGATCACGGCGGACAGCGTCGTATCGCTTGGATTGTCGTCAGAGATAGGCGGGCCGGCACCCAGTGATATTTCGTTCTCGGTGTAAGTCTGTTGGGCGCTCGCCGTACCGACAAGACTGATCTCCGGCCCTCGCGAGCCTTCCGCCACACGGATCGCAGCTTCGGCTGCACGCACATTCTCCCTGGCCGCCAACAGGTCGGGATTCTCGTCCATGGCGATGGTGAAGGCGTCTTCGATCGTTTCTGGCAGCGGCGGTGGCGGTGGCGGCACTTCCAGAGCGAGCGGAGCCATTCCAATCACCTGCACATAATTGGCGCGGCTCGCTTCCAACGCCGCCTCGGCACCGGCCAGTGCAGCCCGCGTCCCTGCAAGCCGGGCTTCAGCCAGCTTCACATCGGTCCTCGTGACAACACCCACTTCAAACCGGTCTGTTGCCGCGCGAGCCTGCTCGATCAGCACTTCGACATTGTTCTCCCGGATAGAGACCGCTTCCACATCACGCCGGACATTTACGTATGCCGATACTGCATCAAGGAAGAGCGTCTGCCGTTGGGCTTCAAGCTGGAAATCCGCAGCCGACACACCGGCCGCCGCCTGGCGAATGCCGGCGGAGATACGGCCACTGGTGAAGATGGGCTGGGTGGCCTGAAGCGAGGCATTTGCGATCGGCCGATCACCGACGTCAAAGGCGACGGCACGCGTACTGTCGAGCGATTCGTATCCCGCCGAGGCGGAGAGCGTGACGCTTGTCCGGCCCGCGGCCCGCGCGCTTTCCAACGTTTCACGTGCGATCTCGGTGGAGGTCTTCTGGGAAGCAAGATCAGGGTTGCTCTGATAAGCGGCGTCCAGAGCGCTCTCCAGCGTTTCGGCCATAGCCGGCCCGACCGGGACCAGAGTCAGCGCCACAACACTGCAAAGAGATTTCCAACTCATCATTTCCCCACTCCTGTTCCTGTACACCGGTCACTATTAGGCGAGAGCTGAAAAAGAGTGAACAGTGTTCACGCAATCGGCGAAACCCGGAGCCTAGAATTCGAAGGCAGGTTTGCGGTCGAAAGCTTGAAGGCGCGGCGGTCGAGCATCAAAGACATCTCTATAAGACACCACATCTCCAGCCTTCTTGTAGATGCGTCCCCGGCCGAGCGCTGCGTCGCGCTGAACCACGACCGCAAGCCGGCCGCCATCGGCCAGTTGCGCCGTCCACGCCACCGGCACTTCCTGCACCATGCCGCATACATAGATGACGTCGAACGGCCCCTGATCGGGCAGCCCGGTCGCCAGATCACCTTTCACAGCAACAGCACTGCCCAGTTCAAGCTTCGCAAAACGCTCTGTCGCGGCATCGACAAGCGCGTCGTCTTCTTCAATGCCAATCGCGGTATCCAGCAGCAGAGACAGGACCGCCGTCTCATAGCCAGAGCCCGCCGCGACCACCAAAGCAGTCTCATCAGGCTGGGGATCAACGGCTGCAATGAGTTTGGCGGTATCGCGCGCCGTCCACAGGGCACGCCCCTCCGATGTCTCGATTTCGAGCTCGCCATAAGCAATGGATTGGCTCGCCTTTGGCACGAATACTTCTCGCGGCACCGACAGGAAGGCATCTACGATGGCCGTGTCCGTGACATCATCGGGCCGGATCTGGCTGTCGACCATGATCTGGCGGGCTTTCTTGAAATCCATGGCGGGTGTTCCCTATCCGCGTTGTTACCGGCCCTCTACCATACGCCACTCTGCGATCAATGCGGCGTTGCGGTACAAGCCGCATGACGCGATTGCGCAGAGAGGCTTGGCCTGCTATTTCCCCGCTCTCTCCGAGGCCCTGTGGCGGAGTGGTGACGCAGCGGATTGCAAATCCCGGTGCATCCCAATGTTTACAACGGAGAGGCTGTCTAAAGCCCCCAGAACGCCCGTCGAACGCCCCTCGAACATCAGGGCACAGTGTCTAAGAATTCCGGCCCTCTTTGCCGCTATTTTTGTCACCGCCTGTGGCGACATCGAGCCGGTCGCAAGAGCACCAAGCGGGGCTGATCTGCAAGACCGCCTCGCTGTCGAATGCCTCAACGATCCGCTCGGCCAGTTCGAGACCGAGCAGGACCGACTTGATTCATGTCAAATTTCGCAAGCGAGTCACCGCTTACCCGACAGCCAGTTCATGAACTCGCGTTAAGGTAAT
The DNA here is from genome assembly GCA_028285145.1 of Hyphomonadaceae bacterium. GTDB lineage: Bacteria > Pseudomonadota > Alphaproteobacteria > Caulobacterales > Hyphomonadaceae > JANQQC01. Next base: position 134,236 of record JANQQC010000062.1, read on the forward strand.
AGATGACGTACCCAGATCGAGAACGGTTCGCTGAGCAAACCGGTGCCCGGGGTTGCCTGCCGATATTTGGCAGCATGTGCCTTGTCCTTTTTCTGGGCGTGATCGGAGCGCTTTGGCTGTTGAGCTGAGCCAAAGTGAATGACGATCGAACTTGATCGCGGCCGAGACCTTACGTCATAAGACTGGGCTATGGCCCGCGCGCACTACCCCTACACACCTGCAACCGTTGCGGACTGGCGAGCAAAGGGCTGCATGACGCTGACCGTGATCTGTCAGGACCCGCGCTGCCGGCATGAGGGCCGGGTCGAGATCGCGACGCTGCCCACGCACCTGACTTTTTTCGAAGTGCAGCGGCGATGCCGATGCACACATTGCCCGGGGCGCGAAGGCGCAGAGATTCGGGTTGAGCCCTCCGCGCAGGATCATGGCGAAACGCCCTTTACACCATCCTATCAGGCCCGCCACGCCGGGGGCTAAGATGTGCAACCTCTACCGCTTTGAGCCGGCGCAATACGCCTTCAACTTCAAGACACATCCTAATGTCGGCAATTTAGGGCCGGACTATGTGAGCCGCGACAAGAACGGCCCGGTCCTGCGCCAGACGGACGATGGCTACGAGATGAAAGTGATGCGCTGGGGCTTTCCACCGTTCCGCGTGCGGACGAAGGACGGCAAGCGCTATATGCCGCCCATCTCAAACATCCGAAATCTCGGCGAGAACTGGTGGAAAAACGTCAACCGCAAGTGGCTGACGGAGCCAGAGTATCGATGCCTTGTTCCATTCGAACAGCTTGCCGAACCCATTCCTAAAGACGATGGCGGCGGCACGGCATGGTTTGAGACCACGACCGAGTATTCATTCTTTGCTGGCGTCTGGCGACCGTGGAGCGGCGACACACGGCTTGTTCCTGTTGAGGGTGAGCCGAAGCAAAAGCGCGTTCAGGCCGATCTCGAACTCTTCGCCTTCCTGACGACCGAGGCCAATGGCGTCGTCGCCCCGATCCATGAACACGCGATGCCCGTTATCGTCACCGAGCAGGACGAGATCGATACGTGGATGGCGGGCGGCGATCCCGCCGTGTTGCAGCGGCCGCTACCAGACGAGTTGCTGCGCCGGGTTGATCCTCCCGGCTAGAGAACTGGCGTCCCGCCGACGCACCCGGTGCGTCAAAAAAGCAAGAACGACTCTTGCCAAGCCTATCCACGCAACGCATATTTAAGCGGTCGAAGCGATATTGATCGCACGACGCCTTCCCACAATACGCTGTTTGACAATGAGGCCGGTCGCGGCCGGATATGCGAGTCAGAGTCCGCTCTCATATCCCGCCCCGATCAGGGGCGCGCCGGCGGGATGATCCGCCGGCGCAACCGCCGCCCGAACGCGTTACCGCGCGCCGAGCGGCCCAGCTATGAGCTGACCTATGCAATCCTCTACATCATTCGACAACGTCACCAAAGTCGCAGCGATCGTGCCCATCATCGCGGCTGTCTACTTCTCTTGCCGGGGCTTCATCGGCCTTGGTCTGACCTTCGAACTGGTCACCATTCTGACCGTGTTGTTCGCCAGCCTGTCATGGATGCTCAGTCAGGCGCTCATGCGCTTTCTGGACATTCGGAACCGCAATAAGGGAATGGCGATCTGCATCGCCCTGCTGGGCGTCGCCTTCCTCGCGACAGAGGCCTCCCTCACCCATATCGGGCTTGAGTGGTTGCTTGAGCAGGGCGCGCTTCAGGTGCCCTCAGCGGCGGTCTGGTTCTTCTCGATCGCCCTGTCAGCGTCCAACGTGCTCTGCAAGTGGGTGTTCCTCGGCGACCCGGGAGAAGCCAAGCCGGCGACGGGAAGCAAGCCCCGCCTTGTTCGCACACAGCCGGCCGACCCCAAGACAGACCAGACCATGGAAAAGATCGCCCGACAGATGACAGTGTCATAAACTCCAAGCCCCGCACGGCATCCCCGCGCGGGGCTTTTTCTACGCCTCATTGGTCGAGACCGGCCCGTCGGCGGCCATCACGATCCGGCGCACATTTGACGGCTTGCCGATGCGATAGAGCCGGCGTGCGGCCACAAGGCGATCGACAGCGATCCGCGTAATGGACACCTTGTCGGACTGATTGCCGCCGAGAATGTGTAGATAGCGGCCGTCCGGCGTTTCCCCGACATACAGGCCAACATGGCCGCCGCCCCGACGGGTGAACACACAAACATCGCCGAGCTCAGGCCGCCAGCGTCCGCGTTCATCGAGCGGCGCATCATCCCCCCACTCAATCCATGAGAGCGCGGCAAGCGGATTCTTGAGCTCTACAGCCTTGCCGGCGCGTTTGGCGATCACCGCCATCCAGAGGCCACACCAAGGGGTCGCGTCGGCATCATACCAACCGGCCACCCAGCCGCCGACTTCGCGCGCCCAAGCGAGAATTTCGGCAGTGTCGCCAGTGCCAAGCGTCTCGGCGACGCCATACGTCTTGAGCGCCTCCACAAGCATGCGAGGTGCGCCCTCGGATTCGAGAAAGCGCCAGCGATCGCTCAAGGGTTTAGGTGTGGTCATGGTCGACTCCAGGACAAAAAAGCCCCGCCGGTCCTGAGACCAGCGGGGCAAGGTTGTGGCAGGCGGCGCCTCACGCCCGCCACCGGGAGAAGGCGGTTGCTTTACTTGTTTTCGTCGTCCGACGAGCCCCGCCGCTCGCGCAGCGCATTGCGAAGCAACTCGATCGCTTCGAAAAGCGTGCGACGCTGCAGGAAAAGGATGGTTGCCGGGGCCGTGATGACAGCGCCAGCGGTAAACAGGATATCCCAACCCGGCGGAATGCCGATTTCCTGACCGGCCAGACCGCAGACAATTCCAAAGCCCCACGCGGCGAGAAAGTAGCCCTTGTTCGCCCGCCAGCTCGGCACGACGATCACCGTGGCCAGAGCGATGAGGAAAGCGGTCAAGATGTACTCGATCCGCTCCCCCAGAAAGTGCCCGAGCTGCCCCATCCGACGCACCTAAGCTGCTTGTTCCGCGATGCGCACTTTCAGCTTGGTGCGCAGGCGCTGAGCCGTGTCGGCGACATCATCCGCGAAATTCCGCCATTCTTCCGGCGTCTTGCGTGCGCCATTGGCTTCATACTCGTCGGCAAGGGCGTTGACTCGACCCGCGAGTGCGGAATCGAAGGCAAGGCCTGCGGCCGCGTTGTCCACGATCGTGCCGGCGAGCTCATTGGCCCGGCGCACGAAGGCTTCGACTTCGTTTTCCTGACCGTCCGCATTATCGACGGCGGCCCGGATCATGTTCAGCACGCGCAGGCCGAGCTGCGCATAGTTCATGAGATCTGAGAGGTTCATGAGTTTGGTCTTTCGGTTGAGAGTTAAAAGGGGTGCGCGGGCCGGGCGCTATTCCGGCTCGTCGCGAGAGACGCTGCCGATCGTGGCAGACGCGCTCAGGATGCGCGGGCGGCTTTGCGTCCAAAACGTCAAAGCAAGCGCCGTCGCCTCAGTGGCGGCAGACTGAGCCGCAAACAGTCCGTCCTCGCCTTTTGCTTCGTCGTAGCGCTCGTAGATTTCAATGGCGGCCTCGGCATCAGCCAAGAGTACGCCGGCCGAAGTCACGATGCCCTCTGTCGCGTTGCTGGCAGCAACGGCGGACTTGCACGTATCCAATGGCGCGCGCTCAGCCTCCGGCACATCGAAGCACAGCTCCTCAGCTGTCAGCCAAGTCTCGTGATAGATGTCGAGCGCAGCCGACATCTCCTCAAGAGGACCATCGGTGGCCTCGACGACCCGCTCAATGGCCCCCTGAGTTTGAGTCACCTGCCCGGCACAGCCGGCGCACGTGCCAAGACCAAGCGCAGCCGCGATCAGGACGGCCGCACGCGAACGAATAATATCCCACATGGGAAGTCTCCTTAGATTGTTGATGATGCCCGGCGGATAGAAAACGCCGCCAGAGCCGGGACAGGCTGGCGGCGGAGTCAGTTGTCGAGAGAGCGGTTAGGCCGCGACCGGCCGCACACGGTTATCAAGCATGATCGCCATGGTACCGAACACGCTGAAGTCGACGGCATTGTCGATGTAGCTGTCGTTCACGAACTCAAAGCCACCCGTGTCTGAGTACGAGTAGAACTCCAGGAACTCGTCGGTTTCCGATGCGGTCGGCGAGATGCGCGCCTTGAGATTGCGCGAATAGTCGAATGACTTCGCCGCCGCAACGCCCGTGATCTCGACGGAACTCGACAGGATACGATGGCCGCTGGCGGGCCCCAGAAACGGAAACGGCCCAAGGGTCAGATTGCCCGTATGGCCCTGCTTGTCGGTAATGAGGGCAGAGAAGCGAATATAGAGAATATGCCCCTCGACGATGTACTGGGCGCTCGCAAAACTCGTAGCCAGCTCCTCGCCCAGATTCTTGTCAAAGTACGGTTTGAAGTCGCTGAGCGTACCCGTTTTCGGAAAAGCCGGGCCGAGAGAGTAATTGTCCCACGCCGGGAAATTCTCACCCCAATAGTCGCCCGGATTGCTGCCATCTTCGACCCAAGTGATGAGCTCAGTTGCCGCGATCGCGCCCTCGCCAACATGGCGGTTGCCATAAGTCTGCAGTCGGCCAGCATCGGCCGCTGATGGCTCTTGAATACGGATGAAGTCTTCAGTTGTTTCACCGTCAAAGCTGACGCCATGGATTGAGCCAAAGACCCGCCCATTGGCGATATTGATGCCGCGCACGCCAGCCGGACAGCCTTTGAGATCAATCAGGCCACCGGAAATCTCGAGGTTTCGCGCAGAGTCGCCCCGGGCGACGTTTCCGCCTATCTCGATGGCAGTTGTGGTGAAGGGATTCCCACCGCCAGCGACCGCGCCGCCGGTGATTTTCAGATCAGGATCGATGATGCGACAGGCGTCAATGTCGGCCCCGATCGCGATGAGGTTCGAAGCCTGCGTGTTTCCATCCTCAGGATCGATCGTGTCCGCAGACCGCATTCTCGGTCGCTCGATCAGGAAGCTCATGCTTGGTGCGGCTGGATAGTTGGCGGCCACAGTGAAAAAGCCAGTGCCACGAAGGCCTCGGAAATCCGGTTGACGAAGAATATTGATCTCTGCCTCTGTCGCGACACCGCCGCCGCCCTCGATCTCGCAATTGTCGAGGATCATGACTTCGCAGGATCGGTGCGTTCGGTAAGCGCTTGTGCCGGCGCTGTTCACGTAGCAATCCTGCGCCGCAACAATGCCGGTATAGGCCCCATCACATAGATGACGCACGCGACGCCCCTTGCAGCGCCGGCTGATCTGCACATTGGTGAAGTGCGACATGACGAAGCCATAGAAAGAGGACTCGTCCTCCACATAGGGTACCTCAGAAGCGTCGCGTCCGTCGGTCGTACAATCGAACACCTCGAGCCGATCGCAGAACAGGCTCGCCGCAGGATAGCCGGTCACGCCCTCGAAATTCACGCCATCGAGCACCGCAACGCCGATGCCGTTGAACAGCGCGAAATGCTGCCCCTGACCGTTTTTCATATCGGCATTGTAGCGGTCGCCCCAGACCGTGCCGGACTCGCCGCCCCGGATCACGCATCGCCGCCGTGGAAGGTCGACCGTCATCATACTGACCGTGCCGCCAGCAATCGTGAAGGCGCGCGCGCGGAGCGGATATTTGAGGCGCACCGTCAAGCCGTCGACAACTTCCTCGACACGGTTCTGCGCGATGTAGTGGTAAAGAAACCCGCCGCCGGTATCCCACGCGATATCATGCTCTGACATGATGACCACATAGTCGCCGCGCTTCATGCCGGCGGTTGACGCCACAGACGCAATGACTTCACCCTTCACGAGATCAGCGGTGAGCGTGGTCTTGGCCGTCTGGTCAGGATGCGCCCCAAGCACCTGCGGTGCAACGCCGGTAAAGATGGCATTTGCATGGGTGAGCCCCGTCCACTTGATCAGGAAGGTGTTCTCACCGTTTTGGATCAGGTTCGACGCCACCGGCAGCCCGTGCATGAAGACATCCGCGCCAGTCAGATCGATATCGAACTCATAGCTCGCGACCGCTTGGCTCGCGAGCCAATAGCCCCGGCCCGGCGCAAAGCGGATTTCACCGCCCCGACCGCTTCCGTTCGCGAGCGCCGCGCTATCTGCGGCCGCCACTGCGGCGAGCCACGCCGCGCTGTCATCGGTCCCGAATACAAACTCGCCGCCTGTGACGGTCTCGGTGGCATTCGTGCTCAGCACAGCGTCCGTTCCGGAAAGCCCGGCGATCGTGCCGACCAGTGTCGGGGCCGCCGGCTCAACGCCCGGGTCCACGCCATAGGGCAACGCAAACGCCTTACCAATATCATCTGACGTGAAATCATAGCTCGCGCTGGAAACGATCGCCGTGCCGGCTGAGATCGTGCAGTCGGTCAACCGACGCGCGTCCCCTTCCGCCCCATGCGCCTCGAGGGTGATGACACCCAGCAGGTTCGACAGGCCGCCGGCACCGCCAGCAACAGACCAAGGCGAAATGCCCGCCTGCCAAATCGACCCATTCCAAACCTTGACCTCACCATCATCGAGGATGGTCGCTCCCGGCTTGAGCCAAACGCGCCCGATTACCTCATCAGCCGCGCCCGGGACATTTGGCCCAAACACATAGTCACCAAAGACTCCCGACTTGAGCAGTGTCGCAAACACGATGTCCGTGGGCTGGCGCGCGCCCTCCGCCAGAAAGCCCTCACTGTCCGGCGCGCCCTCGCGATCCTCGATATAGGGGATAAGGGATTTAATTGGATCAAATGGCATGCTGCAGCTCCCGCTAGCTTATCGTGACAGCCTCGTAAGGATGGACATTCTCGCCGTGGACGTATCCGCCCGGCCCGGAAACAGGATCGGAGTCGGCCGCCGCGCCGGTTCCATCTGTTCCGTAATTGGGCAGAGGCCGGTAGAGCGCCGGCGCTTCGTCAGCCTTGGCGGCCAGAGCGGCGACAAGGCCGGACACTTGCGACACATCGGGCGAGGCATCCGCGCCCTCGACATATTGCGCGAGGTCCGTCTTTGACCCGACGCCGGTGTAATAAAACGTCTTCCCGGAATCTGGCCCGCTCGACAGGACAACGGCCGAGCCCTCCCCGATCCGCTCCAGCTGCTCGGTCGTGAGATTGCTGAGATCGCCGGCCGACACGATCGGGGCTGCGCGGACGCTCGCCGGAATGGTCGACGGATCAAGAATTCCGATGACCTGGCTGGCGGCAAACACCTTGCTTTGAAGCTCAGTCTGCAGCGCCCCGGTATCGATTTTTGCACTCAGGCCCGTCTGCAGTGAGTTGATCAGAATCTCGATCTTGCGCAGCGTGTCGGCCGCCGGCGTCGCATTGTCGACGAGCGCTTCAATCGATGAGACGCCGACCTTGCCGGCCACAAGATTGCGCAGCGAGATCAGCGCAACGTCGATCAGCCGATCCTCATCATCGAGGCCGCGCCACGACGCCCCGTCACTCCACTGGACCTCATCGCTATTGGCGGTGTCCATAAAGATGTAACCGGCAGGGACTTGACCCGCATCGGGTTTGTCGCCGCCAACATCACCATTGATGAAGTTGATCTCGATGAGGAAGGCCAGCGCCACGCGATGCGGCCGATACGGGCGCAGCGGGCTAAGCGCATCGACGATCTGATTGTGGAACGCCTTCAGCAACGCGCCCGTGATCGGCGTGTCGTCAGCGAGGTCCGAATCCTCAATCCGCGTCGCACGATCCACCGTGGTCGGATTGCTCATCATCCCCACAGCTTGATCGTTGAGATACTGCGTCGTCATAGGCGCGCCTCCCTAGAAAAGATCGTAGCGGCCGGGCCCGCCGGCACCGCCAAAGTCACCGAGCTCGAACACGGTGAAGTCAAAGGACTTGGACGCGGACATGCCAGCCCGGTTCGTGACCGTCGCCGAGATGCGATAGACGCCCGTCTGACCGGTCGGCAGCGTCAGCAAGAGCCCGTTCGCCACGCCACCCGGCGGCAGCCCTGTGATATTCGCCGTGACAGCGAGCTCGGCATCGGGCGTCACCGGATCGCCGACGAACTCAGCGAGATCAATGGACAGTGCAGAGGACCCCTGCAGCGCCAGCCGGGCCGAGATGGTCTGCCAGAGGGGCGGCGTGGTTGCCGTGGTTGTCAGCGTGAAGCTGGCGTCGCCAAAATTGCCATCTGGATCGGTTGCCCGGACGGTGACCGTGTACGTTCCGGGAGGACCGGCACGCCCTCCGAGAATGCCGTTGGCCGTGACTTCAACGCCATGCGTTGGATCCCCGACAATGGTGAAAACAAGGTCCGCATCGGTCGTGTCGGGGTCGAGCACGTCGCCCTTGAGATCGCGCGCCGGTATCTCCGCACTGTGAACACGGGTGAGGTTTGGCAATGTGCCAAAGGTCGGCGGGAAGGTCGGCGGTGTGCCGCCTATCACGTAGACTTCAAGCACAAAGTCGCGATCGACCGATTGCCCACTTTCATCGGTCGCCGTCAGCGTCACCGTCGTCGCAGCCGTGACGGCTGGATTGTCGGCCGACAGCACAGCCCCGTCGAACGTGAAGCCGGCAGGCAGACCACTCAGAGAAAGGGTGATGTTTTCCGGCAGCGTGTCCTCATCGGTGACATAGGTCGAGAGATCGATGACGGCGGCGGTGACATTCTCTTCAACGCCTTGATCAGGGATAGGCGAGATAACTGGCGGCACGGGCGGATGAATGACGCTCAGGCGATCGATCTGCAGCTGCATGGCCGCAATGGTCTGCGAAAGCGCATCGAGCGCGTTCGCATCGACAACCTTCGGCAGATACCAGTCCGCCGGCACGAACACGGTCGGCACGACGTAAGGCAGACGCTCAGGCAGGATCGCATAAATCTGTACGCCGCCGCCATCATCATAACTGACGGTGTAGCGCGCATCATTGACGTTTGCGCCGTCGGCCGCCGCATACGCAACCGGCGCCAGATAGCCCGTCAGGATGTTGAGCGTGTCGAGCGAGCTATGAACCTCATCGAGCACGCCACCCGGCGCCAACGCCGCGACGATGTCATTGATCTCGACCGACTTACTTTCAAGATCGGCGCGCGCCGCGGCAGCCGCATCAACCTCGGCCTGCAGCTCGGCCGCATACTTTGCGAGCACCTTGGTCGGCCCGCCGGTGCGCGTTTGGTGTTCGCCGGTGCCATTCACATCAGCGGCCGCATTGGCGAACTGATCAAGCGTGTTGAGGTCCTCGCCGGCATTCTCGAGGTCCTGCTGGCTTGGCGGTGACGTGTCCGGCATCAGGCGGCTCCTACATGGTCAGGCAGCTCGACATTGGCGAGCTGGTCGAAAGCGGTGATGATCGCCCCGACGTCATCGCCATAGACGGCGATGAGGCCGAGATCGTCGAAGTCAGGAACCGTCACAGGCTCGAGAATGAGCTCGAATGATGAGGTCCAGTGCTTGACCCCGAACTGCTTGCTAGGCGGTGCCTCGCCAAAGCGGGCGCGAACGTCGACCCGCTGCGCACCGAGCTCGAGCGGCAGCGTGATCGATGTATCGAACGCGCCACCGGCCACCTTGTTGTAGAAGCTGAGCAGCACGACGTGCTCAGTGGCGCTGACCGTGAGCGTGGCGCGATACCGGCCCGCAAGATTGAGATGACGCCGGCGCTGGCGGACGCCACCGCCCTCCATCTCCATTGTCTCAACGCCGCCATCAACGTTGAACGATGGTGAGTTGAGATTGGGGCACGGCAAAGCCGGCGGCCATGAAAAGGCAGCATCACTCATATTCGGCCCTCAAACAGCTGCGGCGTGTAAAACTTGGCAGTCACCTGCGTGCGAGGACCCGCCGGCCTGACACTCTCGATCGAGACATCCCGCAGAAAATCCTCGGTCTGGCCCCACGCGATCAGCGTCGAAACAGAGCGCCCGTCGCAGACGAGCTCAACATCGGGCTCCGCCGCCAGCGTCAGGGTCTTGGCACCATCGCCAGACGCAGCCAGGACCTCGCCTGCGCGCCCGTCCTGATCACGCAGACAGACCCAGCAATCGCCGTCCGGAACCGTACCGCGCGTCACTGTCAGCGCGCTGCCATGATGGCTGGCAAGCTGTGATCCGGCACCCCAATCGAACAGCGGGAAGGCAACACCCACGCGGTCTAGGCGCGCGAAACTGAGCGCGTCCCATTCCATCGCGAATGAGACATCAACATTGCGCAGCTGCTCTTGCAGCCAGAAGTAACGCGCGAGCGAGAGCGCCTCGTCATCATCTGTCATGCCGCGCACGCGCACCCGCTTCGGACGGATGGCTTGATCGGGCCACAAGGCCTCGCGCTTGCCAAACGTCTCCCGGTCAGAGTACTCGACAAGGTAACCATCATGACGGCCCTCACCCCGAAACAACACATCCAGTTTGAACGAACCCGTCGCGATATTGTCAGGCGTCACGATCGAGCGGCGGACCGGCCGGGGCCCGTCCTCGACGATGGTCAGGCGCGCGCCGAGCGGCATTGGCTGAGCGTACCCGACAAGACACACCGCCTTCATCGCCTCAAACAGCGTCGTTTCCTGATCGAACACACCATTGAAGCCTGATCGGCTCTGCTGGCTGGCCCGGAACGCCGCAAAGCCATCAGCGCTCAGCCGATCCACGGACTGCGCCGCGCCATAGCGAGGATCACGAACCATATCAGCGATCACATCAGCAGGGTTGGCGCTGAACACGGGCGCCCCCCCGTCGAACGGCTCAATGAGCCGCTTGGTGACCGCGAAAATCTTGTTCTGCGACGAGCCCGACAAGGCTTGCGCCGCCGTGATCCGCACAGCGAGCAGCGAGACCTCGCCATAGGCCGGCGATCCGTCATCGACCAGAAACGCTTTCAGCCCTGACCAGATCGTTCGATCCGTCTCGCGCTCAAGCTCTTGAAAGTCCGTCCGGCGCAGCGACACCTGATAGCGCGCCGGCGTCAGACCAGAAATCACATAGGTGCGCCGCTGCGGGTCAACCGTCGCGGCCGTCTCGGCAAATGTGCGCGTGAAGGCTGCGCCCGCCGCCTCACCCTCATCGTCGATCGGTTGGACAGTCGCCGTGAGCTCTATTGTCCAGTCCTGCAGATTGCCCTCATCATCGCGATTATGCAGCCCCCCCGGCAACTCCACATCCAGCTCAATGCGATCGGCGACAGTGCCCGATGGATTGGCGGAGAACGGGCCGAGCGTCGTGGACGCGCCCGACAGGATCGCCAGATCGAACTCGCCATTGCCCGACCCCGACAGAGCGGTCGTGACCCGCACCGCCGAGCCATCAACGGACGCAACGATGTAATCGCCATTGGCGGGCGACTTGCGCACCACAAGGCGATCGCCCTGCTTGGCGCGCGACGCGATCGAGCCATCCTCAAATGTGATCGTGTCACCGGAAAACGACGCCCGGGCGCGATCCTGGAACTTGAATCGCCCGCCGAGCTCTTGTTGTGAGACATCGCCAGACGTGACGACATTTTCGTGCATGCCGAAGGCCGCGCCGACGGGCCCGATCCGGCGCTGATGGTCATCAGGATGGAACACCTGCCACTCGACGAGCCCGTCGGGCAGCTCTGACACAGCCGTGTCACCAAGGCGCAGCCCATCCACATCGACAACGCCATGACCAAGGCTGAGCAGAAACAGCCGCGTCTCATCATTGCTGTCAAAGAACCGGTAAGACTGGCTCGCATAGTCGGGCGTCCAGACCGACCGCCCATAGCTCGCCGGAATGATGCCCCCCAGCCGCGCGGTGTTCGCCTGCTGATTGACCGAGTAGACGCTCGCCGGATCGTCATTGGCGATGTTTCCCGGATCAACCGGCGACAAGAGCAGCGAGATGGCCACGCTGGCGGCCACGGACACGGCGACGATGATAGCGACAGTAAGCGGATCGAAACCTGCCGGCGTGAAAACAAGCGCGAGCTCGTCATCCTCACCGATCTCAGCACAGTTATAGTCCTCGACCGCGAGGACCTCGCCATTCAAGACAGCCTGATGCGCCCGGCCGCATGGCCCATCCGGGAAATGCTCAGCCAGCCAGTCGCCAAATCGTCCGCAATACTCATGGGGCCGAAAGCCTGACGCACCGGGTGCGTCAACCGTTATGATCCGGCCCACTTGGCAAAATCCACTTTCAGCATGCCGACCTCTTCAAGACTGCGAAACCGCACGCCATGCGCTCGGCAAATATCGAGAACGCCGCCGGCGACACACACACCGACATGCAGCGCCGCCTCGCGACGCGGAAAGAACGCGATCGCCCCCGTCACGGGCGAGCTGTCCCGCCAATGATCAGCGTCGAAATGCGCTGCAAAAATCTCTTTCATGTCGCCCGGCCGTAGCGCCGCCTGCATCGGATCGAGCGGCACGGGCTCGCCAAGACGGCTGAGCACATCGAGCACAAGCCCCCAGCAATCGAACCGATCCGGACCCCGGCCGAGCGGCTCATAAAGCTTGATGCTGTACCAGTCCGCCAGCTGCGGCTCAGGCGTCACCTGACAAGCCCTCGAAACAGCGAGCTGCGATACACACCGCGCGGATAAGGCAGATTGAGGAAATCCACACTTGTCGCCGTGCCCGTGCAAGACTGTGTTGTCACAGCCAGCTTGCCGAGGCTCAGAATGATGGCCTCAATCTGACTCTGCTGGTCATCAGGCAGATAGTCATTGACCTCGACACGAATGGCCTCATCTGGCAGCGACGCGGCCGCGAGAATCTCACTCGAGAACTCAGCCCCGGAATTGAACAGCGACAGTTTGAGGTCCGCTTTTCCGGCGGCTGAAAGCTCCGGTCGCTCAACCTCAAACGGGTGCGGCTGAAAGGTGACCACCCCAAAACTTGTTTCACCGTCAAACGCGGTCGGGCTGCTGGTCAGGTGCCAGTCCCGCGAAAACCGCGAATGCGTCAGGCTGAGCCCTGTGCGGCCGACTTCGCCGACCGGCGCGGACGCCCACATGCGTTCCATACGCGGCGTGAGCGGCATATCAGACGCCCTGACGCGCCGTGCCGTAAGCGCCCTCGATCGCGCCTGACAGCACACCGCCACCGCGCGCGACATCCTGCGCGGCAACCCCCGGGACTGCAGCCAGGATGTCCGCCTTTTGGCGATCCAGCATGGCCGCAATGTCGGGCATCACGCTGGCATCGATCGGCCCATTGAAAATGGCGCGCGCATCGATGCTGGGCCCAGTGCGAAGCGCCGGCGGGGCGATGAAAGAGTTGTCCGCGAGGATCGGCGTTGAGGCCACAAACCCGCCGGCCTGATAGCCGCGCAGCCGCTTGATGGCGTCAGGATTGCGCCGCAGCCATTCCAGCCGGTCGACGCCGATCCGGCGCACGGACGGCGCGTCATAGACAAACTCATTGGCATGCACGACGCCGGCAACCGCATCATCGCGTGCCGCAAAGCCAGTATGACCGCCGCCCTGAAACCCTCTCGCATTGGTCAACAGCGCTGTCGCCTGCGCGACCTGCCCCGTGACGGCCGCAATGATTGGCAGGTTTTGCGGGAAGCCGACAGAGATCGCCTTGGCGATACCCTGAGCCGCCGCGATGCCGAGCTCGGCCACTGCAAAGCCGCGTTGCAAGACGAGGAACGCCCGCACAGCATCATTTTGCTCGCCCAGCGTATCACTGAGAATGTCGGCCACATTGCCAAAGATGTCTGCCGTATCGCGAGCATAGGACTGCAGCCGCTCGCTCTGAATCTGCTGAATGCGCTCAAGGGCCTCAGCCTGAATCGCAACGATCTCGGCCTGCGCCTCGCGGTGCAACTCGATTTCCTGACCATAAGCTGCGCGGATCGCGTCGATCCGGGCAGCGGCGAGGTCCTGAATTCGGGCGATCTCACGCGCGAAACCGTCCTCATCCTGTTCGCTGAAGTCCCGGCCGTCGAGCAGAGCCCGATCGCGAATCTCTGCGAGGACAGCCTGATGCTCCTCCTCGAGCGCCTGTAGCGCCCGGTCTTTGAGCCGCTCATCCTCGATCTCGGCCTCGATCTGGGCCCGGCGCGCTTCAGTCTCTCGCTCTATCAGCGACAGCGTGCGGCCGAGCGCCGTATCTCGCGCCGCCTCGACCTCAGCGACGAGCTGCAGCTGCTCATTGTAGCGCTTCGCCTCAGCCTCGCGCTGTTTCTCTGTGGCCTCAGCTTCCTCAGCGGCGACTTCGGCGAGCTCCGCCCGATAGACGAGCTCTGCATCGAGCCGCGCCTTGTCGGCCTGCGCCTGTGTCAGCTTTGCATTGTCGATCGCCTCGAGCCGCGCCTGATAGGTGCGCTCGATCTGCTGTCGCTCGGTCTCGAACGTTGACCGTATGGCTTTCTCGAGCTCGTCGAGAATCTTGATTGTCTTCTCGCCGTCCTCCGCATCAGTCGCGGTTGGCGTCGGTGTCGTCGTTTCACCAAACTGCTCAACGAGCGCGCCACGCAGCTGCTCGGTCGCTGCCTTGAGGTCGCCGCTCAACAGGCTTCGCCGGATCGAAGCGGCCGCCTCATCGCCGACGCTGCCATAGGCCAGCTGCAGACGCTGCTCAAGCAAGGCCACATCCTGTCGGGCCTGATCGAGCGCCTCGCGCTGCGTGTCGGGCAAAGTGATCGGCGTGACAGGACCACCGCCAAAGGTCGGCACAGTCACATCAGCGGCGAGCTCCGCGCCGCGCGACTGTTCCTCAAGCTCATCGAGGATCGCCTGCGACTCGCGCAGCTGACTTTGCAGGGCCGTCAGGTCGTTGAGGAACTGCGCAACGGTCGCATCATTCAACGCCTGCGTGACGCTCGCAATGGATGCCGCTAGCTGCTCGACGGGCCCGATACTGTCTGCCGCCTGATCACCAATCTTTGCAAGCGGCTTCTCGTGATCGACATAGCGGCCGGTGCGCTCGAGCACGTCGGCCGTACTGGCCGAAGCGCTTTCGAGGCGGCTGAAGACGGTCTCAACGCGGCCAGCCTGAAGCAGGACAGCAGCAAGCGCGCCAGCGAGCAAAGTCGCACCGATCACTAGGGGGCCGCCGAAACCCTTCGACACAGCATTGAGAAGGACGATCGCGCGCTGCAGCCCGGTGACGCCCTTGGTCATGCCAGTGAGCCCGCTGATCACTGCTGCCGCAGCCTGCGCACCAAAGAATCCCGTGAGCGCCGCCGCGCCGATCACCAAGGCGTCGGTCAGTGTGTCGAGATTGTCAGCGACGAAGTTGATGTTGCTGGCGAGGCCCTGAGCCGCGTTGATGGCGACATCATTGGTGCCGATGTACTCCACCAGCTTGTTATTGAGCCGGTTGAACGCTTCGGTCGGGCCCTGATCAAGCGTGAGAAACTCTTCCCGAATCTTCTCGGTCTGCGACAACAGCCCGCCGAACAGCTCGCCACCTGACACGTTGCCGGCCGCGATTTCCTGTCGAAGCTTGGCCACAGAGCCGCCGGCCCCGTCCACCCCGTCGGCGAAGGCCTGCGCGAGGCGCGGTGTGCCCTCGACAACGGAATTGAATTCCTGGAGCTGGACACGCGGGCTCGCGATCGCCTGACTGAGCTGGATGAATGCACCCGTCAGGGCGGCCGTGCCATTATTGGCGAGCGCGCCGCCCTTCGACACTGTTTCAACAAAGGCGAACACATCGGATCGCGAGCGGCCGAGGTCCTTCGCCGCACGAGCGGCAGCGCCCGTCAGACTGCCAAGCTCTTCCATCGGCACGCCGGCATCATTGGCGACCGCGTTGAGATCCGATGTCGCCGCTAGCGCCGGGCCCAGCACATTCGAATATTGTTGGATTGTGTTCTTCGTGTTCCGCCACGCTTCCTCATACTCGCGAACCTGCCGGGCCGCGACGCCGATCGCCACAGCAGCAACAGCGCGGCGCAGGTCCCGGCTGAGCTGATTGGCCTGACGCTTGATAACGCGAGTTGTGCGACGAAGGGCGCGCTCGTTTCGAGCATACATCGCCTCGAGGCGGTTGCCATACTGGATTGTGGCGCGCTCGAGGCGATCAAGATTGGCGGTGAAAACGGTTTCGATCTCTTGCCGGTCAATCGTCATTGGTCGAACTCCCCGGACTCGAGCTGCGCAAGCAGCGCCTGTGAAGGCGGCGGCGCTTTTGGTTTGTTGTCAGGATCGGCAAGGCGGGCATTGATCGTCGCAAGCCCGGTCAGCGTGCGGATCATTTGGGCGAAGGGGACCGCTTTGAAGTCTTTCGGCGCGAGGCCTTCTTTGGCGAGCCCGCCCCAGACGGCCGAGAAGTTGATGCGGCCGTTTTCGAGCTGGGCGAAGCCGCCGGCGTCTCCGCCGGTTCCGGCTTTCCCAACACGCCGGGCGTCACCTCGTCTTCAGCCATTTGAAACGAAGACCACGCCTCATCGAGGATGAGCTGCGTGATCTGGCGTGCCCAGTCAAAGCGGCTGGGCACGACGTAGGTCGCTGTCAGCTTCAGGGCGTCCTGCTCAGCAAGACCTGCCCCCTTAAGGCCGCACAAGAAAACAAGCGTGATTTCCCGCGTTGTGCAGGTGCTGAGCATGGCGCGCTCAAGCAGCGCGCCAAGCCCCATATTGAAGGTGGACTCGAGCTCGTCGACGCCCGGGCCATCCAGACAAAATTCGTGAATATCAATGCCCAGATAGGCCCGAACGCCGCTCATCAGACGACAGCGCCCGTGGTGTAGGTCATAGCCCCATCAAAATCGAGCGTCGAATTGAGGCTCATGGGCTGATCGTACCCGGCGGCGACCGTGTTCATCGTGTATTGCGCCGCGCCAGAGTAGGTAAAGGCGATCGCACCCATCGTGCCGTCAGCCTCAGGCTGATACGCCTCGAGCCGAATGTTCTTCGTCGTGTCGCCGCGATGCCACGCATCGAGACGCCCAAACACAGCCTCAGACGTCACATAGGCGTCGCCTGTGATCTGGTCAGTGAGGGACTGCAAGGCCCGCTTGGTTTGCGGCGGATCATCGGGCGTGTCGCACGACGGCACGACATACTCAGACCGCTGCTTGGAACGACTGATCGACTGCGTGTTCTGGAAGATGCAAACACGCTCGAAAGTGCCCGGCGTGTCATCGCTTTCGACTTTCAGCAGCACATGCTTGCCCTGAAATTCACTCATGGGAATCTCCATATTGAAAGGCCGCCCAACCCGGGCGGCAGGGGTTTAGGGCAAGCGCCCCGGCAAACGGTCAGAGAATGGTGACCGAATAGGTGAAGCGGACCACGCCCATCATCAGGCGGCGGTCCTCGTTAAACTCGACATGCGTGAGGTCGTGTGATCGATCCCCGATCGACAACCCAGCCGGCGCAACCAGTCTCCGCAGCCGCGCCTCGACGGCCTCAGTGATGGCAGCCAGCTGCAGAATGTTGCGCCGAGTATTGCCGATAATCGTCGCCTGCAGCTCAAATTGAAATCGGTCAGCGCACCGATCGGGCGCACTGACCCGTCGCGCGACAGGGAAATAAACGGCCGTCGGCGGCGGCGCGCGGCGTTCGCCATACTGCGGGACAGTCGTCAAAACCTCGACTTCATCGGAACCAAACGCAGCAAGCACACCATCATCCGCATGCACCTGATCGCGCGCCGCCTCGACGAGCGGCCCAATGACATTCACGACCGGGCCCTCAACGCTGCCCGTATGCGGCGGTTCTTGATCCGGCGATACTCATTGCGGCGCAGGCGATAGGCCGCCCGGTGATAACCGCTTGGCCGCGTTCCTGGGTGAAAGAAACCATCCGCGCCGCCCTTGCCTTTGCGCCGGCGGCGATACTTCCGGAACCCGGCCGCCGTCCCGCCATCCAGCAGGTGCGCAAAGAAAGCGTCAGTGCCGCGATACCGGCCACCGGACACGACTTTCAGCGTGGTGCCAGCAGAGCCCGGCTGACGCTCAATCCGGACAGTGCGCGCGACGCGGCGAGAGACCTCCCGGCCGCCGATGCGAACAACTCGCTCGAGGTCCTCGGCGATATCGAGATGCACGGCCGCAATGATCGGACGCAGGCGTGCCGGGATGCGCTTCACTTTCTGCTCGGCCCTGCGAATGCTCGCCAGCTGCAGATCAGTCTTGCGCGTCGTCATCGACAACAACGCAGGCATTGGCAGCCATCAAGCTCTCATACTGATCGCCGGGCACGCGGATCGGATCAGGCCCGGGCTTGAACTCGCGATGCCATGTTGTCGTGTCCGGCGGATCGTAGCGGTGCACCTTGGTGATGATCACGCGGCGCGATGGCGCGCGCTCGACATCCATCTCGGTTTCAGTTTCGGCTTCGGTGTCGTTTGTCATGTCACATCCTCAGGAATGGTGCCGGTCTCACAGTGGAAGGTCAGCCAGCGACCGGACTCGTCTGGCTGCGCTGGCCCGACAATCTCAAACCAGCGATTGAGCATGCCGGGACCGGCGGTTTCATGAAGGCGGTGCGCGGTGTCCCATGTCTTGGTTTCCGCGCAGCGACGCACAGTGATCTCGTATGAGCCGACGCCGACAACGGCTTCGCCAAACTCATCCTCTCGAGGGGTAGCCGCCTTGATCGCGGCGCGACGGCCAGCGCCTTGAACGAAGCCGCCAAGGTCTGACGCTGTTTCACCCTGTCGCTTGTAGACCTCGACGCGATGGCGAAGCTGGCCAGCATACATGTCAGAACCGGCGATAAGGCTGCATTAGCGCCGCAACGCCCTGCGGCAACTCTTTCGGCGCACCCGTCAGGATTACGGCCTCGCGATGACGGTAATAGTGGCCGACCAGCAAAAGCAGGGCATGCCGGACGCTGGCAGGAACATGCCCAGCGGTCGCGCCATAGCCGACGGCGTATTCAATCTTCACCGCGTCCTGACGCGCAATAACATCGGTCGGCCAGCTCGCATCAGGCACCAAGCGAACATGCCCGCCAAGGTGAGACGTGGCGACGTAGTAATCAGAGCCGGGCACAGTTTGCTCAGCGCCCGCGCCGTCCATATAGGTGATCGCCTGAATGGACGTGACGGGGGCCATGGTCAACACATCGGTCGCGCACGGAAAGGCGGGCCTGACATCCTGCCAGACCTGATCAATCCAGCCCTGACGGTAGACGGTCTCCGGGCCACTCAGCGCGCTTTCAGCAACCGCGCCGAGGGCCTCGAGATACTCATTGTCCAGATCATGCTCGACCTCGCACTGCTTTTTGAGCTCGGCCAGCGTCCAGAGCGAAGTGTCTGGCGCGGTGACGAGCGAGGCGTGAACAGCGACCGACATCAGGGCGGGCCTAGCCTACGTTTGGCGCACCGGGTGCGTCAGCCTTGCCATCACCTTCGGCGGCGGTTTTCTTGTCGCCACCGTCCGCATTCTCTGAGTCGGCTTTGCCATCGGCATCAGCGGCAGGCTTCTTGTTCTCGGCGGCCTGCTTGCCGCCACCCTCGCTACCTTTCGACCCGGCTTTGCCGCCGGAAGCTTTGCCGTTGCCCTCGCCGCTCTCGCCTTCTTTCTTGTTGGCGGGCGCATCGGTGCCCCCGGGCCCATCATCGGCCTCAGGCTTGGCGCGGCTCGCCTTCAGAACAGGATCGTTCTCGAGACGCTTGTCCCAAGCCTCGAGGTCGTCTTTATTGGCGACGCGCCAGCTCGGATGCTTTTTCAGCGCCTCGAATTCACGATCGTCACGCGCCTCGCGGGGCTCGCCAGTTGTGAACTCGCCGACCGTCGTGAGCACGGGCCGGGTCGCAATTAGAATTCTGGCCATGATCTCGGCCTCCATTCAGTCGTTTGAAAGAAAAGCGCACGCCGGGTCATCCGGCGGGCGTTTACCTGCCTGCGCTTAGCGCTTTACGCGTTGAGTGCGGCTTTGGCGGCGGTGAACGTGCCTGTCGCCATGGCGTCGCCACGATAGATCGCCAGCGCGAGCCGCTTCTCAGCCAGCACCGTGATCAAGTTCTTGACGAAATTGTCGCGGTCCTCAGTGGACAGCGCAACCGTCGTATCCATCCGATCAAAGATTTGCGCGGCCTGCGCAAACGCCCCGCTCAGGAACTGATCGGAGTCCATTGCGTTCGTTGCGGCGACGGGCAGATTCCATAGGTTGGCACCCGTCTGACCACTGGGATTGCCGATGATGTAGAGGCCTTCCGTGGTCTTGGTTAGCTCAATTAGCGCCCAGTCAATTGGATTGAGCACAAAACCCGAAGCCATGTACTCATTCACCGTGGCCTGCAGGGCTGCGACACGCAGAACGTCGATATTTGTCACGTTGCTCAGCGCCGCGACAACACTTGCCGGCGCATTGAACGCCGACGCGGCCGTCACGAGGCCTTCAAGGTTGGTGCCGGTGCCGTCGCCTTTGAGCAGCTGCAACTCTTCCTGATAGAGCAGGCCATATCGCAAGCGGGAGTCGATCTGACTCTGCAATCCCGCCGCATCGTCCAATGCCTGCTGGGAGACGTGAATCCAATGCGCCATGGTGCGCACCTTGGCGTCAGCCAACTCATAAGTGATGTCGGACTCAGGCTTGAGCGCGCCCTCGGCCGACTGCATGCCGGCATTATTGGTGAAGACCAGCTCGCGCACGAATTCGACCGCATTGGATGTCGTCGTGCCCTGCGCAAGCATCTGGCGAACGGTCATCGTGCGATTGGGCGGCAGAATGACGCCCGGTAGGCGTTGCGGATCGATCATCGCCCCGGCCGAGGCGTCGAGAGACGTAATGGATTTCATGCCGCCCGGATCATCGATCTTGATCTCGATCCGACCGCCCTTGAATTCCTTCACGCGGTCATCGGCGACAACCTGCTGACCGAGCGACTTCACTTGATCGGGCTCATTCGGCCCGGCGCGCAGTGCTTTTTGCGCGAGGTCGTCCAGCTTCTCGCTGAGCTCCTTCATGGAGCCATTATACTCGCTGAGCTTTACATCGACGCCGTCTTTGAAATCCTGGAAGGACTTCGACTGATCGCCGGTGTCTGTTTTCAGCTTGGCGAGGTCCTCGTTGAACTCGTCATGCTTCTTCTTGATGTCGGTCGTGAGCGCCTTAATCGCCTCAGCGACGTCAGGCGTGTTTGGATCCCCGCCATCATCCTTCTGGCCAAATAGAGCCGGACTGCCGGGAAGCCCGGCCACAATGGCCGCCTTGGTAAGTGTCGTTTGCATGGGAAACCCCTTTATGCGTGCTTGGTTTGAAAAACGCTCCGCAGGTCCTGCAGAGCATCGAGCGTCGCTTTCTCATCGCCGACGGGTTCCCCCTCGCCGGAATAGCCAGCATATCCGCCGCGACAGGTGCGGATGGCTTGGGCTTTCGACAGTCCTGCATCCCGCAAGAGCTGTTCGAATTCTCGTTTGTTCAGTGTGCCGCCATGGGCAAGCTTGGCCTTGATCGTCTCAATCCGGGCCTCGACATTCGCAGGAAACGTCACTGCGCTGATCTCACGCAGGGCGAGCTCTTTGAGCGTCCAGACGCCTGTTTCCTCATCGCGCGAATAGTCTTTCACCCAGTAGCCAATCGACAGACCGGAAACGATGCCCTCTTTGATCGCCGCCGCCGTTTCATCGGCGCGGCGGATTTTGCCGACGAGTAGCTCGCCCTCAACCTTCAGGCCCTTCTCGTCTTCAGCGAGCGAGGTCCATTTTCCGATCGGCTCATCTGAGCGATGATTCCAGAGCATGGGCAGCGCGCGGCCGCCGGCTTCGATTTCTGCAATCGACTTGGCGAACGCGCCCGCTTCGACACGCTCATTGTAGCTGTCCACATTGTCGAAGACGGACGCATATCCAGTGACCGTGCGGCCATCATTGGATTCCTCAAGCTTGACCTCGAAATCCTTGAAGTTGACGCCGCTATCGATGCGCTTCACGCCCTCAGCTTGCTGCAGGTTGAGCATTGGGGTCTCCCGTCGAAGTTGGAACCATCTGTTGCTGCATGCGCAGCTCGTCGCCGCCCTCTTTCGGCGGCAGCCCGCGACGTGCGCGAACTTCGTTCTGTGTCTCGATGCCGGAGCGAACACTGCGCTCGTCATTTGCTGCTTGCGTAGTGCTATCGCCGGCATACAGAGCCTCGAGCGGCATGCGCGGCTCAAGGCGGCGGCGCTCGGCCGGACTCATCAGCTGCCGCTCTACTTCGCCAGTGATCCGGGCCGTATGCGGCTGCAATGTGAGCATCCCATAAGCTCGAAATTGCTCGTTGAGCCCCGTTCCCCAGTTTGAGCTCGAGCTTGTGTAGCCGGCGATCCACGGCGGCGTCCCGAACCAGCGGCACACCTCCTCGACCCCAAACTGCATGCTTTCCAGCAGCTGCGCATCGGCCGGCGTCAGGGTCAGCGGCTGAACGTCGAAGTCCGCCTCGAGCACCATAGCGCCGCCGGCGTTCCCGGCACCCACAAAGCCCTCAATGATGCTCTCTTTGACTTGCTCGCGCTGCGCGTCATTCAGCACCTTGCCGGTCTTCAACACCATGCTCGGCCGCACGCCCTTACGGTAGAGGTTCGATTGATGGCGCTCGAGCGCAAGTAGCCGACCGAACGTCTGGCGCGCATACGAAATGACGCTCATGCCGCAGTCCGGGTTTTCACCAAAGCCGGGAATGAAGAACACGTCGGCTTCCGTGTATGTGCCTTTCCGAGGGCCGCTTTGCACGATGAACTCCCGCGCCCCTCTCTCCGTCCGCCGGCAGTAGGTCTCCGGATGAGGCGGCAGCGGCTCTAGACCAACGACGTCTTCACCAACCTTCAAACGCAACGAATAGTGATTGCCGCGCAGCACAAGCTGCAGCACAACAGTTTCCCAATACTTCTGGGCTGGCTGATCCGCATTTGGTTGCCCACCGAGCAGGCGTGAGAGGTGATGATCCGGAAGCGGCGTCACGGCGCTGCCGTTAACCTCGACCATCTGGAACGGCAGCGAGCTGATGCTTTCGGCAATCTTGCGCGAACACGCATAGGCCGCGCCAATCTGCATGACCGTGTCCATGTTGACCGTCTCACCGGCATGCGATCCACCGCCAAAGAACTGCGAAAAGAAATCACCATCGACGAGCGAGATGCGCTTGCCGCGCCACAGATCGAACAGCCCCATCAGCCGGACACCACGATTGGGTTCGCAAGAAACCCGTCGATTGATTCCTCTTGATCCCCGCCCATAGCGACGGCTAGCGCGTTGATCGCGCCGATGACGCCGTCAATCTTGCCGCCAGACTTCCCCTTGTGAGGCCGATATTCGCCGTTCGAATTGTGAACGACGACGGTGTTCCCGACATTCCAACCCATGATCTCATGGCCTCCATGTTTGAGCTCGCCGGCGAAGATCATGCGCTCCAACTCAACGGTTGGATGCGCCAGCGTCGTGATTGTCTGAGGAACCTCAACACATGGCACACCGTCATCCTCGATGTGCTGGATCATCTGATGAGCAAGATGCGCATCGAAGCCGAGACCGAGGATATTGAAGTGCTTGCCGAGCGCCTTGATGTCGTCCTCGATGACATCGAAGTCGGTCGTGTTTCCGGGCGTCGCCTTCATCAGGCCCCGCTCGGTCCAGTCGCGATATGAGA
This sequence comes from Hyphomonadaceae bacterium, assembly GCA_028285145.1. Taxonomy (GTDB): domain Bacteria; phylum Pseudomonadota; class Alphaproteobacteria; order Caulobacterales; family Hyphomonadaceae; genus JANQQC01. The sequence continues at coordinate 157,685 of JANQQC010000062.1, forward strand.
CACCGTCAGCATCCTCACGCGCCTTAATGTTGTCTTCCGGGCACCAAAAGCTGCAGCCGAGCAGCCAGTGATCCGGCAACACAGGATTGCCCGGCGGAAACAGTAGACCCAGCGCCGACAGGTCCCATTTCAGAGCCAGGTCGAGACCCGCATAGCAGTCAGCGCCCGCAAGCGCGGAGAAGTCGATATCGGCTTTCGCCTCATCCCACGTCTCTGACCTGATCCACGCAGACAGCGTGTCCGTCCACATATTGAGGCGCAGGCGTTTGAACGTGTTTTCTTCCGCTGGCCGGCCAAGCGCCTTGCGAAAGGCCTTGTCCAGCGCCGACACTTTCGGCGCGCCATACGCCATCCCCGGATTAGCCAGTGGCCAAAGCGTCCGGTCCTTCCAGTCCGCACCGGCCGGCAAGGTGTAGATCCGAACGTAGAGCTCAGGCTGGTAGGCATGTCCGGCGGCAACCTGCTTGGCGCGCTTGTGAAGCTCGCCGCACAACGAAAACAGGTCATGCCCGGCAGTCGTTATGAACAAAAACAGCGGCTGCCGCCGCACGCCATCAGCTGAGGTTATCGCCTCATACTGGTCGCGCTTTTTCCACTCATGGACCTCATCGCCGACCGCGCCGGAAGGATTGAGCCCATGCTGATTCTTGGTGCCGAGGCATTCGAACTTGGAGTCCGTAAGCCCATGCGCCATGAGGAACTTGGTGACATCGATCTCGTCATCAAGCGCAGGCTTGAGACGAACCATCGCTTTGGCGTCAGCAAAAACGAGTGCGGCCTGATCGCGGCTACCTGCCACTGAGTAGACTTCCGCCGCTGGCTCGCGATCGCCACAGAACAGATAGAGAGCGATCGCAGCGGCAAGCGTAGACTTGCCGTTCTTGCGCGCGATCTCGATCCACACCTCGGTGAACCGTCGCACTCCGTCCGCATCTTTCCAGCCAAACAACTGGCGCACGATCTTGCGCTGCCATCGGTCAAGCTTGAATGGTTTGCCGCGCCACTCGCCCTTTTTGTGAACGCAGTAATGCTCAATCCAGCGAACAACGCGATCGCCCGCATAGCGATCGAAGTACCAGACCCCGCCATGGTCATCGACGAAGCCGCGAACCTTGAACCACCGCCGCAGACCCTCAACCTCAGCGTCGATCGCTGTAAGCTCGATTTCGCCGACCTGCCGCGCGGCCAGACGGGCTCGTCGCGCTTTCAGCTCCGCGATCTTGTGATGGACCTCAGCATGTTCGGCCGCCCACTGGCGGCCAGCCTCAGTTGAAAGCGGCCGGGCTTGTTGGCCGGCCTGCTTCAGCAGCGCCTCCGCCATCGTTTTCGGAGTTGAACAGGTCGCCAGCGCCGCTACCGCCGAGACCTTTCATGACAAGGTTGGCGCGAGCCAGCGGGCTGCGCGCGAAACGATCCTCGAGCTGGCGAAGCTCAGGGAGGATTTTGTACTGATGCGCCGCCGCCGGATGGATGCGTTTCATCGTGGTGAGCTGGCCTTTGACGTGCTGATGCGTCGTCGGGACGTCCTGATAGCGGCCGCCATCACCCATGATGACCTCGGCCTCCCAATACGATCCGACGAGCTGGCAGTATCGCATCCAGCCCGTCCGGTCGGTCGCCTTCAGCCGTCCGGCCCGCATCATGGCCGGCGTCTCGGACAGCCAGACCTTGCGGCCATACTCATCAAGTTCCTCGGGCACCCCGTCACCGAGATCAGCCTCAATCACAGGCACATCGTCAGTCGGGAGATCGTCATCCATGCTCATGCTGACCTCCACAAAAAAAAATATCTCCGCAAAATCCCTTCGCAGAGAAAAATTGGTTGGTTCGCGGGTCTTGGGGGCCCCACCGCGAAGTTTCAGATACCCCCCCGAAGTGCTGCGCGCCACTCGTCGGCCTTGTCGGGATGAAGGCTGGCGAGGGTCGGGTATCCCAAACGGTCGGCCAGATCGTCGATTGCGATCTCTCCGCGCGCTTCGATGGCCTGCTTGTCCCGGTCGTGCCACAGCTTCCGGCACGGCAGCCAGAGCCGCCGCTCCCAGAACAGCCAGGACAGTCCGCAATGCGGATAGAGATGGTCAAGCACCTCAGCCGGCCGGGCGATGCCGTCCAGCTTCATCGACGGAATGCAGAGCGGTTCGCGCTGTAGCACCGTCGCCCGCGCTTTCCGCCACCGGCCGCCATAGCCGCGAGCGGCACTTGACCGCTTGCCATCCGCGCCGCGCGACTCGCCGTCGGCCTGCTCGCGAAACTGAGAAACCGTGACACGAGCCCGGCCCGATGGCCGCCGGCGCAATCGTTTGAGAGCCTTGGCCATGGCGTTCACCGCTCACGAAAAAGGGCGGCCCGATCGCTCTGGCCGCCCGCTGTTCGCATTTCTGCAACGTAGGTTTGGTACGCCGATCTCAATCCCCGAGTCAAATCAGCCGTCAAAGCGCGCTCATGCCGAGCCGCCCCGCAACGGCGCAAAGCCCTGAGGCTAAAGCCTTTTTGACATCATCTTGTTTGATCACCCGCTTCCCGGCAGGACCCGAATCACAAACCGCTGTCAGCGTCTCATTGTTGAGCACGATCCGCAGCGCTGCCCCAATGCACCATGGCAGACAGCCAGCCGAGATCACACCGGCCCCGAAATCAGATAGCAGCGCCTCGCACTCCCGCTTGATGAGCACAGCCCCAAACACCTCGGTCGCCGTCGAGCCAGCGCGGCGCACAGGCTTCACAGGCTTGGGGTCGAAGGTCGGCGGCGGGTCAGCCTTCACTGTCTTGTCGCCCCGCTGCACATGCGTTCGCCGGCCCTTGCCCCACCGATCGAGCACACCCCGGCCGCCGATCTGCGTCGCCTCAGGGGCGGCCGGTATCTTGGAACCTAGCCGGGCCTGCATTTTCAGCCGCAGCGCCTCAGCGATTTCATAGTGCCAGTCGGTCAGCTCACCATCGCTGCGCAGGATGATGCCGGCCAGCCGATCCTTTGCGAAGCCAGCGCCCGCCTTGGCCTTCAGCCTCTCACGCGCCTCGGCCTTGGTGCGCTCCCGGGCCCGCTGCTCAGAGATCACCCGGCCGAGCTGGTCAGCCTCGTCATACAGCCCCGATGCCTCAAGCCCGGCCCGGCGCTCGGTGAGGTCCTCGATCGAGCCGCGCCGATATCGGCCCCTGTCAGGCGTTTGCTCGTCGGCCGCCTCAGGCTGGGCATCGTCATTGGCTGGCTGTGGCCGCTTCCAATTCTTCACCGCATCGGCCTGCTCTCGCACCTTGGCGATGTCATCGACGCTGAGACCAGCATCAGCAGCCGTGAGCGTGATCCTGCGCTTTCGGGGCATCAGCTTCCGCCCCCCTCGCTCACTGGCCACTCAGCATCGATGATCACACCGGTGAGGCCGATATCGCCTGCCCAGTCGCTCACCCTCTCCAGCCAGCGAGCCCTCAGCGTTTCGGCGTCGTCAGGGTCTCTGGCCCGGATGACCAGCGCGCCGTCCGGACTGACGCGGCAGAGCCGGCCCTGCAGATCGTCGAGAACAGCGATCCGGTTGCGGCGGTTCAGGCAGGCATGGGCGATCAGGCCCTCAGCGCTGAGATAGAATTCGCCCTCAATCGCCGTTGAGGCAGAAACCACCTGAGCGGTCGGGGCCTCGCGCGCGCGGGCTCGCGCGTTGGTGATAATCCCTGAGGGGGAAGAATCCTTATTATGGGGTTGGGACGAAATGTCCCCCTTTTGGGACGAAATGTCCCCCTTTCCGGTTTCGTTTTCCACAGATCGGGCCGGGTTTTCCACATGGCCCTCAAGGGAAGTATTTGCCTCATCCGGGCCGCTGGATGGCAAGATTTCACCGCCTGCCGGTTGCCGGATTTCAGCGATCCGCTCAGGTCTCGGCATGGCATCGAGATGCGCCTCATAGGCTTCCCACAGCCCGCGCACGGCTGCCGCGTCCGCCTGATGGCCTTCATCCCGCAAAAGCCGGACAAGGCATGAGAACAGCGTCGCCATATTGTCCGGGCTGGCTTTTGCGCCGACGAGGCCCTGATCCTGCAGCCGCTTGCCGACGCCGGCGAAACAGCGCCGCCCTGTCCGCTTGATCGCGTCTGACAGGTATTCGAGGCGAGCGATGTCGACCGCATAGACGGCCGGATTGCCGCGCCCCGATCCGGGCTTCACGAGGCGCACGAGGCCTTCAAGGTCCTCATCCTCATAGAGCTCTTTAAGGGTCCGATAAGCCGTCTTTTCAGAGACGCCGGCATGCAGCGCCACCGACGCCCGGGACACGCGCGCAAGCCCTGTCTGCTCATCCGTATAGCAGGCCAGCGCGTCCAGCACGGCCCGGCGCGCACCCGTCTCAAGGCCCATGCGGCGAATGGCTTCTCCGAAGTCGAGGGACATGAAAACACCTTTCTGACGCACCGGGTGCGCCGTAACGGCAGACGCACCTCGAGCGCGCCCGCCTTGCGGGTTGAATGAAATCAGAGGGTTAGCGAGACGGCCGGATCAGCGGCCGCTGAGTCAGGGGCCTTGAGCGCGCGTATCCGGCGGCGGCCAGATGAAGCGCGCCACGGCTCGCGACAGGAAGAACAGAGCGAACAAGGCACCACCAATCAGGCACAGAGCGGCGGCTACAATCGCCCCGAGCCCTAAGGTGGCGGCAACGAGGGCTAAGCCCATCAGTGCACCGGATGTCACGGTCAGACCGGGCTCAGTCGCTCCCGCAATCGCTCCAACAACGGGACCAAGCGCCGCGTAGCCTGCAATGTACCACCGAAGCCTGATCTCCCTTACGGGCCAATGCCGGCTCATCGCTCCGCCGCCCGATAGATGCGCCCAAGCTCAGCGATGATCAGCGCCCCAGCCTTCTGTAGCATTCGGCATCGGTCGCCCGGCTTCCACCATTCCGTGTCGAAGGGCCAGCAAGCCGGGTAGCCGTTTTCGTCAGTTGGTAAACCGGCCGCGAGACGACTTCTGCGGCGCATCTCCGGCGACATGGCGTATGCCGCCGCCGCATCCGCTAGCGCTGAGCTCACATACTTATCATCATGCTCAGGCGTCCAGCCCTCAACCTCGATCTGACGCGCGCGCTCAGCCAGCACATCGAGCGCCGCCTGATCCTGCGTCAGATCGTAGAGCGCGCGCGCAGCCGGAAGGCTAAGCATGATGAGGACGTCGCCGCTATAGGTGCCTTCGACAGCGCCTGCCAGCGCCCCAGAGGCTTCGTGAAGCGCATTTGTGCTCGTCATTTTGGATCCTCGCTTTCAGGGGAAGGAGTCGGCTCAGACGGCCCGAAATAGCCGCAGACATCGCGCTCGAATTGCGAGCGCGGATAGCTGCAGGCTTCCATGACCGCCTCAGCCGACAGGGTGGTGACCGCCCAGACGATCGCCGCCACAAAAGCGACGAGGCCTAGATAGGCAAACAGCAGAAACAGCTTGGTCTGCCCCCGGCTCATCAGCCGACCTCGACAGAGCCATAATGCGGTACGAGGCCGGTATTCTCGGCTGCGCGCGCCACGGCCGCCCGAAAGGCCGCCTCGCGGACGGGCTGCACCCGGTGCCACTCAAAGCCCATCGACACCGCGCCGCCCGATGCCCGCCAGCGGAAATTGGCCAGCAGCGTCACGGCTTCCTCGCCCTCATAGAGCGGGAACTCAAGCGTAAGCTGGCGCGGGATTGGAATCTCGCGCAGCGGCTTGGATTCTTCCTCGAACTGCAGCGCGACGTCACCGTTGTCGAGCGTGATCCGCTTCTTGTAGGTCGCCTCTTGCACCGCTTCGAAATCGCGCACGAAATCGATGACCTCGGCCGACTTCGGCGACGTGATATCGCTCGCCCGTTCCTCGAGGAAGACGAGCAGATCGGTCTGATCATGCAGAGTGATGCCAGCCCTGCTGCGCTTGGCTTCCATCGCATTCCAGGCCAGCCATTCCTCGCTCGGCCGCATCGTCCAGCCTGCCCGGTGCAGGCGCCGCTCAGGGCGCACCTTGTCAACGCTGTCTTCCGGCTCGAAGGCATCGTCATGATCGAGGATCACCAGCACCCGGCCCTTGCCACCGTCGCCATCGATATCGGCGAACATGCGGGCCCGGGTGTCCTGCATACGGTTCACATAGGCGGCGAGGGAATCGCCGTCATGGAATTCATGGGCGAGCTGGCAGTAATATGGGGCGGCTATCTTGGGCCCGGAGATTTGCACGACATTCGTTTTGCCGTTCTCCGGATCCCAACCGTATATTATCTCGCGGCCATCGGCTGTTGTAAGCACCGGGCTGGCATCTTCCACAAGCCGGCGGATGGCATCGATGCCGCCGCCATGGTTGGGAACTGCGCTCGGGTGCGGTTCGGTCTTCTCATCGTCTGACATAAGAGTCTCCTTTCAGGGGTTGGCGTCAGCCGGCTATGGACTTCGCCCGCTGCTTGGCGAGCTCGTCCTCAATGTCGGTTTGTTCGGGATCATCGAGCGTCAGCTCATTCTTCTCGGTCAGGAAGAATGTGGCGGACGGAATGTCCTGCTCAGGGGCCTTGATGGTGATATCGACGACCGTGTCGACCTGCTTGAAGCCCTTCGGTTTCACGGTCACCGTCAACACAAGCTTGCCCGGTTTCTGGGTGTCTTTGCAGGCGCTGATCAGCTTCGCGAACTTGGAATCGGCGACACGGACAACGCCGCCCCGCCGATAGTCTTGGAGGTACTTTAGAAAACGCATCTCAGGCGTCCTTTGCTGGTTGGAGAGAAGAATTTCGGCGTGTCGCAGTTTCCGGCAGCCAGTCGGCATCGGCGGGCTTGGCAATCAGGTCACGATCAAACAGAACGTCGCCGAACAACCGGCGCAGCGTGCCCGGCTCAACGCAATCAGCATCGGGTGCGGCACCCAACGCCTCGCCAACGTCCATGCATTCCTCAAGCGAGGTTCCATGAGTTTGAAACGCGAAGATGCGATAACCGGTTGGCAGGTGCTGCAGGCACCAAGCTTCAAAGCCAAACATACCACCGATCGAAATGCCGATTGGGCCATTTATGACTGCCGGCACAATGCGCGGCGGCCGATCCGCATCCCCGGCCGATTGATCAAGCTCAATCTCTGCCCAATGCCAGCCGCCGAAGCGCGTCAGATCAATCACGGCCACCCCCGAACAAATCTCCCGAGCCGGGGTCCGGCGTCTCGCTTGCGAGGTCCTGCAGCCTGCGCAGCCCCGCCCCGTGGCCGACAGACTCCACGTCCATAACGAGGCCGAGAATGTCGAAACCCTTGTCGCAGGCGCGGCAGCGGCCGCCTTTGTGATCCGGGCGTTCCTTCAACGTCCCCGGCCCGCCGCAGCTGGGGCAGTCCCACCCCTCGCGGCTGGACCCGGGCACACCGAGCTCAGCGGCCACATCGCCAAAGCCGAGCGTCGCTTTGACGGCAGCGATCGCGGCGGAGAAATCCAGCCCGCTCATTTCACGCCCCGATGCTTCAGCTGCCAATAGGTGCCGTCCCGCATGACGACACAGTCCTGCTTTTTCGCGGCGCGGCGCACATCGGAAATGAGCGCATCGGCATAGCTCTCTTTGATGGGTGGCGAGAACAGGTAGATGACCTCGCTCTTATGATGCGCCTTCCCGTCGCCCAGCAGCTGGAGGACCGCCTGCCGCTTCGCGCCCCTCAGCGCGTTTCCGATTTTCGCCAGTGGTAAGTCACCGTCGACGAAGGTCTGTTGCCCGAGGCGTTCCTCAACGTCGTCATCGTCAGTGGTCTCAGCGTCCGCGTCGGCCGCTTTTCGCCGCTTGTCGTGATCCTTCCAACGGTTCGGGCCCGTCCCGGCCGGCGATCGCTCAGGCTCGGCTGCAGGCTTGGCCGGCGTCGCAGGTTCTGTAGCAGGCTCATCCGTGGGCACCTTCTCCACCGCTTCGGAGAGTTCGCTGATCCGGGCGTTGAGAGCGTCAACGACCTTCACCACACGGTTAGCCTCGAGGCGCAGTCGCGTGATCGCTTCAGCCAGCTCGCGCCGTGCTTCGGCCCGCGCCAGCGCCTTGAGCTCATCAAGTATCCGCTCCAGCTCGCTCATGCCGCCGCGCCTTTCTGCAGGGCCTCGGCCACCTGCTCGCGCCACACGCCCTCTAGGTCGAACACCCCGCCAACGCCCTTGAGCGGCACACCCCGCTCATTGACGATCGCGGGCTCAGACAGGCACCACGCCCAGCGGGCCTCGATCTCGCCAACGTCTAGCACTGGATCGCCATCGAACTCGCGCCATGCGCCGAGATAGTAGGCGGCGTGCTTGGCATGCGGAGAGTAGGCCGCCCGGCCATCGATCACGCGGCCAATCCGGAACGCGCCGACAAGGTTCGCCTCAGCGATCGCCATGCCGCGCGGCAGCCATGGCCGAAGCAGCTTGGGCGACGTGCCGAAAGCATCTCTCAGCTTGCGCTCTGCCCCCTCGCGAATGTGCGCATAAGGCACATCCCCGGCCCCGGCATGAATCACAAGCCGCTTGCCGATCAGGTCCTCAGGCGGCGCTTCGGATTTCGGCAACAGCCGCACCCGGCCCGTGGCCAGCATCGCCGCCAAGGGCTGTTTCACACTGACAGCCCAGCGCCGGGACGGATCAGACCGGCCGGGCTGGAATTCGTGGCGGTGGTAGTCATGGCGGCGTGTCATGACTCACTCCACGACGTGCTCAGGCACCCGACCGAGCTGGATATCGTAGTGCCAGTCCCCGCCCATGATCCGCACGCCGGCACCGACCTTCGCGCTCGTCTTGTTGAACTTCGCTTCGGTTGCGAGGCCGAGATTGATGCCGAGCCGCTTGGCGAGGATGTCGAGATAGATTTGAACGTCGGCGACTTCGTCGCTTAGGTCCTCGAATGCTTCCTCGAGCGTGAAGTCGCCGCGATCGACCTTCTTCATAATGTTGGCCAGTTCACCCAGCTCGCCCACGACTGCCTGCAGCCATTGCGCCGGCGACCAGTCGCTGCCGTCTTCCTCGCTATGGGCGACCTCGCCCTGCGCGTTCCGGAATAACGGCAATCGCGCCTCATTGGCCTCGCGCAACACGTTGAATGTCAGTCCGGTATGTCCATAGCCCATCGGCTCAGTCCTCCATGAATGGCTTGATCGAAATCCGGCGGGTTTCGGGCCAGGGTCGATCGGCCCCGCGCTCGAAACGAAACCACGCATGACGGCGGGACTGAGAGGCGTCCTCCCCGGCCCAGCCATCACGGTTCATGTCCTGCAACCGCTCGCGCAGCGGGAAATATCCCGTCCAGTGACCATCATCGAACAGCCGGTCACGATGCGGGCAGCCCTGCCCACCCTGCTGAAAGCCGAGCTCGAGCAACAGATAGACGCGTGGGGCCCGGATCAGCGCCTCGGCCGCAAAGGCCGCCGCCTTCGAATAGGGCGGGTTGGTGACGATCGCCTGCACGCCATGCGGCGCGCATTGCGGCTCGAGGAAGTCATTGCCCCAGACAGGACGGATGACCTTCATCATCCAGCGCGCGCGATAATCGTATTTGTCAGACGCGCGGACCTCATGGCCCTCACCCGCGAGCACGGCCACAATCTTGCCGGGCCCGCAGGCCGGTTCCCAGATACGCCGCCGGCGACGGAAAAACGGGTCCGCCGCCAGCAGCGCCCGCGTTGCGGCATAGGGTGTCTCATAGAGCTCCGGATCATCCTCGCCATAATCGGCGCGGCCGATGGCAGTGCGGGCGGTCATCGGGCCTTGCTCCGCAAGGCGACGTCGCTGAAGTGCAGGATCAGGCGATCGCCCCGGACTTCGTATGCGCCGCCCTGAATGGCGATCGGCGCAGACGCGCCCTTCGGTTCTGCCACGGGTCCGCCGGTGGCGAACGCTCGATCGAGACTTGGCTGAATGGCCACATCGTTGCGCAGCGCCGCCGCGCGGACTTCATGCTGGTCGCGCCGCCGGCAGGCCCGGCGGGACCGGCACTCTTCCGGCCAGCCGCAATCATTGCAGAAGTCCTCAGGGCGGACGGTCATGAGGCCGCCTTTCCGAAGGCCTCGTCGACCTCGTCTTGCGGAACGAGCTCGTCATAATTGCCGGCGTGAACACGACCTTCCGACCAAGCCTTCATAGCTTGGCGGGTTTCTCGTCCCGGATTCTGCTTGCCATGACACAACCGACTCACCGTCGATTGCGCGCAGCCCAGTATGTCAGCAAGCTGGCTCATCAACAGCTCTTGCTTGCGGCGCTCGAATTCCAATCGTGTCATGCAAGAATCACTTTGCTAATTATCCATCTTGTGGATATTGAGGAGATGTGATTCCTGAAAACTGTCAATACAGCTCGTGTGTTTTATCCATCTCGTGGCCTAAAACACCGCCACCAGTTCTGGCAAAACTGTCGGCGATGGATATGCCGCGACAGCCGCTCTCCGAGAGCCGAGGACTTCGTATCAGCGAGGTTCGGAAGGCTTCTGGATACACGCAGGAAGAAGTCGCCGAGGCACTGGAAACGAGCCAAGCCACCGTGGCCCGCTACGAGACTGGATTTACCAGCCCAAACTCAGACACCATCCTCAAACTTGCCCGCCTCTTCGGTGTGCCGCCCGCTGCCCTTTTTGAGGAAGGCGACGGACTATCTGACGAGGAACGGGAACTGATCGACTACTTGCGGACACACCCCCGCGAGCGGCGCGTACTGACGAGCACGTATAAGAGCCTGCGCGGCGACACCACCGCCGACGCGGTCGATCAGGTCGACCAGTAACGCGCGCACGGTTAAGGCCGAGCCTCCCCCCAACAGCAGCATTAGCAACGAGTCTTTCGCCACTACTGGCGGACGCGCCATCGTGTACGGCTTACCTCACTCTGTTGGTTAAAGATTCGCTGGATAAATTCATTCAGCTAGAAGCTGCATATCCACTTAATGGATTTTCTACTTGACCATGATTATCCATATCATGTATTTCCGTTGACGCACCCGGTGCGCTGGGTGCCGTCGGCGATGGGTCCCCTACTCCCCCAGCACGGCCCGGCCGGTGCCCTTCAACCCTGCGGCGGGTCCTGTCCCGGGCCCGCCGCACACCCCCTCCGAGGATCGCAATGGCCACCCAGCTGACGCCGAACATCCCGCTACTCGCCGCCCTCAAGCGCGGCGGAGCGGATCAACCCAAAGAACAGCTGGCCGAGGCGGCCGCCCTGTCCGTCAAAAACCTCCCCCGCACCATGTCTCGGCAGGAAGCGGCCGGCTGGATCACCGCAGACGGTGCCCTTACAGAGGAAGGCGAGGCCGCCCTCGCCAGCGTCCAGATCGGCGGCGAGCAGGACGGGGCCCGGCCCATCGTCGCCGCCATGATCGAGCCCTCCCCGTTCAACCCCCGCAAGACCTTCGACAAAGACAGCATCGCCACGCTCGCCGACGCGCTGCAGGCACAGGGCCAGCTACAGGCCATCCTCGTCCGCCCCCACCCAAGCGACGCCAACCGCTTCGAGATCATCGCGGGCGAGCGCCGCTGGCGCGCCGCCATGCTGCTCACCGGCGAAAAGCGCGGCATCCGCGATCTCGAATTCGGCACCATCCTCGCCGATGTCCGCGACATGGATGACGCCGCCGCCTTCACCGCCGCCATCTCAGAGAATGCCGATCGCGAGGATATCAGCCCCCTCGAGGAAGGCGAGGCCCTCGCCGCCGCCGTCGAGCGCGGCGTCGGCACCGCGAAGGACCTCGCCGAGGCGCTCGGCCGCCCCGCCCGAAACGTGCAGCAGCGCATATCGCTGGCGACCAAGCTGAGCGAGACCGCCAAGCAGGCCCTCGTCGAGAATGTGCTCACCGTATCCATGGCCCGCACCCTCGCCGGGCATCATGAGGACCTGCAGCAAAAGGCCTGCGAGCACATCGCCAAGGCTTGGAACCCGCCGAGCAATGAGACAGAACTGAAAGACTGGATCGACCGTCAGGGCGTCCGCATGGCGCGCATGGCGTTCGATCGCGAGACCTATATCGAACGTGAGGGCCGCCTGTCCGGCGATCGCCGGGCCGAGATTTGCCTCGATAAGGACCTCGCCGAGGAACTCCAGAAGGCCAAGGCGCAGGAACTCGTCGAAGCCAAGGCCGAGGAATTGAAGCTCGCCGGCGGCGGCCTAGTGGTGCGCTCGTTCTGGCCGGGCGACTGGCCAGCCCCGGACCAGAAATCAACAACCGGTGACGGCGACGTGTTCACAGACCTGCCCTCCAAGACGACAAAGCCGTTCTGGTGTGCCGTCGCGGCGGTGAACTGGAACACGCTGGAAATCCGGATCATGGCACCGCGCGTCAACTCCAAAGCCATGCGCGAGGCGGGCATCAGCGACGCCGCCAATGATGACGATCATGACCACGGTGCACACTGGAGCTACAAGATGCACGGGGCGGGCCGGAAGGCGCGCAGTGCGACGCTTGCCAGTGGTCTAGGTGCGGCAGCGGTCGATAAACCTCAGATCGGCCTCGCTTTGATGGCCCTGTCCTACCTGACTCATGCCGAGAAAGACCCGGATCACGAGTTTGGCGAGGGCAATGACGCCACTGATCTGACCGGCCTCTATCAAGAATGCGCCACCCTTGATGTCGAGAACCTCGAGCGCATGGCTGCGGAATGGACGCACACGGCCAAGCATCTGAAGAGCATGATCAAGGTTGCGCCGAGAAATGCCGGGCTTGTCGTAAGAGAGGGTGCACCGCTTGTCACCGACTGGACCAAGGCGCTCGCTTGGCTTGCCGTCAATCCCAACCTACCGAACCTGCTTGCAGCTATGATCGCAGACTTCACGGCCTACGCTGCCTCTTGGGGTGCCGGGCCCGGCGCAGGCCCGATCGAGATCGCCCTTGCCGACCTGCTGGACATCAAGTCCCCGAAGATCGATCACGCCGAGCACCTCAAGACATACGGCCTGCCAGAGCTGCTCGCCCTCGCCAACGCCCATGAGATCGACCTCAAGCACCCAAGCGATGAGGCCCTCACCCGCGCTGCCCTCGAGAAAGCCCTGCCGAAAGGCTGGGTGCCGCCGGAAGCGAAATTCATCCCGGCCGACAAGGCGCAGGCCGAGATCGACGCCCTCACCGGCGCAGACAAAGCCAGCATGGATGAGGCGGCGTGATGCCCCGCCGTGAGGACACGCACCACCCTCGCCTCACGGCCGCGATCCTCGCCCTCGCTGTCGTGCTGCCGATCTGGGCCATTGTCGACGTAATCCGGGAGCTGCGCTAATGGCCTACGGTGTCGACTTCACAGGCTCAAACGTCACGCTGGCCGCGCCGCCCGGGCGGGATGACGTGTCCGCCCTCCACGTGTTCCGTAATCGCGGCATGGTCGTGTCGTGCTGGGAACTCGAGCCCGCCGAGCTGGAAGAGGTCGCCCAGACCGGCCGTATCTTCCTGTCGATCATGGGCCAGACCATGGCCCCCTCTTTCATCGGCACCGAATCCATCATGCGTGAATTCACGGCCGACTTCGGAATCCTGCCGAGGCAGGCATGACCGACGCGCAGCTGCTCTCCGCCATCCGCTGCAGCCGGGCGACGCTGAGGGTCTGCAAGCGCTTCGACCCGTACGCGCATGCCGGCGACAAAGCGATCACCATGGCGCAGCGCATCGCCAAATCCGAAAGCGAGAAGCTGGACCACCTTGAAACGATTGCGCGCGATCGCGGACTGAATACCTACGCCGCGCGGCCGAGCCAGTGAGCACTCAGCCCGCCCCTTATGCGGGCCCTGCCGAGGGCCTCACCCTCGACGAGGCCGCCGTCCGGCTGCGCGTGACCCGCGACACCTTCGAAAAGCACTATAACGGCCCCACTTTCAAAGTCGGCCGCGAGACGCGCGTCTCAGCCAAGCACCTTGACGCATGGATGGATGAGCGCGCAGGCTTAACGCCCGCCAACGATACCCAGCCTCGCCGCGTTCAGGTTTAGTCATGTGGATCAAGCTCACCGGCGTGAAGGCCTACACCGCCAACGGCAAGACCTACGCCTATGACCGGCTGAGCAAACAATCCATGCGCGAGCATGTCGCGGAGAAAGACCTGCCCGTCAAACGCAATGGCGAATGGCATGGCAATGAGACCTTCGTGCTGGCCCTCGCTAAGGTCCGCGCCGGCCAGCCCGTCGAGGGCACAGTACAGGCCCTCATCACGGCCTATAAGCGCAACGAGGTGTCTGTGCGCGGCCGCAAGGCCTTTGCGGCGCTCGCAGAGCGGACGCGCGAAGATTACGAAAAGGATCTATCGCGTCTCACGGGCGCCAAGATTGACGACCGCATGATCAGCGGCGAGCCACCGGAATCGATCACCGTCGATATCGTGCGGGACCTGCGCGATGGCTGGGCCGCCAAGCACGGCGCAACGCAAACCACTCGCATCATGAGCGCCTGTTCGGTGGTTTGGTCCTATGGTCTCGAATACGGCGAAGTCACAACGAACCCGTGGAAGGCGGTCAAGGCCCCTGCCCGCGACAGTCGCGGCGAGCGCGCCAACCGGCCATGGTCTGTCAGCGAGGTCCTGATTATGATTGAAACCGCCCCGCACGACGGACTCGCCCGCGCTTATGCCCTCGCACTGATGGGCATCCGGCCCGAGCAGCTGCCGGCGCTCACTCTGCGCGAATTCAGGGGCCTGCTCAAAGCCAGGAAGACGGGCCGCGAGCATCACATCAAGATACCGGACGCGCTGCGTCCGCTCTTTGAGGGCATCGAGACATCGATCATGGTGACCAACGGGCCGGACGGTTTGCCATGGACGAAGTACGCTCAGCTACGCCGCGCCTTTATGAGTCATCGGGACCGCCTGCTGAAGGCCGGCGATATCGGGCCGGGCCTCACTCTCAAGGGCCTCAACCATACGTTCGGCGCGGCCATGTCTGATGAGGGCGCGACAGAGGCCCAGATGTCCGCCGGCATGGCCAGATCGCGTCAGACGGTGCGCAAATACTCGGATCGCGGAGACACGAAACGGCTCTCCGGCGTCGCATTTGATCTCTTGTCCGCATGGCTCACTCAGTCTAAGAACGCGGACAAATTGTCTAAGGGCTCGGACACCACTTGAAAAAGCCGAGCAATATCAACCTAATGGCCCTGTGGCGGAGTGGTGACGCAGCGGATTGCAAATCCGTGTACGCCGGTTCGATTCCGGCCGGGGCCTCCATCCCATCTTTTTTCAATTTTGGCGCACCGGTTTACACCTGATTAACCATTTCGGGTGACCTTTGCATTGTCTTCTCTTGGAGACACCCACCATCACCCAACGCCTCGGCGGGAGCTTGCTCCCGCCATTTTTTTGTGCGGCGGTGCAAAGCAGCCTTTGACACGAAAACCGCTTCTGGTATTTGAGCGGCCTGCCAGTGTTCCGCGATAGCTCAGTTGGTAGAGCAGGCGACTGTTAATCGCCCGGTCGTAGGTTCGAGTCCTACTCGCGGAGCCACCTTCCACACATCAACATCATCGCGGCCGCAAACCTGTCAGCGCGGCTTCATGGAGAACAGATCGCTTCTTCCAAAAGCATCGCCCCACATTTCTCAGTCGACAGCGATGAGAACCGGTTGACGCTGCGGGGGGCTTTGGCTATCTCCGCCGTTTCCGCCCGAAGGGGCTCAGGAGTTATCAATGGCGAATACAAGATCAGCCAAGAAGATGGTTCGCAAGATCGCGCGCCGCACCGAGGTCAACACGGCGCGTCGCTCGCGGATGCGGACTTTCATTCGGCGCGTAGAAGAAGCAATCCAGTCTGGCGACAAGTCAGCGGCACAGGCAGCCTTCAAAGAAGCCCAGCCGGAGATCATGCGGGCCTCCAGCAAAGGCGTGCTCCACAAGAACACATCGGCGCGGAAGATTTCGCGTCTGTCTGCGCGCATCAAGGCGATGGCCTGACACCGGACCAACCCGTCCGAACACGTGCAAAACTTACAATAAGTCACCGCCCTCGGCTTAAGCTGAGGGCGGTTTTCTTTGTCTGGCGAAAGGTACGCCATCAAAACGACATTGTTACATTCGTCAGGACAGCGCGCGCTCGAAACTGTAAACATTCGATCACTTCTCGATCCTGAAAATGTTAAATATTTGTGAATTAAATCTTCAGATCACGGCGCTGATTCAAAAACGAATTTTCCGGCGCAAGAGCTAAGTTCAAAAAAGTGCAGCGAATCGACGTGATTCTCCGATTGCGTGAATGCCGCCCAATCGCGTACACAATAGAGGTCCGATACATTGTTCCTCACACGGAGTTAGATGGGCCGCTTTTCACAAGCGGGTGCGAAGGAAGCGTGCGTGTCGGCGGGGTGCTTAGAACGATAAAAAAATGGAGCGATGCCGGGCATGGACCAGCACGAAAATAATACTCGTCGAAACTACTCAGACTCAAACAACCGGGATCACTCAGGCAGCAATCGCGGCGCGCATAAGATCTGGGATTCTGTTCAGGAGCGGATGCGCAATTCCATCGGTGAAGAGATGTTCGGTAAATGGGTTGCCGACCTTCGCTTCGTGGCTGAAGTGCACGACAAGGCTGTCATCGCTGTCCGGGATCAGGTCACACTCGGCCGCATCAAGCGGGACTATGAACGCGCTATCCGTGACGCGTGGATGGCTGAAGATGACAAGCAGCGAGACCTGCGCTTTGTCTGTTGGAAGCGTGCACCAAAATCTCTCCTGAGCATTGTTGAGGATCCCTGGGCGGTTGCAGAAACAGCTGAGGAGACCGTCAAAGGCGCGGCCCCGCAGATGACCTTCGATACGCTCATCGTCGGTCCATCGAATACGCGGGCGGTTGAGTCCGGCCGCCGCATCGCAGCCGGTCAGGCCCCTGCTCCCATTCTTTTCATTTCCGGCCGTCAGGGCGTCGGCAAAACTCATCTTCTCCGCGCCATCGAAAACGAGGCTCTGGCCAGCGGCTCTATTCGCGTCACTTACATGACGGCAGAGGAGTTCATGAGTGCCTACGTGCAGGGTGCTCAGGAGCGGGACACGCGCGCTCTGAAGGCCAAGCTGCGCAACAGCGACCTTGTCCTCATTGACGATCTGCAATGGATCAAAGGCAAGAAGGGGACCGACCAGGCGTTCTTCGCAAACATCCGCGCGGTCACCGGTCAGGGTGGACGCGTCGTCCTCACCGCCGATGAAGCGCCCGGCGATCTGCGTGGCCTGTCCGGAAGCCTGATGAACGAATTGCGCGGGGCCGCCACCGTCGCGGTCGAGGCTCCCGACGATGAAATGCGCGCAGCGATCCTGCGCCAGCATGAAGCGATGATCGCAGAGTCTGATCCCAACTTCGTGCTCACCGACGAGATGGTCTCTCGTATTCTCAGCCGGGTCCGTGGGCCGGGCCGGGAGTTATGTGGCGTATTGTGGAGTCTGCAGACAGAAAGCTGCTTCGGGAAGGAACCGATCACAATGGAAATGCTCGACACCGTCATTCGCCGTCAGGCCGGGGAGATGCGTCCGCCGTCAATCGACCTGATCAAGCGCGCCGCCGCTGCTACGTTTGGCGTGACCAAGAGCAATCTGGAAAGCGCCTCGAAGGCACAAGCTTACGTCTATCCGCGCCAGATCGCGATGTATTTGTGCCGCACGATGACGCCGAAATCCTACCCTCAGATCGCCAAGTATTTCGGCGACCGAGACCACTCGACCGTGATTTATTCCTTCCGCAAAGTGTCAAAGAACCTGAAGTCGGATGGAGAGCTGATCCGCGATGTGGACCGCCTGACGGAGGCTATTCACGACATGCAGGCTGGCGGGGCCAGCTGATTCCCCAAATGCGCCGGTCTCAGGGCTTGCATTTTCTCAGAATTCCCTAAGTGTGTCGGCCCGCCTGATCTGAAACGGCGGGCCGATTCCTTATGAGTCGGGCAAGCGATTTCCAGCGGGTGCCTCCCACCCCAACCGACAGGCCGATAGATGAAACTGACAATCGAACGCGGTGATTTGCTCAACGCGCTCTCCCATGTCCAGAACGTGGTCGAGCGGCGCAACACGATCCCGATCCTTTCTAACATCCTGATCTCCGCCAAGGACGGAGCCGTCACGCTGACAGCGACGGACCTTGATATCGAAGCGGTCGATAGCGCGGACGCAACAGTGACCGATGCCGGCGAGATCACAGCTCCCGCCGGAACGCTGTTCGACGTTGTTCGCAAGCTGCCCGGCGGCGCTGAGGTCGAGCTGGAATATCTTCCCGAGAACCAGCGTCTCGCCGTGCGCGCCGGCTCCGCTTCGAATTACAAGCTGCCCACCCTGCCCGCCTCCGATTTCCAGACCATGGCCAGCGATGATGGTGCGACAAACTTCGAGGTCGACGCCGAAGACTTGCGTCGCCTGATCGACAAGACGCGCTTTGCGATCTCCACAGAGGAGACCCGCTACTATCTGAACGGCGTCTATCTCCATGCAGCGGAAACAGACGATGGCGGCCGTGCCCTGCGCACCGTCGCCACCGATGGGCACCGTCTCGCCCTTGCGGAGATCCCTGCCCCGAAAGGCGCGGAAGCGCTTGAGGGCGTCATCGTGCCCCGCAAGGCAGTCGCTGAAGCCCGTCGCCTGATCGACAACGTCGAAGGCAACGTCACACTCGCCATCTCTGACACGAAGATCGTGGTCCATGCCGGGCGTGCGGTGCTGACGTCCAAGCTGATCGATGGCTCCTTCCCGGACTATGCCCGCGTCATCCCAAAGGCGAACGAGAAGAAGCTTGTCATCAACAACAAGGCCTTCGAGGAGGCCGTCGATCGCGTGTCTACCGTTTCGACCGAACGGTCACGGTCCGTGAAGCTGGCGCTCGATGATGGCCGTCTGACGCTTGCCGTAAACCACGCAGAAACCGGTCAGGGCTCT
This sequence comes from Hyphomonadaceae bacterium, assembly GCA_028285145.1. Lineage (GTDB taxonomy): Bacteria > Pseudomonadota > Alphaproteobacteria > Caulobacterales > Hyphomonadaceae > JANQQC01. The sequence goes on from JANQQC010000062.1 coordinate 176,461, forward strand.
GAGGAAATTGAAGCCGACTATACCGCGGACGCGATGGAGATTGGCTTCAATGCGCGCTACCTGCTCGACGTGGCCGGACAGATCGAAGCGGACGAGGCCGAATATCTCTTCAACGACCCCGCGTCCCCGGCGCTCGTTCTTGATCCGGGCGATGCCTCGGCGCGCTATGTGTTGATGCCTCTGAGGGTATGACGGCACTCACCAGGCTTCGCCTGACGGATTACCGCAACTACGCCGCACTCGATCTCGCGCTCGATGGGCGGCATGTCTGCCTCTATGGCGCAAACGGCGCAGGCAAGACCAACCTGCTCGAAGCCATCTCCCAACTCGGCCCCGGCCGTGGCCTGCGCTCTGCGGGGCTCGCTGACATGACGCGCCATGATGCCGAGGCAGGCTGGACTGTTTCCGGTGAGCTTGAAGACCGGCGCATCGGCGTCGGTCTCGACACATCAGGCAATACTGCAAAACGACAGGTTCGTATCGATGGGGCACCAGCCAACGCCTCAGATCTCGCAGAACTCATCCGCATCGTCTGGCTGACGCCAACCATGGACGGCGTCTTTCGCGGCGGCGCGTCGGAGCGGCGGCGTTTCTTCGACCGGCAGGTCATGGCGCACGTCCCCTCTCATGGGGCGACATCCTCCCGCTATGAAAAGGCCATGCGTGAGCGCAACGCCCTACTGGAGCGCGGCTTCATCGATCCGGCATGGGCCGATGCCATTGAAGGGCGAATGGCTGAGGCCGGTGCCGAGATCGCCGCCAACCGGGTCCGCGTCCTCCGCGCACTGCAGGACAGCGTCAACGCCCGCCCGGAAGGCCACTTCCCGAAAGCTGACATCGCACTGGAGGGCGACACGGAGATCACCGCCGCCAGCACGCCAGACCTTGCCACCATCGCTGAGTCCCTCGCCGATGCCCTGCGCGAAGGCCGCCGGCGCGACATCGCCGCGGGCCGCACCCTGTCCGGGCCACACCGCTCAGACCTGACCGTCATGCACCGCCCGACCGGCGCGCCCGCGCGGGAAGCCTCTACCGGCCAGCAGAAAGCCCTTCTTATTGGGCTGATCCTCGCCTCCGCTCAGGCACTTGCCGCCGCCGCGCACGACGCGCCGGCCCCGCTCCTGCTTCTGGACGAAGCTGCCGCCCACCTCGACCCAGACCGCCGCGCTGCCCTTTATGACGAACTCTCAGCCCTGCCGGGCCAGGCCTGGCTCACAGGCACGGAACGCTTCCTGTTCGATGCCTTTGAGGACCGCGCCCAGCGCGTCGAGGTCACGGAAGGCGCGGCTGAGGTCATGGCGTAAGCGTGCGGTTCGGCGCGCTGAAGAGCCAATTCAGAGCCTGATTTCATGCCCTGCGCGCGGCTGATTCCGCTGAGCCGAAATCACTCACCTTATGAGACCAATTTGCAACACATAAAACACTGTTTTTAGTGAGTTTTTCAGCCCAAAAACTGCACTGTAAAAAACTCCCCCAAAACAGGGCTCAAAGTTTCCCTTTTGACCCCCGATCCGATACACTTTTCCTTTGATTCTCAAAGGATTGGACGAGGCATGGCTGAGGCCGAAAACGACACGCCGGAAAACGGCGGCGCAGGGAAGAACGAGCCGGAATACAGCGCCGACTCCATCAAGGTCCTGAAAGGCCTTGAGGCCGTGCGTAAGCGCCCCGGCATGTATATCGGCGACACCGATGACGGCTCCGGCCTGCATCACATGATCTACGAAGTCGTCGACAATGCCATCGACGAGGCCCTTGCCGGCCATGCCGACCGTGTCACCGTCACGCTGCTGCCGGACGGCTCCGCCGAGATCACCGATAATGGCCGCGGCATTCCCGTCGGCATGCACCCGACCGAGAACCGTTCCGCCGCCGAAGTCATCATGACCGAGCTCCACGCGGGCGGCAAATTCGACCAGAACTCCTACAAAGTCTCGGGAGGCCTGCACGGCGTCGGCGTGTCCGTTGTCAACGCGCTGTCGGACTGGCTCGACCTGACCATTCACCGCGATGGCAAGGAATACAAAGTTCGCTTCGTCGATGGCGGCCGCACAGAAGCCCCGCTGACCGAAATCGGCGACAGTCCCGAAAAAGAGGACGGCTATCCCTATACCGGCACAGCCGTGCGCTTCCTCGCCTCCTCATCCACCTTCACGATGACCGAGTACGACGCCAAGACGCTGGAACACCGCCTGCGCGAGCTCGCCTTCCTGAACTCCGGCGTGAAAATCATCTTCCGCGACGAGCGCGGCCCGGAGCCGTACGAAACCACGCTGCAATACGAAGGCGGCGTCAAGGCCTTCGTCGAACACCTCAACAAGCAGCGCACGGCCCTCATTCCTGAGCCTGTCTACGCCATCGGCGAGAAAGACGGCATCACGGTCGAGGCGGCCCTTGAATGGTCCGACAGCTACCATGAGAGCGTTCTCTGCTTCACCAACAACATCCCCCAGCGCGATGGCGGCACGCACCTGGCCGGCTTCCGTGGCGCGCTGACGCGGATCATCAACAAATACGCCGCCGAGACCGGCGCGGCCAAAAAAGAGAAAGTCGACATCACGGGCGACGATGCCCGCGAAGGGCTCACCTGCGTCCTGTCGGTCAAAGTCCCCGACCCGAAGTTCTCTTCCCAGACCAAGGACAAGCTCGTCTCCTCCGAGGTGCGTCCCGTGGTCGAGAGCCTGATGAACGAGAAGCTGGCGGAATGGTTCGAAGAGCATCCAAAAGAAGCTCAGAACATTATGCAGAAGATCGTGGAGGCCGCCGCCGCGCGTGAGGCCGCCCGCAAGGCGCGTGAACTCACCCGCCGCAAGACCGCGCTCGACATCACCTCCCTGCCCGGCAAGCTCGCCGACTGTCAGGAAAAAGACCCGGCCAAATCCGAACTCTTCATCGTTGAGGGGGATTCCGCCGGCGGCTCCGCCAAGCAGGGCCGCTCCCGCGAAAATCAGGCCATCCTGCCCCTGCGCGGCAAGATCCTGAATGTGGAACGCGCCCGCTTCGACAAGATGCTCTCCTCAGATCAGGTCGGCACGCTGATCATGGCGCTCGGGGCCGGCATTGGCCGCGACGAGTTCGACATTGAGAAGCTGCGCTACCACAAGATCATCATCATGACGGATGCTGACGTCGACGGCGCGCACATCCGCACGCTGCTGCTCACTTTCTTCTATCGCCAGATGCCTGAAGTCATCGAGAAGGGCTATCTCTACATCGCCCAGCCGCCACTCTACAAAGTCTCGCGCGGCCGCTCGGAACGCTACATCAAGGATGATCCCGAACTCGACGCCTACCTGATCGACGAAGGCACGAGCGGCGAAACGCTCATCCTCGGCGATGGCCAGCAGATCAGCGGCGAAGACCTGCGGGACCGCGTCCGTCAGGCCGCCCTGTTCAAACAGGCCCTGTGGCGCCTCTCCCTGCGCGCGCCGGGCGATCTGGTGGAGCATGCCGCCCTTGCCGGCGCGATGGCCCCGGGCGCGGGCGACGACGCCGCAAAGGCTACTGCAGAGCGCCTGAACCGCATTGCCGAAGAGGGCGAGGACACTTGGGAAGGCAGCTTCGAGAATGGCGCGTTGACCCTGATGCGCACCGTGCGCGGCGTGGAAGACAAGTCCGTGCTCGATGCCGGCCTGCTCGCCAGCCAGGATGCCATGCGCCTCAATGAGCGCGCGGATAGCATCCGTGAGATGTACGAGCAGCCCGCCGTGCTGCGCCATGAGAAAGAGGGCGAGTTCACCGTCCACGGCCCGGTCTCCCTGTTCGAAGCCGTGCTCGCCTCTGGCCGGAAAGGCCTGAAGATTCAGCGCTATAAGGGTCTTGGCGAAATGAACGCCGACCAGCTCTGGGAAACCACGCTCGATGCCAACGCCCGCACCCTCCTGCAGGTCAAAGTCGACCATGTCGACGAAGCTGACGACATGTTCTCAAGACTAATGGGCGACATCGTGGAACCCAGACGCGAGTTCATTCAGGACAATGCGCTCGAGGCGGAGGTGGATGTTTAAGGCGCTAATACCAAAATGGAGCCATTTGGCTGTTTTCGGTAACACGGCCTTGGCGAAATTGGTCATCCTAGCGCCAATCGTCGCCCAGTTTGTCTATTACCAAGACTTTCTCAAAGAGTATTTTTCCTTAGAGAAACCGCTATGGCTCTATTGGAGTCTTATCGCCCTGTCCGCTGGGCAGTTACTCTACAGCTGGAAGTGTCCTGACATTATCAAGCGTCATGGTGGTAGTATCGAGAGCTACACCGACGAAGCCTTTAGGACGTGGCCAGAAGAAAATTTTGATCGGCTTGCTCTCCAACTTGCTCGCGCACCTTTTCTGCGGTGGGGAGGTAATCAGCTCGCAGTCCTAACTACCGCCGAAGACCTTTCACAAAAAGAACTATCAAGAAAAGTAACGGCGAAATCCCGTAGTCACGATGATCAGAAATATGCGGTTTCGATTATCCATCGTCTGTTCACTGCTGATGCATTGAGGCCAGGTTCCGTGAATGCCGGCCAACCTGAGACTTTTGCCGAAGCACTTCAAAATCTGGCTGATGACGGCGCAACCATAGACTCAGACACAGCAACCTCAGTTCATGCATTGCTCGCTCGCAGAAAAATGTCAGACAAAGAATGGCAGTCGCGCACCATCGCTTTTGACTATTCCAGAACAAACCGATCCAACGTCGTCGTTCGTATAATCGTTGGCGGCCTATTCGCTATCGGTTCCATGTACTTCGTCTATGCATCCGCAGAGAACATTGTTGAAATAACGAAGATTACTGTAGCGAGTATTGCGACCTAGCGTAATCTCACTCAGTCAAAACAGGTTAAAGGCTTGACGCCCTTCTCCATCTTCTCAGCCCTCCGCCCATGGACCTCAAAACCACCACCTACGCCGTCGACAACAAGATCGCGACCATCACCCTCTCCCGCTCCCATCGCGGCAATGCGTGGACGGGGCGGATGCCGGTCGGACACCCCAATCTCCCCACACGCGTCACCCTCGACGGCGAAGCCGTCTGAGGGCCCATCTCTGAACAGGTCCGCCGGTACGATTTGAAAGTATTCGAGATGGGCCCTCAGACCGCTGAAGCGGTCGAGGGTGACGCATCATGGATAGACTTATCCCGTGATCTGAAACCAGAGATTATCCCAATCCGGGTTCGCCGCCTCAATGCAATTAATCTTGTTCGCCCGGCGATAGGATTTGACCGACTTCTCCCGCGCTATCGCCGCCGACATCAGCTCATGTATCTCGAACCAGACCAGCCGCGTGCAGCCCCACTTCTTCGGGAACGCGCCGCCTCGCCCCTCACGATGCTCGAGAACGCGTGTCACAAGGTCAGCCGTGACGCCCGTATAGAGCGTCCCGCTCTTACGGTTCGCCATCATGTAAACGGCAATGATCCTGTCTTCATTGGCCATCCCGTTTCCTAGCGGTGTCTGTTTTAAGCGTCACCCTCGACCGCTTCAGCGGTCTGAGGGCCCATCTCGGATTCCCTCAATTCAGTCATAGGCCACCTGTTCAGAGCTGGGCCCTCAGACGGGCTATGCCCGTCGAGGGTGACGCAAGTAATTGAGATCGCACCAAAACTTGACGCCGCTCGCCATCTCCTCGAACCCTTTCCCCATGGACCTGAAAACCACCACGTACGCCGTCGACAACAAGATCGCGACGATCACCCTCTCCCGCCCCCATCGCGGCAATGCATGGACGGGGCGGATGCACACCGAGTATCGCCACCTCCTCAAACAGGCCGATGAAGACCCCGGCGTGCGCGCCATCATCGTCACCGGCGCGGGCGAGCGCTTCTGCGTCGGCGGCGACAGCCAGGCGCTCGACGGCCACTCAAAGAAGGGCGGCTACGATGCCGGCACCGCGCCAGACATGGTCACGCCCGGCTCCGAAGAGGTCTCTGAATTCCGCGAAGACTTCGCCTACCACTTCGCGCTGTCAAAGCCGGTCATCGCCGCCATAAACGGCGCGGCCGCCGGCGCAGGCCTCGTCCTCGCCTGTTTTGCCGACATCCGCTTCGCCGTGCCGGGCGCAAAGCTGACCACCGCCCATGGCCCGCTCAATCTGCCCGCCGAATACGGCCTGTCGTGGCTGCTGCCCCGCCTCATTGGCGGCTCGCGCGCGGTTGAGCTGCTGCTCTCCAGCCGCAAATTCCTCACCGACGAGGCGCACGAGATCGGCCTCATCCACCGCCTCCTGCCGCCGGATGAGCTGATGCCCGAAGTGCGCACCTATGCCGAAGACCTGATCGCCCGCGTTTCCCCGGAAGCGCTGCGCCAGTCCAAGCGGCAAACCTATCTCGATTTCCATCGCGATGTCGGCGCGTCGGTTCGCGAGGCCAACACCCTGCTCAGCGAAATGGTGAAACAGCCGGACTACAAGGAAGCCATCAAAGCCTTCCTCGACAAGCGCCCAGCAGAATGGGGTGGGTCGGCTGGCGACTAGGAGGGGCTTGTCGCCAGCCTTCCCGATCCCGGCTGGCCTAGGCGGCCGGCTGAGATAGTCGTGAAATCTGGTCTCGCAGCCGCAACCGGTCCCGCTTCATCGCATAAAGCGACACCGAGCACGCGGACGGTTCGCGCCCGGCGCGGGCGATCCGCTGATCGAGTTCCCGGTGCAGGCGCTGCAGGGCTTCAAGTCGTCTTTGCATCAAGGGCTCCATCTTGCTGAGCCCTTGAGATCGGGAGCCCCAATCAAAAGTTCCAATCGATGGATTTTATGGAATCGATAGCCCCCAGCTATTCAGCCAAGCGACGCCCTTATCCCCGCAATTCGACCCCGCTCATCCCGGCCTTGATCCGGGATCTCATGCCGCCTGTTCCCAAGTAACTGCCGGAGAGTCCGGCCCGCGCCGCGATGGGCGGGCCTGACAAATCACCCAAACCTTATCCGACCCCCTAATGGCTCGGCGTATACTCCATGCATGGATCGCCAGATGATCTCCGAATGGTTTGACTATGTGCCCGTCTTCTACTGGCCGGTGCTCTGCCTTGAGATTGTAAAATT